>NZ_BAABCT010000002.1:0-751993 GCF_039539185.1 Flavobacterium cheonanense | reverse complement strand
GTTCCGTCATAAAGCATAACACCAGCACTATCATAGCCACGGTATTCTAATCGCTTTAATCCTTTTATAACAATAGGATATGCTTCACGATATCCAATATAACCTACAATTCCACACATATTATTATAGTTATTTAGTTAGTCAGGTTTGGTATAATAAACTTCTAATTTTAATCTTTGTTGTAATGGTACACTTGGATTTGATCCGAATAAAATAGTTCCTAATGGATTTACAACAGACATTGCAGGTACAAATTTTGTTGTAACACCATCATTTGTAAATGGTGTAAATAAATTTACATTCGAAGGATTATTTATTGATTCTGTAACCACTAATCCTAGTTTTACATTAGTTGAATCTTTCAAAATTAAATTTCTAATATGATTAGTAATCTTAATCTTGTAAGTAGTTCCTCTTTTACTTGCGTCTTTTTGAATAATTCCACCATAAATAAACTTATTGTATTTTGATGAATTAGCTGTAGTTAAATCTGCAAAGTAATCAATGAGAGGTCTTTTATTATTCAAATCATATAGATAAATTCTATTTGGCTCTGGTGCTGCCGTTCCCATAGCAGCGTTATCAATAGTAAAAGTTAAATTAGCTTCATTGACTAACCAATTATTATCTTTAATATCTTGTAATTTTGCAGCTCCAGCTGTTCCTGCAAACAAATCAATGACTGCCATGGAGCCACCCATACCATTTAGATATAATTTATTATCTCCAACAGTTGTATTTGGTGAAGTTACTGGGTTTGTCCAATCGCTAGTAATTAAATTTACTGAACGTCCGCCCAGTTTTATATCTAATGATCTTCTAACTAGTGTGGTTTCTGTATCAGATTTATTGTCTCTGTAAATAATTCTTATGTATCCATTAGCAAAGTTTAATTTTGCTAAAGTCCCTTGATTTGGAGAGGTGGTTGCATTATTTACTTTAAAATATAATCCTCTGAAATAGTTTTCAAAGGCATTATTGTTGAACAAAACTCCTGTTGGAGCATTGAATATTTTTTGTCTAAAAAATCCTTTATCTAAACTTAACAACATTCCTGGAGCTAAACGTTCTTTAACAGCAACAGTTGGTTTTCCTATATTTTTATAAATTTTAATTTGTTTATCACTAAACTTAAACTTGCTGTTCTGGGAATTATCTGCTGTAGCTGTGCTATCTTGTATGTTTCTATTATCAATATTTAACAAAGTTCCAATATTAGAATCAAAATCACTTTGTTGATTAGAATAATAATGTTGCGGTTCTTGAAAACCTGTTGCAGGATCGTTATCCCTTAAATAATAATTAGACTCATAAACTTTTAGGTCTATTTCTTTATCACCAAATATAGAATCTTTACTTAATTCATAAGTACTATCACCAGTAGTCGCATCAGTACTTTTTACAGAACTAAAATAAGGCACATATAAGTAAACTGAATCAATAATTATACTGGTAGAAGGTCTGTAAAATTTTGGACTATTAGTAACTAACTGCACCTGTGAGACAAAATTTGCTGTTGTTTTTCCAAAAATTGGATTGGTATAAGTGCCCAAAGAATTTATAGGTAAATCGCTTGTTCTGTATACTCCTATATTTTGATTGTAGGCAACAACATCTATTGCTTCTTTGTTTAAACTGTAGTTGTCATTACCTACAATTTCGGAACCCAATTCATTAAAATCCTTATCGCAAGACGCGAAAAAAAGAATTGATAATCCGATAATAAATGTTTTGAATAAGAAATTAAATTTCATGTTTTGTAAATTATATTATAGCATCTTTTTATAAAAAGAAGTGTAAGCTTCTGCGAATCCTTCTTTGGGAGCGAAAGGTAAAAAAGGTTTGCCTGAAGATTCTATAAATTTTGTTAAACTTGGCGAAAGATTTTCAGAAGCGATGATTACTGCATCTGAGTGCATCACAGAAGCTTTTATAAGATTTTCATAATTTGGCGTTTCCAAATCAGCAACCGCTTCTTCTGGAACACCATCAAATTTAATCTTATTAATCATTTCTAAATCTAAATTTCCATCAAAGGATTGGCTATAAACTGAACTTACAATCTTAGTTTCAGAAAATAATGCTTCGTCTTTGTAAAAATGTTTCATATAAACAGGAAGCATTGAAGCCATCCATCCATGAACATGAATAATATCTGGAACCCAATTTAATTTCTTAACGGTTTCTACAACACCTTTTGCAAAGAAAATTGCTCTCTCATCATTATCTGGATATAAAACACCATCCTCATCAGAAAAAGTTGCCTTTCTTTTGAAATATTCGTCATTATCTATAAAATAAACTTGAATTCGTTCTTTAGGTATTGATGCTACTTTGATAATCAAAGGCATGTCGACATCATTTACAACTAAATTCATTCCAGATAGACGAATTACTTCGTGCAATTGGTGTCTTCTTTCATTTATATTTCCATATCTAGGCATGAAAATTCTGATTTGTCCGCCTTGATCATTAATCATTTTTGGCACGTCATATGACATTAGAGAAACTTCATTCTCTGCTAAATAAGGCACCACTTCAGATGATACATATAATATCCTCTTATCTTCCATTATGTTATGTATGTATTTATTGGCAATAAAAAACATGCAAAATTACAAAAATTTATGCAGATAATTACTAAAGTAGTAAGTTTGTACCCTATTTAATAAAAAAACACATGCACATTTTCAGTAAAAAGGCAGATTTAATCAATCATCTGAAAGAGAATAACCTCGATAAATCCACAGTAGGATTTGTCCCAACTATGGGAGCATTACACGCAGGACATCTCTCTCTGCTTAAAAAATCTATTGAAAATAATGCAACAACAGTAATAAGTATTTTTGTAAACCCAACTCAATTTAATAATCCCGAAGATTTAAAAAAATATCCTAGAACATTAGAAAGTGATGTAGAAAAAATTAAAACAATTTCTGAAAAAATTCTCATCTATGCTCCAACTGTTGAAGATATTTATGATGGAAATACAAAATCACAACATTACAATTTTGATGGTTTAGAAAATCAAATGGAAGGTAAATTTCGTCCAGGACATTTTGACGGAGTTGGAACTGTTGTAAAAAGATTATTTGAAATTGTAAATCCAAGCAATGCCTATTTTGGTGAAAAAGATTTTCAACAACTACAAATTGTGAAAAAACTAGTTGAAAAAGAAAAACTTTCTGTAACCATAATTGGATGTCCAATTTTTAGAGAGCAAAACGGATTAGCGATGAGTTCTCGAAATGAACGCCTTTCTGAAAACGAAAAAAAGGAAGCCTCAATTATTTTTAAAACATTAAATGAAGTAAAACATCTTTTTGGCACGAAATCTGCTAAAGAGGTTGCTGAGTATGTAACAAAAACCTTTTTAAATCATCCAATATTTGAATTGGAATATTTCGAAATTGCAGATGAAGCTAGCTTGTTAACTTGTAAAAGAAAAAACAAAAAGAAAAAATATAGAGCTTTTATTGCAGTTTTTGTTAACAAAATAAGATTGATAGATACTATTTCACTAAATTAATTTAACTTTGCCCATGCAAATTCAAGTTGTAAAATCAAAAATTCATCGCGTCAAAGTAACTGGCGCAGATTTAAACTATATCGGTAGCATTACTATCGATGAAGCTTTAATGGATGCCTCAAACTTAATTGAAGGCGAAAAAGTTTCTATTGTTAATATCAATAACGGAGAGCGTTTTGAAACTTACGCTATCAAAGGTGCAAGAAATTCTGGCGAAATCACTTTAAATGGTCCTGCCGCAAGAAAAGTACATGCTGGCGATATTATTATCATTATTTCGTATGCTACTTTAGATTTCGAAGAAGCAAAAACATTCAAACCTTGGCTTGTTTTCCCAAACGAAAACGATAACACTTTGAAATAGTCTTTTGAAAAATCAAGTAAGTAAATGGTTGTCGATAGTAATTCCTATACTTTTAGGAATTGGAATAATCGTATATCAATACTCAAAATTTACTGATGCTCAAATCAATGAAATAATTGGTTACTTCAAAAATGCCGATTATTTTTATGTTTGCCTAGCTGTTTTTGTTGGATTTATAGGCAATGCCATTCGAGCTTACCGATGGAAATATATGTTAGACCATTTGGGTTATGACTCTTCTTTCCAAAACAATTTCATGGCAGTGAATATTGGTTACTTACTAAACTTGACCGTCCCAAAATCAGGAGAAATTTCAAGAGCTCTAATTGTAAAAAAATACAACAACATCCCTTTCGACAAAGGATTTGGAACCATTGTCGCCGAAAGATTGATAGATATGATTTTTCTATTATTCTTTATGTTACTATCTGTTGTCCTTCAGTTTAAAATAGTAAAAGCCTTTATTTTAGACAAAATTCCGTTACAACTAATGACACTTCTCTCCATTTTTGGAATCTTGTTTTTAATTGTATTTGTTTTAATTTACAAGTACTCAAAATTGAAAATAGTTGCTGTTTTTAAAGAAAAAATTTCAGGATTGAAAGAAGGATTGTTAAGTATCATTCACATGAAAGAAAAATGGAAGTACTTCTTTCAAACCATCTTAATTTGGATATCCTATTTAATCACCTATTATATAGCTACTAAAGTAATTCCTGAAACTTCAACCCTAACATTTGAAGCCATTATAACATGTTTTGTTGTAGGAAGTATAGCGATTGCGTTTACTAATAGTGGATTTGGCGCTTATCCGTTTCTAACATCTAAAGTGCTATTGTTTTATGCTATTGCAGAACCAGCAGGAACAGCCTTTGGTTGGATTATTTGGACCTCTCAAATGCTATTAGTTTTACTTTTGGGATTGTTATCATTTTTATTACTACCTATCTTAAATAGAAAATAATTTATTATATTGCTTGTTTTTAAAAACTTTCTTTAAGTCAATCAAAACAACCAAAATATGAAAAAAATTATTTTATTCTTATTAATGACACTTAGCTTTAGCGGTTTTGGTCAAAAATTAAAAGATAGTATCCTTTCAAAAAAATTAGATACTTACAGACATTTAACAATATCGCTTCCTCCTTCATACGATAGAGAAACTAAGAAAGTCTATCCTTTACTTTTTTTATTAGATGGTGATTATTTATTTGATCCTTTTCAAGGTGCCATAAGCTATGGTAATTACTGGGATGATTTGCCAGAAGTAATCATTGTAGGCTTAGCTCAAAACAGAGAAAACGAGCGTGATTCAGATTGTACATTTGATGACAGCACAGGTTTACCTGAAGGAAAAGGTGAAAGTTTTTTCGAATTTATTGGAGGCGAACTTTTACCGTTTCTACAAAATAAATATAGAATTTCTCCTTTCAAAATGATTGCAGGACATGATGTCACCGCTGGATACATGAATTTATTTTTATATAAAGACAATCCTTTATTCAATGCCTATATATCATTAAGTCCAGAACTTGCTACTGAAATGGAGGTAAGAGTTGCCGAACGATTAGGAACATTCAAACAAAATATGTTCTATTATCAATCCTCCGCCGATGGAGATATCAAAAAAATGAGATCAAAAATAGCAACACTAGATGAAAATATTAAAGCAGCAAACAATCCTAATCTAAACTACAAATACGACGATTTTAAAGGAGCTTCACACTATTCACTAGTTTTGTATTCTATTCCAAGTGCTTTGTATCAGTTTTTTGCTGCTTACCAACCAATTTCAACTTCTGAATTTCAAGAAAAAATTGTCAAATTGGAATCAGGTTATGTGGATTATCTAAAAAATAAGTATGAAATTTTAGAAAAAGCATTAGGAATTAAAATGAATATTCGTCTTAATGATTTCAAAGCTATTGAAGCAGCAATTCTTAAAAACAAAGCCTACAATGAATTTGAACTATTAGCACAACTTTCTAAAAAAATGTACCCAAAATCAATGCTTGGAGATTATCATATGGCAATGTTTTACGAAAATACTGGTGATATTAAAAATGCAGTAAGATATTACCAAAATGGTTTTCAAATGCAAGAAATTGGTGATTTAACCAAAGACATGATGCTTGGTAAAGCTGACGAATTAAGAGTGCAAATTAAAAAGAAATAACAAATATTCAGATTCAGAAATTAACTAATGGCTAAGCTTAAAACTTCTTTCTTTTGTCAAAATTGTGGTACTCAATATGCCAAATGGCAAGGACAATGTAACGCGTGTAAAGAATGGAATACTATTGTTGAAGAAGTAATTCAAAAAGAAGAAAAATCAAATTGGAAGCCAACATCTGAAGTTAAAAAAGCGCCAAAACCATTAAAAGTAACCGAAATTGATTCGTCTGAAGAAGTTCGAATGAACACTCTTGATGGCGAATTAAATCGTGTTCTTGGTGGCGGAATTGTACCTGGTTCATTAATTCTTCTTGGTGGCGAACCTGGAATTGGAAAAAGTACTTTATTACTTCAAATATCTTTAAAATTACCATACAAAACTTTATATGTTTCTGGAGAAGAAAGTCAGAAGCAGATAAAAATGCGTGCCGAAAGGATTACTCCAAATGGAGACAATTGCTATATCTTGACAGAAACTAAAACCCAAAATATCTTTCGTCAAATTCAAGAAATTGAACCCGAAATTGTAATCATTGATTCAATACAAACACTTCATACCGATTATATTGAATCGACTGCAGGAAGTATTTCACAAATTAGAGAATGTACAGCAGAATTGATAAAATTTGCTAAAGAAACCAATGTTCCAGTAATTTTAATTGGACATATTACCAAAGATGGAACTATCGCTGGACCAAAAATATTGGAACACATGGTCGATACGGTTTTGCAATTTGAAGGCGACAGAAATCACGTGTACCGAATTTTACGCAGTTTAAAAAACCGATTTGGTTCAACAGCCGAACTCGGAATATATGAAATGCAAGGTTCCGGATTGAGAGAAGTTTCCAATCCATCTGAAATATTGCTTTCGCATCGTGAAGAAGAACTTTCTGGAACAGCCATTGCCTCCACTTTAGAAGGAATGCGTCCGTTGATGATTGAAATTCAAGCATTGGTTTCAACAGCAGTTTATGGAACACCTCAACGAAGTACAACAGGTTATAATGCAAAAAGATTGAACATGCTTTTGGCTGTTTTAGAAAAACGCGCTGGTTTCAGACTAGGAACAAAAGATGTTTTTTTGAACGTTACTGGAGGAATATCGGTTGATGATCCGGCAATTGATTTGGCTGTTGTGGCTTCGATACTTTCGTCAAATGAAGATATCGCCGTTGGTAAAGACGTTTGCTTTGCTGGCGAGGTTGGTCTTTCGGGTGAAATTCGTCCTGTAAACAGAGTCGAACAACGCATTCAAGAAGCAGAAAAACTTGGTTTTGCAACTATTTTTGTTTCTAAATATAATAAACTTTCTACAAAATTTCCAGGAATAAAAGTGATTTTAGTATCTAAAATTGAAGAAGTTGTAGAACATTTGTTTGGATAATAATTTGGTTATCAATTACGTTATCTAAAAAACCAAACCATGAAACCAAAATTTATTTTCCCAATCTTCGCTATTTTCTTACTAATTTCTTGTTCAGAAAAAACAGATTATAATAAATTCATCAAGCTTCCTGAAGATCACAGATGGCTAAAAACAGATTCCAAAATTTTTGAATTTACCATTGACGATGACACAAAGTTATATGATGTTACCTTTGAGTTTAGTCATATTTATGATTATCAATTTGCAAGTGTTCCTATAAAAATTGATGTTAAAAATCCATCAGGTGAAGAAGAATTTCACAACATTGATTTCAACATAAAAGACAGTAAAGGCAAACCATTAGCCGATTGTGGTGGCGATATTTGTGATATGTCGATGAACGTTATTGAAAAAACTAAACTTCTAAAAGGAAAATATCAAATAAAAGTAGGTCATGATTTTAATGGACCATACCTTCCGAATGTTATTGGAGTTGGAATTAAAGTAACACAATCAAAATAATTTACATTGCTTCCCAACCTTTTCATGAAAATAGTACTCTTTATATTTATAACTAATTACTAAATTTTATGAAATCGCCATTAACAACAAGTTTGCGCAAGCAAACACCAATAAATAAAAAGGCGATACCATATATGACCGCTAAAAAAGAAATTTTACATATATGAAAAAGAAATTTTCTTTAGAAATAAAAACACCTTGCAGCGAAAACTTCGATAAAATGATTCCAAATTCGAAGGGTTCATTTTGTAGTTCTTGTGCTAAAAATGTTATCGATTTAAGTAAAAAAACCAATTCGGAAGTAGCAAGATTTATAGCTGAAAATAAAAACAAAAGCATTTGTGCCAGATTGAAAACTTCGCAACTTGAAGAAGAATTTGAAATAAACGAAATTTCTAAAAGCAACAATTTTAAATATGCTGTTGCAGTTGCTGCCTCAGTTTTATTGACTTCCAATGTTGTTGGTCAAGAAAAACAACCAGTAAAAACTGAAGTTGGTTGTTCCGAACCTACGGGTTTTAAACATGGAAAAATTGCTTATCAAGAAGGAAAAATGGTTTCATTTATTTTGAGTGGAAAAATTTTAGAAAAATCAACTAAAAAACCTTTGTCAAATAAAAAATATCCTGAACTTACCATTTTTGTTTCAGGTTCTAATATTTCTATAAAAGTAAATCCAAAAACAGGCGCTTATTCTATTCCATTACTTTTGGATAAAAAGACTACTGAACTGTTTGTTACAATAAACTCCAATGATTCAAGTTATTCTAAAAGTATGAAAATTGATTTATCAAAAATCAGAAATAATAGTCTAATTTTAAACCTGTCAATTGATTCAGAAAGCGAAATGCAAAATCACCAAATTTTGGGTGGTTTGGGTGTGAATTATATTGACAATAAAAAAATGAAAAACTCATAAAATGAAAAAAATACTCTTACTCACCATACTAATTTCGGCAATTTCTTTTGCACAGAAACCTATTTTTACTTCGGCAAAAGTAAAATCAGCAACCGTATATTTCAACGCTGCCGAATTACAACAAACGACAACCGTAAATCTTCCAGTGTGAACAAGCGAAATCGTAATTAAAAATGTCGCTGATTATTTGAATGAAAACACCATTCAAATTGGAGCACCAAGTTCGGTGACCGTTTTATCAGTACAATTCACTCAAAATTATATTTCAGAATATGAAATTGACGAAAGCAATCCTGCGATAAAAAAAGTGCGCGATAGTATTACTTTGGTTCAAAAAGAGATTAAGAAAATTCAAATTGAAACCTATTCGCACCAACAAACTATTGGATTATTAGACAATAATCAAACGGTTGCTGGAGCTAATTCGGGATTAAGTGTAACCGAATTAATAAAATTGGTTGACTATTATAAAGCCAAAAGAACCGAATTAGACAATGCTGTAGTTTCACTTCAAGAAAAAGAAGCAAAGTGGAACGTAAAACTCAAAGCACTAAACGATAAACTCGAAATAAATACTAAAAAAGAAGAAAAATCATCTCAAGGAAAATTGGTACTTCAAGTAATGAACGAAATTGCAGGAAACGTAAATCTTGACATCAACTACATAACGAATTCTGCAACTTGGAATCCGTTTTATGATTTACGAGTGGACAACGTGAAAGATCCAATAAACATGATGTATAAAGCACAAGTTTCGCAAACTACAGGAATTGATTGGAAAAAAGTAAAACTAACTTTATCAAGTGGAAATCCGAATCAAAATAATCAACAGCCAATTTTAAATTCTTGGTTTTTGAGATTTAAAGAAGAGGGAAATGACTTTAATTATTATAGAGGAAATACTTATAAATTTAGAGATGGAGATAGTACTTCAAACACTATTCAATCTTTAGAAGGAAGGGTTGCTGGATTAGCAATTAATGACAAAAAAGAGGCCGATTCAAGAGTTGTTTTAAGAGGAAATAGATCTATAACTGGAAACAATCAACCATTAGTAGTAATTGATGGTGCAGTTTCAGATAATGAAACCTATAAACAATTGCCTCCAAACACTATAAAATCTGTAAATGTTATCAAAGGAGCAGAAGGTGCGGCTTTGTATGGTTCAGAAGGTGTAAATGGTGTAATTGTTATTACAACAAAACAAATGGACGATTACACTTCCATCAACGAAAACCAACTCAACGTTTCTTTCGATATTGATATTCCTTATGATATTTTATCAAACGGAAAAGCACACTCTGTAGCGTTAAAAGAAATTAAATTACCTGCAACTTACAAATATTATGCAGCGCCAAGAGTGGATAAAGAAGCATTTTTATTAGCAGAAATCAATGATTATTCTAAATATAATTTATTGCCTGGTGAAGCCAATATCATCTTTGAAGGTTTGTATGTTGGAAAAACAACAATCAATCCAAATCAAACAGCCGATACTTTAAATTTAAGTATGGGAAGAGATAAAAAAATCAATATCAAACGCGAAAAAGTAGTGGATAAAAGCGGAACTAAATTTTTATCTTCTTACAAAGAGCAAACGTTTACCTATGATTTGACAGTGAGAAACAACAAAAAAGAAGAGATTTTCATGTTATTGAAAGATCAATATCCATTGAGTACCGATAAAGAAGTTACAATAGAATTATTGGAAGACGGAAAAGCAAAAGTAAATAGCGAAACCGGAATTCTAACATGGGAACTGAAACTCGCTCCAAATGAAACCAAGAAAATCAGAATCAGTTATAAAGTGAAATATCCAAAGGATAAAGTAATCGACAATTTATAGCATAACTAACTCAAGCAGAGGAAAAGCGTAAAGAATTTAAAACTCTTTGCGCTTTTTTGTTTTTGTAAATCACTATGAATGAAATACTTTAGAAATTATTTTTTAAATTTACCAAAACTAAACTAATCGCTATGAAAAAGATTTTACTTTTAGGAATAACATTATTATCCTTTTTTGGATATACTCAAACCATTGCTTTACAATCATTCGCAACCGGTTTCAGTAGTCCTGTAGAAATTGCACATGCAGGAGATTCAAGATTATTTGTAGTACAAAAAGGTGGATTAATTCGCATTTTGAATTCAAATGGGACTATAAATGCAACCCCATTTTTAAATTTATCATCCTTAATTAGTTCTGGAGGCGAACGTGGATTACTTGGTCTAGCCTTTCATCCAAACTATGCTACAAATGGTTTTTTCTTTGTTAATTACACCAATACTGCTGGAAATACGGTGATTGCAAGATATTCTGTAAATTCTGGTAATCCAAATATTGCCAACACAACTGGAACTATTTTAATGACCATAAATCAACCTTATACAAATCACAATGGTGGAAGTATAAAATTTGGTTCTGATGGATTTCTATATATCGGTATGGGAGATGGTGGAAGTGGTGGCGATCCTCAAGGTTATTCTCAAAATTTAAGTTTAACGAATTCAAACGTTGTGTCAAATCCGTCTAGAATTTATTTAGGAAAAATGCTTCGCATTGATGTTAATACAACAGCACCTGGATTAAATTATGGATTTCCTTCTACAAATCCGTATGTAAACGAAGCTGGAAAACAAGAAATTTGGGCAATAGGTTTAAGAAATCCGTGGAAATTTTCATTCAACAGATTAAATGGAGATTTATGGATTGCAGATGTAGGACAAAATGCTTTCGAAGAACTTAATAGAATACAGAGTCCGTTACCTAATACCGGAATTAATTTTGGTTGGAAATGTTATGAAGGAAATGAAACCTACAATACTACAGGTTGTGCAGCAGCAAGCACCATGACTTTTCCATTTTATCAATATCCTTTTTATAGTAATGGTACTTGCTCTATAACTGGAGGCTATGTTTATACAGGATCTAGCTATCCAAATTTACAAAACAAATATGTTTTTGGCGATTATTGTGATAATAGAATAAGAGTAATAGACAATAATGGGGTTTTAGTAACTTCGGCGGTGTTCTCTGGTAATGATTTTGCAAGTTTTGGTGAAGACCATCTTGGAGAATTATATGCAGCAGGTTTATCATCTGGAACGATTTTTAAAATCGTAGACACTTCTTTAGCTAATTCAGATTTTGAAAAAAGTGGTTTTTCACTGTTTCCAAATCCGTCAAAAGAGTCGTTTACAATTAAAAGTTCTGATGAAAATTTAGCAACAAAAATCGATTTATTCGACCTTACTGGGAAATTACTTTTGACAAAAAAATTAGAAAATAATCCTGAAAATACTATTGCCACAACTTTACTTTCTAAAGGAATGTATTTGGTTACTTTGGAAACTAAAAATGGAACGAGTTATACCACAAAATTGATTATCGAATAATATGCTCGAACCATTTATCGTAACAACAATTACAACAAACGAAACCGGAATTTCTGTTTTTACTGAAACTGATTTTGAAGTGCATCAACGTGGAGGAATGTTCTTAACGGATCAAATTGCCTCCAAGAATTTCAGAATTCGGAAAAGTGATTTGGGTTACGAAACCGAATTTCATTTAAGTGGTGACCCAACTTTAATAATTATCTTGAAAGGAACTTTGAAAATTGAATTACAAAATGGCGAATTCAAAACATTTTCTGCAGGAAATTCATTTATAGCAAAAGATAATTTACCTGAAAATGTACTTTTCGACAACAAAATTCACGGTCACAAAGCAAGTGTAATTGGCAATGAAATCCTAGAAGCAATTCATATTAAGTTGTAATCAAACTGAACACTGACAACTGATCACTGATCACTGAACACTGAACTAGGGTGCTGGATTAGGATGAATCTCTTGAATTCTTTCAATTTCAGATAAAATTTCTTTAGATAGAACTACTTCGAACGCATCAATGTTTTCTTTTAATTGTTCCAATGATGTTGCTCCGATAATCGTTGACATCACTAAACGCTGTTGGTTTACAAAAGACAATGCCATTTGAGTAATTGTTAATCCATTTGCTTCGGCTAAATCTTTGTATAATTTTGTTGCTTTAAAGCAATTTTCGTTATTGTATCTAGTGAAATTTGGAAACAATTTCAAACGAGAATTTTCAGGATATCCGTTCAAATATTTACCTGATAAAAATCCGAAAGCAAGAGGAGAATACGCTAATAATCCAACATTTTCTCGCATACAAATTTCAGAAAGTCCAACTTCAAAAAGACGATTCAACAAAGAATACGGATTTTGAATGGTTGCAATTCTTGGTAAATTATGCTTTTCGCTTTCGTTTAAAAACTTCATTACACCATATGGGTTTTCGTTAGAAACTCCAATATGTTTTATCTTTCCTTCTTTGATTAATCCATCATAAACAGATAAAACTTCGAAGAAATTGTCCTGCCATTTGGTATCCAATTCGGTAACACCACGTTTTCCAAACATATTCATTACTCGTTCTGGCCAATGCATTTGATACAAATCAATGTAATCCGTTTGAAGATTTTTCAAACTCAATTCTACCGCTTCGTGAATGCTTTTTTTGGAAAAATCTAAAGGTTGACGAATGTATTCCATGCCACGATTTGGACCTGCAATTTTAGTTGCTACAACCAATTTTTCTCTTTCAGAAGCTCCAATTTTATGCAACCAACTTCCAATATGTCGTTCTGTGCTTCCAAAGATTTGAGCATTTCCACCAATGGGATACATCTCTGCAGTATCAAGAAAATTTATTCCTCTTTCAACGGCATAATCCAATTGTGAATGTGCTTCGGCTTCAGAATTTTGATTACCAAAAGTCATTGTGCCTAAACAGATCTTGCTGATTTTTATATCGGAATTTGGAAGTGTTGTGTAGTTCATTTTATTTATTTGAAAATGCAAAGATACAAAGTAAGAAAGGGTTTTAAAAAGAAAAAAGTTCAAAGAAATTTCTGAACTTTTACTTTTAACCTTTTAAACATTAATAAACTTTTAAACCTTTTTAAAGTTCATTCAACATTTTAGAAATTTCGTCTAATTTTGGAGTTAAAATAATTTCGATTCTTCTATTTTTTGCTTTTCCTTCTGGTGTGTCGTTGCTCATTAATGGTGCATATTCTCCTCTTCCGGCAGCAGTTAAATTATCTTTTTTAACACCTTTATTTTCTGAAAGAATATTTACAATTGCTGTTGCTCTTTTGGTAGATAAATCCCAATTATTTTCAATTCCGCCACCAATATTTCCAAGAATCTTGTCGTCATCGGTGTGACCTTCAATCAAAACTGAAATATCTGGATTATCGGCAAGCACTTTTCCTACAGCAACAACAGCTGTTTTTCCTTCAGTTCCAACTGCCCAACTTCCTGTTCCAAAAAGTAATTTATTTTCCATTGAAACATATACTTTTCCGTTGCGTTGTTCTACGGTTAATCCTTTTCCTTCAAATGCTTTCAACGATTTAGAAAGTGTTTCTTTCAATTTTTTCATGCTTGCCTCTTTAGCTGCAATGTAGGCTTCTAATTCGCTTAAACGTTTTGAACTTGCATCTAATTCGGCTTTCAATTTATTCAAACGTTCTTGCTCAGCAGCCATAGATTTTTCTTTAGCTTCCAATTTTGCAAGTAATTCTCTGTTTTTATTGATGTTAGCCGTTAACGCTTCGTTACTATCTTTTTCTAAAGCATTGTAGGATGCTTGAAGTGTTTTCAAGTTTTTATCCGAAGCAGTAAAATCAGCAAGAAGTTTATCACGCTCTACTTTCAACTTATCATATTCCGATTGTAATTTAGATTTATCGGCTTCCAATTGGTTTTTGGATTTAGTTAAATCTTCATTACTATCAGCTAAACTTCTGTTTTCTTTTTTCAATTCGGCAAACTTGTTTTCCAAATCGTTGTATATTTTTTTAGAAACACACGATGTTGAAAGTGCCACAATCAATAATCCTAAGGAAATTCTTTTAATCATTTTAAATTTATTTTTTTGAATCGAATCAAAATTAAAGCATCAAATTGGTTTTTGGTCTATTGGTTTTATTTGTTATTGACATTGTTATTGACAATTTTTTTGTAAAAAAATACCCTTATTTATTCGATTCTTTTATTTCAAAATAACATTTTTCACATACTAATTTAATATCTGAAAACTCCATTGATTCATCATTCCAACCATCATGCTCAACTCTTACTTTTTCACATTCATAACACCAAGCTTGAAAATCATCATCTTCATATTCAAATTCCATATCTTCATAGGTTTCAAATGCTTCTTCAAAACCATTTTTGCTATTTTTTTTTAAATGTTGACACACAAAAGCTCGTCTTCTTCTTTCATGTTTTTCGCAATCAATATATTTTTCTTTTTCTTCACTTGCTTGTTCGTTCTCAACAAGTTCATATAAAACCATAAAAATAAAATGCCTTTCTGTTTCAGGTCTATATGCTCCAATTCCGTTTAACAACTTTGTAGTTATTGAAGTGAAATCCCAAACTTCTTCCATACTACTTTCAAAAAGTCCTTGTGTTAGTTTGTCAAAACCATACTCAATTCCAAATTGTTTAACAACTTCTAAATTTTGCTTAACTTTTTTTAAGGTATTCTCGTTGTCCCAAGACCATTTCCAAGTATTAGTGCCTTTTGAGAATGTCCCAACTTCATGATATCGAAAATTTAGTTCTCTTTCATCATCTGAAAAAGTTATTAATCCACTTGCTTGATCATAAAACCAATTTGGATAGGAGTTTAAATCATATTTATCTGTAAGCTCTTCTTGCTTTCTTGCTAGTTGATTAAAGCAATTTGTTACAAATTCATTGTAGTTCATATTGTATTGGTTATTAAAATTGCCATTGAACTGTTAATCAATCTCAACCATAATCGGACAATGATCAGAATGTTTGGCTTCAGGTAAAATTACTGCTCTTGTCATTCTTTCTTTTATAGTTTCAGAAACTAAATTATAATCGATTCTCCATCCTTTATTATTTCCTCTTGCTCCTGCTCTGTAACTCCACCACGAATAATTGTGTGGTTCTTTATTGAAGTGACGAAAACTATCCACAAATCCCGATTTCATAAAACCATCCAACCATTTTCTTTCTGATGGCAAAAATCCTGAAACCGTTGCATTTCTTATTGGATCATGAATATCAATAGCTTCGTGACAAATGTTGTAATCGCCACAAATAATCAAATTTGGAACTTCTTTTTTTAAATGATTTATGTAATTTTGAAACTCATCCATATATTGAAATTTGAAATCCAATCTATCAATATTGGTTCCTGAAGGCAAGTATAAACTCATAATGGAAACGTCGTCAAAATCAACTCTAAGGTTTCTTCCTTCAAAATCCATGTGTTGAATTCCGGTTCCGTAAACTATATTTTTAGGTTCCGTTTTACACAAAATAGCAACGCCAGAATATCCTTTTTTCTCAGCTGGAAAATAATATTGGAAAGGATAACCTGCTTCTGCAATTTGAAGAATCGGAATTTGATCTTCTTGAGCTTTAATTTCTTGTAAACAAATTACATCGGGATTTGCTTGTTGCAACCAATCTAAAAAACCTTTTGTTATTGCGGCTCGAATGCCATTTACATTATAGGATATGATTCTCATAATTGAATTTTATAGTTTTTCAAAAATAACCAAAAACCTGAAATCTATCCATGAAAAATCTAAATTATAAGTTTTGTTTAACCTTTTTTTGATTTCTGCATTTTTTCAAAAATCCATTCAAATAGAATTACTATCTTTGTTTCTTGCTCAATAAACAAATAACTGAATGGGTTTAGTCACTGCTAAAGAAGTTGCAAAAGCAATAAACGCTGATAAGTACGGAGTTTTCGGTACTTTTTCGGGTTGGTTGCTGATGAAAATTTTAAAAATTTCTACCTTAAATAAAATTTATGATAGAAATAAGCACATAAAAGACGTTGAGTTTTTGAATGCAATTCTAAACGATTTAGAAATTAAATTTGAAATCCCTGAAGAAGATTTTAAACGTCTTCCAAAAGAAGGTGCGTATATTACTATTTCCAATCATCCACTTGGTGGAATCGACGGTATTTTGTTATTGAAATTGATGTTGGAAAAAGAACCCAATTTCAAAATTATTGCCAATTTTTTATTGCACAGAATTGAGCCAATGAAGCAATACATCATGCCGGTAAATCCGTTTGAAAATCATAAAGATGCTAAATCTAGCGTTATTGGAATTAAAGAAACGTTACGTCATTTGAGTGATGGAAAACCTTTGGGAATGTTTCCTGCTGGTGAAGTTTCTACGTATAAAGATGGCAAATTAGTAGTTGACAAAGCTTGGGAAGAAGGCGCAATTAAAGTAATTAGAAAAGCTCAAGTTCCTGTTGTTCCAATATACTTTCATGCGAAGAATAGCCGATTATTTTATTTTCTTTCTAAAATTGGCGGTACACTTAGAACAGCAAAATTACCTTCAGAATTATTTTCTCAAAAAGATAGAATTATTAAAGTTAGAATTGGAAAACCTATTTCTGTTGCCGAACAAAATGAATATAAATCAATTGATGAATATTCTGAATTCTTGAGAAAGAAGACCTATATGTTGGCAAATTCTTTCAATGAAGAAAGTAAATTGTTGACGGTTCCAAATTTAAAAACACCAAAAAGTCCAAAGAAAATCGTTACGCCTGCAAGTCAGGAAAAAATGATTGCTGAAGTGGAAGAATTGCGTAAAACCGATTCAAGATTTTTTCAAAGTAAGAACTATGAAGTGTTTTTTACAGAAGCCAATAAAATTCCAAATATTCTTCATGAAATTGGACGTTTGAGAGAAATCACCTTCCGTGAAGTTGGTGAAGGAACAAACGAATCTATCGATTTAGATAAATACGACAAATATTATCATCACATGTTTTTATGGGATGAAGATACAAAAAAAGTTGCTGGTGCTTATCGAATGGGATTAGGTTCGGAGATTTTTCCTAAATATGGAATGGATGGTTTTTATTTAAATGACTTATTCCGATTTGAAACTGAATTGCACGATATGATGAAGCAGTCTATCGAAATGGGACGAGCTTTTATCGTAAAAGAATACCAACAAAAACCAATGCCGTTGTTTTTACTTTGGCGCGGAATTATTCATACTACCTTACGTTATCCTGAACATAAATTTTTACTTGGTGGCGTGAGTATCAGTAATCAATTTACCGATTTCTCAAAGTCGTTGATGATTGAGTTTATGAAATCCAATTATTACGATCCTTACATTGCGCAATATGTGCATCCTAAAAAGGAATTTAAAGTAAAATTAAAAGATGCCGATAAGGATTTTATCTTCGATGAAGCAGAAGCCGATTTAAATAAATTTGATAAAATCATTGATGAATTAGAACCAGGAAATTTAAGATTACCAGTTTTAATTAAAAAATATATCAAGCAAAATGCACGCTTGGTTGCCTTCAATGTTGATCCTTTATTCAACAACGCCATCGATGGTTTAATGTACATAAGAATTGCCGACATCCCAGAAAGCACTATGAAACCTGTAATGGAAGAATTTCAAGCGGAATTGGAAAGAAAATTGAGCGAGAAACAAGAATAGTTTCCAGTTTTTTCTCAATATTCGGGATCATGTTGCTTGTTAAAAATAATTGGCTTCTTTTATAAAATAAAGGAAGCTTTTTTGTTTAAAAAGCAAATTATTTCCAAATTGATTCCTTTAAAACATCATCAAATGAGTGGTTTTTGAGAAAATAAAACAATCTAAAAATGTGATAAATAAGTAAAAATAGTGCTAATCCGTAGGCTAGTTTTCTGTTATAGAAATAGTTTTTGAAATAGTCCTTTTTTGTTTTTATTTCTATTATAAACAAAACAATAATAAAACAACAAAACATAACTACAATCGGACCTAATAAATGATAGTAAAAACTTTTTACTAGGTTTCCATCATAAAAATACACAATAGATTTTGTGATTCCGCACGATGGACAAGGCATTCCGGTTAAGACTTTAAACGGACATAAAGATTGATCCGTTTCTAAATGATTGTTTTTGTTGGTAAGCATCAAAAACAACGGTATTATTAGTGTAATTAATGCACCAATAATACCGTAAATTTTATATTTAGTTCTTTTTTCTATCGGTAAAGTCTGTTGATGTCACCTTGAACAATCATTGCTGCTGCAAAAGGAAAAAACAATCCTAGAACCAACAACAAGGTTGATTGGTCTTTTTGCAATTCACCTGTAATTTGATACACTTTTGGCAAACCATCTTTACCAGCGATATAGTAAAAATAAAGGTTCACAGGTAAACAACATCCAGCAAAAACTGCAATTGGTGTTGATATAATTTCTCTTTCAGCAACTGCATTTAGCACTTCCGCGACTTTTATATTCCAATAAATTAAATAAAGTCCACAAGTTATGAAGCTTAATAATAAAACTATTATTGGATCTACTTTAAACTCAGGAATATTGTTTGGTTTATTCCAATGAGGCTCATTCGGATTGATTACTTCCATGTTTTGTTTTGTTGGTTAGTGTTATTGATTTTTAATTTTACTAAAATATAAAATTTTAATAATAAGACGAACAATTACTACAAAAGTTACTAAAAAGTTATCCTTTATAAAACTTGATGATTTTATCGACAATAACTTGTGCTAATTTTTCATGACTTTCAAAGGTCCAACCAGCAATATGTGGCGTAAGAAGAACTTTATCTGAATCTAATAAATACTGAAAAGCTGCTGGTTTCTCAGTGTCGATGAATAAGTTTTCAAACGAAAGTTTTTCATATTCTAAAACGTCTAAACCTGCGCCGAGAACTTTTCCTGATTCTAATGCATTCACTAAATCGGTAGTTACTACATTTTTTCCTCTTGAGGTGTTGATGAGCCAAAACGGTTTTGAAAACGCATTGATGAATTCTGAATCTACCATTTTATCGGTTTCTGGTGTCCATGGAAGGTGCAAACTCAATACATCGGCTTGTTTTTGAAGTTCTTGCAGCGAAACTTGAGTAGCGTTTTCATCGGAAACATTTTCTAAAATATCGTGACAGAGTACTTTTACATCAAATCCACGTAGTTTTTTGGCAAATGATTTTCCCATATTTCCATAACCAATTATTCCAACTGTTTTACCTTCTAGTTCGTAACCTCGATTGCCTTCACGAATCCATTTTCCTTCGCGAACTAACTTGTCGGCACGATTTAATTTATTCATTAAAGACAATAACATTCCTAGTGCGTGTTCGCCAACAGCATTGCTATTGCCTTCTGGAGCTGCGATTAAATGAACTCCTTTTTCGATAGCATAATCACAATCGATGCTTTCCAAACCTGCGCCAACTCGTGCAATAAATTGCAAATTGACTGCTTTATCAAGAAATGTTTTGTCGATTTTAAAACGTGAACGAATTACAATTCCGTTATAGTTTTGGATTTTTGCTTCGACTTCTTCTTTGGTGGAAGTGAAATCTTCTTCGTTAGTGAAACCTGCTTGTTCAAGTTGATTCCATAATAACGGATGATTACTGTCGATGTAGAGGATTTTTATAGTTTCGGGTTTCAAGGTTTCGGGTTTCGGGTTACTAATTTTTGAAGGTTAAATATAAAACTAATTTTTGAAACCATTAAGTTATAAAGGTTCATTAAGAAAAATGTGTTTCGAAAAGAAATTGTTTCAGGAATTTTGTCATTTCGACGAAGGAGAAATCGCATTAAAAAAATAAACATAATTTAGGATGTGAGTTCTCCTTCGTAGAAATGACAAACTTGACGCAAAAAGTAAATTAATTAACGTGAGTTCGATATATAAACCGAATAAAAATTCATCTTTTTACACGAATTGCACTAATTTACACGAATTGAAGATGGAAAAAAATACACCGATAAAATCAGATTTTAATTCGTGAAATATAATTATTAAAAAATAATTAGTGTAAATTCTTGCAATTCGTGTCTAAATTTATAAAATCCTATGTCGAACTCACGTCAATTATTTTTTGAAAACCGAAACAAAAGGAAAAGACAAATACAATCTAGCCCTGATTGGAGGAAATGCCGTGCATGACGTAAAGCAGGAAAATGGTTTATAAATAATGACCAAGCCATTCGCTCCTAAAACCCTAAAATTAATTTAGCAATTGAAAAGTAAATTAATATTCCGAAAATGTCGTTACTAGTTGTAATAAATGGACCTGTGGCAAGTGCAGGATCTATACCAAATTTATCTAAGATAAGTGGAATGGAAGTTCCAATTAATGAGGCAATAATAATCACTGAAACTAAGGCAATGGTTACTATTATTCCTATTTTGGTTTCAACACCTAATAAAAAATGACTTCCTACAAATAATATTGTTGCTAAAATTAATCCATTGAACAAACTCAAGGAGATTTCTTTTAACAATCGATTAAATATGGTGCCGCTGATGGTGTGATTAGCCAAACCTTGAACAATAATTGCTGATGATTGAACGCCAACATTTCCTGCCATAGCGGCAATTAGTGGTGTGAAAAAGAATAATTCTTTGTGAAATTGCATCGCTCCTTGAAAACTTTCAAGTAATGTTACGCTTATAAAACCTCCAAAAAGTGCAAGGACTAACCAAGGCAAACGCGCTTTGGTAAGTTCAAGAATGCTATCATCAGCTTCTACGTCTTGCGAGATACCGGCAGCTAATTGGTAATCTTTGTCGGCTTCTTCCTTGATTACGTCAACGATATCATCGATGGTAATTCGACCAACTAATCGTCCCATTTCATCAACCACTGGAATGGCTTCTAAGTCGTATTTCTGCATGATTCGTGCAACCTCAACATTAGATGCGTTAACTCTAACAGAATCTACTTTTTTGATATAAACTTCGCTAATTGGTGTTTTAGTTGATGTTGTTAATAAATCTTTTAGTGACAATCTTCCTTTAAGACGATTTTCATCATCGACAACATAAATAGAATGAACTCTTGTAACGTTTTCGGCTTGAATTCGCATTTCTTTTACGCAAGTTAGTACGTTCCAATTTTCATTGACTTTTACCAACTCTTTTCCCATCAAACCTCCGGCGGTATCTTCGTCATAGCGTAATAAATCAACAATATCTTTAGCATGCTCAACGTCTTCAAGCTCAGAAATTACTTCTTCTTTTTTGCTTTGTGATAGTTCGGCAATAATATCTGCTGCGTCATCGGTGTCAAGTTCATCAAGCTCTTCAGCAATTTCTTTGGCAGAAAGTCCGCGAAGTATTTTTTCACGAACGTCGTCTTCAAGTTCGGTTAGAATTTCGGCAGTAATTTCGCTATCTAATATTTTGAAAATATATATGGCTTCATTGGTTTCTAACTCATCAAAAATTTCGGCAATATCAGCATGGTGCAAGTCGTTCAACAAAATTTCCAACTCTTGGTCGTTCTTTTGATGAATTAATTGCTCTATTTGAACTAAAAGTTCTTTGCTGATTTTAAACTGCATTGGCCTCTATTTTTTGGGTAAGTTCAATAAATTGTTCTACCGATAATTGCTCTGGTCGAAGATCAAAAATAGTATCTTCTCTTAAATTATCGGACAAATTTAGTGATTTTAAACTGTTTCGCATAGTTTTTCTGCGTTGTTGAAAAGCAGTTTTCACTACAGTAAAAAGTAATTTTTCGCTACAAGGCAAAGTATAATTTTCTTTTCTACGCATACGCATAACGCCCGATTTTACTTTTGGTGGTGGATCAAAAACGGTTTCATCAACGGTAAAAAGATATTCTACATCATAAAATGCTTGGGCTAAAACCGATAGAATTCCGTAGACTTTACTTCCTTTTTTGGAGCAAATTCGTTCGGCAACTTCTTTTTGAAACATTCCAGAAAACTCCGGAATCTGATTGCGATATTCTAAAGTTCGGAAAACTATTTGTGTGGAAATATTGTAAGGAAAGTTACCAATGATTGCGAATTGCTTTCCGTCAAAAACCTCGTTGATATTGTATTTCAAGAAATCTTTAGAAATAATCTTATCTTTCAGTTTTGGATAATTGGCATCAAGATACGCTACCGATTCTGTATCGATTTCAATAACATATGTCGTAATTGGTTTTTCCAATAAATATTTGGTCAAAACACCCATTCCTGGACCAATTTCTAATACGTCATCATAACCTTCAAGATTTAAAGTATCGGCAATGGCTTTAGCGATAGATTCGTCTTTTAAGAAATGTTGTCCGAGGTGTTTTTTTGCTTTTACTTTTTCCATGTTGTTTGCCACGAAGGCGCTAAGTCGCTAAGGTTTTTATTTTAAAGAAAAATTAAATAAAGTTATAAATTCTACGTCTTTCCCGCGCAGGCGGGAATCCATTTTTACAAAATTACTTAATCATACCAATCAAATGCTAAATCTTTCCAATCTTGATTTTCTTCTTCAATTAAATTTATTTTCCATTGTCGGTTCCATTTTTTTAATTGCTTTTCTCTTGCAATCGCATCTTTAATAAATCCAAATGCTTCAAAATAAACCAATTTGTCAACATTGTATTTTGAAGTAAAACCCGGATTGATTTTATTCTTATGTTCAAAAACTCTTCTTTCTAAATCATTAGTAACCCCTATGTAGAGTGTTCCGTTTTTTTTACTTGCCAAAATATAAATGTAATACTGATTTAAGTTATTATACATATCGCTCTATTTTGGATTTCCGCCTGCGCGGAAAAGACGCAGCATAATCTAAAAACTAATTCGTCTGAAAAAATTCCGAGATCATTTCCAACTCCGTTCTGAAAGCTAACATTTTGTCCCCAAAAAGTCTTGCTCCTTCTTCTCTTAATCTTGGCGCATCTTCATCGTAATAGCGTTGCAAAGTTTCTTTACTATCAGTAGTGTATTGAATGGCGTAGGTTGTTCCGCCCATCTCTTCTTCAACTAAAACTTTTACCATTCTTGCTGAAGAGAATTTTCCAGTGGCAAGAACGTCATTTATGTGTTTGGTTAGCATCCAATTCATCCATTGATTGTGGACGCTTTCATGGATGTTTACTGTTACGTTGTATAATATCATATGATAATAAATTGCTATTTTTAATTACTGCTATCTAAAAACTAAATTGAATCGCCTCGAAGTTTCCTGTATTTTTTCTGCGAAGTTACATAGTGAATACTGTCTTCATGCTTAGTGATAACTTCTTCATAAAGTGGTTTTGCTTTTTCAATATCATTCAATTGATTGTAAATTTCAGCAGAATAAAATAATGCCTCATCTATATAGATACATTCTTTAAAATTATCTAAAATCAACTTATAATTTGCCAAAGCAGCATTAGTTTCACCTAATTCTTCATAGATTTTTCCAATTCTTAATAAGGTTACGGGTTCGATAGCATCACCTTTATTTTCTTTTAAAATAGCTTGGAAAGCGATTAAGGCATCTTGTTTTTTTTCTTGATATAATAAAAAATCGGCGCGAGCAAATTTCTTTAAAGCAACTTGTGTCGAATCTTCTACAGTGTTATCCGAAATTAAAAGAAATAAATCTAAAGCGTCATTAGCAATCAACTGGGTTGAAGCCGATTTTAAAACTTTCAATTGGTGTTCTGCCCATTTAAAGTCAGCTTTAAAATAACTAGTTTTGGCTGTTTTTAGGCTTGCTTCTTGTCCAATAGGACTATTGTTAGCGTCATTCTCAATTTGCGAATAATAAATTAAGGCTTGATTGAATTTTTCTTCAAATAATAAAATATCTGCCAATTCCATTTTAACTTCTGCTGCTTGATCTCTATTCAATGTCATTTCTAAAACGTTCTTCAAAATGACTTTTCCAGTTTCTGCATCTTTCATGTTAAATGTCACAAAATGTGCTTTAATTTTCAAAAGAGATAAAGAAAACGGACTAACACCAAACTCCTTTATCAAATTATCCAATTCAAGATTAATTAATGGATAATCTTTAGGAAGCGCTTTAGCAATTTTCATTTCCATTAAATAGGAATGTGATTGAATTTGCAAATCCAAATCTTTAGTGTTTTCTAATACAAAACCTAATATTTCTTTTGCCGCTTCTTGATCATTTTCTTCAATAGCTAATTGACCTAAATTTACAATGTTTGAAAAAGATTCTGGATTTCTTTTGTAAATAGCTTTTTCTTGAATAAAAGCTTTTCCATACTCCTTTTGTTGAACATAAAACCAACTCAAAAATTCATTCCAAAAAATATCTTGATTTTTTTGAATTCTAATTAATAAAGCTTTTTTCAAAGCATCGTTAAAAGTTACATCTGTTTCTTCTGTTGTAAAACGAGATAACTGATTTTGAATCATAATCAAGTTTTGAGGATTGGTATATGCTTCTGTCAAGAACATGTCAATCATTTTATCTGTTTCGCCTTTCTGACCATAAAGCAAAGCCATTTGGAAATTAAAATTGAACTTAGGTTCCAACGAAACTGCTGTTTGATAAGCCAATAAAGCATAATCCACCAAAGCTTTTCTATCAAAAACATAGGCTATTTGATACACCTCACTTGGATTCTTCTTAATTTTATCAATAGCTTGATCGTAATACTTGTTGGCCTTTTCTTGATTTTTTTGGAGCTGATAATTATACCCTAATTCAACTAAGAAATTGCCTTGTTTGTATTTGTCTAATCGTTCTTGAATGGCTTTTTCTGCCTTATCAAATTGCTGTAACTGCTGATAACATTCTACTGCTTTCTGAAAATAATTGAAATTATTAGGCTGTGCTTTTAGTAGTTCTTCATAACTTACCAAAGCCTTTTCAAACTCACCTCTATCAAAGTAGTTTAGCGCCAATTGTTCGTTTTGACCATGAACAAATAGTGATAAGAATATAAATAATAAAGCAATGATTTTTTTCATAAACTACCTTTAAAAAACAATGTACTAAAGTAACACATTTTGTGCCAATTTAGTACATTATTTATATAAGATTAACTTTTAGTTAATAATGTCAAATCCTGTGTATTTACGCAACACTTCAGGAACTACAATTCCTTCTGGTGTTTGGTAATTTTCTAAAATTCCAGCTAAAACTCTTGGTAACGCTAAAGAACTTCCGTTCAACGTATGGGCCAATTGATTTTTTCCGTCTTTATCTTTAAATCTTAATTTCAAACGATTCGCTTGAAAAGTTTCAAAATTAGAAACTGATGAAATTTCTAACCATCTGTCTTGAGCCGTTGAAAACACTTCAAAATCGTAAGTTAATGCTGAAGCAAAACTCATATCACCTCCACAAAGACGTAAAATTCTATAAGGCAATTTCAATTCACGCATAATATCTTTTACATGTTCAACCATTTCATCTAATGCTTCATAAGATTTCTCTGGATGTTCCACACGTACTATTTCTACTTTATCAAATTGATGCAAACGATTCAATCCACGAACGTGTGCGCCATACGAACCTGCTTCTCTACGGAAACATGGCGTATAACCTGTACATTTTACTGGTAATTCGTTTTCAGATAAAATTACATCTCTAAAAATATTAGTTACTGGAACTTCTGCTGTAGGAATTAAATACAAATCATCAGTTGCATCATGATACATCTGACCATCTTTATCAGGCAATTGTCCCGTTCCATAAGCAGACGCTTCATTTACTAAATGAGGCACCTGATATTCAAAATAACCTGCATCAGTATTTTTATCTAAGAAATAGGTAATTAAAGCACGTTGCAATTTTGCTCCTTTTCCTTTATAAACAGGAAATCCTGCACCTGTAATTTTATTTCCTAATTCAAAATCGATGATGTCATACTTTTTTACCAATTCCCAATGTGGTAAAGCGCCTTCATGTAATTTTGGCACATCACCTTCTTCAAAAACATTTAAGTTTTCTTCTGGAGTTTTTCCTTCTGGTACAATATCCGCTGGAAGATTTGGTAATAAATAAAGTTTCTGGGTGATTTCGTTAGCTAAGGCATCCACTTTTTCAGACAACTCTTTTCCAAGTTCTCTAAGTTGAACCGTTTTTTGCTTTAATATTTCGGCTTTAGATTTCTCACCATTCTTCATCATTTCGCCAATATCTTTAGATAATTTATTGGATTCGGCAAGAGTGTTTTCTAATTCAGCTTGAGAACTTCTTCTCAAATCATCAGTTTGAACAATTTCTTCCACAATGGCTTTGGCATCCATGTGTTTTTTAGCTAAAGCTTTAACAACTTTCTCTTGGTTTTCTCTAATAAATGCTATCTGCAACATGACTTAAATTTTATAAGATTAGCTTTCGCTCAGTTCGCCTTTCAGGCTCGGGTGCAAATTTAAGGAATTGATTTTTATTAATAGAATATTACAATGAGTTTCTATTATTGTATGTAAAGTTATCTGTTTTAGCAACTTAATTCTATTTAAGATGAAACTTTACAAATTGCAAAGCCAAATAATTACTATATTCGCAAAAAATTACCATTTGTCATGAAAAAAACCTACCTATTATTTTTCCTTTTTTCAATAAGCTTTTCATTTTCCCAAACCAATGAAAAAGAGTTAAATGAAATCGTTGAAGCTGAGATGAAATCGGCCTCAGGTTTAATGGAATTAGCAGTTAATCCGAATACATTAAATTATGATGTTACTTATCAAAATTAGAATTCACTGTAAATCCAGCTGTTTATAACATTGTTGGAAAAGTCACTACAACTTATACAGCATTATCTAATATGTCAACTGTAACTTTTGACTTAACTAACGTATTAGTCGTGAGTTCGGTAAAATTAGGCACTACAAATCTTACTTTCTTGCAAAATACAAATGATGAACTTGTTATTACGCTTCCTTCGACACAATTAGCAGGAACATCACAAACAATTGAAATAAATTATTCAGGCGCACCTGCAACTGGGGAACAAGCATTTACGGCTTCAACTCACAGTGGAACTCCAGTTATTTATACTTTATCTGAACCATTTGGAGCTAGAGATTGGTGGCCATGTAAACAAGATTTAAATGATAAAATAAATTCTATCGACGTTTATATTACAGCGCCTTCTCAATACGTTAGTGTATCTAATGGTCTTGAAATTAGCCAAGTTATTACGGGTTCTAATAAAATAACGCATTTTCAGCACAACTATCCAATTCCTGCTTATTTAGTAGCTATTGCAGTTACTAATTATTCTATTTTTAATCAAACTGCAGGAACCGCTCCAAATGATTTTCCCATAGTAAATTACATTTATCCTGAAACTCTTACACCTGCTGTTCAAACTCAATTAGCACAAACACCTTTAATTATGAATTTGTTTGAAACGTTATTTGAAGTATATCCTTTTCATAACGAAAAGTATGGACATGCACAATTCGGCTGGGGAGGAGGAATGGAACATACTACAGTTTCCTTTATGCAAAATTTTAGTCGTGGTTTAATTGCTCATGAACTAGCACACCAATGGTTTGGTGATAAAATTACCTGTGGGACCTGGAAAGACATTTGGTTAAATGAAGGATTTGCAACCTATTTATCATCACTAGTGATTGAAAATTTTGACGGAAATACCGCTTTTATTGCAAATAAAAACAGTTTAATTAACAATATAACCTCGCAAACAAATGGTTCTGTTTATTTAACAGATACCGAGGCTCAAAATGTAGGACGTATATTCAGTTCAAGATTATCCTACAACAAAGGCGCGATGGTTTTAAACATGTTGAGACTAAAAATGGGTGATACAATGTTCTTTCAAGCTTTAAGAAATTATCTAGCTGACACTAATTTAGCATTTAAATATGCCGTAACTAGCGATTTAAAATATCATTTAGAAGCCGTATATGGAAGTAGTTTAACCGAATTTTTTAATGATTGGGTTTTTAATCAAGGATATCCAACTTATAATATTACTGCACAAAATTGGGGTGCTGGACAAGCCAAGATTACTGTAAGCCAAACACAATCTCACAGTAGTGTTTCGTTCTTTGAAATGCCAATTCCAGTAAGATTAACTGGCGCCGGAGGGCAAACATTTGATACAATTTTAGAAAATACAACCAATAATCAAGAGTTCATCATATCTGTTCCTTTTGCTATTACTGGAGCAAATTTCGACCCTGAAAAAGATATAATCTCTAAAAACAACACGGTCACATTAGGTAATGAAAATTTCGATTTAGAAAAAGCTATTGCTCTTTACCCAAATCCTGTGTCAAATGAATTACACATACAAATACCAAGTAATATTTCTATAGAAAAAGTAATCATTTTTAATAGTTTAGGACAAAAAACAATTGAGAGTAATGAATTAGATTTCTCCGTTAACCAATTATCATCTGGTGTACATTTCGTTCAAATTCAAACATCTGAAGGGACATTTCATAAAAAAATTATAAAAAATTAGACATAAACAACATAATTAGTAAAAAGTAAGGTGAAAACCTTACTTTTGCTTTTTTTAGAAACATTAGATTACAAGATTAAATGATACAAGTTGCACAAATTATTTTTATACTTTCAGTATTAGTTATACTTCACGAGTTCGGTCACTACATTGCTGCAAAAATTTTTAAAGTAAGAGTTGAAAAATTCTACCTTTTTATGGATGCTGGTTTTTCACTAATTAAGAAAAAAATCGGAGAAACAGAATGGGGTATTGGATGGTTACCAATTGGAGGATACGTGAAACTTTCAGGAATGATTGATGAAAGCATGGACACAGAGCAAATGAAACAACCAGCTCAACCATGGGAATTTCGTTCGAAACCAGCTTGGCAACGTTTAATAATCATGTTGGGAGGAATATTTGTAAACATTGTTCTAGCGATAACAATTTATACTATAATGTTTTCTACAGTTGGACAGAAATACATTGCAACTGATGTAGTACAAAAAAATGGACTAAGTTTTAGCCAAGTAGGAAAAGATGTAGGCTTTAAAAATGGAGACAAAATTGTTTCAGTAGACGGCGAATTAGTTCAAAACAAATTCAACAGATTAATTATTGACGTTCTTTTAAGTGATAAATTAATTGTAAATCGCGACGGACAAAACAAAGAAATTACTTTATCAGATGAAGATAAAGCAAAAATATTAGGCGCAGAAGGTAAAAACTTTATGGCTTCAAGAATTGAAGGATTTAAAATCGATTCTATTTTACCAAAATCAGGAGCATTCAATGCAGGTTTAAAAGTAAACGACCAAATTATTTCAGTTGACAATAAAGAATTTAAATATTTTGACGAATTCTCAGAACTAATTTCTAATAAACCTAACGATTCAATTGCTCTAAAGGTTCAAAGAGAAAATCAAATCGTAAACCTTAAAGCTAAACTTGATAAAAATAGTAAATTAGGTTTTCTACCAGGTTTAAGTCTTACAACTAACAAAGAAAAATTTGAAGTTGTTAACAAACTTTCTTTTAGCAGTGCACTGCCACAAGCTATGAAAGAATCATGGGAATTACTTGTTTATAATGTAAAACAATTCAAATTAATATTAAAACCAAAAACTCAAGCTTACAAACAAGTAAAAAGTCCAATCGGTATTGCAAGAATGTTACCAGACGAATGGAACTGGGAGTTTATTTGGAGCTTCACAGCACTTTTTTCAATTGGTTTAGCCTTTATGAACTTACTTCCAATTCCAGGATTAGATGGAGGACATGCACTTTTTACAATTGTAGAAATGATAACCGGTAAAACTTTAAACGAAAAAACAGCAGGTTACGTTCAAACGTTTGGAATGATTATCTTGCTGAGTCTAATGGCTTTAACTTTCGGAAAAGATATTTACCAATTAGTGATGGATAAATTTTTTGCAAATCATTAAAAAAAATTAAAAAATAATTTGCTTAAAATAAAAAACACCCTATATTTGCAACCGCTTAACAGATAAACAATCTGCTCTAGAAATAGAAAAGCAATAGAAAAGTTCTTATAAAATTAAAAATATACAGTTTCCTCCTTAGCTCAGTTGGTTAGAGCATCTGACTGTTAATCAGAGGGTCCTTGGTTCGAGCCCAAGAGGGGGAGCTTTTTAAAGCCTTTACATTTTTTGTAGAGGCTTTTTTTATTCCTATAAATTACCAATTTCTTTCAAATCATACCAAAAAATCAAAACCAAATTGGTAGCTATTTCAAGATTTTTTTTATATTTACTTTTTCTAACTATCAAATTCATTTCGTAATGAAGAAAATTCGTATTCCAATACTTTTGATAATTGTTCTGCTTTCTTTTGTTTGTTGTAAAAAAAGCAAACCAGAGATAGTAAACAATGAACTTATTGATAGTCATCCTGCGTGGATTATGCAAAGCAACATCTATGAGGTTAATGTTAGACAATATACTCCAGAAGGCACTCTAAATGCTTTTGCTAAACATCTTGACCGACTCAAAGCAATGGGAGTTGAAACTATTTGGTTCATGCCCATAAATCCAATTAGTAAAGTAGATAGAAAAGGTTCTTTAGGAAGCTACTATGCGGTTTCCGATTTTACTTCTATTAATCCAGAATTTGGCACCATGGAAGATTTTAAAAATGTAGTGAAAGCTATTCATGATAGAGGAATGAAAGTCATTATTGATTGGGTTCCAAATCATACTGGAGCAGACCATCGTTGGCTTAAACAACATCCTGATTTTTATGTAAAAGATAGTACAGGAAAAGCAGCAGTAGCTTTTGATTGGGCTGACGTTAGACAATTAGATTTTAAAAATCCTGTCTTACAAGATAGTATGGTTGCTGCTATGAAATTTTGGATTAAAGATACCGATATCGATGGTTTTCGTTGTGATGTTGCTTGGAATGTTCCAGCTAATTTTTGGAAAAAATCCATTCCACAATTGAAAAAAATGAAGAATGTTTTTATGCTTGCTGAAGGTGATAGCACGTATCTTCCAAAAAGTGGTTTTGACGCAGTTTATCCTTGGCACATGTTCAAAATGATGGAAAAAGTGGCCAAAGGAAAAAGACCTGCGTTTAGTTTAGACAGTATCAACAAAGAGAATGAAACGCGTTACCCAAAGAATACCATCCAAATGTATTTCACAAGCAACCACGATGAAAACAGTTGGAATCATGCCGATTATGGCACTTTTCCAAATGAAGTGCATGCACCTTTTGCAGTATTTACTCAAACAATGAAAAACAGTGTTCCATTAATTTACAGCGGACAAGAAGAACCTACTTTAAGAGCTATAAAATTCTTTGACAAAGATCCGATGGAATTTAAAAATCTTAAACGAGAGAAATTCTACAAAACATTACTTCATCTAAGAAAAAGAAATGTAGCGCTCTCAGCCAATGCATCTTTCAAAAAAGTTGATTTAGGAGATAAAAATATGATTTATGCTTATACCAGAGAAAAAGACAACAAAAAAATCCTTGTTATTTTAAATTTTTCTGATAAAGAGCAAAGTATCAAAATTTCTGATAAAACACTATTAGGAAAAACTCACAATGTCTTTAGCGAAAAAGTAGAAACTTTAAGTGGTAGTGAAAGGAAAATCAAACCTTGGGGCTACGAAGTTTATGAATACTAATGATAAAAAATCCAGTTTATTTATTTAGACTGGATTTTTTTGTTTTTAGGAATATCCATTGTTTATGAGAAGATTTTATAAAAGATGTTTATTTAGTAGTTTCTTTGTTTCGTAAACAGCAATAAAAAAAGGCATACTCTTCAGCATACCTTTTATTCCGACTATAAAGGATTATTTCCTTATTCCTTCAACAAATCCTTGAATAGATTCTTTACTCGTTCCTTTCTCTTTTAAATGCTTAATAAAAGCACTTCCAATAATTGCTCCTGAACCAAATTCGCAAACCGTTTCAAAAGTCTTTTTATCATGAACACCAAAACCTATTAAATGCGGATTTTGCAACTTCATATTCTGAATACGTTGATAATAATCAGTTTGAAAAGTAATCGCATTGGTGCTTCCTGTTATGCTATTAGAAGAAACCAAATAAATAAATCCGGACGAATAACTATCCAATTGTTTAATGCGTTCTTCCGAAGTTTCTGGTGTTATTAACAACACATTTGAAACTTGATTTACTTCGCATAAGTTTTTAAAATTGGAAAGATAATAATACAATGGCATGTCAGGAATTATGATTCCATCAACACCAACTTCAGCACATTTTTCTAAGAATGCTGCTTCGCCAAATTGTAAAACTACGTTCAAATAACCCATCAATACAATTGGTTTTTGAGTGATATTTCGAAGGGATTGCAATTGTTCGAATAAAAGATTTAAAGTCATTCCGTTTTCAATCGCTTGTCCACTGCTTTCTTGAATAACTGGTCCATCTGCTAAAGGATCAGAATACGGAAATCCAATTTCAATCATATCAACATCGCTTTCATCTATATGTTTTAAAATGGTAAGCGTGTCGTTCAAATTTGGAAATCCTGCCGTAAAGTACAACGACAAAATGTTCTCTTTTTTGGTTTCAAATAAGTTTTGGATTCTATTTTTCATCTGTTCTGTAATTTTGTAATGTTGCCAAATCTTTGTCGCCTCTTCCTGATAAATTCACGACCACAACATCGGTAGTTTTCAATTTCATTTTATGCAAATACGCCAAAGCATGTGCCGATTCAATTGCGGGAATAATTCCTTCTATTCGTGACAAATCATAAGCCGCTTGCATAGCTTCATCATCGGTTATTGAAACTACTTCTGCTTTATTAGTATCATGCAAATAAGAATGAATCGGACCAATTCCAGGATAATCCAATCCTGCCGAAATCGAATGTGGTTCGACAATTTGTCCGTCATCAGTTTGAATTAAGTAGGTTTTACTTCCGTGAATGATTCCTTTTTTTCCTAAAGCTATTGTTGCTGCTGTTTTACCAGAATGAACTCCTAAACCTCCAGCTTCAACAGCAATTAATTGAGTTTTTCCATTATCAATAAAATGATAAAAAGCTCCAATCGCATTGCTTCCTCCGCCAAGACACGCTACAACGTAATCCGGATTTTCATCGCCTGTTTTTTCTTTCAATTGGATTTTAATTTCTTCACTGATCACCGATTGAAATTGTGCCACCAAATCGGGATAAGGATGCGGACCAACCACCGAACCAATAATATAATGCGTTCCGACAGGATCGTTTATCCAAGCTCTGATGGCTTCATTTGTAGCATCTTTTAGCGTTTTACTTCCGCTAGTTGCAGGTTGAATTTTTGCACCTAAAAGACGCATACGTTCTACATTTGGTTTTTGGCGTTCAATGTCGATTTCGCCCATGTAAATCGTGCAATCCAAACCTAACAATGCACAAGCAGTAGCAGTTGCAACGCCATGTTGACCTGCGCCAGTTTCAGCAATAATTCTTTTTTTATTTAATCTTTTGGCTAACAAAACCTGACCAATGGCGTTGTTAATTTTGTGTGCGCCAGTGTGATTCAAATCTTCTCTTTTCAAATAAATTTGCGCCTGGAATTGTTCCGATAAATTCTTGGAAAAATACAATGGTGTTGGTCGACCAACATAATCTTTTAATAACAATTTGAATTCTTTTTGAAAGTCTTCAGTTGCTATAATTTGCAAGTAATTTTGTTGCAATTCCAATACGTTTGGATACAACATTTCGGGTACAAATGCACCACCAAATTCGCCATAAAATCCATTTTCATCTGGTTGTAAAGTCGTTTTCATCGTCTTCTTATTTTTTCTATTAATTCACTAACTTCTTCAGTAATTTTTTTAGTATTTGAATCTTCTAATCTGCTGTTGAAATCCAATCCAGCTAACATCGGATACTTATTAAATTTAAGCTTACCGATAGTATGAATGCTTAATCCGCCACTTAAAATAAATGGTTTTGATAAAGTATAATTTTCTAATAATTCCCAATCAAATGTTTTTCCGCTTCCACCATATTTAGGCGTTTTAGTATCAAATAAAAAGTAATCGCATACTTTTTCATAAGCCACCACTTCATTAAAATTGAAATAAGGATCTACCGAAAATACTTTGATAACATTGATATTATTTTCTTTTAAAACTTTACAATCAGCAACCGATTCATTTCCGTGTAATTGAATAAAATCAAACGAAAATTGCTTTTGAATTTCAATAATTCGATTAATATCTTCATTTACAAAAACAGCGACTTTTTTTATGTTTTCAGGCAATTTTTCTAACGATTTAGATGAAAAATCTTCACCAACATAACGCTTCGATTTTGGATAAAAAATAAATCCCATATAATCGGGTTGCAAGGCGCCGACTTCAAGTATGTTTTTCGGAAATTTCATTCCGCAAATCTTTATTTTCATAGTAATTGTCGAATTAAATTTTTACATTTTTCTGACGGATTTTCGGCTGCCATAAAATATTCTCCCATTAAAAATCCATTAAATCCATTGGCTTGCAAAAGCTGAATTGTTTCTAAAGAATTGATTCCACTTTCAGCAATTTTAATACTCGATTTAGGTAACAATTGCGCCAATTTTATGCTGTTTTCAACGGAAACTTCAAAAGAATTTAGATTGCGATTGTTGATTCCGATTAAATCAAAATTCATATCCATGTTTTCCAAAATTTCGACTTCGTTTTGGGTTTCTAGAAATACTTCCATTCCTAATTCGTGAGCTAAATTGGTATACGATTGCATTTGTTTTTTGGTCAAAATTTTAGCAATCAACAAAATCACATCCGCGCCCATCGCTTTCGATTGAATGATTTGGTATTCATCGACCATAAAATCCTTTCGTAACATCGGAATGGTGTTGTTTTTTCGCGCCAATTCAAAGTCGTTAGTTCTTGCTCCAAAAAAATCTACATCAGTCAAAACCGATAATCCAGAAACTGCGGCGTTAGCATAACCTTCCGTAACTTCAACTACATTGGCATCCAAATTTATGTTTCCTTTAGCTGGAGATTTTCGTTTAAATTCGGCAATAATTCCGCCAGTTACCGAACTTTCTATAGCTTTTCTCAAAGAATGTGTCGCCGAATTAAACAAAGGTTGTTCTTCTAAAAAAGTGGTAGAAAATTGCGCTTTTAAATTGGCAACTTCTTTTAATTTTTGTGCTTTTATTGTATCTAAAATGTTCATTGAATTTCTTTTAATCGGTTAAACGAATTCTTAGCTTTCAATCCGAAAAGTGATTCTTTTGCTTGATCAAATGCTTCTTCAAAATTCAGATTTGGATGATACGTTTGAATCGCCAAAGCGGCATTTACTAAAACTACATTGTTTTGCGAGTCGGTTCCTTTTCCGTCAATAATTGTGGTAAAAATTGCTGCTGCTTCTTCTAAAGTTTCGCCACCATACAATTCTGAAAAAGCTATATTTTTAAAACCAAAATCTTTGGCTTCTATAAAACGTTCGCCTGTATTTGTAATCAACTTGGTTTTATCGGTCAGCGTTACTTCGTCGAAACCATCCAAACCATAAATTACGGTGTATTGACTGTTTTCTTCTTGCAACAAATACTGATACATTCGCGCCAATTCTAAACTAAAAACGCCAGTCATTTGAACCTTTGGAAAAGCTGGATTTACAAGTGGTCCAAGCATGTTAAAGAAAGTTTTAACACCTAATTCTTTACGAATCGGGCCTACGGCTTTCATGGCTGGATGAAACAATGGTGCGTGTAAGAAACAGATATTGGTTTCCTCAATTTGTTGTTTCAAAACAGTTTCATCGGTTTGAAAAACAACACCCAAAGTTTCTAAAACATTAGACGAACCCGAAATAGACGAAACACCATAATTCCCATGTTTGGCCACTGGAATTCCTGCACCAGCAACCACAAAAGAAGTCAGCGTTGAAATGTTAAACGTATTTTTTCCATCGCCACCAGTGCCACATACATCCATCGGATTGTAGGCTGACAAATCGATTTTATGACACAAGTTCAACAACGCTTCTCTAAATCCTAAAAGCTCATCTAGCGTAATATTTCGCATGATAAAAACGGTCAAGAATGAAGCAATCTGACTTGGATTGTATTTCCCTAAAGCAATGTCGGTTAGCACTTGTTTCGCTTCGTCTTTCGTTAGGGTTTTATGCTTGAATAAAGGTTCTAATATTGTTTTCATTTTAATTATTTATCCAATTAGTAAGTATCGTTTTTCCGTTTTCTGTGAGAATTGATTCAGGATGAAATTGCAATCCACGTACATCGTATTTTTTATGTTTTATTGCCATGATATTTCCCAATGCGTCTTTGGCAAGAATTTCTATATCATCTGAAATTGCTTCAGAAACCACCCAAGAATGATAATGTCCAATCTTAAAATTTTTCGGAAGATTTTCAAATAAATAATCCTCTTTTAGAATTTCAATTTCTGAAGCAACTCCGTGAAATGGTTCTGATAAATTGATTAAATTAGTTCCGAAATGTTCTGCAATGGCTTGATGACCTAAACAAATTCCGAGTATGCTTTTTGTGGAAGCAAATTCAGACAATAATTGTGGCATCATTCCAGCGTCTTTCGGAATTCCTGGTCCAGGCGAAAGCACTATTTTATCGTATTGATTGATATACGAAAAATCGAGTTGATCGTTTTTGACTACATCAATTTCTGCAACACCAATTTCATAAAGCAAATGCACAATATTGTACACAAACGAATCGTAATTATCTACTACTAATACTTTCATAAATTATATATTTTGCGCAAGTTGAATCGCTTTTCGAAGTGCCGAAAGTTTAGTTTCTACTTCATTCAATTCGCTGTTAACATCTGATTTTGTTACAATTCCGCAACCTGCTTGATACGTCAATTGATTGTTTCTGCTGACGAACGAACGAATAAAAATCGCATGATTAAATCCACCATTGAGTCCAATTATTCCAACTGTTCCGCCATAAAATCCGCGTGATTGTGGTTCGTAGTGATCTATTAATTGCATCGCTTTGTGTTTTGGTGCGCCAGATAAAGTTCCGGCTGGATAAGTGTCGCCTAAAATTTGTATCGGATTGTATTCAGGTTGTAATTCGGCACTAACTTTAGAAACCATGTGAATCACGTGCGAGTAATATTCGATTTTTTTGAAACTCTCGACCACGACTTTTTTACTCGATTTGCTCAAGTCGTTTCTTGCCAAATCGACTAACATAATATGCTCGGCGTTTTCCTTTGGATCGGCCAAAAGTGCTTCGGCTAAAATTACATCTTGCGCATCGTCTCCAGTTCGTTTGAACGTTCCAGCAATCGGATTGATGATGGCTTTTTGGTCGTTTATGGTCAGTTGTGCTTCGGGAGAAGAACCAAATAATTTAAAATTTCCGTAATCAAAATAAAATAAATAAGGTGATGGATTGATAGAACGCAACGCTCTGTAAACATTGAATTCATCGCCTTTAAATTGCTGCTTGTATTTTCTAGAAAGTACGATTTGAAACACATCGCCAACAAAACAATGTTCTTGACCTTTTTTAATTGCTTCTAAAAAATCATCGTTGGTGAAATTAGATTCTTCTTCATTTTGAAGTGAAAATTTAAACTGTGTCACCGAACGATTGTTGATGATTTCCTGAATTTTATCCAAATTAGAAACCTCATTTTCTTGCAAATGTTCCAACAAAAAGAGTTCGTTGTTGAAGTGATTGAAGACGATCGTATAACGAAACAAATGGTATTGAATTAGAGGCAAATCGAAATCGTTGTTAGTAAAAGTGATGTCTTCAAACAACGGAATTGCATCGTAACTGGCGTAGCCAAACAATCCCAATGTTTCAAATCCTAGGTTTAAATCCGACACTGAAAAGGATTTTGAAAACTGATGGAGTTCGGTTGCTATTTCAATTTCTGATGTTGGTTTTACAACAGTTTTTTTATCGGGAAAAGTAATTGTGGTTTGCTTCGCATCTACAATAAACGATGCAATTGGATCAAAACAAATGTAGGAATAGCTGTTTTCTTTGCTTTTATAATCGGAGCTTTCCAAGAGAAAACTATTGGAAAACTGATCGCGAATTTTTAAATATAAACCAACTGGCGTATGCGTATCGCTCAGGGTTTTGATTACTTTGGTTTTAAAATTATATAACATGATAATTGATTTAAAAAAAATTTGGACATAAAAAAAACCCGCTTGGAAAAGCGGGTTTGACGATATTGTAGAGATTTACAAATAGCAGTTACCAACCAATTCCAAGAACGGAGTTAGTCATGTGCCACCAATTTGTATTTTGTATTTTGTTCATCATAATGGGTACAAACGTATTGAATTATTTTGTTGTAATAGCATTATTTTTTAAATTTTAACATTTGTTCTATGAAATTATTTTTTCATTCTTCGTGCAAATTCTTGTTCTATATTATTTAATTTCAAGTTTTTAGCTTGAAGTAAAATCAAATAATGAAACAACAAATCGGCAGCTTCACCAACAAACAAATCTTGATTATCATCTTTAGCTTCAATTACCAATTCAACTGCTTCTTCACCAACTTTTTGTGCAATTTTATTGATTCCTTTTTGATAAAGTGACGCAACATACGATTCTGAACTTGGGTTTGCAATGCGATTTTCTATCACATTTTCCAATTCGTTTAGAAAAGAAATTTGAGGTTCCGTTGCAAAGCAAGAAATTGTTCCTTTGTGGCAAGTTGGTCCATTTGGAATTACTTGAATGAGCAAGGCATCTTGATCGCAATCTTCTTTTATTGAAACTACTTTTAGAAAATTTCCAGATGTTTCACCTTTGGTCCAAAGTCTGTTTTTACTTCTACTGAAGAATGTTACCACATTTTCATTTTGTGTTTTTTGCAACGCTTCTTCGTTCATGTAACCTAACATTAAAACCTGTTGCGTTTCTTTATTTTGGATAATTACTGGAATTAATCCGTTGTTTTTTGAGAAATCTAAATTCATCGGATAGGAATATTTTTGGTTTTTAAAACGTTTTTTAATTCGGAAATCGGCACTTCATTAAAGTGAAAAATACTTGCTGCTAATCCGGCGCTGACTTCAGTTTTGGTGAATAAATCTATAAAATGCTGCGAATTTCCTGCGCCACCAGAAGCGATAACTGGAATAGAAACCACTTTACTAATTTCATTTGTAATTTCTAATGCAAATCCATCTTTGGAACCATCGTTGTTCATTGACGTTATTAGTAATTCTCCAGCGCCTAATTCTTCTACTTTTTTCGCCCAATCAACAGCTAAAATTCCTGTTGATACTGTTCCGCCTTTGATGAAAACAAACCAATCATTTTCAACTTTTTTGATGTCGATGGCAACCACTAAACTTTGACTTCCAAAAGCATCTGAAATTTGGGTAATCAAATCCGGATTTAAAACGGCAGCCGAATTAATACTCACTTTATCCGCGCCAGATTGCAATAATAATCGCGCATCTTCAACCGATTGAATGCCACCGCCAACAGTAAACGGAATATTGATTTCTTTCGACAATTGCGTAACCATTTCGGCTAAAGTTCTACGTTTTTCCAAAGTTGCACTAATGTCTAAAAACACTAATTCATCAGCACCGTTTTTCGAATAAAACGAAGCTAATTCTATTGGATTTCCAGCATCTTTTAGTTCCAAAAATTGAACACCTTTTACGACGCGTCCGTCTTTAATATCTAAGCACGGAATGATTCTTTTCTTTAACATAATTCGCGTAAGTTTTCAATTTTTATGGTGCTTTCATACAATGCTTTTCCGATGATTGCACCTTCGCAACCTATAGTTTTTAAAAGTTCTAAATCGGAGATGGTTGTAACGCCACCACTTGCAATTAAGTTGACTTTTGTCTTTTCTAAAATGCTTTGATACAATTCATTAGAAGTTCCTTGTAGCATTCCATCTTTTGAAATATCGGTGCAAATTACAGTCGAAATTCCTTTGGAAACGTAATCAGAAATGTAATCAACAACATCCAATTCAGAAGTTTCCAACCAACCATGAGTGGCAATCTTTCGGTTCAAACAATCGGCACCTAAAATGATTTTGTCGCTTCCAAATTCAGTCAACCATTCTAAAAATTCGGTTGGATTTTTTGCAGCAATGCTTCCCCCGGTAATTTGATTTGCTCCGTTTTCAAAGGCGATTTCTAGGTCTTTTCGTTTCTTCAATCCGCCACCAAAATCGATTTTTAAATTGGTTTTTGTTGCAATTTGATATAATATTTTGTGATTGACAATTTGGTTGGATTTTGCTCCATCCAAATCCACTAAATGCAAATATTGGATTCCGTTGTCTTCAAAATATTTGGCGACTTCTAACGGATTTTCGTTATATATTTTTTGCGTGGCATAATCGCCTTTGGTCAATCGGACGCATTTTCCGTTGATGATGTCTATGGCTGGAATGATTCTCATAATTTCAAAAAGTTTAGTAAAAGTTGTTCGCCTACGCTAGATGATTTTTCAGGATGAAATTGTGTAGCGTAGAAATTATCCTTTTGCATCGAAGCACTAAACGGAACAATATAATCGCAAACCGCTGTGGTTTCTTTACTGATTTCGGCATAAAAACTGTGCACAAAATAGAAGTTTTCATCGGCTGAAATTCCATTATACAATTCAGAATTTAACTTTGAAATGTTGTTCCAACCCATGTGTGGCACTTTTAATTTGGGTTCAAATTTCTTTACTGTTGCTTCAAATATTCCTAAACATTCCGTATTTCCTTCTTCTGAAAAGTTACATAATAATTGTTGGCCAAGACAAATTCCTAAAACCGGTTGCGTGAGGTTTTTTATGACATAATCCAACCCTTTTTCTTTTAAATATTTCATCGCCGAACTTGCTTCACCAACACCAGGAAAAATGACTTTTTCGGCTAATTTCAAAATCGTTTCATCATCGGTAACAATGCACGAATAACCCAATCGTTCGATGGCATTTTTCACCGAAGTAATGTTGCCTGCATTATATTTTACTATTGCTATCATAGGATTCCTTTTGTACTTGGTATGCCGTTTGTTCCATCTTTTTGAACTGCCATTTTTATTGCTTTTGCGAAAGCTTTGAAAATGGATTCAATTTTGTGGTGCTCGTTTTCGCCTTCACTTTTGATGTTCAAATTGCATTTGGCACCATCACAAAACGATTTAAAAAAGTGGGAGAACATTTCAGTAGGCATTTCGCCGATTTTTTCTCTGCTGAATTTTGCCTCCCAAACTAACCACGAACGTCCGCCAAAATCTAAGGCAACTTGCGACAAACAATCGTCCATCGGAAGTAAAAAACCGTAACGAGTAATGCCTTTTTTAGAACCCAAAGCTTGTGCAAAAACGTCGCCTAAAGCAATTCCGACATCTTCAATTGTGTGGTGTTCGTCAACATATAAATCGCCTTTGACATTGATGTTCAAATCAATGTTTCCGTGTTTGGCAATTTGGTCTAGCATGTGATCAAAAAATCCTAAACCAGTGCTGATGTTGCTTTTTCCGCTTCCATCTAAATTGATTTCTACTGCAATTTCGGTTTCTTTAGTTTTTCTAATTAATTCAGCTACACGTGGTTGTTCTTTTAGAAATTGATAAATTGTTTCCCAAGAAGTTGTTGATAAAGTAGCTCGTTCATTTGCTGTAGCAGAAATAAAAATCGCCTGACTTCCTAAATTTTCTGCGAGTTGAATATCAGTAACTCTATCTCCAATTACGAAGGAATTTTTTAAATCGTAATTGCCTTTCACATATTGTTGCAATAACGCAGTTCCGGGTTTTCTTGTTGGCAAATTTTGCTCTGGAAATGACACATCAATAATAACATCAGAAAATTGAATTCCTTCATTTTCGAATGCTTTCATCATTTTATTTTGTGCTGGCCAAAACGTGTTTTCCGGAAACGAATCGGTTCCCATTCCGTCTTGATTGGTTACCATGACCAACTCATAATCGAGTTCTTTTGCAATTCGTGATAAGTACTGAAAAACCTGTGGATAAAACTCCAATTTTTCCAAACTATCAACCTGAAAATCTACTGGCGGTTCGATGATTAACGTGCCGTCTCTATCTATAAATAATACTTTTTTCATGACATAACTAAATTTAAAGCATACAATAATTGTTGGTTTTCTCGTGGTGTTCCAATGGTAATTCGAATAGTATTTTCAACTACCGAACTTCGGTTGCGTGTAATGATTTGTTGTTCGATTAAACTGTTGTAAATGGCGGTTGCATTTTCCATTTCGACCAATAAAAAATTAGCATCTGAAGGATAAATTTTAGTAACAAAATCCAATGCTAAAAGTGATTGTTTCAGCAACTCACGTTCCGATTTTATCAGTTGTACATTCGATTTAAATTCGTCATCGCTTGCTAATGATTGCACTGCCGCTTCTTGATTCAATTGACTCACATTATAAGGCGGTTTCACCTTATTCATCACTGAAATTATGGTTTCATTTGCATAAGCAATTCCAACTCGAACTGCTGCCAAACCTCGTGCTTTACTAAAGGTTTGTGAAACAATTAAATTCGGAAATTGTTTGATTTTGGAAACCAAAGAAGGTTGTTCACTAAAATCGATATACGCTTCGTCTAAAAACACAATTCCTTTGAAGTTTTCAATAATGTATTCCAAATTTTCCAATGAATTTCCAGTCGGATTGTTTGGCGAACACAAGTATAAAATTTTGGCGTTTTGTACTAAAATCGCTTCAGTATTCAACTGAAAATCTTCGGTTAATGGAATCGAAATTATCTCTAAATTATTGATGTTCGCATACACTTCATACATGCCATACGTTGGTGGACAAATAATGATTTTATCTTCGTTCGGTTCGCAAAAAACACGTTGTACTAAATCGATAATTTCGTCACTTCCATTTCCAATTAGGATGTTTTCAATTCCGACTTTTTTCTGACTACTTAAAATTTGTTTCAATCGCCATTGGTATGGATCAGGATAACGATTTAATTTCCCAAACGGATTTTCATTCGCATCCAAAAAAATGCCTTGATTGCTTTTGTATTCGTCACGCGCACTCGAATAAGGCGTAAGCGAAAGAATATTTTTTCGAATTAAATTAGTGATATTATCCATTTTGTAATTTTTTTAATCGGATGGAAACAGCGTTTTTGTGTGCGTCTAATTGTTCGGCAGCAGCCATAATTTCTATTGTTGGTCCGAGATTTTGAATGCCTTGTGATGTTAATTTTTGAATCGTAATTTTCTTTACAAAACTGTCTAACGAAACGCCACTGTAATTTTTAGCATAACCATTGGTTGGCAAGGTGTGATTCGTTCCGCTGGCATAATCTCCGGCACTTTCACAACTGTAATTTCCAATGAAAATTGAACCTGCATTTTCTATAAATTCTATTTTATTTTCAGCATCGTCAATAGCCAAAATTAAATGTTCTGGTGCGTAAAAATTGCTGAATTCAATTGCTGTTTGAATGTCTTCAAATATCAAAGCACGACTGTTTTCTAATGCTTTTTCAACTGTTGCTTGTCGTGGTAAAATAGCTTTCTGATTTTCAATAGCTAATGTCACTTTTGAAACAATTTCTTCTGAATTTGTAACCAAAATTACTTGACTATCACCACCATGTTCGGCTTGCGAAAGTAAATCGGAAGCCACGAATTCTGGATCACACGTTTCGTCAGCAATCACTAATAACTCACTTGGTCCAGCTGGCATATCGATAGCTAATCCTAATTGTTGCGCATATTGTTTTGCCGCAGTTACATATTGATTTCCAGGTCCGAATATTTTAGAAACTTTCGGAATTTCATCGGTTCCAAAAGTCATTGCTGCAATGGCTTGAATACCTCCAACTTTATACATTTGCGTTACGCCAGTTAATTGGGCTGCATACAAAATCGCTGGATTAATGTTGCCGTTTTTGTCTGGTGGAGAACATAAAATTATGTTTTTGCAACCTGCCAATTTTGCCGGAATTGCCAACATTAAAACTGTTGAAAAAAGTGGTGCTGTTCCGCCTGGAATATAAATTCCGATGGTATCGATGGCACGACTTTCTCTCCAACAAAAAACTCCCGAAGTAGTTTCTATCTTTGTCGGAATTTCTTTTTGTGAACTGTGAAATTTCGAAATATTATTGGCTGCAACTTGAATAGCATTTTTTAAATCAGATGGAATTTGGGCAACCGCATTTTCAATTTCTGATGATGTTACTGCGAAATTTTCTATCGATACGCCATCAAAGTAACTCGTGTATTTGTTTACAGCTTTGCTTCCGTTTTTTTGAATGTCATTAAAAACAGCTTTCACGGTTTCGTTTAAATCGGCAGTTGCAACGGTTTTGCGTTGTGCCAATTCATTCCATTGTTCTGCATTTGGATTTATGTAAGTTTTCATAATTTCTACTATTTTATCGAATCATTTTTTCTATTGGAATAATTAAAATTCCTTCCGCACCGAGATTTTTGAGTTGTTCAATAATTTCCCAATAATCGTCTTCTTTTATAACCGAATGCAAACTGCTCCAATCTTTATTTACTAGTGGCAAAATAGTTGGTGATTTCATTCCGGGTAACAAAGAACAAATACGTTCGATTGCAGAATTTGGTGCATTTAGCAAAATATATTTGTTCTGTTTACCTTCGCGAACGGCTTGCATTCTGAACAATAATTTATCTAAAATGGCTTGATTTTCTGGTGTTAGATTTGGATTTGAAATTAAAACCGCTTCACTTTTTGTAACTGTTGCCACTTCTTTCAATCCGTTCATTAAAAGTGTACTTCCTGTACTTACAATATCAAAAACGGCATCAGCAAGACCAATACTTGTAGCAATTTCAACGCTTCCGCTAATTTCTTCTATGAAAACGGTAATGTTGTTTTTGGCAAAAAAATCAATCAGAATTTTAGGATAACTTGTAGCAATACGTTTGCCTTGAAAATAATTTAAATCAGTGTAAACTTCATCTTTTGGGATTGCTAGTGACATTCTACAACCTGCAAAGCCTAATTGTTGGATGATGTTAACTTCTTTGACTTTTTCCCAAACTTCATTTTCACCAAGAATTCCGATATCGGCAACACCTTGTTCAACGTATTGCGGAATATCATCGTCACGCAAGAATAAAATTTCGACTGGAAAGTTTTGTGCAACGGCTTTTAGTTTACGTTCGCCATTAGAAATTTTGATACCACATTCTTCTAGAAGTTGGAGTGATTTTTCACTCAGTCGGCCACTTTTTTGAACCGCAATTTTTAAAGTACTCATTTTTTAATTTAGAATAAAATCTGAGTATATCACGAAGTGTATAAATACAAAAAACCCGTCTTGATATACTCAGACGGGTTTTTAATTATGTTTTTTGATTAGCTACAATACATCATTAACTCGCCTGGTTGCAAGAATGATGATGATGTAATTGTGAAATAATCGTGTTCATTGTTTTATTTTGATGGCACAAAACTAGACATAACTTTTGGATTGAAAACTACATTTTATAAAATTTAACATATGTTCAAACGAATTCTAACAAGATAACTGTAACAAATATTATAAAAAGACAACCAATAGTAATAACTAAAATTCCGTAAACTAGACTTTTAACAAATTAAACTAAAATATGAAATCGCCACTAACAACAAGTTTGTTGCAAACAAACACCAATGATTAAAAAGGCGATACCATATGTTACCTCTAAAAAATAAAATTTAAACATATGAAAAACATCAAAATCTCTCTTCTAGCAGCAACCGTGCTTTTGGCATCTTGTAGCAAAAAAGAAGAATTGGTATCAGGTATTACCAAAAAGAATATGGATACCCTAGTAAAACCAGGCGATAACTTCGACCGTTTCGTTAATGGAACTTGGGCAAAAAATAACAAAATTCCTTCAGATAAAGCATCCTATGGTGCTTTTGATATGCTGTATGACAAATCGCAAAAAGACGTTAAAGCTATCATTGAAGAAGCTTCGAAAGGAAGTTTTTCTGAAGGTTCAGACGAGCAAAAAATTGGAGACTACTACAGCTCTTATACAAATCGTAAAGACCGTGATGCTAAAGGCGTAACTCCTATTCAATCGGAATTAAAAGCTATTGATGCTATTGCGAATTATACGGACTTAGCAACTTATTTCGGAAAAGCTAACAGAACTGGAGTATCAATTCCTTTTTCAGTTGCTGTTACAGAAGATTTCAAAGATCCAAAAAAATACACTTTAATGACTTGGCAAGGTGGTTTAGGACTTCCTGAAAGAGAATACTACCTACAGAACGATGCCAAAATGTCGGACATTCGTAAGAAATATGTAGCACATATCGAAAAAATGTGGCAACTAGTTGGATTACCAAATGGCGCTGAAAGTGCAGCTAAAGTTATGGCTTTAGAAACTACTTTGGCAACCAACCATATGAAAAAAGAAGACACTCGTAACACAGCAGCGCTTTACAACAAATATGCTTTAACCGATTTAAAATCATTAATGCCAGATTTTGATTGGACTGCTATGTTAAAAAATGCTGGTGTTGCTAACGAAAAAAATATTGTAATTGCTCAAGTAGCTTATACAAAAAGTTTAAACAATATCATTAAAAATACACCTATTGATACTTGGAAAACGTATTTAAAATGGAGTTTAATTAACAACACTGCTGGTTACTTAAACACTGCTTTAGATAAACAAAACTTCGAATTCTACGGAAAAACATTATACGGAACAGAGCAACAAGAAGAAGATTGGAAAAGAGCGGTTAGTGCTGTAAATGGTGGTTTAGGCGAAATTGTTGGTAAAGTATATGTAAAAAAACACTTTACTCCAGAAGCTAAAGAACGCATGACAGCTATGGTGAAAAATCTACTTAAAGCATACGCAGCAAGCATCAAAGAATTAGATTGGATGAGTGCTAATACAAAAAAAGAAGCTCTTGCTAAAGTAGATAAATTCATGATTAAAATTGGATATCCAGACAAATGGAGAGACTACTCAGCATTAAAAGTTGCTAAAAACGATTTGTACGGAAATGCAACTAGAGCTACCGAATTTGAATACAACCGTATGCTAAGCAAATTAGGAAAACCTGTTGATAGAGCTGAATGGGGAATGACACCTCAAACAGTGAATGCTTATTACAATCCAACACTTAATGAAATTGTTTTTCCAGCAGCAATTCTTCAACCACCTTTCTTTAATTTGGCAGCTGATGATGCAGTAAATTATGGTGGAATTGGAGCTGTAATCGGACACGAAATCGGTCATGGATTTGACGATCAAGGAAGTACTTTTGATGGTGAAGGTGTAATGAGAAATTGGTGGACTCCACAAGATTTAACAGCTTTTCAAACAAGAACAAAAGCGCTTGTTGACCAATACAACAGTTTTAAAGCATTTCCAGATTTAAACCTTAACGGAAGTTTTACTCTTGGTGAAAACATTGGTGACTTAGGTGGATTGAGCATCGCTCTTAAAGCTTACAAAATGTCACTTAACGGAAAAGAAGCTCCAAAAATGGACGGTTACACAGGAATTCAAAGAGTATTCCTTGGTTGGGGACAAGTTTGGTTAGACAAAACTCGTGAAGAGGCATTGCGAAATCAAGTAGCTAGTGATCCTCATTCACCTGCTAAATTTAGAATTAATGGTGTGGTTAGAAACATCCCAGAATTCTACGAAGCATTCAACGTAAAACCAACAGATTCGCTTTATTTAGCTCCAGAGAAACGAGTTAAAATTTGGTAATCAAATTCAAATCAATAATAAAACCCAGCAGCAATGTTGGGTTTTTTAGCTTTAAATTCTAACAGGAAAATTAAAAAAATCTTAACAAATAAATTCACTATTTTTGTTTTGCAAACACTTCAACACAATCAAAAAATGAAAAAATCAATTCTAATAATGGCTTTGGCACTCCCAATTACACTAATGAGTCAAAACAAAATGCAATATCCAACTACAAAAAAAGGTCAAGTAACCGATACTTATTTTGATACAAAAGTAGCCGATCCTTATCGTTGGCTTGAAGACGACAGGTCTGAGGAAACTGGCTCGTGGGTAAAAGAACAAAACCGTCTTACTTACGATTATCTTAGTAAAATTCCTTACCGTGATGCCCTAAAATCAAGACTTGAGAAACTATGGAACTACGAAAAAATAAGCGCGCCTTTCAAAGAAGGTAACTTTACGTATTACTATAAAAACAACGGACTTCAAAACCAATCGGTGCTTTACAGAAAAGATGCTAAAGGAGAAGAAAGCGTATTTCTTGACCCAAATACTTTTTCTAAAGACGGAACCTCATCACTTGGTGGTGTAAATTTTTCAGAAGATGGTTCTAAAGTGGCCTACTCTATTTCTGTAGGTGGTAGCGATTGGAGAAAAGTAATCGTTATGGATGCCGTTACCAAAAAAATATTGGAACCAACTTTGGAAGACATTAAATTCAGTGGCGTGTCTTGGAAAGGAAACGAAGGCTTCTATTATTCAAGTTATGACAAACCAGACGGAAGCGAACTTTCGGCAAAAACCGACCAACACAAATTGTATTATCACAAAGTAGGAACACGTCAAAAAGACGATAAAGTAATTTTTGGCTTAGACCAAAAAAGAAGATATGTTGGTGGTTATGTAACAGAAGACAATCATTATTTAGTGATTACGGCTTCTACATCCACTTATGGAAATGAATTGTATATTCAAGATTTAACCAAACCAAACAGTCCGATTGTGACTATTGTAGATAATTTCAATAGCGATAATTCTATCATTGACAATCAAGGTTCTAAATTATTTATTGCTACCGATTTAAATGCTCCAAACACACGCGTTGTAACCGTTGATGTTAGCAATCCGAAGCCTGAAAATTGGAAAGACCTTATTCCAGAAACCGAAAACGTTCTTAATGTTTCAACAGGAAGTGGTTATCTTTTTGCCAACTACATGATTGATGCTGTTTCGGCTATCAAACAATATGATTATTCTGGAAAATTAGTAAGAAACATCCAATTGCCAGGAATAGGAACTGCTGGTGGTTTTGGCGGTAAAAAAACAGAAAAGGTACTTTATTACTCTTTTACAAATTATACTACGCCGGGTTCAACGTATTCATTTGACCCAAAATCTGGTGATTCTAAAGTATATCAAACACCTAAAATTGATTTCAATTCCAACGATTACGAATCTAAACAAGTGTTTTATACTTCCAAAGATGGTACTAAAATCCCAATGATTATTACCCACAAAAAAGGATTGAAATTGGATGGTAAAAATCCAACTATTCTTTATGGATATGGTGGTTTTAATATTAGTTTGACACCAAGTTTTAGTATTTCAAATGCTGTTTGGATGGAAAATGGTGGTATTTATGCAGTAGCCAACCTTCGTGGTGGTGGCGAATACGGAAAAAAATGGCACGTAGCCGGAACTAAAATGCAAAAACAAAATGTATTCAACGATTTCATTGCTGCTGCAGAATATCTAATATCTGAAAAATATACTTCTTCTGATTTCCTAGCCATTCGTGGTGGTTCTAATGGCGGATTGCTAGTAGGCGCAACCATGACGCAAAGACCAGATTTAATGAAAGTTGCACTGCCAGCGGTTGGTGTAATGGACATGTTACGTTACCACACTTTTACTGCAGGAGCAGGTTGGGCATACGATTATGGAACAGCCGAAGACAGTAAAGAAATGTTCGAATACATTAAAGGCTATTCACCAGTACACAACGTAAAACCAAATACCAAATATCCTGCAACTATGGTAACCACTGGCGACCATGATGACAGAGTAGTTCCGGCACACAGTTTTAAATTTGCTGCCGAGTTGCAAGACAAACAAGCCGGTGACAATCCAACATTAATAAGAATAGACATAAACGCCGGACACGGAGCTGGAAAATCAGTAGCAGCATCCATCCAAGAAAGTGTAGATATTATGGCTTTCACACTATACAATATGGGAATAACAAAACTTCCTTAGTCAGTATTCAGTAATCAGTGCTCAGTGTTCAGTATTTATGTTAACTGAACACTCAGCACTGATAAAACTAAATGTCTTTTTTAGATTTCTCCTCCTTTGGAGGAGTGGCTGAAAGCCGAGGTGGCTTTTGATTTTCTTAGATAAAACATCATTTTAAAAATCAGAAAACACTCAAAATGAAATTAATTACACTAACTTAGTGCTGAACACTGAACACTGAAAACTGAACACTGAACACTGAACACTGAACACTGAACACTAAACCCTACTCCTTCTTAGGCAAAGGCGCACCAACAGCAACAGAACAAACATGTCCTTCTTGACCGTGTGGTGGATTCATTCCTGGAGCTGTTTCTACTGGAGCCGCAATAGTTGCAGGTATGTTATTATTTGTAGTTGTAATTGTAGCACCATTTTGAGTTACCGTACCAGGTGTTGAACCTGCCGAAGTAATAGTTGCCGATTGCGTTGAAGCTGTTGTAGTTTTGGCTGGAGCCGAATTCAATGGAGCACCAACAGCAACATCACAACGATGTCCTGGTTGACCATGCGCCGGATTCATTCCTTTTCCAACTTTTACTGGTTGAGCCGTTGTTGGCGTTACCATGCCATTTGGTGTAGTCATCATAGGTGCACCAGGTTGCGCAGCAGCAGTTGATGGCGTTGTAGGCTCAGCAGTTGGACCTTTAAAATCATCCGAAAAGGCAGAGGTTTCTGGATTAGTAGAAACTACATTAGTTTCCTCTTCCTGCTTACATGAAACAAATCCTAAAGCCACTAAAACTATACATGATACTATATTCTTCATAACAATACTTTTTTTGATAACATCAAATATACAAGTTTTATAAAACAAAACAACAAACTGGCTGTCATTTTAAAAAATTCTAATCGTTACTCCAGCTAAAAAATCACTATATTTATACCTCCTAAAATAATACTATGTCTGTCGCCAAATACACGCTGCTGCTTTTGTCATTACTTGTACTTACCTCAAGTTGCAACCAATCGCAATCTAAGGAAAATAAGCCAGCAAAAGCCAAAGTAGATACTGTCAAAGTAGCCAAAGTCATCACTTTAGATACCGTCGATTATCAAAAGAGAATGGTAGCATTAAGCAATGGCGACACCACAGGAAAATGGCCAGTAAAAACCGTACATCCTTTGCCTGGAGCACTTTTGCCTTACAAACGCATCATCGCTTTTTACGGAAATCTCTATTCTAAACGAATGGGAATATTAGGCGAACTTCCTAAAACAGAAATGCTCAACAAACTAAAAGAAGAAGTAGCACTTTGGAAAGCAGCCGATTCTACTGTAGAAACTGTACCTGCGTTGCATTATATTGCTGTTACCGCTCAAGGCAAAAATGGTAGCGGTAGCAACTACCGACTAAGAATGCCGTTCAAACAAATTGATACCGTGATGGCTTGGGCAAAAGAAATTGATGCCTTAGTTTTTCTAGACGTTCAAGTGGGACACAGCACTGTGAAAGAAGAAATTGCAACACTAACCGATTATTTAAAACTTCCCAACGTTCACTTAGGTATTGATCCCGAATTTTCTATGAAAGGTGGCGAAGTTCCTGGTGCCAAAATTGGAACTATGTCGGCTACCGATATCAATGATGCTATCAATTTTCTTACTACGTTGGTTACAGAAAACAACCTACCACCAAAAGTATTGGTAGTCCATCGTTTTACCAAAAAAATGATTACCGACTACGACCAAATAAAACCAACCGCTCAAGTACAAGTAGTAATAGATATGGACGGCTTTGGCAGCAAAGAACTAAAAAAAGCCACTTGGATGCGAACCATCTACCCAGAACCAGTACAATTCACGGGCTTCAAACTCTTCTACAAAAACGACAACGAAGGCAACGCCGAAATGTACACACCACAAGAATTACTTCAATTCACACCAAAACCGATTTATATACAATACCAATAAAAAATACTTCCTCAACATTCTCCTCCTTTGGTGGAGTGTCTGAAGGACGAGGTGGAAAACACTACCTTTTTAAAAACCTCTGACAAAAGTTGGAGGTTTTTTTTGTTTTAACCTATTGACATTTTTGCAGATTCTTTCCACAAATAATTAGGCATTGGTTCATTAAGTTCTCATTTAATACTCATTGGTTTTGATCCTTCTGTTTCTCTAAAATTAGCTTCACCTATAAAAACATAACCAAGAGTATTTCCGTTTTCATCATTTGCTTTTTCTCTAACAAAAAGAAGTATCTTTTTATTGATTTTATGATGATTTATGTATGATAATCCTTTTGGCGTTTCCGGACCATAAGCATTATGAGATTGCCAATGAAATAAAGTTTCACTAATTGCATAATCATCATACATTGTTGTTGGTGAGAAATTTTCTTCTGATTTTATCAGATTAATAAAAAGAATTTCTGTATTCAATCTTTCATTAAAAGCCGCACCTTCTCTGTTAGATGATTTTTTATCAAAAGTACTCAAGCCAAAAGCGACTAAGATTTGATCTCTTGTATATCGTGCATGTAACTTTAATGGCTGTTCATAAGGAAGTTTAATGTCAATTTCCTTAAATCCAATTTTGTCAATTAAAATTTCTAATACTTCAATGATTTCATTAACAAGTGTCTTATTTTTTCCAATTTGTTTTATGCTTTCTTCCAAAGAATTAAATCCACCTGCATTTTGCCATATATCATAATGTAGCATAAGTAACATGGTTTTTTCATTTTCGTCAAAATCTTTGATGCTAATATTGAAACCTTTTTTTGCAATCTTTAAAATAAAGTTGAAATAACTGGTTGAATTTGTAGATAACCATTTTTTACTTATACCGGAATAAATCTGCTTTTCATTCGTGTTTTCGAAATCAACAATAACTTTTGCTTTTTGACATAATCTTGACCATGTTTCTTTTTTAGAATAAATCATCTCAATTGAAATATGATTGAGCTCCATAAAATTTTTCAACGAGAATGGTAATGTTGTTTGATGTTGAAAGTCAATAATTTTTTTTATCAATTGATTTACATTCAATGATGTAGCTCTTTTGATATTTTCAAGGATCGTTTCTTTTGCTTTCTTTTCTAAAATAATTGAACATCCTAAAGGTAAATGAGGAAAATCATCTTCAATTTCTTTTTGAACTGATGTTGTTGTTTTTCCTATTAATGCTCTAAATTTACTTTCAAAATCATATTCAGGTCTTGAATTTCCAACAAAATCTAAAACTGTCAAACAATCTTTTCCTTCTGCCAAACGCAATCCACGACCTAATTGTTGAAGAAAAATTGTTAAACTTTCTGTAGGTCTTAAAAATAAAACGGTATCAATTTCTGGAATATCTACGCCTTCATTAAAAATGTCAACTACAAACAAATAATTGAATTCTTTTTTCTTGAATTGAGCTCTAATTCTTTCTCTTTCATTTGAATTTTTACTTGTCAAACATTCTGCTTTTATTCCCGCTAAATTGAACTTTTCTGTCATAAAAAGAGCATGCTCTTGTGTAACACAAAATCCAATAGCTCTAACATCATTTAGGTCGTTTGTGTATTTTTCAAGATTTGAAATTATTTGACCAACACGCACATCATTTTTTGTATATAAACTTGTCAATTCACTTGCGACATACTTTCCTTTTTCCCATTTAACATTTGTTAAATCTATACTATCTGTAATTCCAAAATATTGGAACGGACTTAATAATTTCTTATTTAAAGCTTCAGGAAGTCTAATTTCAGCAGCAATACGATTACAGAAATCTTCTAAAATATCTTCTCCATCCATTCTTTCAGGAGTTGCTGTTAATCCCAAAAGAACTTTAGGTTTAAAGTAATTTATTATAGGTCTATATGTTGATGCCGAGATATGATGAACTTCATCAACAATTATAAAATCATAATACTCTGGTGAAAGTTTAATTTCTTTAAGTCGATTATTTAAAGTTTGAACCGAAGCAAAAACATATTCATTTGAGTTTGGTTCTAATCCATCAACCCATAAATCACCAAAATTATTGTCTTTTAAAATTCCTTGAAAAGTTGCTTTCGCTTGTTGTAAAATTTCTTTTCTATGAGCGACAAAAAGTAACTTTGATGATTGATTATTATTTCTAAAATTTTTATAATCAAAAGCAGAAATAACTGTTTTTCCAGTTCCTGTTGCGGCAACTAAAAGGTTTCTATATCTATTATGAACTGATCTTTCAACTTCTAATTTTTCAAGGATTTCACTCTGATAATGAAACGGTTTTAAATCAAAATAAGATGTTGTAAAAGTGTATTCTTTAGAAAATTTTCCTTGTTTTAAAGCTTCAACTAACTTTACTGAATGAATATTTTTATCATATAATTCAAACTCAGAATTTTGCCAATAAGCTTCAAAAGTTTTCTTGAATTTATCTATAATATGGCCAACTTCTTTGGTTGTTATTTTTAGATTCCATTCTAATCCATCTGTTAATGCAGAACGAGAAAAATTTGAAGAACCAATATATCCAGTGTGAAAACCTGTTTTTCTTTGAAACAAATAAGCTTTTGCATGTAGCCTTTCATTTCCAGTATTATAAGAAACTTTAACTTCTGTGTTTTTTAATGAAGATAAAAATTCAACTGCTTTTGCATCTGTTGCGCCAATATATGTGGTTGTAATTACTCTTAATTTTCCGCCTCGCTCCGTAAATTCTATTAACTCACGTTCAAGAATTCTAATTCCTTTCCATTTTATAAAAGAAACTAATAAATCGATTTCATCAGATGATAAAATTTCTTTTCGCAACTCACTTTCTAAAGTTGTTCCTGAATTTCCGCCAGTAAAAAGTTCACTATGAATTAATCTTGTATAAGGTGTAATTTCTTTTAAGTGTAAATCTAAATCTGTAAAATGGCTGTCAACTTTAGTGAAAACTGCTTTCAAAATTTTACCCTCAGTTTCAATTAAATCATCTTCAAACTCTTCTTTTTTCAATTCTTCTTTTAAAAAAAGAATAATTTTATTGGCAATCGCAATTTGAGTTTCAAGAATATCTTCGCCTTTAATTAAGTTAAAAGCTTGTTTTATGGTTTTACCAATATGTTGAGATAATAATTGAGCCGCTTCGGCTTTATCAATTGAAGTTTTCTTAACTTGAAAAGTATCTTTATCTAATTCGTTTAATTTATAGTTAATTAGTTTCGTGACTAATTCTTCATATAATCCTTGGTTCATAGTTCAAGTTTTAAAAATTCTTCCACAATTGGCAAATCTGCTTCTGCCCAATCTAAATTTAATAATTCTGATTTATCAAGTAGTTTATAATCTTTATGTTCGGACAAAATGATTTCTCCAGAAACATAATTTGAGATAAAAGGAATCAAGTTGATTTTAAAAGTACCATAATCATAAATACTATTTGATAATTTCTCTAAAATTTCAATTTCAATATTTATTTCTTCTTTTATTTCTCTTTGTATACAATCAATTTCATTCTCATCCTCTTCTAATTTTCCTCCAGGAAATTCCCATTTTAATGGCAATTTCATTTTTTCACTTCGTTGAGTTACTAAAATTTTATCTTCAATTAAAATGATTGCGCATGTAACATTAATCATCATTAAATTTTTTTATAAACTTAACTATAATTTTTCTTTTTCATGATAAAATTCATATTGAAATTTGATTCAAAAAATGAGATAGAAAACGATTTTATTAAAGACTATTTAGTTTATACCTAACCTCTCTTCAACCAACCTGTAACACTAAACCTTCTTTCATTGGTAACTAAAACTTCGTGTTGCAGTTCGTCGCTTTTAAAGAAAACGGTTTTACCTTGCATGGGTGCAATGGCTTGGTTTTTGGGTTTTTGGTGTATAAAGAGTTCGCCACCATCTTGGGTTTTCCAATGCGGGTTCAGGTAACTCACCATCGAGAATTGGCGTTTATTGTCGTCTTCAAATTGGTCTAAATGCGCTCGGTAAAAACTTCCAATTTCATACAGCGAGTAATGAAATTCATAGCTTTTTATGTTGGTAAAACAACTTTCGTTTAAGTACTCAATAAAGGCTTCAATCTTTTCTAGAAACTCCGTTTCGTGGCGGTTGTTGTGGGCTTTGTCTAGCCAATAAATCTTGTCGTTTCTTATCAAATCGTCAAAAACCATTTTTCCGTCGTTGCCAACACCAGCCGTAATCATTTGTTGGTCTTCACTCAAAGCAAGCAAATTGGCTTTCAAATGATAACACAAATCATCACTCAAAAAATGATCGGCAATGCCTACTTTATCTGCAATATAACTCGCAATCAAGGTTTCAAAATTCGCATCCATACTACATTCCCCAAACTTGATTAGACAAGATGCCGAAAGGTAGTGCTATAAAAACCAGTAAAGTCTTTATTTAACGTTTAGTACAAGAATTAACTCATAACTCATAATTCATAATTCATAAATAATACCTTAGTGTATGCTTAGTGTATGGCGAGTGTATCCTTTATGTATGCCGAGTGTATGCTAGAAGTATGGATGAAGTATAGAAGAGGTATAGCAAAGGCATGGTTGTGGTACCCTAAATAAACCACCAAACAACTTAAAACTTAACGCATTATCAAAATTACCCAATATAATTTTATTAATTTTAAAAAAAGAGCGTTATAACTCATTATTTAATAAAAATAAAATTACAACCCTATTTTTTTAATCAATTTAGAATTAAAATACTACTATTTTTATAATTTTACCCTATTATTTTTAGGGTATATTGTAAAAATAAATAAAAATGGGTTTAGAAAAACGTTGGATATCGGCTTTTGTAATTATTACTGTAGTAGCAGTGACAGGTTTGTTTTGGCAACACCAACCGCCAACTACCAATTTCAACGAAGCCAACACCATTAACTTTGCCGATGTAGCTTGGTTACTTACAGCATCGTGCTTAGTTTTATTAATGACACCTGGATTATCTTTTTTTTATGGCGGAATGGTCGGTAAGAAAAACGTTATTTCTACCATGCTCAAAAGTTTCATCTGCCTTGGAGTCATAAGTTTACTATGGGTAACCGTAGGATTCAGTCTCTCCTTCGGAAGCCCAATAGGAATCAACCTCAACGGAACTTATTATGGTATTATAGGCAATCCGCTAGATTTTGCCTTCTTCGATCAAGTAGAACTTTTGCCTCACAAGGCGTTAGGTTCTAGTATTCCTTTCATATTGTTTGCCCTTTTTCAAATGAAATTTGCTGTGATTACGCCTGCAATCATAACCGGCGCTTTAGCCGAGCGTATTCGCTTTATCTCTTTCCTCTTGTTTATTTGTTTGTTTACAGTTTGTATTTACGCACCGTTATGCCACATGATTTGGCATCCTCACGGCCTATTAGGTAGCTATTTCGGTGTAAAGGATTTCGCAGGAGGTACAGTGGTGCACATGAGCGCAGGTTTCGCAGCATTAGCAGGAGTCATTGTTTTGGGCAAAAGAAAAAACAGCGAACACATACCAACCAACATTCCTTTCGTTCTTCTAGGAACCGGATTGCTATGGTTTGGCTGGTTTGGTTTCAATGCAGGTTCGGCACTTGCAGCCAACGCAACAGCAGCCATGGCATTTGCAACAACCACCATCGCGTCAGCTTCAGCAATGATGACGTGGGTATTTTTTGATAGATTAAACGGAAGAAAAGTTTCCGCACTCGGAGCTTGTATTGGTGCAGTAGTTGGTTTAGTAGTCATCACACCATCGGCAGGTTACATAACCATTCCACAAAGCATCTTCTTCGGATTCATTGGCGCCATAGTTTCCAACAAAATGGTTTACTGGAAAAAGCTAAAGCAAATAGACGACACGCTAGACGTTTTCGCCTGTCACGGCGTAGGCGGAATTATGGGTATGATTCTAACAGCCATCTTCGCTCAAGGAGAAAACGCAAGCTTACTGCACGGCGGTTGGAGTGTTTTTGGTCACCACATGATGGCCTTGGTTTTAGTTTCAGCCTTCACTTTTGGTGGTGCCTATTTACTTTTCAAACTAACCAACCTCATCATCCCAATCCGCGTCACAGAAGAATCAGAAGACTTAGGGTTAGACTTATCTCAGCATGGTGAGAAGTTCTAACTCAAAATTAAAAGATCGCAACACAGATTAAAGAAATTTTTAAAATTATTATAATTTCTTTAATCTGTGTTCCAAAAAAATAAGTGTATTTGATAAAATTTTTCCTATTTTTATCAAAAACAAATCCCATGAAAAAACTACTCTTCACACTAGCACTTATAACACAATTGTCCTTTGCCCAAGACAAGCAAACAATAAACACCATGTTAGACAATTGGCACAAAGCAGCAGCCGACGTTCAATTTGACAGCTACTTCAGTTACCTAACCGATGACGCTATCTACATAGGAACCGATGCTACAGAAAACTGGAATAAAAAACAATTTCAGGCGTTCGCTAAACCTTATTTCGATAAAGGTCGCGCATGGAGTTTCACAGCATTAGAAAGAAACATCTATTTCTCAAAAGACGGAAAAACAGCTTGGTTTGACGAACTTTTAAACACCCAAATGAAAATCTGTAGAGGTTCTGGCGTACTCGTAAAAGTAAAAAACACTTGGAAAATAAAGCACTACGTTTTATCCATGACCATACCCAACGACAACTCTGATGAAGTTACAAAAATAAAGGCGCCAATAGAAGATGCGCTGATTGAAAAACTAAAAACTAAAGTTCCTTAATTGGAACTTTTTTTATACCCAATAAAACCAAAACTTTTTTATTCTCGTACATGACTCTATAAACAAATCAAGAACGTCATGAAAATTAACAAGAAAGTAAAAATCGCTCTACTCAGTCTTCTGGGAATCGGACTATTATTTTTTGCAATATTAGTCTATCACATAGCTAATGCTAGACCTATTGAAAATGCAACCATCCAAATCAGTCGAATTGATTTTGACAAACCATTTGATTCTATCGGAACAGTTGAAATAAGAGAAAAACTACACGCTATTAAAGGTGTAAAAAGTGACATTATTGTTAAAAACAATGTGGTAGTTTACTTTCACGACAACACCATAGCCAACTCAGAAAAAGTGTATAACGAATTAATGAGTAAAGGCAATTATAAAGCAGAACGTTTTGTATTACCAGCCAATCTTGCCAACAAGCAAGTGTGTCCAGTTATCAAAAAAGATGGCTTGAGTTATAAGTTTACCAAATTAGTACAATCAATTTTTTAATTAATCTTTAAATATAAATGCTATGACTAAATTTTCAAAACTTGCACTTTGTGCATTGGTAATTGGAGCATCAGTGTTCACATCTTGTAGTGATGATGATGAAACACAAGCAGCTCCAGAAAAACCATCAATCTATGCTAGATTAGGTGGAACAACAATGGTAGCCGATCCAGATAATCCTGGACAAATGATTGAGCAAGGTCGTTTGAGCTATAGAAAAGTAGTAAATTCAACCGTTGGACTAATCGTTGCAGATGTTCAAAGTGGTGCTTCAGGTAACTTAGGAGCGCATTTCGCACCAGTATTAACAGAAGTTGGCGCAGGAAACACAACCAATTTAGCCATTCTAGTAGACAACTTAACCGATTTCTTCTCGTTCAATACAGGAGGAACAAATGCAGTAAATACTTACTCAGGTCTTGACATGGTTAATGCTCATAATCCAGCAACTAATCCAAGAATGGGTGTAAAATCTACTAATGCAAACTACGACAAATTTGTTGGATATGTAGGAGCTGCTGCCGTTGCCAACGGTGTGCCGGCTAACTCAGAATTATTCGCTGATGTTGTTGTTGTATTAGAATCTCTAAGAGCTCCAATTGTTCAACAATAGGATTTTTTTGTTTAGAGTGGGCGCTACCTTGTTCTTGGGGTAGCGCTTTTTTTTATATCTATTGTTTTTGCTTTTTCAAGTTTTCCAACATTTCAACGGTCATGTTTTCTATGTTGAAATCGTTACTCCAACCCCAATCTTCTCTCGCAGAAGTATCATCAATAGAAGCAGGCCAACTATCAGCAATCTTCTGACGAAAATCTGGATTGTAATCTATGGTGAAATTTGGATAGTGTTTCTTAATCTCTTCAGCAATTTCTTTTGGAGTAAAACTCATCGCCGATAAATTATAAGAAGAACGTATTTTAATCTTTTCTGCATCGGCTTGCATAATGCTAACGGTTGCCTTAATCGCATCATCCATATACATCATAGGCAAAGCAGTATCTTCTGACAGAAAAGAAGTGAACGAACCTTTTTCAATGGCTTTGTGATAAATATCTACAGCATAATCTGTAGTTCCACCACCTGGTTCAGTAGTCCAACTAATCAATCCAGGGTAACGAATACTTCTTACATCAACGCCATATTGATGGTGGTAATATTCACACCAACGCTCGCCAGTTTGTTTAGAAATTCCGTAAACTGTTGTTGGTTCCATGATGGTATATTGTGGCGTATTGTCTCTTGGAGTTGTTGGTCCGAAAACCGCAATACTGGAAGGCCAAAATATCTTTTTTATTTTTCCAGCTTTCGCCAAATTCAATACGTGAAATAGTGAGTTCATATTCAAATCCCAAGCAAAAGCAGGGTTTTTTTCAGCAGTAGCAGAAAGTAAAGCTGCCATTAAATAAACATCGGTAATCTGATATTGTTCAATTAAATGCTCAATCTGATTGTAATCCAAAGCATTAACCACTTCAAAAATGCCATTGTTGACAATATCATTATTCAATTTTCGAATATCAGAAGCAATCACGTTGTCGTTTCCGTAAATACTTCTTAATTTGGTGGTTAACTCGGTACCTATTTGTCCACAAGCACCGATTATTAATATTTTAGTAGTCATAGTTTGTTTGTTTGTACTACAAAGATAACGTTTTCGTGAGAATCATGAATAACATTTTATTTGAAAAACAATTAGTGAACATTTATAAAACCTTTCACAAAATCTCTAAAACAAAACTCCTACTTTTGTACTTTTGTAATCAAACCCATTATTCTTCTAATGAAGTTATCATCGATATATCTAGTTTTCTTTATGTTAGTATTGGCATCATGTCAAAACGATAACACTACACTAATTATTGAACAACAGAAAGAAGCTAAGAAAAAAGAAGTTATTTTCAACAACATCAACCGCGGATGGGTTTTTAATATTGCACCTGTAGAACCTATAACGCAAAGCCGCATCAATAGTTGGATGGAATGGCGTAACTTTCTAACAGAAATCAATCAAAAACCAAAGAGTACCATTGGCGCTTTTCAGAAAAAATCGAAAGCGCTTTCTGTAAAAGTAATGGACTTAAACAACAATATTCCATTAGAATTCAATAAGCCACAAGTCAAAGCCAGAATCGCAGTTGTAACAACCAAAATAAAATCGTTGGATTTATTCATTCACCTAAACCAAATTCCAGACGCAAAAGTTGTAAAACTTGTTGGCGAAATTAATATGGAAGTAGAATACCTTCAATTACAGATGGAAGAAATTGTAAAAAGAAGTCTTATACCAAGAGAAGATGGCGAACCAGATATTTTGAGTATGAAAGACTCAACAAGAGCTGTTCCATCGACAAACATTGATCCCGATTTAGAATAATTTTGAGTAAAAATAACGTCATTTCTGTCTATCAAAAGTCGGCAAAAGTCCAACTTTTATCCAATGCTTTAGAGCAGCGCGATTCCAAAATAAACGCGAAAGGTTTATTGGGTTCGGCGTTGTCTTTTGTAATTCAATCTACTTTTGAAAAAGCAGAATTACCTTTTCTTTTGTTGTTCAGCGATAAAGAAGAAGCGGCTTATTACCTCAACGATTTAGAACAACTCATCAACGATCAAGATGTTTTGTTTTATCCTGGTTCGTACCGTCGTCCTTATCAAATAGACGAAACCGATAACGCAAATATTCTACTTAGAGCCGAAGTTTTAAATCGAATTAATTCGCGTAAAAAACCAGCTATAATTGTTTCCTACGCCGAAGCTATTTTTGAAAAAGTAGTTACCAAAAAAGACCTTGATAAAAACACCTTAAAAATTTCGGTTAACGATAAAATTGCTATTGATTTCATTAACGAAGTATTATTTGAATACAATTTCAAAAGAGTAGATTTTGTAACAGAACCAGGAGAATTCTCTGTTCGTGGTGGAATTGTAGATGTTTTTTCTTTTTCAAATGATAATCCGTATAGAATAGAATTTTTTGGAAACGAAGTAGATTCCATCAGAAGTTTTGATGTTGAAACACAATTGTCAATTGAAAAACTGAAGAAAATCTCCATCATTCCCAATGTAGAAAACAAATTCTTCGAGGAAAATAGAGAAAGTTTCTTAGATTATATCGACCAAAAAACAGTGCTTTTCATTCAGAATACTGATTTGCTTTGCCAACAACTTGACAAACTTTTTGCGAAAGCAACAGAAGTATTTGCCAAATTAAACGCCACCATAAAACATCTTGAACCTAAAGATTTATTCCTTAATCAAGAGCAATTTTTAAAGAAAGTCTTGAACTTTTCTGTAGTAGAATTGAGCAATGCACCAACTTATAAAATTGATAAAACGATTGAATTTCATATTCAACCACAACCTTCCTTCAATAAGCAATTTGATTTATTGATGAACAACTTGGCAGAAAATCACTTCAATGGAATTAAGAATTATTTGTTTTGTTCCAATGAAAATCAAGCCAATCGTTTTCATGATATTTTTGAAGACATTGATGAAGAAAATCATGAAAGCGTTCGCAAACAATACAAAACCGTTGTTTTTCCATTATTTCAAGGATTTATTGATGAAGAAAACCAAATAGCTTGTTACACCGACCATCAAATATTCGAACGTTACCACAAATTCAATATTAAAAATGGTTATTCTAAAAAGCAAACCATCACTCTAAAAGAACTGACTTCCTTGACAGTAGGCGATTATGTAACGCACATCGATCACGGAATTGGAAAATTTGGAGGATTGCAAAAAATTCAAGTGGAAGGTAAAACGCAAGAAGCTATAAAATTGGTTTACGCCGATAATGACATCGTTTATGTAAGCATCCATTCGCTACATAAAATTTCTAAATACAACGGAAAAGACGGCGCACCACCAAAGATATACAAATTAGGAAGTGGCGCTTGGAAAGCTTTAAAACAAAAAACAAAAGCACGAGTAAAACATATTGCCTTTAATTTAATTCAGCTTTACGCAAAGCGAAGATTGGAAAAAGGATTTGCTTGCGCACCAGATAGTTATTTACAAAAAGAGTTGGAAAGTTCATTCATTTATGAAGATACACCAGACCAAATTACAGCAACTCAAGACGTAAAAGCCGATATGGAAACCGACAGACCAATGGACAGATTAGTCTGTGGTGACGTTGGTTTTGGTAAAACCGAAGTTGCCATTCGTGCCGCTTTTAAAGCCGTTGATAATGGTAAGCAAGTAGCTGTTTTGGTTCCAACAACAATTTTGGCGTATCAACATTATCGTACTTTTTCAGAACGATTGAAAGACATGCCAGTTTCTGTAAATTATTTAAATCGTTTTAGAACCGCCAAAGAAAGAACCGAAACCATTAAAAATCTAGGTGAAGGAAGAGTTGACATCATCATTGGAACCCATCAATTGGTAAACAAAGATGTAAAATTCAAAGATTTAGGATTGCTGATTATTGACGAAGAACAAAAATTTGGTGTAAACGTAAAAGACAAACTTAAAACAATTTCTGCCAATGTGGATACGTTGACTTTAACGGCAACTCCAATTCCGAGAACGTTGCAGTTTTCATTGATGGCTGCTCGTGATTTATCGGTCATTACAACGCCTCCACCAAACAGATATCCTATTGAAACGCATGTGGTTCGTTTTCACGAAGAGTTAATTCGTGATGCAATCTCGTATGAAATTCAAAGAAACGGACAAGTATTCTTTATCAATAACAGAATTGAAAACATCAAAGAAGTTGCCGGAATGATTCAGCGATTGGTTCCAGATGCAAGAGTTGGAATTGGTCACGGACAATTAGATGGTAAAAAACTAGAAGAATTAATGTTGGCTTTCATGAATGGTGAATTTGATGTTTTAGTAGCCACAACAATTATTGAAAGTGGTTTGGATGTACCTAATGCGAATACAATTTTCATTAATAATGCCAATAATTTTGGTTTATCCGATTTGCATCAAATGCGAGGTCGTGTGGGAAGAAGTAATAAAAAAGCGTTTTGTTATTTCATCACGCCACCCTATTCTGCTATGACCGATGATGCTAGAAAACGTATTCACGCTTTAGAACAATTTTCAGAATTAGGAAGTGGATTTAACATTGCCATGAAAGATTTAGAAATTCGTGGTGCTGGAGATTTATTGGGCGGAGAACAAAGTGGATTCATCAACGACATCGGATTTGATACCTATCAAAAAATCATGAACGAAGCTATTGAAGAGTTGAAAGAAAACGAATTCAAGGATTTGTATCCAACAGAAAACGACATCGAAACCAAAGAATACGTAAAAGATTTACAAATCGACACCGATTTTGAATTGCTATTTCCTGACGAATACATCAATAATATTACCGAGCGTTTGAACTTATACAACGAATTGAGTTTGATTAAAAACGAAGAAGCCTTACAAGTATTCGAACAGAAATTAATCGACCGATTTGGAGCTTTACCAAAAGAAGCCAATGCCTTACTAAACAGCATCCGAATTAAATGGAAAGCAACTGCTATCGGAATCGAAAAATTAGTAATGAAACAAGGAAAAATGGTAGGTTATTTTGTAGGCGACCAACAAAGTGATTTCTACCAATCGAATCGTTTTATGAAAATGGTTCAGTTTGTTCAAATGAACAGCAGCCTATGCAAAATGAAAGAAAAAGAAACCAAAAACGGACTACGTTTATTGTTGACTTTTGAAAATGTAAAAAGCATTAATAAAGCTTTAGAATTGATGAACAGAATATAAAATAAAAAGCCATCTAGACTAGATGGCTTTTTATTTATTCTAAAGATATTGTTATCTTCTTAGTACTTTGAAATTAGCTTCTTTATCACCATCAAACTTCATTTTGAAGAAATAAGTTCCTTGAGCAAAAGCAGAAATATCAACATTAGTTGTAGTTTCATTCAAGTTTTTATCTAGCAATAATTGTCCTGTAACATTATAAACTTGGATTTGATTGATAGCTGTTTTTGAATTGATTGTTACCTTTCCATTAGATGGATTTGGATAATAATTAAAATCAATATAATTGTTGCTATTTATATTTAAATTTGGTGAACAAGATATTGTTGCAATAAATCCTGTATCAATTACACCTTGATCAGAATAAAACCTAACGGTTAATGAACCATCTGTTGCAGAAGAAACAAACGGACCAGGAATAGTTGTTCCTGTAGAACCACCTGGATTCATTAATGGTGCCGCAGTTGAATTTCCATTATAAACATATAAATAATCATAATCTACCTCAAGTGAAAATGCTGAGAATGTTAGTACTATATTGTTATTAGCAACATCTGGAATAATAGTTCTTATTACGGTTTCCATATTGGTATAATTACCTGTTGGACCGCCAGAATCTGTAAATTGTATTCCACTACAGAAGTTTGCTGCAGTTACAAAAATTAATCGTCTTCCTCCAATTTCAAGACCAGCTGTGCAACTTGGGCTTATTTCTGTTACATAGTATGAATTAGAGTTTAAACCATTTACTACATAATTATTTGTGGTTACAGTAATCCAACTACCTGGAGTTGCTCCAAAAGGATACACTCTAACTTTCCAGGCTGTAAAAGTTCCAGAATCAATCCAACTTATTGTTGCTGTATCCATTCCAATATTATTAATAGAAACAGATGAAATAGTGTTGATACAAGTGTTTATACAATCTGTACTTAAACAAGGACCATTATTTATAGCGTTTAAAATAGCATTTCGTGGTTGTGACCCAAATCCGTTACTAAAATTTACTCCAACACCACTTATCAAATGGCAATAGCTCATTACAGTACCTTTTACTGTTGTTGATGGAATTGGTGCTTGCGGACAATTGCCTTCACTAAAACCTGCTTGCTGACCGCAACCGTCGATAGCTGTATTATTTCCATTCCATGCGCAAGCATGAGTATGTCTTGAACCTAATAAGTGACCAAACTCATGACTAATTACTTGAATGGTCCAAGAGTAAGTTGGAATATTCTCAACAGTAATAGTATCTATATCTGAATAACTAAAATTATTTTGAGAACATAACCCATTTATGCCAACTGCAACTCCTCCCAAACCACCTGGGTCATTTCCTAATAATTGTCCTAAATCTCCATCAAAAACTGGCCGAACTTCATTAAACTTATACAAATAATCCACTGAAGATGTACCTATTCCTTCATAAGGATCTTGAGTTGTCCAAATAAACATTGATTTCAATGATATTGTAATGTCATCTGCATTATACAACGATTGAACATTATTAAAAACCGAAGTCATCCAATTAGTAGTTGTTGCAGTATCACTACCATTTAACTGAAATAAATTGTAATCAATTTCAAAATACATGGTAACACATTTTAAACTATTTACTTCTCTATTTGCAATTGTTGGTTCATCGTTATGAAGTGATTCATCATCTTTATAGGAACATTCAAAACCACTTCCAAACTGCATTTTGGAATCGGAATAAACGATATAGTCATTAACATTATTAATTTTGTCTAGTTTTCCAATTACTAAATTATTTAATTCAATATTGGATGCAACTCCATTAAGTTCATTGGGAAAGAAATTGAAAGATGCAACAGAATTGTAATCACCTTTGACGATTCCACGGTAGTGAACTCCTTTTTCATAAGCTATATTTTTTGCTTTATCGGTATCAACATGAAAACCTTCTGCAAATAAATTTACTTTGTATAAATCTAATTTTACAATTGACCCATTGTGAGGAAAAGACAATTCTATAAACTCATATTTATTAGCGACGATATCGTTAACAACAGTAGTTTTAATTGTTGCTAATGTGGCATCCGTGACAACTTTATTTATGTTTTCATCTGGTTTATTTTGTGAGGCTGTTAAAACCGTAAAAGGTCTAAAAACAACTCTAGATGCTTCTAATTCTTGAATCTTTTTTGCAACTTCATTCTGTGCAAACAAGAAAACAAAACTAAACAATGAGGCAATTGTAAAGATTTTTTTCATAGTATTTATGGTAAAGTCATATGGTAAAGTTAATAAAAATGTAATTAGTATATAATTACGACAAAATAAATATGTGTTTTTTATAAATTGTTTAATCTTAGAAGTAAAAAAAAGCGTCTTCCAAATGTTCTATCTTCAACTCGTTGTCTTCTTTATAAACCGAAATAATATCAAATCGAACTTCCAAGTCTAAATCATTGGAAATCAAATACTCATTTACGGCTTTGACCAAAAGTTGGATTTTTTTAGGCTTTACAAAATCTTGAGGTAAACCAAACTCAAGTGAGGAACGAGTTTTTACCTCAACAATAGCAAGTGTGTTTTCTTTTTGGGCGATAATGTCGATTTCGGCTTTTTGGAACGTCCAATTAGTTTCAAGAATATCGTAGCCATTCTGTTGCAGAAAGTCTACAGCTAATTCTTCTCCTAGTTTTCCTAAATCGTTGTGTTCTGCCATGCTTAGTATTCAGTGTTCAGTCGCAGTTTTCAGTTATTCAAAAACCACTTTACTCTCTATATCGTTCACTTCCATTGTAACTTGCTTTCCAAAAATCAGAGCACGATTATCTGCCATATGGCCAGCAGGAAAATTATAAATTACCGGAATATTGTAATTTTTAGTAACATCTTGAATAATTTCTAAGGCATTTTTACCCCAAGGAATTTCGTTGTCTTTCATTTTAGTCATTCCTCCAACAATGATTCCTTTCAAACTTTCAAGACAACCATTGCGTTTTAAATTCATCATCATTCTATCGATATGATATAAATATTCATCTAAATCTTCAATAAAAAGAATCTTATCAGAACAATCTATAGCCGATGGCGAACCAAATAAACTGTATAAAATAGATAGATTTCCTCCAACTAATTCACCTTTGGCTGTTCCGTATTTATTCATAAACTCACATGGAACTTTATATTCTATAGGTTCACCAAACAAAGCTTTTCTTAAAGTCTCTTTTGCTTCTTCACTCGCTTTGGAACTCACAGGCATAATTCCGTGAATTGATGCATAACCCATCGTATTCAAATGACTATGTAAAACGGTAACATCACTAAAGCCAACTATCCATTTTGGAGATTGCTTAAATTTTGTGAAATCTAATAAATCGATCATTCTCACAGTTCCATAACCGCCACGAACACACCAAATGGCTTTGATGTTTGGATTATCTAATTGCTCTTGAAAATCGGCAGCTCGTTGCTCATCAGTTCCTGCTAATTGGTTATTGTCTAAACCAATTGTAGAACCAACAACCACTTCTAAACCCCAATTTTTCAACCACGAAATGGCTGGTTTTAGATTGTCTTCAATGTTTTTACGAGCTGTTGCTACAATTGCAACAGTATCGCCTTTTTTTAAATTAGGTGGAAATATCATCTTTTTTTGAGCTTGAATATTTGAAACAAATAAAATTGTAACGATTAAAATACTAATTACTTTCTTCATTAAAGTTTAAAATCTTTAGGCAAATCTAATAATTTTTGTGCCAACCTAAACCAAATGTTATTCCTAATCCTACAAAAGAGGTTTTTGAAACATTACCATAAAACTTAAAACCAATACTATTTGCAAAACTTGTAGGTTTTCCAACAGGAATCATCTCATAAATTCTAAAAGGCTCTTTCTTTGCATTGAACCATTTTATATTCAATTCAAATGGAAATCCAATGCTCTGAGTGTTGTTATATTTCAAAACGCCATTAGTATCATCAATCAAAAATTCTCTGTCTACATAAGCAATTCCTGCTGAAAAACTATATGATAAATTATCTTCAACGAAACGTCTTCCATACATCAAAGCATGTTCATTTATTTCTTCAACTTTTATATAATTAGGAATACCAAAAAAACTGCCATCTTTTCTATTCTCTGTTATTTCTAAAAATCTATAGGAAAATAAATTTTTATTTTTTTGATAGTTAAACGTTGCTCCGCCTGTAACTCCTTTAGAACTTCCATTAGAATATCCAATTATTATTTCTGCATAAACTATTGGATTCGTTTTTTCTTCTTGAGCAAAACAATTCATCCCAATAAAAAGCACAAATCCTAAAATTAAAGCTTTCTTTTTCATAAGTTTTTTACCAAAAATAGAAAAATTACACACATTATAGTATACTAATTAACAAGTAGGTAAAAGTCTCTACTTGTCTCTGCTAAAAAATACTTATTTTTGCAAGATATATACCGAATTTTATTATGTTAGAAAATCCAAAAAGATATACCATAACGGCAGCATTGCCTTATACCAACGGACCAATTCACATCGGGCATTTAGCCGGAGTTTATGTTCCATCCGATATTTATGCTCGTTATTTACGTTTGCAAGGTAAAGATGTAGCTTTTATTTGCGGAAGTGACGAACACGGCGTTGCAATTTCGATGAAAGCCAAAAAAGAAGGAATTACTCCGCAACAAGTTATCGATAAATACGACGGAATTATTCGTAAATCGTTTATTGATTTTGGAATTTCATTTGACAATTATTCTAGAACTTCGTCTAAAATTCATCATGATACAGCATCTGAGTTTTTTAGAAAATTATACGATAATGGCGACTTTATTGAAGAAGTAACTGAGCAATTATATGATGCTAAAGCCGACCAATTCCTAGCCGATAGATTTGTAATTGGAACTTGTCCAAAATGTGGTAACGAAGAAGCTTATGGTGATCAATGCGAAAAATGTGGTTCGACACTAAATGCAACTGATTTAATCAATCCAAAATCGACAATTACTGGTGAAACTCCTATTTTAAAATCGACTAAGCATTGGTTTTTACCTCTAGATAGATATGACGATTTCTTAAAAGAATGGATTTTAGTTGGTCATGCAAAAGATTGGAAAACCAATGTTCTTGGTCAGGTAAAATCATGGTTAGACGACGGATTAAAACCTCGTGCGGTTACGCGTGATTTAGATTGGGGAATTGACGTTCCTGTGGAAGGTGCGGAAGGGAAAAAATTATATGTTTGGTTTGATGCTCCAATTGGTTATATTTCTTCAACCAAAGAATGGGCAGCTCGTGAAGGAAAAGATTGGGAACCGTATTGGAAGGATGCTGATACTAAATTAGTTCACTTTATTGGGAAAGACAATATTGTTTTCCATTGCATTATTTTTCCTGCGATGCTGAAAGCCGAAGGAAGTTTTATTTTACCAGATAACGTTCCTGCCAATGAGTTTTTGAATTTGGAAGGAAACAAACTTTCTACTTCAAAAAATTGGGCCGTTTGGTTGCACGAATATTTATTAGATTTTCCAGATAAACAAGATTCTTTGCGTTATGCCTTAACATCAAACGCACCAGAAACTAAAGACAACGACTTTACTTGGAAAGATTTTCAAGCGAGAAATAATAACGAATTGGCTTCTATTTTAGGAAATTTCATTAATCGTGTAGTTGTTTTAACTAACAAATATTATGATGGAATTGTTCCAACGCCAAATGATTTCACAGAAGTTGACGAACAAACTTTAGCTGAATTAAAGGCGTATCCTGCGGTAATTTCTTCGTCAATTGAAAGATTCCGATTTAGAGAAGCACAAGGTGAATTGATGAATGTAGCTCGTTTAGGAAACAAATATTTAGCCGACGAAGAACCGTGGAAAATGGTAAAAGAAAATCCAGAAAGAGTAAAAACTCAAATGTATGTGGCATTACAAATTGCAGCTGCCTTGAGAGTTTTATCAGAACCTTTCTTGCCATTTACAGCATGCAAATTATCAGGAATTCTAAAAACCGATTTGAATTTGAGTTGGAAAGATGTTTCTGAAAGAACCGATTTACTTCCAGCTGGTCATCAGATTGGACAAGCTGAAATCTTATTTGCTCAAATAGAAGATACCGAAATTCAAAAACAAATAGACAAACTAGAAGCTACAAAAAAAGCAAATGTTATGGAAAATCAAGTTGTAGAACCACAAAAACAAACAGCAACATTTGAAGATTTTTCAAAATTAGATTTGCGTGTTGGAACTATTCTAGAAGCCGAAAAAATGCCAAAAGCAAACAAACTTTTAGTTTTAAAAGTTGATACAGGAATTGATGTAAGAACGATTGTCTCGGGAATTGCAGAACATTTTTCGCCAGAAGAAGTTGTTGGAAAACGCGTTACCGTTTTAGTAAACTTAGCTCCAAGAGCATTACGTGGCGTTGAAAGTCAAGGAATGATTTTGATGACCAACAACGCAGACGGAAAACTGGTTTTCGTAAATCCAGACACTTCGACATCGCTCAGTGCAAGCGCTGATGGAGTTGAAAATGGAGCTATAATTTCGTAAATAACTATTTATGAACCCAAAAATAATCGCATTCGATGCTGATGACACTCTTTGGCATAACGAACCTTACTTTGATGAAGCTCAAGCAAAATTCTGTGAACTATTTGCAGATTATGCTTCCAAACAAGAAATTTTACAACTGATTTTAAGTCATCAAGTAAAAAATCTTCCTTTGTATGGATTTGGAATTAAGGCGTTTACACTTTCTATGATTGATTCTGCTTTAGAATTGACCAATAATCAAATATCGGGACAAGGCATCAAAAAAATTATTGCTATTGGTAGAGATTTACTTCAAAAACCTGTAGAACTTTTGCCTGAAGTGGAAGATGTTTTGCAACAATTAAAAGGAAAATACAAACTTGTTGTAGCCACCAAAGGCGATTTGAAAGACCAACACAGAAAATTGCACGATTCGGGAATTGGACATTATTTTCATCATATTGAAGTAATGAGCGACAAAAAAGAATTGGATTACGAAAAAATGTTAGGACGTTTAGACACAAAACCCGAAGATTTCATCATGATTGGAAACTCCTTAAAATCAGATGTTTTGCCTGTTTTAAACATTGGAGGACATGGTTATCATATTGCTTATCACACCACTTGGGAATACGAAAAAATTGATTTCGAAATAGAACACGATAACTTCAAATCACTAGAAAAAATCTCAGATGTTTTACCAATTTTGTTGAAATAATTCAAAATTCGTGTAATTAATAAACATACAATTCGTGCTAATTCGTGTAATTCGTGTCTGAAAAATGAAACAAAAACTTAACTTAGAAGCTTGGAATCGTAAAGAACATTTTCTGTTTTTCAAACAAATGGAAGAACCTTTTTTTGGTGTTACAATTACAATTGATTGCACCAAAGCTTATAAAAAAGCAAAAGAAATGGGAGTTTCATTTTTTACTTATTATTTGCATAAAACACTGTCCGCGGTTAATCAATTTGAACCTTTTCGTTATAGAATAATTGACAATGAAGTTTATATTTTTGATAGAATTGATGTCTCTTCAACCATCTTAAGAGAAGACAAAACGTTTGGATTTTCACAAATAGAATATTCAAAAGATTTAAACCAATTTGCAGAAAATACAAAAAAAGAAATAGCGAGAATACAAACTACAACCGGACTTTTTACTAGAGAATATTCCGAAAATCTAATTCATTTTTCGGCTTTGCCTTGGATAAATTTTACTTCTTTTTCGCATGCAAGAAGTTTTACTTGGCCAGATAGTTGTCCGAAAATATCTTTTGGAAAAATGATGGACGAAAATGGTAAGAAAACAATGTCAATGTCCATTCACGTGCATCACGGATTGATGGATGGTTACCATGTTGGAGAATTTGTAGAACTATTTCAAAAGTTAATGGACAATTAGAAAAAATAGGTCCAATTGGCACCATCGCTTACAACAATAACAGTTTTAAGTAATGCATTTGGAGGCATATTAAGCGGAGAAGCTGTCAGTGTACTTGAATCTTTCGAGAAAAAATTACCTCCAAAAGTATATATCTGAGCGGTAACAGAGTTTGAAATGTTTCTAAGTATGTATATTCTTCCGGGAACATTAACAGCATTTGGTAAAATAAATTCTTGATTACCCGATGTAGGTGTCAATGAAATATAAACTCCATCATTAATTGGTGTAGCACTTCCTGATGGCCCTCCATTAAACACAGCAGAACCAGCAACATTAGAATTGATAATTCCTATTTCTTTAATGGTCAAATTTCCATTAATATCCAATGTACTCATTGGAGTTGATGTATTAATTCCAACTTGAGAAAATCCGCTTTGAAAAAAGCAGCCAAACACCATTAAAAAAAGGATTTGTTTAAAGTGGAACATCTTTTAAAGTTAATTGTTTATTGTATTCTAAATAAAGATATTAAAAAAATCAATAGTTGTTAATTTAATCTTTCCCGAAAACGTTTTCGTGTTAAAAACTTCTTTGTTTTCGTAGCATTGCTTCTACATAAATAAAAAAAAGCGACAGAATTTTACTTCCATCGCTTTGTTTAAAGTTCAATTAATTTTTCTTAAAAAGCATTCAATACCGATAAGATATCATCTCCATAATTTAAGGTTCTCGATTCTCCAAAACCTTTTACTGTTTTAAGCTCGTCTAAATTTTGTGGTTTCGATTTTACAATAGAAATCAAATGTGAATTATGACAAATTCTAAAAGACGACCAACCTAATTTTTGAGCTAAATCATTTCGCCATTGTTTCAAGGCAGTGAAGATTTCGTTCTCTTGTTCATTAAGTTCTATAACTTCTGTAGGTTTTGAATCACTTTTTTTCAATTCATAGAAAACTACTGCTGACCAAAAATCTGTTGTTCCTGTGGTTACAAAATTGGTGGAAGTAAGCTTTACCTCTACCGAATCTAGAAACGTATTCATGCGTGTTTGATCATTCTGGCAATTTTCTTTATCTAAACGAATATTAAATACTTTGATGTTCATCGTGACACTTTTTTACGTTAGACTATTTACCTAAAAGCAATAACTCGTTGGCAACAATTTCGGTGATATAACGCTTGTTTCCTTCTTTGTCGTCATAACTTCTGTGCGTTAGTTTTCCTTCGATAGCGATTTCTTTACCTTTGATAACATATTTCTCAATAATGTCAGCTACTTTTCCCCAAGCGGTAATTCTATGCCATTCGGTATTCTCAACTTTTTCACCTTTATTATTAGTGTAACTCTCATTGGTAGCAATAGTAATATTAGCTACTTTCTTTCCTCCATCAAACGTTTTGATTTCTGGTTCTTGTCCTACGTGTCCGATTAATTGTACTTTGTTTTTAATTGCATTCATGGCGTGTAAATTTTTAATTGTTTTTGTTATTTGAAAATTATTCTGGATTTGAAATTGTAAATTATTTGCTCATTAAAACAAGTTCGTTTACCATTACTTCTGTGATGTAACGCTTGTTTCCGTCTTTGTCATCATAACTTCTGTGAGTAAGTTTTCCTTCAATGGCGATTTCTTTTCCTTTAGTAACATACTTTTCGATAATGTCGGCTGTTTTTCCCCAAGCGCTTACTCGGTGCCATTCGGTGTTTTCTACTTTATCACCGTTTTCTTTGTAATAAACTTCATTAGTAGCGATAGTAAGGTTGGCTACTTTTTTTCCTCCTTCAAATGTTTTGATTTCTGGTTCTTGACCTACATGTCCGATTAATTGTACTTTGTTTCTCATGGCGTATAAAATTTAAATTGTTATTATTAATATTATATTTTGTCATATTTGAAATTTGAAAATGCTATTGAAATTGATTTTTGCAATTGTTGTTTCATTTCGACGATGCAAAGTTGTGGCGGCTTGCAAACTTTATTCGGTTGATTACCATTTAAAATCGGTTGTAAATATTTGTAAACGTTTGTAAACGGAAATTTTTTATTATATTTGACTGATTTTAAATGAATTGTGATGAAATATTTTTATATAATTTTATGTTTTTTTTCTTCTTGTTCAGTAAGTGATGAGAATTTAAAGGATTATATGTGGAAATATTCTGGTGGATTTTATCTTGGAGATGTGCTAAGATTAGATTTCAAAACATTAAAAAATGACACAATTTATCAAGAAAATAAACCAAAATATATTATAAAAACCTCTATTGGATATTTTGGATATCCTACCGAATTGATAATTAAAGATATTGAAAGTGGTGATGAAGGACGTTATGTTGGAAAATGATATTTACAAAAGACAAAACCAATCTAGCCCTGATTGAAGTGGCACGAAGTAGAACGTAAAGCAGGAAAATGGAAACCAAGAATGCCCAAGCCATTCGCTCCTAAAAAAATTTAAAACTATGAGTAAAAACTGTTTAGAATGTAACGAAAAAATTGTTGGTCGTGAGGACAAGAAGTTCTGTAGCGATGGTTGTCGAAATGCGTACAACAACAAAATTAACAAAGACAGCAACAATTATATGCGCAATGTAAACAACAAATTGCGTAAAAATTACCGCATCTTAAGTGAAGCTAATACGGAAGGAAAATCAAAAATTACAAAGACCAAATTACTGAGTAAAGGATTTGACTTTGATTATTTCACCAATATTTTAAACACCAATACAGGAAATACGTATTACTTTGTGTACGATCAAGGTTATCGTTTTCTAGAAAATGATTTTTATATGTTGGTGAAGAAGGAATATTAGAAAGTACGAAATACGAAGTACGAAATTATTGAAGTTATAAAAATAATAAAGTATCTAAAAAAGATACAGAAACAAGTTCAGTATAAATGAAAAAAAACTACTCTTCTCTATATATAATGTTGGTGCTTGTGGCGCTATTGTTTGGCATTTTTTATTTTATGATGCCTCAAAATTATGACACAACCGAAGCGCCACTTTCGGAATTTTCGACCAAACGTGCGTTGGTAAAAGTGAAAGAAATGACTACTAAACCACATTATGTAGGTTCGCAAAATCATGAAGTGGTTGCGCAATATTTGGTCAAAGAATTGCAAAATTTAGGTTTACAAACGTCACTTCAAGAAGGTTTTACGATGACTGAAAAGGGCACTTTGGTAAAATCTAAAAATGTATTGGCAAGGATAAAAGGCAATTCTAATACAAAAGCATTGTTGCTGCTTTCTCATTATGATTCAGCGCCACATTCTTATTCTCACGGTGCAAGTGACGATGCTTCTGGTGTGGCAACAATTCTTGAAAATGTTCGTGCTTTTTTACACACAAAAACAAAACATAAAAACGACATCATCATTTTATTTTCGGATGCTGAGGAATTAGGATTAAATGGCGCAGCGCTTTTTGTAACGCAACACCAATGGGCAAAAGAAGTTGGTTTAGTGTTAAATTTTGAAGCTCGTGGAAGTGGTGGACCAAGTTATATGTTGATGGAAACCAACGAAGGAAATGCCAAAATGGTTGATGGTTTCTCTGATGGGAAATTGCGCTATCCGGTTTCAAATTCGTTGATGTATAGCATTTATAAAATGTTACCTAATGACACCGATTTGACCGTTTTTAGAGAAAGTGGTAAAATTCAAGGCTTCAATTTTGCTTTTATTGACGATCATTTTGATTACCATACTTCGCAAGATAAATACGAACATTTAGATCCAAAAACCTTGGCACATCAAGGAACGTATTTGTTTCCGTTGTTGAAACATTTCTCTAATGCAGATTTGACCAACTTAAATTCTAAAAACGATAAAGTTTATTTTTCTATTCCATTTTCATTTGTGAGTTATCCTTTTGAGTGGATTTTGCCGATGTTGATTATTGCTTTCGGACTATTTCTAATATTCATTTTCATAGGATTAGGAAAACAACTTTTACGTTTAGACGAGATAATTAAAGGATTTGTTCCGCTATTAGGTTCTTTAATTGTTGGTGGTGGAATTACTTTTTTGGGATGGAGAACTTTATTAGCCATTTATCCACAATACAATGATATTCTCCACGGATTTACTTACAATGGTCACGATTACATTTACGGATTTGTGTGTTTGACGTTAGCAATTTGCTTTTTGTTTTACGGAAAAACGGCTAAAAAATATTTGGAAATGAATCAGATGATTGCTCCGTTATTTATTTGGTTATTATTAAATATTGGAATTTTCTTAAAACTTCAAGGCGCAGGATTTTTAATAATTCCGGTAATTTCCAGCACATTTATGTTAGGTTATTATGTGGTTACTCAAAAAACAAATTCGGTTTTAAATCTGATTTTGGCACTTCCAACTTTGATAATCTTGGCGCCATTTATTCAAATGTTTCCTATTGGTTTGGGACTGAAAATACTGGTTGGAAGTTCGGTTTTAACGGTTTTGAGTTTTGTTTTATTGCTTCCAATTTTTGGTTCGTTTACACAAAAGAAACTCTGGGCAACTTTGTTCTTTTTACTAGCCATTGGGTTGTTTATAAAAGCACATCAATCGAGTGGATATGTTTATGGAAAAGCAAAACCTAATAGTTTGGTTTATGTTTTAAATGCTGATTCCAACAAAGCGAATTGGGCAACTTACGACACCAATTTGGACGAATGGACAAAAGGCTATTTGGGCGAAAATCCGAAAAATGCCAAATCATTAAATACTAATAAATTGTATAGTAAATATGGTTCAGAATTTACCTTTATGAGTGATGCGCCATCGAAAAATATTGAAAAACCAACGATTGAATTCCTTAAAGATTCTGTAATTGGAACAAAACGCTATTTGAAAATTAAGCTTTCGCCAAATAGAAAAGTAAACCGATATGATATTTTCTCCAATACAAAAATGAATAATCTGAAAGCCAATGGAGTAAAATCGATTGACTTAGAGAGTAAAATTTCGGGCAAAATAAGCAACAAGATTTTGAGTTATTATGTGGTAGATAATTTACCTTTGGAATTAGAATTTTCAATTTCAAATGATGGTAAACTGGATATGAATTTTGTAGAAAGTTCTTTCGATTTGATGACGAATCCATCATTCAGTATGGCAAAAAGACGCGATTGGATGATTCCGACGCCATTTGTTTTAACGGATGCAGTTGTAGTAAAAGGAAAAGTAAAAGCGAGTCCGATTTTAGAAGACAATCCGAAACCTTTGCCTGAAAGAGTTTATCGAAATATTGTAATTGATACTTTAAAACAATCTGCCACAGATTAACGATTTTATAAAATAATTCAGCAAATTGAGATGCTGAAACAAGTTCAGCATACATGAAACAAATTAGTATTTTAGGTTGTGGTTGGCTAGGATTACCATTAGCAAAATCGTTGATTGAAAAAGGATTTTCTGTAAATGGTTCTACAACTTCTGTGGAAAAAATTGCTGTTTTGGAAAATGCTGGTATTCATCCGTTTCTTGTCTCACTGAGCGCAGTCGAAGTGTCTAATGAAACTAAAATTTCTATAGAAAATTTTCTCCAAAATTCAGATGTCCTTATTATAGATATTCCTCCAAAATTACGAGGTGATTCTTCTGAAAATTTTGTCGCTAAAATCCAAAATGTAATTCCGTTTATTGAAAAATCATCGGTTGAAAAAGTGATTTTTGTGAGTTCAACTTCGGTTTATGAAGATACTTCAGATTTGCGTAATGTTTCAGAAGAAACAATTCCAAATCCTGATACCGAAAGCGGAAAACAATTGCTAGAAGCCGAACAACTTTTGCAAAGCAATAGCAATTTTCAAACCACAATTGTACGTTTTGGTGGATTGATTGGTGAAGAAAGACATCCAATTAAATTTTTAGCTGGAAGAAAAAACATCGAAAATCCGGAAGGTCCAATAAACCTAATTCATCAAGCGGATTGTATTGGAATTATTGAAGCGATTTATGAAACCAATTCTTGGCAAGAAACTTATAATGCTGTAACACCTTATCATCCAATTCGAAAAGAATATTACACTCATAGAGCAATCGAACTTAATTTGCCTTTGCCAGAATTTGATGAAAGTAAAATTTCTATTGGGAAAACGATTTTGAGTAAAAAAGTTATCGAAACTTTAAACTATAATTACTCATTTCCAGAACTTTAAGTTTATATTTGTATAACATTTTTATAAAAAGGACAGACTAAATAATATCATCAATAAACTAAACATCATGAAAACCAAACAATTATTTTTACTCATTACGGTTGTTTTTACGCTATTTTCATTTGCTCAAGAAAAGAAAAATCTTGTAGTTCCAAACGATAATTTAATTACAGAAAATATTCCGGAAATTTCAAAAGATTTAGCAACACAAGTTAAAAAATATTCAGAGTCTCGCGGTGCTTCTTTGGTTGCAATTCATCCTACACTAGAAGAAATTATTATCACTACACGTTTTGGTGCAACCAACCAATTACACAAAGTTTCGCAACCAATGGGAAGCAGAAAACAGTTTACCTTTTTTGATGAACCTATGGGAAATGGGCAATATGAACCAACAAAAGGTGAGTATTTAATTTACTCTAAAGATGTTGGAGGAAACGAATTTGGTCAACTTTTTAAATTGGATTTAAAAACACTTCAATCTACGATGCTTACAGATGGCGGAAGATCACAAAATGGTGGTGCAATCTGGAAAAAAGATGGTTCTGGTTTTTATTTTTCTTCAACCAAACGAAATGGTGGAGATAGAGATATTTATTTTATGAATCCCAATGATGCTAAAAACACTAAGCTAATTTTAGAAGTAAAAGGTGGTGGTTGGGGAATTAATGATATTTCAGAGGATGGAAAAGCGTTGCTAATTAGCGAATATATTTCGGCAAACGAGTCTTTTATTTGGATGTTAGATACACAAACTGGCAAATTGTCGGAAGTAACCAATCGAAAAGACAAAAATATTGTTCAAAGTGGTGCTAGTTTCTCGGTAAATAAAAATGAAATTTGGTTTGTTACCGATAGAGAAAATGAATTTCAACGATTGGCAACAATGAATTTAGAAACCAAAAAAATTACATATCATACTTCTTCAATTCCATGGGATGTTGATGATTATACCTTATCGGAAGACAAAACAAAATTAGCATTTATCACAAACGAAGGTGGTTTAAATAAAATGTATATAATGGATGGGGCAACCAAAAAATATAACGAAGTAAATGTTCCAATTGGATTAATTAGTGGAATTAGTTTCACAAAAAATGGGAAGTCTTTATTTTTTACTCAATCTACAGCCGATTCGTCATCTGATGTGTATCAATTAAATTTTAATGATAAAAAAATTATTCGTTGGACAGAAAGTGAATTGGGAGAAATGCAAAAAGAAGACATGTCGAAACCAAAATTCATTGAATGGAAAAGTTTTGATAAAATGACAATTTCAGGTTTTTATTATCCTGCTGCTGCAAAATTTACTGGTAAACGTCCAGTTTTAATTAGTATTCATGGCGGACCAGAAGGACAATCAACTGCTTCATTTTTGGGGTCAAATAATTATTACACCAACGAAATGGGAATTGCAATCATTTACCCAAATGTACGTGGGTCATCAGGTTTTGGCAAAACATATATTGCCAAAGACAATGGTTTTTTAAGAGAAGATTCTGTAAAAGACATTGGCGCTTTACTCGATTGGATTGCATTACAATCCGATTTAGATAAAGACAGAATAATGATAATGGGCGGAAGTTATGGAGGTTATATGACTTTAGCTACTGCATTTCATTATGCAGACAGAATAAAATGTTCGGTAGATGTTGTAGGAATATCAAATTTTAATACATTTCTAAAAAATACCGAAGAATACCGAAGAGATTTAAGAAGAGTTGAATATGGCGATGAAAGAATTCCGGAAATGGCTGCTTTTTTAGAAAAAATATCACCTTTAAATAATACCGAAAAAATAAAGAAACCAATGTTTATAATACAAGCCAAGAGTTCCTGTTACAGAAGCAACACAAATGCGCGATAAACTAAAAGCACAAGGAAACATAGTTTGGTATCTTGAAGCAAAAGACGAGGGTCATGGTTTTAGAAAAAAACCGAACGTTGATTTTCAGCGATTGGCGGTGATAAAATTTATGGAAACCTATTTAATTAACTAATTGTATGTCATACAATGATATAATTGGTTCAATTGGAGTTTTAATTATCTTGATTGCTTATTTCTTAAATAATTTCTCAATTATAAAACAAAATGGGAATTTATATTTTTTTCTAAATATAATAGGTGCAAGTATAGCTTGTTATACATCATACTTAATAAATTATATTCCGTTTATAATTTTAGAAGGAACTTGGGCTTTGGTTAGTGTGGTTGGGTTATTGAAAAGCATAAAAAAACCTCAAGATTAACTTGAGGTTTTATTTTTTCTACCAAATTTTAACTCTATCTTCTGGCTTAACAAATAATTTGTCTGTTTCTTTTATGTCGAATGCTTTATAAAATTCATCAACGTTCAACAATGGTACGTAAGCACGATATTGTCCTGGCGAATGCGGATCTGTTTTTACTTGATTTTTAATGGCTTCATCACGCATTTTACTTCTCCAAATGGTTGCCCAAGAAATAAACAAACGTTGTTCTGGTGTATAACCATCGATTAATCCCGGATTTCCATTTTGTTTTAAATGTATTTGTAATCCGTCATAAGCGGCATTAATTCCACCCAAGTCTCCGATATTTTCTCCAAGTGTGAATTTACCATCAACAAAAGTTCCTGGCAATGGTTCTAATGCGCTGTATTGAGCAGCTAATGCACCACCAAGTCCAGTAAATTGTTTTAAATCGTCTTCTGTCCACCAATTAATAAGATTACCATCGGCGTTATATCTTGAACCTGAATCATCAAATCCATGTGAAATTTCGTGTCCAATTACAGCTCCAATTCCACCATAATTTACAGCTTCATCTGCTTTATAATCATAAAATGGTGGTTGCAAAATTGCTGCTGGAAACACAATTTCATTATATGATGGATTGTAATAAGCGTTTACTGTTTGTGGTGACATTCCCCAACGAGTTTTGTCTACTGGTTTTTGCAAATCATCGATATTATTTTGAAAACCCCATTTAGATAAACTTTTCATGTTATCATAGTAGTTTCCGCCTTCTTCAATACTCTTAATTTCTAATTTAGAATAATCTTTCCATTTGTCTGGATAACCAATTTTTACAACTGATTTTCTTAATTTTTCAATGGCTCCTTTTCTTGTTGCAGGTGTCATCCATGGTAAATTATTGATTCTGTTTTCAAAAGCTAAAAAGATATTACCTATCATTTTTCTTGCTTTTTCTTTAGCTTCCGCTGGAAATTTTTGTTCTACATACAATTTTCCTAATGCCTCACCAACAGTTCCGTTTACAACTTGCAAAGCTCTTTCTTCTCTTGGACGTTGTGCTTTTGCTCCTTGTAATGTTTTGCTATAAAAATCCCAATTTGCTTTTTCTAAATCGGTAGTTAAAACATCTGAAGATTTATTAAGTAATGACCAACGTAAATAGGCTTTCCACTCGTCAATTTTATTTTCTTTAAAAATAGTTTCAAGAGCTGTCATGTATTTTGGTTGCGATACAATAACTGAATCCAATTTTGAAATTCCAACACCTTTAATGTAACTATCCCAATTTACTGATGGCGTTAATTTTTGCAAATCTGCAACCGACATTGGATTGTAAGTCTTTCTTCTATCTCTTCTTTCTACTCTGTCTAAACGTGGAGTTGCCATTGCAATTTCTATAGCTAGGACTTTTTTAGCATTTGCTAAAGCAACTTCTGGTTTTTCACCAATAAATTGAAGCATTCTTGCAACGTGAGCAACATATTTTTCACGTTTTTCTTTAGAATCAGCATCTTCAGAAACATAGTAATCTCTGTCTGGTAAACCCAAACTTCCTAGTCCGATATTTACAACATTTCTGTTACTGTTTTTTGCGTCTGGACCAACTCCAATTCCATAAAAACCTAAACCGCCTTGAGGTTGCATTTCAATAATTAACTTATTCAAATCTGCTATTGATTTTACAGCATCAATTTTAGCTAAAATTGGTTTTATTGGTTTTATTCCAAGTTTATTTCTTGAAATAGTATCCATATATGTTCTGTAAACATTAACTGCTTTTGCTTGATCTGATTTTGGATCTAATTTTTTAGAAGCTGCATCTTTTAAAATTGCTAAAGCATCTTTATCAGTATTCTGACGCAATTCATCAAAGCTTCCCCAACGTGTTCTATCAGCAGGAATTTCAGTTTTGTCAAACCATGAACCATTTACATATCTGAAAAAATCGTCTCCAGGTTTTACTGACTTATCCATTAAATCTAGATTGATTCCTGGATTTTTTTGTTGTGCATTAATTTGATTTAGAGCAAACAAACTTGCTACAACAAAACCATATTTAATTTTATTTTTCATATTTAATTTGATTGTTTCCACAAATCTATTCATTTTTTCATTAATCAAATGTTAAAAATCACTTAATCGCAATTATATAAGCTAACTATATTTGATGTAAACAAAAGTTGTTTCGTAATTTCGCAAAAAAAATAAGTATGCTTTCTAAATTAAAACAATATAGAATTTTTATTGGCTTTTTTGTGATATTTTCAATCATTACAATTAGTGCTTTTTACACTGTTTTAAAACCGAAACCTAAACTTCCTATATTCAATCCAAGTGATGTAAATCCAGAATTAGTTGATTCTACGATACAATATGTAGCCATAGATCACGAAATTGCTGATTTTAAATTTACCAATCAAAACGGTAAAGTTGTTACCCAAAAAGATTATGAAGGAAAAATTTATGTTGCTGATTTTTTCTTTACCACTTGCCCAACTATTTGTCCTAAAATGACTAGTAATATGGTTTGGCTACAAAATCAAATTAAAAATAATCCTAAAGTGATGCTCTTGTCACATTCGGTTACCCCAGATATTGATAGTGTTCCAGTTTTAAAAAAATATGCTTTAGAAAAAGGTGTGATTGATAGCAAATGGAACTTAGTTACTGGAGATAAAAAAGACATCTATTACATTGCAAGAAAATCGTATTTGGCTGTAAAAACTGGAAAACCAGAGGAAATTTATGATATGGTTCACACAGAAAATTTTGTTTTAGTAGATTCAAAAAGAAGAGTGCGCGGATTTTATGACGGAACCAATCTTGATGGACCAACTGAGCCAGGAATTAAAAATGTAAAACAACTTTTGGAAGACATCACAATCCTTTGTGAAGAAGAAAAGTAGTTTAGTCTCTAACTTTACTTCTGCCTTTATCGTAAACAAGGTTAAATAAAATCTTAAACTTGACAATAATCATGTTTTTTACATTTCAAATTCTTACTTTTGTATTTTAATTCAATCTAAATAAAGCTTTGGAAACCACAATTGCTCAACTCAAAATTGGTCAAAAAGGAATTATATCCGATTTTAATATCGATGAAATTCCATTGAAACTCCTAGAAATGGGCTGTCTTCCTGGCAATACCGTTGAATTGATTCAAATTGCACCTTTTGGTTGTCCTCTATATTTTAATGTCAATGACTCGCATGTGGCTATTAGATTGGAAACTGCAAAAGAAATTAATGTTGTCATTGAATCTAAAAATTAATGGCACAAGAAACTATCAAAGTAGCGCTAATTGGTAATCCAAACACTGGTAAAACTTCGGTTTTTAATCAGCTTACTGGCTTGCACCAACAAGTTGGAAATTATCCTGGAATTACTGTTGAAAAGAAAATCGGAACTTGTAAACTTTCCGACAATGTAAAAGCTACTATTTTAGATTTACCTGGGACTTATAGTTTAAATGCTAGTTCAATTGACGAGAATGTTGTCATTGAGTTATTAATGAACAAGAAAGACGAAAATTTTCCAGATGTAGTTGTAGTAGTTACAGAGGTTGAAAATCTAAAAAGAAACTTACTTCTTTTTACTCAAATAAAAGATTTAGAAATTCCAACGATTTTGGTCATCAACATGTGTGACCGAATGAAATTAAAAGGAATTGAATTAGATATTCCTCATTTAGAACAAGAATTAAAAACTAAAATTGCTCTTGTAAGTTCAAGAAAAAATTTGGGTATTGATAAAATCAAAGATTTAATTCTTAATTATAAATCACTTTCAACTGAGCCTTGTTTAAACGCTTCAAGTATTGATGTTGAATATTTTGACAAATTAAGAAAAGCATTCCCAAATCAGTTAGTTTACAAACTTTGGTTGGTCATCACGCAAGATGTAAATTTCTTGAATTTAGAGCGAAACGAAATGAAAAGTTCGTTTACAAAATCGCATGCCGATTTGAAACGACTGCAACAAAAAGAAACCATAAAACGCTATCAATTCATCAATGATACTTTAAAAATTGGTCAAACGATTGATAATTCAAAAGCATCAGATATTAGAACAAAATTAGATAGAGTTTTAACTCACAAAATATTTGGCTACATCATTTTCTTTGTTATTCTTTTCGGAATATTTCAATCCATTTTTGATTGGTCAAGCATTCCAATGGATTTTATTGATAGTACTTTTGCCAATTTGGCTTCTTATTCAAAAACCCATCTTCCAGCAGGTGAATTTACAGATTTAATAAGCGAAGGAATTATTCCCGGAATTGGAGGAATCTTAATATTTATTCCACAAATTGCCTTTCTATTTCTGTTTATTTCTGTTTTAGAAGAAAGTGGTTACATGAGTCGTGTAGTTTTTTTAATGGATAAATTAATGCGCCGATATGGACTTTCCGGAAAAAGTGTTGTACCCTTAATTTCGGGAACCGCTTGTGCAATTCCAGCAATCATGGGTGCAAGAAATATTGAAAATTGGAAAGAGCGATTAATCACAATTTTAGTTACACCTTTCATAACTTGTTCAGCAAGATTGCCTGTTTATGCTATTCTTATTGCATTAATAATTCCTGAAGAACGCGTTTTAGGATTCATAAGTTTACAAGGTTTAACTTTAATGGTTTTGTACCTTTTGGGATTTATTGTTGCTATATTTTCAGCTTATATTTTGAACAAAATTTTAAAAATTAGTTCTAAATCTTATTTTGTTGTTGAAATGCCTAGCTACAAAATTCCGTTGTTAAAAAATGTCGCAATAAACGTTTTAGAAAAAACGAAAGCATTTGTATTTGGAGCTGGAAAAATCATTTTAGCCTTATCAATTATTTTGTGGTTTTTGGGTTCGCATGGACCAGATAAAGATTTTAAAAATGCTCAAAAAATTGTAGAGCAAGAAGTTTATTCGAGTCCGACACCAATAAATCCATCAGTAATTCCTGATAGAGTTTCCGAATATAAATTGGAACATTCTTATATTGGATACATTGGTAAATCTATTGAGCCTGTAATTAAACCATTAGGATACGATTGGAAAATTGGGATTGCTGTAGTAAGTTCTTTTGCTGCACGTGAAGTATTTGTTGGAACGCTTGCTACAATCTACAGCGTAGGAAGTCATAGCGATGAAGAAGCAACCATAAAAAACAGAATGGAAGCCGAAATTAATCCTGATGGAACAAAAATTTTCAACTTTGCTACAGGAATTTCATTACTTCTTTTTTATGCTTTTGCAATGCAATGTGTTAGTACTTTAGCTATTGTAAAAAAAGAAACTAACTCTTGGAAATGGCCAATAATTCAATTGGTTTTCATGAGTGGATTTGCTTATGTAACTGCTTTAATTGCTTATCAATTTTTGAAGTAAAAAACAAATGTTAAAGTTTTTACGTAAATAACTAAAAACAAAACATAAAGAAATTCTCATTTTAATTTTATTATTTTTAATTTGTCTAAATAAGAATTAATTGATAGTTTTGCTGTGTAGAATTAATCTAAATAAAAATGAAAACCTATTTTTCTGTAATTATCTCATTATTCGCTATTACTATTCAAGCTCAAGAAAATGATTTAGCGCTAAATGACACCATAAAAAAACTGCAACCAGTCATTATTACTATTAAACAACAAAGCCCAGAAAGAATGCCAGAAACTAAGGAAAATGTTCTTTTTTCTGGTAAAAAAAATGAAGTCCTAAAACTTTCTAATATCAATGGTAACTTTGCAACTAACAATGCAAGAGAAATTTTTTCAAGAGTTCCTGGAGTAACCGTTTGGGAAAACGAAGGTTCTGGAATACAAATAAATGTTGGCGTTAGAGGATTAAGTCCAAACAGAAGTTGGGAATTAAACACAAGACAAAATGGATATGATATTTCATCTGATGTCTTTGGATATCCAGAAGCTTATTACAATCCGCCATTAGAAGCTGTTGAAACACTTGAATTAATTCGTGGTGGTTCTTCTTTACAATTCGGGCCTCAATTTGGTGGAATGTTAAACTATGTTCTTAAAAGAGAAAACAAAAAGAAATTTTCTTTTGAAACCCAAAACACTGTTGGAAGCTATGGATTAATGAGTAGTTACAATGCAATTGGTGGAAAATACAAGAAATTTTCATACTACATTTACAATCATTCAAGAAGTGGTGACGGATGGAGAGAAAACTCGGAATATACTGTTAGAAATACACACGCTTTTATTGAATACCGATTCAATGAAAAAACAAAACTGTCAGCTGAATATACCAATATGGATTATAAAATGCAACAAGCCGGAGGTTTAACTGACGAACAGTTTAATTCAAATTCTCAACAATCATTAAGAGAACGCAACTGGTTTGGAACTCCATGGAATTTGTTTTCAATCAATTTTGACACTAAAGTCAATGATAAATTTTCATCTAATACAAAATTATTCGGATTAATTGGAGAGAGAAATAGTGTTGGATTTAATGCAACGCCAAATACTATTGACGCAATAAGTACAACTACAAATAATTATTCGAATAGAAGAGTTGATAGAGATTATTACAAAAATTTTGGTGTTGAAAACAGAAATATTTTTAAATACAAACTAGGTAAAATCAATAATAATCTTGCATTCGGAGCGCGAATTTACAAAGCAAATACACAACGATTACAAGAAGGAAAAGGAACTACAGGTTCAGATTTTGATTTGTCTGTTGAAGGACGATATGCACGAGATATAGATTTTACTACAGAAAATGTAGCTGTATTTGCAGAAAATCAATTCAAAGTAACCGAAAAGCTTAGTATTACACCAGGAGTTCGATATGAATACATTAAAAATACTGGTGAAGGTAGATTTGGTGTTAGCGGCGGAAATGATATTGCTTTTCCAAATAAAACCATCTCGAGAAGCAAGCCATTATTCGGATTGGGAATTGAGCATAAGTTTGTATCAACCAATTTGTATGCAAATATTACACAAGCCTACAGACCTGTTTTGTTCTCAGATTTAACTCCGCCTGCAGTAACAGATGTAATCGATACAAATTTAAAAGATGCCAGCGGATTCAATGCTGATTTAGGTTTTAGAGGTACTTATAGAAAATTCTTAAACTTTGATGTGAGTTTGTTTTATTTAAGTTACAACAACAGAATTGGTGGCGTTAGACAATTCATCAATAATGATCCAACTCAAGGAACTTTTATATTTAGAACAAATTTAGGAGAAACAGTTAATAAAGGAATTGAAGGATTTGCTAATATAAATGTTACAAAACTATTTGAAATAGATAAGCCCTACGGTAATCTTGATATTTTTGCAACAGTGAGTTTTATCGACAGTCGCTATACTGATTTTGTTGTATCTACTGCATCAGGGACCGCTCCAAATGTTACCATCAAAGAAACCAATTTAAATGGAAACAGAGTAGAAAATGCACCAAGATATATTCATAACTTTGGGGTTTCTTGGAGTAACAATAATATATCTGCAACAGCACAATATAAAATGTCTGGAAGAATTTTTACTGATGCAAACAATACAACAACAGCATCAGCTAATGGATTGACTGGATTGTTAGATAAATATAATGTTTTTGATTTATCTGCAGAATATAAATTTTTAGAAAATTATAATATTCGTGGCGGAATTAATAATCTATTTAATGAAAATTATGCTACAAGAAGAGCTGGTGGTTATCCTGGTCCTGGTATTTTACCTGGCGAAGGCAGAACCTTTTACCTATCAATTGGCGCTAAACTTTAAAAATAAATAAAATGATACAAACGGTTTTAGTATATATAGCACTTGCAATAGCGGTATTTTTTATACTAAAACCGTTATTTTCTAAAAAGAAAAAAAACAACTGTGGTGATGATAATTGTGGTTGCAACTAATCCTGGAAAACAACCTCAATAAATTTATTTTTTTCCTTAACAACAACTCCTTCTTTTGGATAAGGTACAAGTCGAACGTGTTTTATTTTCTTGGAATAATAATTTTCAAACCATTTAATATTTTCTTCACGGTTTTTTGAATTCAAAACAATGGTTTTTTCTTCTAATAATTGTTTGTCATTATAAAGCGCTACAACAACCGAAACTTCTCCTGCCCAAACACAAGTCACACCTTCTGGACAGCGAGAATCATTCAAAACTTTAATCAACTTTAAATGATAACCTTTTTTCGGAATACATTTTTTAGTTGTTATTTTATTAGATTGCTGCGAAAAACCAGCAATACTAAAAGACAATAAGAGAAAGAAAACAATTTTTTTCATCATGTAGATTCATTTTATCCAAGTGCAACATCCAAAGTCATCATCACAATAAATCCGCCAATTAATCCTAAAGTAGCAATATCTGTATTCTTATCCTGTTGCGTTTCTGGAATTACTTCTTCAACCACTACAAATATCATTGCACCAGCAGCAAAAGCTAAAGCATAAGGTAAAAGTGGAGTAAAAAAAGTCACAGCAACAGCACCAAAAACTCCTGCTATAGGCTCTACAATTGCAGAGGATTGACCATACATGAAACTTTTCCAACGGCTCATACCCATTCTACGCAATGGCATTGAAACCGCAATTCCTTCTGGGAAATTTTGAATACCAATTCCAATGGCAAGTGTTACAGCTCCAGCAATTGAAGCTTCTGGAATTCCAGCTGCAACTCCACCAAATAAAACTCCAACGGCTAAACCTTCAGGAATGTTGTGCAAAGTAATTGCTAAAACTAACAAAGTAGTTCGTTGCCAAGGTGATTTTACACCTTCAGTTTCTTGAAAATTAATGTGTAAATGTGGAAGTAGTTTATCTAATCCAAAAATAAAAAGTGCACCTAGTCCAAATCCAACTGCAGCAGGAATTACTTTGACAAAACCTTCGCCTTTACTCATTTCAATGGCTGGCGCAAGTAAACTCCAAAAACTTGCTGCTATCATAACGCCACCTGTAAAACCAAGCATTCCATCAAGAACTACTCGATTCATATTCTTAAAAAAGAATACGAATGAGGCTCCAAATGCTGTTAAAAACCAAGTAAATAATGTGGCATACAAAGCTGCTAAAATCGGGTCAATACTCTCGAAATAATCTAAAATTGTTTGAAACATATTATTTTACATATAAATTATTAGCAATTTTATTTGATATCGTTAATTGTCTTGAATCAATCTGAACTAGTAAAGTATCATCAAAACTTTCTTTCTCTTTAACAGTGATTTTTGAACCTAATGCAATTTTTTGCTTATCTAAATACTGTAAAAATTCTGATGAAGAATCTTTAACTCCAACACACTGGTATTCTTTGTTTAATTCAGTTTCTGATAATAATAACTTGTTTATTTTTTTAATCTCTCCATCAGCATTCGGAATTGGATCTCCATGTGGGTCAAACGATGGAAAATCTAAAAATGCATCTAATTTATTTATCAAATTTTCCGATTTTATATGTTCTAATTCTTCTGCGATTTCGTGTACCTCATCCCATGAAAAATTTAATTTATCTACTAAAAAAACTTCCCACAAACGATGCTTTCTAACAATCATTTTGGCAGAATAAAAGCCTTTATCAGTCAAAGTAACACCTTGGTATTTTTGATAGGAAACCAACTCTTTTTCAGATAATTTCTTCAACATATCTGTTACCGATGATGCTTTGGTATCTAGCATTCCTGCAATGGCATTAGTATTCACTCCTTTTGGAGAAACTAATGATAAATGATAAATTACTTTAATATAGTTTTCTTCAGAAATTGTCATTGTGAAAATTTAATTAAGACAAATATAGAATTATATTTTTGATTTACTAAATATTATTTTTAGTTTTGCCTAAATTTTTAGTTTTGCAAATGAAAAAATATATAACAGCTTTATTGCTTTTACCATTTCTAGTCCTTTCACAGAAAAATGACACAATAACTAAAGAGGTTCCAAATCAACTTGATGAAGTTGTTATTTCTGGTACTTTAAAAGCGGTAAAACGATTAGAAAATCCAGTTCCTGTTGAAGTCATCACGACTACATTTTTAAAACAAAATCCAACGAGTAATGTTTTAGACGCTTTACAAAACGTAAACGGTCTACGACCACAAAACAATTGCAATGTATGTGGCACTGGCGACATCCGAATCAATGGCCTAGATGGTCCATACACAATGGTAACTATAGACGGAATGCCAATAGTAAGTGCGCTTGGAACGGTGTATGGATTATCTGGAATTCCTAATTCCATGATTAAAAGAATTGAAGTTGTTAAAGGCGCTGCTTCTTCACTTTATGGAAGCGAAGCCGTTGGTGGCTTAATCAACATTATAACAAAAAAAACGAGAACTGTTCCTCTTTTTACTGCTGATATATTCTCAACTTCATGGCTCGAAAACAACGTCGACTTAGGGTATAAAACAAGTTTTGGGAAAAAAGTAGATGCGCTTTTTGGGGTCAATTATTTCTCTTATAAGAACCCTATAGACAACAACAATGATAATTTCACAGACATTGCCCTACAAGACCGTGTTTCCTTTTTTAGCAAATGGACTATCAATCGAAAATCTGGAAAAGAATTTAACATAGTTTCTCGTTATTTGTATGAAGATCGTTGGGGTGGCGAAATGCAATGGAATAAGAGTTTTCGCGGTGGCAACCAAGTGTATGGTGAAAGTATTTACACTTCTCGTTATGAACTTTTAGGCAAGTATCAACTGCCAATAGCAGAAAAGATGTATCTACAGTTTTCATTAATTAGTCATGATCAAAATTCGGTTTACGGTAATTCTTCTTTCATAGCAAATCAGAAAATTGGGTTCGGACAATTCCTTTGGGACAAGAACCTAAAAAATCATTCGCTACTTTTTGGAAGTGCTTTTCGATATCAATTTTATAATGACAATACGCCAGCAACAGCAACTTCTGACCATTCAAAAATTTACAGTCTTTTTGTGCAAGATGATATAAAATTTTCTGAAAAAACTGGGCTTCTTTTAGGTTCGCGTTACGATTATAACTCGGCTCATGGTTCCATTTTTACACCAAGAGTTGCTTTTAAATGGAAACCAACCAATGATGATATTTTACGATTAAATTTTGGAACAGGTTTCAGGGTTGTTAATTTATTTACGGAAGACCATCAAGCACTTTCAGGTGCAAGAGAAGTAGTTTTAGTTGATAATTTAGAACCAGAAACATCCTGTAACGTCAACTTAAATTATTTAAAAAAATATAAATTGGAGAATTTAGGAATTCTAAATTTAGAAATGTCATCGTGGTACACCTATTTTACAAATCGGATATTTGCTAATTATGACCTCAACCCTAATCAAATTGTTTACGATAATTTGAATGGATATTCCAAGATTTTCGGACTAAGTATTAATGCCGATTGGATTATGCCATTTGGTCTAAAAGCAACTGTTGGAGCCAGCTATTTTGATCCATTGACGCAACAAGATGGTGTTAGTTTTGTTCCGTTGTTTACCGAAAAATATTCCTTTAATTGGGCAATTAATTATGAGATTCCAAAATGGCATCTTTCCTTTGATTACACAGGAAATCTTACTGGTGCGATGCGATTACCATTGCTAAGCGAGCTTGATCCAAGACGTGAATATTCGCAAGCATTTAGTATTCAAAACATACAATTTACCTATAAAAAATTTCATAATTTAGAAATCTATTCGGGTATTAAAAACCTTTTTAATTGGACACCCAATCGCGGAAATCCTTTTTTAATTGCGAGAGCCAATGATCCATTTGACCAAAATGTACAATTTAATAGTAATGGAAATGCAATTCCAACACCAGATAATCCTTATGGTTTAACATTTGATCCAACTTATGCTTATGGACCAAATCAAGGAATTCGCTTTTTTCTGGGCTTGCGATATCATATTGATTAACATTTGTTTTGGATAAAAGTAATTTAATATTTTTTACTTTTGAGGCATGCAACACTATCACTACATTTTCACTGGGTCAGGATTATCGGCTTTAATGACGGTTTATGAAATGATTTTGTCAGGTAAATTTAAAGATAAAACCATTTTATTATTGGATGAAAATCCAAAAAAGTCTAATGATAGAACTTGGTGTTTTTGGGATAATTCTTCTCAATTTGATGAAATTGTATCCAAAAAATGGAATGTGGCACTTTTTGCAGATGAAAACTTCCGACGAAATTTAGATTTGAATCCGTATCAATATAAAATGGTTCGTGGATTGGATTTTTACAATTTGGTTTTCGATTTAATTTCTAAACAAGAAAATATTCATTTTGTAAATCAAAAAGTAATCGATTTTGAAGAATTAGGAAATCATTGTATCGTAAAAACGGATGGTAAAAACTATACTTGTAATAAAATTTTCAATTCTATTTATAATCCAAATCTTGTAAAAAGTCAAACGAAATATCCCTTATTACAACAGCATTTTATTGGCTGGTTTATAAAATCTAAAGAAGCAGTTTTCAATCCAGATGTGGCAACTTTCATGGATTTTTCTGTTGAGCAAAGAGGAAATACAAGATTTATGTATGTTCTTCCAACGTCTTCAACCGAAGCTTTATTAGAATATACTTTGTTTTCTAAAGACTTACTTTCTAAAGAAGAATACGAAAACGAAATTCAAAAGTACATTCAAAAGTTAGGAATTTCTGAATACGAAATCATCGAAAAAGAGCAAGGAAATATTCCTATGACGAGTTATAAATTTTGGAAACACAACACCAAAAACATACTACATATTGGTTCTGTTGGCGGATGGACAAAAGCAAGTACAGGCTATACTTTTAAAAACACAACAAAAAAATCTAAAGCACTAATTAACTTCCTTACTTCGGAAACTGATTTTACAAAATTCCACAAAATGGATAAATTTTGGATTTATGATTTGCTATTTATTGATGTTTTGTTTAAAAATAATGAGCTAGGTTCAAAAGTGTTTTCATCGCTTTTCAAAAAAGGAAATCCCACACTAATTTTCAAATTCTTAGACGAAGAAACTACGTTTTGGGAAGATTTGCAGGTGATTTGGAAATGCCCAAAAGGACTTTTCATTAGTGCATTATTTAAAAGGATTTTATAGTTTAAATTCTCTATCAAACGATAACAAATCTTTATGATTAGAATCATTCTAAAAATTAGAATTCTATTTATCTTTGCAGAAGATTTTAAAAATCATAATTCAAAATTCGTTAATCTTAAATCATAAATAATTATGTATCCAGAAGAAATGGTAAAACCAATGCGAGCAGAACTTTCTGAAGCAGGTTTTCAAGATTTATACAGCGCAGAAGAAGTAAAAAATGCAATTAAAACGGAAGGAACAACACTTGTAGTTGTAAATTCGGTTTGTGGTTGCGCTGCTAGAAATGCTCGTCCAGGAGCAAAAATGAGTTTGGACGGAGCAAAAAAACCAGATCATTTAGTAACAGTATTTGCTGGAGTTGACAAAGAAGCTGTTGATGCTGCAAGAGAAGAAATGTTTCCGTTTCCTCCATCGTCACCAAGTATGGCTTTGTTCAAAAATGGTGAATTAGTGCACATGTTAGAACGTCACCACATCGAAGGTCGTCCTGCAGAAATGATTGCAGAAAACTTAAAAGACGCTTACGCAGAATTCTGCTAAAAAATAAAATCCTTTCCAACGAGAGGATTTTTTTTTATTTCTGACGCAACCTTTTTGAAGTTTTAATATCTATTAATTGAAATTGTTTAACCTAACCCATATAGACCAATGAAAACTCTTTTTAAAATATTCGTGCTTTTAGTAGCATTTTTGTCTTTTCAATGTTCTAGTTCGAATGATGAAGTAATTACGCAACCAATGTTGGATGCAAAAAAAGCTGAAATAATTAATTATATTAACAGTTTTGATTGTTCAGGAAGTTGTAACTATATTGCTTTTGGCAGCAAACCTTGTGGTGGACCAAAAGAATATTTGCCTTTTCCAAGTTCGGTAAATCTTACACAATTACAACAAATGGTTGCAGAATATAATGAAATGGATCATCAATACAACATCCAAACTAATGCCATTTCAGATTGTGCCGTTGTATTACCTCCAACCACTGTAGAATGCGTAAACGGAGATTGTGTGGTGATATATTAAAATTATGAATTGCTCTAAAAGAAACCCTTTCAATTGAAAAATTGTTAGGGTTTTTTTATTCGAAAAAAGATGTAAATTTGCGTCCGAATTCTTCCATTTAGAATTCAAAAAATATTTCTGTACAGGCGCGATTAATCGCGTCTCTAATCTTAAAACGTTTATAGCATGCAACTGTATAACACCTTAAGCGCAGAAGAAAGAGCTCAATTAATTGATGAAGCCGGAAAACAACGTCTTACATTATCTTTCTATGCGTATGCCAAAATTGAAGATCCCAAAAAATTTCGCGACGATTTATTTATCCAATGGAACCAACTCGATGCTCTTGGTCGAACTTATGTAGCCAAAGAAGGAATCAATGCTCAAATGAGTGTTCCAGCAGAAAACTTTGAAGCTTTTAGAGAAACTTTAGAAGTTTATGAATTCATGCGAGGCATTCGTTTGAATGTTGCCGTAGAGCACGATGATCATTCGTTTTTGAAATTGACTGTAAAAGTTCGAGACAAAATTGTAGCCGACGGATTGAACGACGACACTTTTGATGTAACCAATATTGGTGTGCATTTGAAAGCCAAAGAATTTAACCAAATATTAGAAGATCCAAACACCATTGTGGTTGATTTTAGAAATCACTACGAAAGTGAAATTGGTCATTTTAAAGGCGCAATTACTCCAGATGTGGAAACTTTTAGAGAAAGTTTACCGATTATTAATGAACAATTAAAAGACTTTAAAGAAGATAAAAATTTGGTGATGTATTGCACCGGAGGAATTCGTTGCGAAAAAGCATCAGCCTATTTTAAACACCAAGGCTTTAAAAATGTGTTCCAATTAGAAGGCGGAATTATCAATTATGCCAAACAAATCAAAGAAGAAAATCTAGAAAGTAAATTCATTGGAAAAAACTTCGTTTTCGACCACAGACTTGGTGAAAGAATTACCGATGATATAGTTTCGCAATGCCACCAATGTGGAAAACCTTGCGATAATCACACTAACTGTCTAAACGATGGTTGCCATTTATTATTCATTCAATGTGATGATTGTAAAGCTGCAATGGAAAATTGTTGCTCTACCGAATGTCTAGAAATTACGCATTTACCATTGGCCGAACAAGTTAAACTTCGTAGAGGGAAACAAGTGGGCAATAAAGTCTTCCGAAAAGGAAAATCGGAGAATTTGAAGTTCAAACATTCAGGTGAACTATCAGATATACCTTTAGCAAAAACTCAAGAAACAAAAGATATTCGTCAGAAAATAAAAGTAAAAAAAGTTATACTTGGTAAAGCTGAACATTATTATGTAAAAGCACAAGTAGGTCTTTTCATTATTGAAAATAACGAATTAAACCTTGGAGATAAAATTTTAATTTCGGGACCTACAACAGGAAATCAAGAATTAGTTTTAGATAAAATGTTAGTTAACGGAAGTGAAAATTCTACTGCAAAAATTGGTGATAAAGTAACCTTCGAAGTACCTTTTAGAGTAAGATTATCCGATAAATTATTTAAGATTTTAGAGTAACTATTTTAAAAATCAACTATTTAAAATCCTAAATTTCAACAGTTTTTTCAAACTTGGAATTTGGGATTTTTTTATTGGAATTTATTTTTTAAAAATACTATCTTTACCAATTAATCGTTTTATGAACTTAAATTGCTTTCTAGCAATACTACATATATAATTATGGCATGTACAAGTTGTTCAACTTCTGATGGCGGTGCGCCTAAGGGTTGTAAAAATAATGGGACTTGCGGCACCGATAGCTGCAATAAATTAACCGTTTTTGATTGGTTGGGAAATATGAATTTGCCAACAGGAGAAGCGCCATTTGATTGTGTTGAAGTGCGCTTTAAAAATGGACGTAAAGAATTTTATAGAAATACCGAAAAACTTACCTTAAGTATCGGTGATATCGTTGCAACTGAAGCTTCGCCCGGTCATGATATAGGAATTGTTACTCTTACTGGTGAATTGGTAAAAGTACAAATGAAGAAAAAAGGTGTTGACCATAAAAGTGCTGACATCGCAAAAGTATACAGAAAAGCTTCTCAAAAAGATATTGACATTTGGAGTGAAGCTCGTGATAAAGAAGAACCTATGAAAGTAAAAGCACGTGAAATTGCTATTGCTTTAAAACTTGAAATGAAGATTTCTGATATCGAATTTCAAGGTGATGGTTCAAAAGCTATTTTCTATTACACGGCAAATGATCGAGTAGATTTTCGTCAATTGATTAAGGAGTTTGCACAAGTATTCAAAACGCGTATTGAAATGAAACAAGTTGGTTTTCGTCAAGAAGCATCGCGTCTTGGTGGAATTGGTTCTTGTGGAAGAGAGTTGTGTTGTTCAACTTGGTTAACCGATTTTAGAAGTGTAAATACATCGGCAGCTCGATACCAACAATTATCATTAAATCCTCAAAAATTAGCAGGACAATGTGGTAAATTAAAATGTTGTTTGAATTATGAATTGGATACTTATCTTGATGCATTAAAAGATTTTCCAGATTTTGAAACCAAATTATACACTGAAAAAGGTGATGCTATTTGCCAAAAACAGGATATTTTTAAGGGATTGATGTGGTTTGCTTACACTGATAATTTTGCCAATTGGCATGTTTTGAAAATAGATCAGGTTAAAGAAATAGTAGCTCAAAATAAAGAGAAAAAACGTGTTTCTTCATTAGAAGATTTTGCAATTGAAATTGTTGTTGAACAAGAAGCTAACTTCAACAATGCAATGGGACAAGAAAGTTTAACTCGATTTGACCAACCAAAAAAGAGCAAGAATAAAAATAAAAACAGAAATAAAAATAAAGCTCAAAATCCAAACGCAAATCAAGGAGAAAAAACCGCTTCAAACCCTAATTCAAAACCAAATCAAGGTCAAAATCCGAACGAGCGAAAAAGAAATGACGAAAGAAATCAAAAACCACAAAATAAAAGACCTATAATCATTAAAAAGAATGAAGATAAAAAATAGCATACTGTTTATTTTAGTAGCGCTTTTAGTTATTTCGTGCGATAAAAAACGTGTTTTCGACGAGTATAAATCAGTTGGAAATTCTTGGCATAAAGACAGCGTTGTGACTTTCAAGTTACCTCAATTTGATAGTTCAAAAAAATACAACTTGTTTGTAAATGTTAGAGATAATAATGATTATCCGTTCAACAATTTGTTTTTAATTGTCGCATTAGAACAGCCTAATAAGAAAACATTGGTTGATACATTAGAATATCAGATGGCGAATCCGGATGGAACACTTATGGGAGAAGGATTTTCCGATGTTAAAGAGAGTAAACTTTTTTATAAAGAAAAAGAAGAATTCAAGTTAAAAGGAGAATATAAAGTTCACATCAAGCAAGCGGTAAGACAAACCGGAAAAGTAGCTGGAGTTGAAAACTTAAAAGGAATTACCGAAATAGGTTTTAGAGTAGAATCTTTAGACTAGAAATTATGGCACAAAAAACTAATACTCAAAATAAAAGTCAAGTAAAAGACATAAAATATTATTCAAAAAAGTTTTGGAAATTATTTTTTTATACTCTTGGCGGACTTTTTCTTTTCTTTCTATTTGCTTCATGGGGTCTTTTTGGAAAGATGCCTTCATTTGAAGATTTAGAAAATCCAGATTCTAATTTAGCTACCGAAATCATTTCTTCTGACGGAGTTACTTTAGGTAAATTTTATAACGAAAATAGAACTGCTATCAAGTACAAGGATTTGCCAAAATCACTAGTAGACGCACTGGTTTCAACTGAAGACGAACGTTTCTATGAACACTCTGGAATTGATGCAAGAAGGACTTTTGGTGCTGCATTAAAACTAGGAAAAGATGGTGGTGCGAGTACTATTACTCAACAATTAGCAAAAAATTTATTCCATGGTGAAGGTTCTAAATTTCTTCCTTTTAGAATCGTACAAAAAGCTAAAGAATGGATTATTGCAATTCGTTTGGAAAGACAATATACCAAACAAGAAATTATTGCTTTATACTTAAATCAAGTTGATTTTGTTAACGGAGCTGTTGGAATACGTTCAGCTGCAAAGGTTTATTTTAGTAAAGAACCTCGTGATTTAACTGTCGAAGAAAGTGCTCTATTGGTTGGTATGTTAACAAATCCGTCAAGATTCAACCCAAATCGTTTTCCAGAAAGAGCTCTTAAAAGAAGAAATATTGTACTTGGTCAATTGGTTCGAAATAAACATTTAGAAGAATCTGCAAAGAAAATTTTAGAGAAAAAACCAATAAAATTAAATTTTCATCCTGAAAGTCATCTCGACGGAACAGCTACTTATTTTAGAGAATATCTTCGTGATTATATGAAGAATTGGGTTAAAGAAAATAAGAAACCAGATGGAGAAGAATACGATATCTATGGTGACGGATTGAAAATTTACACTACTATTGATTCAAAAATTCAAGAACATGCTGAAGAAGCTGTATTGGCTCATATGAAGAATCTACAAGAAGAATTTTGGATTCAACAAAAAGGAAATAAAAATGCTCCATTTATAAATATTACTGATGCTGAAACAGATAAAATCATCAAACAAGCAATGAAAAATTCTGAAAGATGGAGAATTTTAAAAGCTGATGAAAAAACAGATGAAGAAATCATTGCCTCATTCAGTAAAAAAACCAAAATGACTGTATTTACCTGGAAAGGTGAAAGAGATACTATTATGACTCCACTGGATTCTATTAGATATTACAAACACTTCTTGCAAGCTGGATTAATGTCAATGGAGCCTCAAACTGGCCAGGTAAAAGCTTGGGTTGGAGGAATAAATTATAAATATTTTCAGTACGATCACGTTGGACAAGGAGCGCGTCAAGTAGGTTCAACATTTAAACCTTTTGTTTATGCTACAGCTATTGAGCAACTAGGAATGTCTCCTTGCGATACTATAATTGATGGACCTTTTATGATAAGAAAAGGACGCCACCATGTAACCGAAGATTGGGAACCAAGAAATTCTGATCAAAAATACCGAGGAATGGTTACTTTAAAGAAAGCATTGGCAAATTCTATCAACACTATTTCGGCTAAATTAATTGATAAAACCGGACCAGAAGCTGTTGTAGAATTAACCAAAAAACTTGGTGTTACAACAGAAATTCCTGTTCAACCAGCCATTGCATTGGGTGCTGTAGATATTACGGTTCAAGATATGGTTGCTGCTTATAGTACATTCGCAAATCAAGGAGTTTATATAAAACCCCAATTTATATCAAGAATTGAAGATAAAAATGGAGCTATCATTTACGAACCAGTTCCGGAGTCTCATGATGTTTTAAATAAAGATGTAGCTTTTGCAGTAATTAAACTTCTTGAAGGTGTTACTGAAGGCGGCTCTGGCGAAAGACTTAGAACTGAAGGTGGCGGAAGTGGTGATAATCGTTGGACTGGATATCCATATATGTTTAAAAATCCGATTGCAGGAAAAACTGGAACAACGCAAAATCAATCTGATGGTTGGTTTATTGGAATGGTTCCAAACCTAGTAACTGGTGTTTGGGTTGGTTGTGAAGATCGTTCGGCTCGTTTCAAAAGCATCACTTATGGTCAAGGAGCTACAGCAGCTCTGCCTGTTTGGGGATATTTTATGGAAAAATGTTATGAAGATAAAGACCTTCAAATATCGACAGATGAATTTGAGCGACCGGATAATTTTGCCATAAAAGTAGATTGTTGGACAGCTCCAAAGCCTTCTGTAGCAACAGATTCAACAGATACAGAAGAACAAAACACTGACGAATTTGGTCTTTAAAATTTAGAAAATAAAATTCATAGTTAAAATTATGATTAATAAAAAAGTAAATTCAGTTCAAGACGCACTTCAAGGCATTGAAGATAATATGACTATTATGTTAGGTGGTTTTGGATTATGTGGTATACCTGAAAATTCAATTGCAGAATTGGTTAAAAAAGGGACAAAAAATCTAACCTGTATTTCAAATAATGCTGGTGTTGACGATTTCGGTTTGGGATTATTATTACAACAAAAGCAAATCAAAAAAATGATTTCGTCTTACGTTGGTGAAAATGCCGAGTTTGAACGCCAAATGCTTTCAGGTGAGTTAGAAGTTGAATTAATTCCACAAGGAACTCTTGCGGAACGTTGTCGTGCAGCGCAATCCGGAATTCCAGCTTTCTTTACACCTGCAGGTTACGGAACCGAAGTTGCAATTGGTAAAGAAGTTCGTGAATTTAACGGAAAAATGCATGTAATGGAACACGCTTTCAAAGCCGATTTTTCTATTGTAAAAGCATGGAAAGGCGACGAAGCAGGAAACTTAATATTCAAAGGAACCGCAAGAAATTTCAATCCATCAATGTGTGGCGCAGGAAAAATAACTATTGCCGAAGTAGAAGAATTACTTCCTGCAGGAAGCTTAAATCCTAACGAAATTCACATTCCAGGAATATTAATTCAAAGAATCTTCCAAGGCGAAAAATTTGAAAAAAGAATTGAGCAACGTACCACTCGAAGCAAAATGTAACAATTAATCAATTTTATAATGTAGCAATTATGGAAGAAAATGTAATACTTAATAAATCTATTGATTTTAGCCTAGAAATTATAACTTTTTGTGAATTGTTAGAAGAAAAAAGAAAATATGTAATTGCAAATCAATTAATAAAGTCTGGCACAAGTATTGGAGCAAATATTCATGAAGCGCAAAATGCTGAAAGTAGAGCTGACTTCATTCATAAAATGAAAATTGCTGCAAAAGAAATTGAGGAAACAAAGTATTGGCTTTTATTATGTGAAAGAGCTAAATCATATCCCTTTAATGAAGATTTAAAAGAACAATTAAGAGTAATTTCGTTAATTGTTTATAAGATTATTTCATCAAGTAAATCAAATAAATAATATAACAATTAATCAATGCAGCAATTAAATAATTTACAGATTGATGCATTGGTAAATTAATCAATTGTTACATTTTCACATTAATTAATTTTCACATTAACTATGTTAAATAAAAACGATATAGCAAAAAGAATAGCTAAAGAAGTAAAAGATGGCTATTATGTAAACTTAGGAATTGGTATTCCAACATTGGTTGCCAATTATGTTCGCACTGATATTTCTGTGGAATTTCAAAGTGAAAATGGAGTTCTCGGAATGGGACCATTTCCATTTGAAGGCGAAGAAGATGCCGATTTAATCAATGCAGGTAAACAAACCATCACTACTTTACCTGGAGCAAGTTTCTTCGACTCTGCTTTTAGTTTTGGAATGATTCGTGGTCAACACGTCGATTTAACCATTCTTGGTGCGATGGAAGTTTCAGAAAACGGAGACATTGCTAACTGGAAAATCCCAGGAAAAATGGTAAAAGGAATGGGCGGAGCAATGGATTTAGTAGCCTCTGCGGATAATATTATTGTTGCTATGATGCACGTTAATAAAGCTGGCGAAAGTAAGATTTTAAAACGTTGTACTTTGCCTTTAACAGGTGTTGGCTGTGTAAAAAAAGTAGTTACTGAATTAGCCGTTTTAGAAATCACTCCAAAAGGGTTCAAATTATTAGAACGCGCGCCAGGAGTTTCTGTTGAACACATTATAGATTCAACCGAAGCAACATTAATCATAGAAGGCGAAATTCCTGAGATGGTTATTGATTAGTTTTTTGTCATTCCGACAAAGGAGGAATCTCATCAAGTTAATCAGATTATGTGATTTCTCCTTTGTCAAAATGACAAACTATACTACTTCTTAGTAGCCAAATACTCCAATAAAACTTCATTGGCATTCCCAAAGGTTGGAAATTGTTCTACCAAACTCACTGCTCGCTTTTTATTCAATTTATACGTCAAATCAAATTCTGTAGTGAATAAAATTGCGCTTAAGAAAGGATTATTGATAAACTCTAATAATCTTGGAAAAGCATTTTCTATTGTATGGATTTCAATAATTTCTTCTTGCTGAAACTTAAATTTTAATTCCAATTTCAGAAGCGCATCATCCATTATTGGACGAACGTAAATATTCATCAATTCGGAATTTCCGATAGTTTTTGCCAAGGTTAATTTGGCAAAAGTTCCATCATCCAAACTTGATTTAACTTTGGTATAAAATTCCGAAAATGATTCTTTAAAAGGCATTTGATTGGTTTTAATAGCCACAGATTCACAGATTAATTATAGTAATCTGTGAATCTGTGGCTAATTATTTTTATAAGTTAGCAAAGAAATCATTTCCTTTATCATCAGTAATAATAAAAGCTGGGAAATCTTTTACTGTAATTTTTCTTACGGCTTCCATTCCGAGTTCTTCGAAATCTACAACCTCAACTTTTAGGATATTGTCTTGAGCTAAAATCGCTGCTGGTCCACCAATTGATCCTAAATAGAATCCTCCATAAGTTTTACAAGCTTCCATAACTTCTTTGGTACGATTTCCTTTGGCAAGCATAATCATACTTCCGCCAGCTTTTTGGAATTCTTCTACATAAACGTCCATTCTTCCTGCAGTTGTTGGTCCGAAACTTCCTGAAGGCATTCCGTCTGGAGTTTTTGCTGGTCCAGCATAATATACTGGATGGTTTTTGAAATAGTCTGGCATTGGTTTTCCTGCATCCAAAAGTTCTTTGATTTTTGCATGTGCAATATCTCTGGCAACGATTAAAGTTCCGTTTAATTTCAAACGCGTTTTAATTGGATATTTAGATAATTCAGCTAAAATTTCTGCCATCGGACGATTCAAATCAACCTCAACTGCAGCTTCTAAATGCGGTGGAACTGTTGGTAAAAATTGCTGTGGATTTACTTCCAATTGTTCTAAGAAAACGCCATCTTTCGTAATCTTTCCTTTTATATTTCTATCTGCAGAACATGAAACTCCTAATCCAACTGGACAAGAAGCAGCATGACGTGGCAAACGAATTACACGAACATCATGTGCAAAATATTTTCCTCCAAATTGTGCTCCAATAGCACTTTCTTGACAATATTGTAATACTTTCTGTTCCCATTCTAAATCGCGAAAAGCTTGACCAGCCATGTTTCCAGTAGTTGGAAGATGGTCAAAATATCCTGCAGATGCTTTTTTAACAGCAGCCAAATTTGCTTCTGCAGAAGTTCCTCCAATTACTAAAGCTAAATGATATGGCGGACAAGCAGAAGTTCCTAAATCTTTAATTTTTTCGCGAACAAATTCTTCCATTGATTTTTCGTTCAACAAAGATTTTGTTTTTTGATATAAGAATGTTTTATTCGCAGAACCACCACCTTTTGTTAAAAACAAAAACTCATACGAAGCTCCTTTTTTAGCATAAATATCAATTTGTGCAGGCAAATTCGAACCTGAATTTTTCTCTTCAAACATCGAAATCGGAACAATTTGTGAGTAACGAAGGTTCTTATTTTGAAACGTGTTGAAAATTCCTTTTGATAACCATTCGGCATCATCAACTCCTGTGTAAACATTTTCACCTTTTTTTGCCATGACAATTGCAGTTCCAGTATCTTGGCAAGACGGTAGTTGACCTTCAACAGCTACAGATGCATTTTGTAATAAATTGTAAGCGACAAATCGATCATTATCTGTTGCTTCAGGGTCGTTTAAAATATTATTTAGCTTTTGCAAATGTGCCGTCCTCAACATAAATGAGACGTCGTTCATGGCTTCTTGCGCCATTAATTCTAATGCTTTCGGGTCAATGGTAAGAATTTCTCTGTCGCCAAATTGCTCTACTTTTACGTAATCTGAAGTAAGTTTTTTGTATTGCGTATCGTCTTTTAATATCGGATACGGATCTTGATATATAAAGTCCATTATGAAATATTTTTGAAGTGTAAAGTTAAGGAAAGTTGGTGGATTGAAGAAAATTAAATTTTAGAATAAAGCACTAAAAAAATAAAGACAAGAAACATAAAACCTATCCACGAGTTATCCTTTTTTGAAACTTCGTCTATAGATTTTGCACCCAAATTAAATATCCACATAAATATGTTTCCTATAAAATGACAAACTAGATGAAAGAAATCGTGCATATTACTATTTTACAAAAAACCAACTAGCCACAAAAATGGCAGTAATCACACAAATTACATCTACTAAAAGCATTGTTCCTAGAGCATATCGAGTGTTTTTTATATTAACCGAACCAAAATAAACTGCAATAACATAGAATGTACTTTCGGCACTACATTGAAAAATACTACTCAATCTTCCTGTCATTGAATCAGCACCAAATGTATTCATAGAATCAATTAAAAAACCACGTGAACCTGCAGAGCTAAAAGGACGTAGCAATGCAACAGGTAAAGCGTCAGTAATTTCTTTTGCCACACCCAAATTAGAAAAAATAAAAGCAATCCAATTGCTGATAATTTCAAATAAACCACTATTTCTGAACAACGAAATAGCAACTAACATTCCTAAAACATAAGGAAAAATAGTAACTCCAGTTTTGACGCCATTATTTGCTCCAACCACAAATGCTTCATAAACGGTGGTGTTTGCTTCTGTAAATTTCTTTTCTTTTACGAACGATAATATCAATGTGAAAACAATAATTACAACCAAAATCAAAGCAGAAAGATTGGAAGTAAAATAATTTTTACCAATTAAATCCAAATGATTTACATACATCAACAAACCAATAATTGCACCTATCATTCCCATTAATCCTGCAACTAAAGACGCGCTTTTGAAGTTGATTTTTTGTTTAATTCCGACAATTAAAAACGCAGCAATAGTTCCAATAAAAGAGGTTATTATACAAGGTAACATCACATCAGCTGGATTTGCAGCGCCAGCAGCAGCGCGATATCCAATAATTGAAGTTGCAATTAGTGTAAGTCCAGAAGCATGTAAACACATGAACATGATTTGTGCATCGCTGGCTTTGTCTTTTTCAGGATTTATTTCTTGCAAACTTTCCATGGCTTTTAATCCAAATGGTGTTGCTGCCGAGTCTAATCCAAGAAAATTAGCAGCAAAATTTAAAGTCATATACGATATCGAAGGATGGTTTTTTGGAATACTTGGAAATACTTTTACAAAAACTGGACTTAATATTTTAGCCAATTTTTGTGATGCGCCAGAAATAATTAGAAGTTCCATCAATCCGCAAAAGAAAGCTAGATATGCCATTAAAGGTAAAATTAAATCTAACAAAGTGCTTTTGCAGGTTGGCAATAATCCATCTGATTTTTGTTTTCCACTATAAATTTTTACCACTTTATTCGAAAAAACATAAGTTGAGTCAATGTTCAATGTATCACGATTAATGACCATTGTTTTATCTGGAGCCTTTTCAATACTGTCTTTTATAAAAGCAGGTAAATCTTGAAGGTATTTTTCAGAAACTAATATTGGATCGTCTTTTTTTCCGTTTAAAACGAAATCAATTGTATAGTTATTTCCAGAGAATAAACTAAAAATCACAAAGACAATTGATGAAATAAAGATAACGAGCCAAAATCTACTTAATACCATATTTTTTTTTTGTAAATGTATATATTCTATACAAAAAATTTCTTTTTTTGATTTAAAAATAGTAAATAATTAAACAAAACTTAAATTTCATCTATTTTTTGTAAATATTTGGTAAATATTACAATAGATTATTATATTTGCTTACATATATTAATTACACCAAAAAAAATTAAAAATGAAAAGAGTATTACTCCTTGTTATTGTCCTTTTTTCTTCAATATGTACTTTGGCACAAACACCAGCTGAAGTTAGAGAAATTGTATCTAATTATGATTTGCAAAAAATTAAAGAAAAAGAAGAATACTATAGAAATAAACAGCGTAGTGATAAAAGTAGAGCTGAAGCAGTTGCTCGTATCAATAACTGGCCAATAATTATAGAAAATCCAGATGGAAGTAAATCAGAATTAATGAAACTTACCCCAGATGGTTATCCTATGTACTATCAAACTGACAACATTAATGCCGCAAGAACCACAAGGACTAATTTTTTACATACTGGTGGTGCAATGGGTCTAAACTTAAATGGTCAAGGAATGACTCTAAGAGTATGGGATGGAGGAACAGTTAGGGCTACACACAATGCTTTTGGTGGTAGAGTTACTGTTGTAGATAGCCCTACTGGTACACTAAGTGCACATGCCACGCACGTAACAGGAACTATGATTTCAAGTTTAGCTTCCATAAAAGGTATGGCGCCTCAAGCATTAGGAAGAACTTTTGATTGGACAGATGACGAAAGTGAAGCATTGTCTGAAGTTCAACAAGGAATGCTAATTTCTAATCATTCGTATGGTGTTCCTGTTTCATCTACATTACCTGCCTGGATTATTGGCGCATATATTTCAGATTCATATGCTTGGGATGAAATAGCTTATTTATCTCCTTATTATCTTGCAGTATTATCTGCTGGAAATAATGGAACCACAAATAATTCAGACCCAATTTCTGGCGGATATGATAAACTTGTTGGAAATAAAACATGTAAAAATAATTTAGTTGTTGCTAACTGTCAAGATGTTACAATAAATACTGATGGAACTGTAAATGGAACAGTTAATATAAACACTGATAGCAGTCAAGGCCCTACAGATGATTTTAGAATAAAACCAGATATAACTGGTAATGGTACCAATGTAACTTCTGCTAATAGCACTGGTAATTCTGCTACTACAACTTTTTCAGGTACATCAATGTCTTCTCCAAATGTTGCAGGTTCACTTATGTTATTACAACAACATCATAATAATCTATACAACAGCTTCATGCGTTCAGCAACTCTAAAAGGAATTGCTTGTCATACTGCTGATGATGCAGGAGATGAAGGTCCTGACCCTATCTATGGTTGGGGTTTATTAAACATGAAAAAAGCTGCAGAGACAGTTTCCAACAATGGTTTAAGCTCATGGGTCTCAGAGCAAACATTAGGAAATGAAGGAGTTTTTACAATGCAAGTTAATTCAAATGGTTCAACACCATTGATAGCTTCTATAACTTGGACTGATTTACCAGGAAATATGAATATAAATGGGATTTCTAATGAAAATATAAAAGCTTTAATAAATGATTTAGATATTAGAATAACGAGAGACGGAACAACATATTTCCCATGGAGATTATCTCAATTATCATTTACAGCAGAACGAACTGGTGATAATAATGTTGATAATGTTGAGCAAGTAAAAATCGATTCGCCTCCAGCAGGAAATTACACAATTACAGTAACTCACAAAGGTACTTTAGTTAATAATTCACAAAAATATTCGTTAGTAATTACAGGAATAAATTCAACTTTTGCTTTAAATTCAACAAGTTCAGATTTAGAACTATGCGCTAATCAAAATGCAACTTATACATTTAATTATACTCAAAGTGGTTCAGGAACTACTACTTTCTCAGCAGTAGGATTACCAACTGGAGCAACAGCAAGTTTTTCTCCAAGTTCATTAAGTGCAAATGGAACTGTAACAATGACAATAACTGGTTTGTCAAATGTTATTCCTGGTGAATATTCAGTAGGAATAACAGGAACTCGTGGAACTGAAACTGAAACAAGAACAAAAATTTTGAAAATCTACAGTTCTTCATTTCAAAATGTGACTTTAAATACTCCTGCAAACTCTACAAATGGAACTTCAACCTCAATAAATTTAAGATGGGCAGCTATGCCAAACGCTGAAAATTACTCGGTTCAAGTTTCAACCTCCTCAAATTTTTCAACTATTACTGCAAGTTTGTTAACAACGAGTACTCAATTTTTTGTTAGTAATTTAGCTCAAGCAACAACATACTACTGGAGAGTTACACCTTCTAACAGATGTGGTACTGCTTTGGAATCTAGCTCTACAATTTTTTCATTTACTACAGGTTCATTAACTTGTGACCAAATGTTTGTAGCTACAGATTTTTCTGATGCCGCGATAGCTTCTGTTGCAAATTCTTCTGCAAGTGTACCAGTTACAATTACTGGAGGACACACAATTGGTAATTTAAAAGTTAATTTAAATATTACCCACACATATGTACAAGATATGACTATTACTCTTGAAGGTCCAAGTTCAATTGGAAGCCCAGTAATTAGACTTACTCAAGAGGCGTGTGGCGATCATGACAATATAGATTGTCAGTTTAATGATGATGGATTTGCACCTCAATGCTCTGGAGCACCATCTATTTCAGGATTAATTGCACCTATTGATAGTTTAAGTGATTTAAATTCATTACCAGCAGATGGAGTATGGACACTTAAAGTAGATGATCCATATAATGGTGATGGTGGAAGTATAAATTTATTTAGTATCGAATTTTGTAGATTGACTCCAGCATTAAGTATTAATGAAAACACTCTACAAAATGTAGCTATTTATCCAAATCCAGCAAAAGATGATTTTATTGTTTATATTCCCGAAAATAATCTTGAAACAAAAATTTCAGTTATAGATTTACAAGGAAGACAGATTCAATCAGTACAATCAAATTCAATTTCAACAACAATAACTACTTCATCGTTACAAGATGGATTGTATCTAGTTATAATTGAAAACGAAAATGGTGTTACTACTAAAAAGATTACAATTAAAAAGTAATCATACTTTACTTTTTATAAAAAATGCCCCAATTAGTGTTTAACTTTTTGGGGCATTTTCATTTTTTAGATATCCTTTATTATATATGAATTATCTCATCTTCCACCAATAAATCTTCTTTTCTGAAACGAAGGAAAACTTGTGCGACAGCAATAACGTCTTTTTCGCAATATGTCACAATTCTATCTATGTCTTTTTCTACATAAAAAACATGACCTACTTGGCTTCCGTCGATGTCTCCTTTTGGAGAAGGAATTCCGAGGATTTTGGTTAGTAATTTTAAAGATGTAAAATGTTTATAATCACCAAATTTCCATAACTCTAAAGTGTCTAAATGCTGGATTTCCCACGGTTTTTTCCCAAATAAATTAAGCTTATTTGGAATGGAAACATTGTTGATAATCATTCGACGTGCAATAAATGGAAAATCAAACTCTTTGGCATTGTGTCCACAAAGAATGTTTTGAGAACCATCGAAATGATTATTTAGTAGATTATTGAAATCTAATAAAATTTTCTTTTCTTCACCAAAAAAAGAGGTTACTCTAAAGTTTCGAATGTCACCTTTGGTTGTTAAATAACCAACAGAAATACAGACTATTTTTCCGAATTCTGCCCAAATTCCTGCTCTGTCATAAAATTCTTCGGCTGTGAATTCGTCTTTGCGTTGGTATTGAGTTTTTTGTTCCCAAAGTTGTTTCATTTCATCGTCAAGCGAGTTGAAATTTTCTTCTAATGGAACCGTTTCTATGTCAAGAAACAAAATGTTGTCTAAGCGGATTTTTTCAATCATAATAAGAATTTATATGGCGTTTATATTTATTAAATTACCCTGATTAACACGTAATTAGGTTGCGAATATAATTAAAATGACTTTAAATTTCCAAATTAAAATAAAAAAAACTCCTTAACTAAGTTAAAACAAACTTTGTTGATGGCTAGGTATTTCGTGTTCAAGAAGCCATTTTTTTCGCCATAATCCGCCAGCATAACCTGTGAGTGAACCATCAGTTCCAATAACACGATGACACGGAATTACAATCCAAAGTGGGTTTTTACCATTAGCTGATGCTACTGCTCGAATAGCTTTTACATCGCCTAATTTTTTAGATAAATCCATGTAGGACATTGTTTTTCCGTATGGAATATTGATTAACTCTTGCCACACTTTTTGTTGGAAATCAGTACCTTTTGGATTTAACTTGAAATCAAAATCTTTACGTTTTCCTTCAAAATATTCTTGAAGTTGTGAAACTGCTTCTTGGAGTTCTTTTGGAATTTTTGTGGAAAGTTCACCTTCTGATAAAACGGAAATTATAGAAATTCCATTTTCGTCACCTTGAATTTTAATAATTCCAAGTGGAGAATTTATAAAGGCAGTTTTCATTTTAAGGATATGAAATACTTTTTAAATTAAGATTTTGAATTGCCTCTGAGTGACTATCTATAAGGAAATCACGACCACAAAAATCTTGTTGCCTGATGTTTAAAGCCATAATTTTGTGGCTCTCTATCCTACGAATATCTGAATACCAACTGTATTGTTTTGGAGAAATATTAATATTATTGATGTCTAAAATGTCTTTTTGAGCCATCTTACCTAACATTTCAATACTAATTACTTTTATTTTGTCATTACTATGATTGTCAAATAATGTTGAAGGTATAATATTAAACCTAGCACTAAAAGATGTAGGTTTATATTGGCTAAAACCATAGAAAGAAAACATGAATAAAATGAAAGCAAAATAGGATTTCATAGACTAATTGATATTTAGTAAAGCTACCAATTTTTCAAAATAAATCCAAATTTTTATTTTACTTGACTGTACATGTATTGTTCTAAAGATTCTAATTCTTCTTCGGAAAACGTTTTTGTTAAAGCAAAATTGGCTTTCATGACTTCGTATTGCGATGGATCGACAATTGGTTCACCTTCGCCTTTTAGAAATGTGACCATATTTGCATTTTTCTCTTTGTAGATTTTTGCAATATCGATTATGCTTGGTCCAACTAATTTAATATCGAGTTTATGGCAAGTTGCACAAGTTCCTTTTCCTTCAAAGATTTCTTTTCCTTTTTCGGCTAATGGAAATTCTGACACTTCAGGTTTGGTTGCTTCTACATTTTCTTTTCCGTCTGAAACTGGGTTGCCAAATTTATCTGTTTTTTTGTCTCCACCACAACTTATCAAAATTAATGCTATTGCTAAAGTTAGTGATTTTAAAATTGTTTTCATTTTCCTTATATTTAATATAATCAAAGGTACATCTGATTGTTTAAGTTAAATATGATTTTTATCAGAGAATAAAAATTCAATACAAATGCTATTTAGCCCTGATGCAAGGGAAAAGCCTCGCCTTTTTGCGAGCTTTGGAAAGGCAGCAGGAATATGGTTTGCTAATAAATCCCGAGCCATTCGCTCCTATCTATTCAAAATAATTGCTGCTTCTTTGGCAAAATAAGTTGAAATTAAACTTGCTCCGGCGCGTTTGATACACATTAATTGTTCCATCATGATTTTGTCGTGATCTAACCAACCTCTTTCTGAAGCGGCTTTAATCATGGCATATTCGCCAGAAACGTGAAATACTGTGACTGGAACATTCACGGCATTTTTAACTTCGCGAACGATATCAAGATAGGCAATTCCTGGTTTTACCATTACCATATCGGCGCCTTCTTCAACATCCATAAGTGCCTCTTTTATGGCTTCGATGCGGTTGGCATAATCCATTTGGTAGGTTTTTTTGTCTTTTGGTACTTCGACAGGCTCAGCATCCAAAGTAGTGTCTTTTGGCGCAGAATCTAAAGCGTCACGAAATGGTCCGTAAAATGCTGATGCGTATTTTGCAGAATAACTCATAATTCCCACATTTGAAAAACCTGCGGCATCTAAACCTTGACGTAAACGCAAAACACGTCCGTCCATCATGTCGCTTGGCGCAACGAAATCGGCTCCTGCTTGTGCGTGAGAAACTGCCATTTTTACTAGCGCATCGTTGGTCGCGTCATTGGCAACATCACCATTTTCTATAATTCCGTCGTGACCGTAAGTTGAATATGGATCTAAGGCAACATCTGGCATCACAATCATTTCTGGACAAGCCGTTTTGATGGCTTTGATAGCTCTTTGCATCAATCCGTTTGGATTCCAAGCTTCTTTTCCGGTGTTGTCTTTTAAACTTTCGTCCACTTTTACGTAGATGTTTACAGCTCGAATTCCTAATGCGAAAAGTTCTTTTACTTCTTCAACTGTCAAATCGATTGAACGACGAAAAATTCCTGGCATTGATGGAATTTCAACTTTATAATTTTCGCCTTCTGCAATGAACATTGGAAACATAAAATCGCTTGGACTTAATGTTGTTTCGCGAACTAAAGAACGAATGCTTTCGTTAATGCGTAATCTTCTGCCTCTTTGTAATGGGAACATGATATGTTGTTTAAAATTGTTTAAAAGTTTAAGGTTTAAAGTTGTTTCACTTTGCGCTTAAACCCAATCTATTGGTTTTTCTAATACTTTAATTAATTTTTCTTCTTCGCTTCCAGCTTCTGGATGATGATCATAATGCCATTGCACATGTGGTGGTAATGACATTAAAATAGATTCAATTCTACCGTTGGTTTTTAATCCAAATAACGTGCCTTTGTCGTGTACTAAATTGAATTCTACATAACGACCACGTCGGATTTCCTGCCAAGTTCTTTGTTCTGGCGTATATGCTAAATTCTTTCTTTTTTCTACAATTGGAACATAAGCTTCTAGAAAACTGTTTCCGACTTCGGTTACAAAATTGTACCAATCTTCCATTTTCATTTCTTCAGTTTCTTTGCAATAATCGAAGAATAATCCGCCAAGTCCACGAGCTTCATTTCTATGAGCATTCCAAAAATAAGCATCGCATTGTTTTTTATATTTTGGATAAAACTCTGGATTGTGTTTATCGCAAGTATTTTTGCAAGTTTGATGAAAATGAATGGCATCTTCTTCAAATAAATAATAAGGTGTTAAATCTTGTCCGCCACCAAACCACGAATTTATAATTTCACCATTTTCGTTATACATTTCAAAATAACGCCAATTCGCATGAACTGTAGGAACCATTGGGCTTTTCGGATGAATTACCAAACTCAATCCGCAGGCAAAGAAATCGGCTTCGCCAACGTTGAATAATTTTTGCATAGAATCAGGTAATTTTCCGTGAACTGCCGAAATGTTTACGCCACCTTTTTCGATTACGTTTCCGTTTTCAATAACTCGCGTTCTTCCGCCGCCACCTTCAGGTCGTTCCCAAATGTCTTCACGGAATTTAGCTTTTCCTTCGACAGCTTGCAATCCGGCAACGATTTGGTCTTGAAGATTTTGTATGTATTGGTAGAATTTATTTTTCATTTTTTTGAGCTTAAAGCTAATAGCGTTCTGCCGCTACACGACAGTTGTGCGTAGTTCTTGTTACTTTTTCTTACAATATATCTTACTGTCTTTAAGTTTAAACCCAACGCTTGAATATAAATTTATTGCAGGCAATCTATGGTCTTCAGTAAAAAGAAGTATTTCAGAAAGTTCTTTTTCTTCACTTACTTCAACTAATAAGTTTATCAATTTTCTTCCTATTCCTTTTCCACGTGAAGCTGAGTCTACAACTACATCTTCAATCCAACCCTTGTTTCCAGATATAACTTTGTAAGTACACATTAATGCAATTCCAATTATTTTATTATTATCCTCGCAATATGCAACTGTAATTTGGTTTTTTTCATTCAATATTTCTTCAAGATCCAACTGAATTTTGTTTGGACTTAATTGACGAAATAATTCAGAAACTTGCTCTTTAATGTCTATGTTTAAATCATTTCTTTTTAAAATAGCAGCATTCATTTCTTTTTAATTTTTTTAAAAATACAATTTTATTGAGTTATAATTTTATTTCAAATTAAAGTTATAATTTTCTAGGAACACGATAGAATTACTCAAAACTATCTGCTGGCAACTATTTTTTATACTCCTTAACCGCTTCAATAAAAGCTTTCGCGTGATCTACAGGAATATTTGGTAAAATTCCGTGACCAAGGTTTACTATATAATTGTCTTTTCCGAATTCGTCTATCATTTCGTGAACCATTTTTTTGATGGTTGGAATTGGTGACAACAATCTTGATGGATCGAAATTTCCTTGTAATGTGATTTTTCCGCCTGTTAAATAACGAGCGTTTCTTGCAGAACAAGTCCAATCTACACCAAGTGCTGACGCTTTGCTTTTCGCCATGTCGTTCAATGCAAACCAACATCCTTTTCCGAAAACAATAACTTTAGTGTCTTCTGCCAAAGCTTCAACAATTTGGTTAATGTATTTCCAAGAGAATTCTTGATAATCTACTGGCGATAACATTCCGCCCCAAGAATCAAAAATTTGAACCGCATTTACTCCTGATTTTACTTTTTCTTTTAAATATAGAATCGTTGTGTCGGTGATTTTTTGCAATAATGTATGAGCCGCAACTGGATTTGAAAAACAAAATCCTTTCGCCGTATCAAAACTTTTAGAACCTTTTCCTTCTACGCAATAGCAAAAAATTGTCCAAGGTGAACCTGCAAAACCAATAAGTGGCACCTCATCGTTCAACATTTCTTTGGTCAATTTGATTGCATCAAAAACGTAACCTAAAGTTTCATTTACATCTGGAACAATAACTTGATTTACTTGTTCCATGGTGCGAATTGGATTTGGAATAATTGGTCCCAAATTGTCTTTCAATTCAACGTGAATTCCCATTGCTCTTGGCACTACCAAGATATCTGAAAATAAAATGGCTGCATCTGGTTTTACAATTCTTATAGGTTGAACTGTAATTTCTGCTGCTAATTCTGGAGTTTCACAACGAGTGAAAAAATCATATTTGTCTCGTAATGCTCTGAATTCTGGTAAATATCTTCCGGCTTGACGCATCATCCAAACTGGTGGACGTTCAACAGTTTCATTGTTTAAAGCTCTTAAAAATAGGTCGTTTTTAATCATTAGTTTAAAAGTTTAAAGTTTAAAAGTTTAAAGGTGTTTCACCTTAAACTCAAACTATTTTTTAATAATATTCTATAACTTCATCAATCACATTTTCTACCGTTGGTTTTTCTACAATTATGATGTTCTTTACTTTTTTGTTTTCTAATGCTTCTGCGGTGGTTTCTCCTATGCAAAAGCACATTTCTTCTTTTATAGTATTCAATCTGAAATAACTTTCAACTGCTGATGGACTGAAAAATAGTATTCCATCTAACTTTTCTTTAATTTTTTTTGATGTGATGTTGGTTTCATAAACTTCAATTTCGTTAAGTGCTATTCCGTTTTCTTTCAAGGTGTTTGGTAAAACATCTCGACGTAAATTTCCACTGAAAAAAGTGTAACTTTCTTTTCCATAAATTAACGAGATGATTTCTGCCAAATCTGCTGCATAACCTGTGTAGGCAACCACATTAAATCCGTTTTCTGTTAATAAATCTTTGGTTTTCATTCCAACAGAAAAAACATTTTTGCTTTTCAATTCATCACATTTTGGATGTTGTAAAACACTTTGAACTGCGTTTTGGCTGGTAAAAATTAGATTGTCATTTACTTTTGAAAGTTCAAAATTCTTAATATTGGTTTCGATAAAACTTTCTTCTATCAGATGAATATTGGCGTCGAGTAAAACTTGCTTTTGATTTGGCAAAAGCTTTTTAGTAGATAATATGTTGATTTGTTTTGTCATTGTTTTTTGGAACACATATTTAAGAAGTCAGAGAAATTTATTTTTTTAACGTCTTTTTAATTTCTACCATTAATTCTGTTCCACCATTATTCAAGATTTCTTGAGCTGAATTGAAGCCTAGTTTTTTCCATTCAGAAATATCAACATTTTTTTCGATTTCTAGTTTTTGCTTACCGTCGATTGATAGTAAAACTCCTTTGAAATTTATAATATCTTCCTTTTCATTATAAGTTGCAATCGCTCCAATTGGTGCTGTGCATCCGCCTTCTAATGTTTTTAGAAATTGTCTTTCTATATACGTGCAAATCTCAGTTTCGATGTGATTTAATTGCGAAAGTGCGTCTAAAGTAAATTCATCTTCAGCCATTGCAACTACAACCATTGCTCCTTGTGCTGGCGCTGGAATCATCCAATCTAGATTGATGTAATTCTCTGGTTTTAAGTTGATTCTTTCTAAACCTGCAGCTGCAAAAACGGCTCCATTCCAATCATTTTCATTTAGTTTTTGCATTCTGGTATTAACATTTCCACGCAAATCTACTACGTTATGGTTTGGATATTTATTCCACCACATTGCCTGACGACGCAAACTTCCTGTGGCGATTGTTCCATTAGATTCTAAAAAATCTAAGTTTCCTTTGTGAACTAAAATGTCTAAAATATTGGCTCTTTCTAAAACGGCTGCTTGAACAATTCCAATTGGAAGTGCCGTTGGAACATCTTTCATAGAGTGCACTGCAATATCAACTTGACCGTTAATCATTGCAATGTCTAATGTTTTGGTAAAAATTCCTGTGATTCCGAGTTCGTAAAGCGGTTTGTCGAGAATGATATCACCTTGCGATTTTACGGCTATAATTTCGGTTTTGTAACCTAAATCGTTTAATTGTTTTTGAACCGTGTGTGCTTGCCAAAGTGCTAATTCACTATCACGAGTTCCTATACGTATTGTTTTTTCAGACACTTTATTGTTGATTAATTTCTCGCAAAGACGCAGAGATGCAAAGTTTTAATTAAATATTTTCTCTTGTTCTAGCTGAAAGACTTTTTCAATCCATTCAATTCCTTCTTCCATTGATTCACCATCTTTTAAATGGTTTACAAAATGATTAGTAATTTTTTGAATGATTCTATTACTAATTAATTCAGCTTGTTCTTCGTCAAAATTAGCTAATTTTTTACGTTGGAAATTCAGCTCACCGTCTTTGATAGAATTTAATTTTTCTTTCAGTGCATGAATAGTCGGCGCAAACTTTCTGTTTTTGGTCCAAGCTATAAATTCATCTTTGATTTCCTCTATAATTGCTTCTGCTTGAGGAATATGTAGTTTTCTGTTTTCCAAAGTTTCATCTGTCATTTGCGACAAATGATCCATGTGAATTAAGGTAACACCTTCAATATCTTTTACATTTTCGTTTACATTCTTCGGAATAGATAAATCTAAAATCAACAACGGTTTTTTAAGATTTAAAATGGCTTTATCAACTGTAGGATTTTGAGCGCCTGTTGCCACTACAACCACATCGGCTTTTTGTAATTCCAATTGTAAATCGGCGTAATCTTTTACAACAACATCTAATTTTTGAGCTAATTTTTCTGCTTTATCTTTTGTACGATTTATTAAAGTAATTTGCTCGTGTTTAGTATGTTTTACAAGGTTTTCGCAAGTATTTCTTCCAATTTTTCCTGTTCCGAAAAGAAGAATATTTTTATTGGCAATATCTTCTACATTTTTGAAAATGTATTGCACCGATGCAAAAGAAACAGAAGTTGCACCCGAAGAAATTTCGGTTTGTGTTTTAATTTTTTTACTCGCTTGAATAACCGAATTAACCAATCTTTCTAGAAAAGAATTAACCATTCCGTTAGATTTACTTTCGTTGAAAGCGGTTTTTAGTTGACTAATAATTTCGAAATCACCAAGAATTTGACTGTCTAAACCTGTTCCAACCCGAAACATGTGATTAATAGCCTCTTGATTTTTATAAATATAAGCAACTTCTTGAAATTCTTCTACAGAACCTTGACTATTAGCACATAAAAGTTTGATTAATTGATATGGATGTTGTGCAAAACCATAAATTTCAGTTCGGTTGCAGGTAGAAGTAACGATTAAAGAATCTATTCCTTCGGCTTCGGCTTGTATAAGTAAAGTTGCTTTAGCTTGAGCATCTAGACTGAATTTTCCTCTTATTGCTGCATCGGCCTTTTTGTAGCTAAGTCCTAATGCATAAAAAGTGGCGTGTTTCGACATGTTAAAATTTTCCATATTTGTACTTTACCTAAAAGTTCAACAAAAATATTACTATACTATTTATAAAAGTAACGCTCAAAGTACTTTTTGTGTCGCTATGCGATTTTTTAAACCTTATTTGACTTTTTAGCGTTATTTATTATAAATTTGCAATGAAATCAAGTCTTTCAGAATTACTTATGTAGATTAATTCTAAATAAGTAATGAGCATGATTCCAAAATCATATACGAAAAAATATCGCTATGGGTTCACAAGAAGAAATAAAAATTGAAAATGATTTTACCTTAATTCGTTTTCAAAATGATGGAAATGAGAATTTTCACGTGAAAAGACATGTTAATCAAGGTCTTATTCAATTTCATTTTGGCATCAAAGGAAAAGCAAAATTTGTCTTTAATGATGGGAATTATGCTTTAGATTTGAGAGAAGAAAAAGCGCTTTTATTTTACAATCCACAAAAAGAATTGCCTTTGAATTTAGAAATCGCTCCAAATTCGTGGGTAATTACAATGATTATTTCAATTCAGAAATTTCATGGCTTATTTTCTTCAGAAGCTGAACATATTCCTTTTTTGAGCAAAGAAAACAAGGATAAAAAATATTATAAAGAAACTGACATCAGTCCATCGATGGCGATTGTTTTAAGTCAGTTGTTCCATTATAATTTGAATCCTTCGATTAAAAATCTTTACTATAAAGGAAAAGGATATGAATTATTGAGTTTGTATTTCAATCGTTCGGAAGATCCAAATGCAGAACAATGTCCGTTTTTGATAGATGAAGAAAATGTTTTAAAAATCAAAAAAGCCAAAGAAATTATAATCCAAAATATGGCAGAACCACCAGGTTTGGAGGAATTAGCAGAACAAGTTGGATTGAGTTTGAAAAGACTAAAAATGGGTTTCAAACAAATTTATGGCGATACCGTTTACGGATTTCTATTTGATTACAAAATGGATTACGCTCGACAATTATTAGATTCTGGTTCTTATAATGTAAACGAAGTTGGATTGAAAATTGGTTACAGCACCGGAAGTCATTTTATTGCGGCGTTCAAGAAAAAATTTGCTACAACTCCGAAAAAATATTTGATGTCGATAAATCCAAATACATAACAACATCAATTTCGTATATCAAACAATCGATAAAAAAAACATAAACATAAAATCTTAAAAAAGTAGATTAGTTACTTTTACAAAAAATTACAACAATGAAAGGAGTATTATTAGTAAATTTAGGTTCACCAGAAAGTCCAACAGCTAAAGATGTTAAGCCGTATTTAGATGAATTTTTAATGGATAAATACGTAATTGACGTTCCGTTTTTATTACGTGCCTTATTAGTTAGAGGAATCATTTTACAAACAAGACCAAAAAAATCGGCTGAAGCTTATGCTAGAATTTGGACTGACGAAGGTTCTCCTTTGATTGTCCTTTCAAAAAAAATGCATCAGAAAGTTCAGAAATTGGTTGATGTTCCTGTGGCTTTAGCAATGCGTTATGGAACCATTACAATTGAAAAAGGATTGCAAGAATTAAAAGAAAAAGGTGTGACCGAAGTTATGCTTTTGGCACTTTATCCTCAATATGCTATGGCGTCAACCACGACGATTTGGGCTTTAGCAGATGAGTTAGTGGCTTCAAAGTTTCCTGAAATGAAGCTTACAAAAGTTCCAGCATTTTATAACAAACCCGATTATATTCAGGCATTAGCAAATTCAATTAAAAAACATTTGGAAGGATTTGATTATGACCATTTATTGTTTTCATATCACGGAATTCCGAAACGTCATATTCGTAAAACCGATGTAACCAAATCGCATTGTAAAATGGATAGAACTTGTTGCAACACGCCATCACCGGCACATGAATTTTGCTACAGTCATCAATGTTATGAAACTACAAAACAAGTAGTAAAATTGTTAGGAATTCCAGAAGGAAAATACAGTCAAACATTCCAATCAAGATTGGCAGGTGACAAATGGTTAACACCTTACACTGATGTGGAAATTAACAAAATGCCAGAACAAGGAATCAAAAAATTAGCTGTTGTAACTCCAGCTTTCGTAGCCGATTGTTTAGAAACTTTGGAAGAGATTGCAATGGAAGCTAACGAACAATTTTTACACCATGGTGGTGAAGAGTTTATGGCAATTCCATGTATGAATGATGAAGACGAATGGTGTGGCGTTGTGGCAAATTGGATTGAGGATTTTAAGAAAAAATAGAAACAGGATGAAAATTTACTTTTTAATTTTTTTAAGTTTTATTCTTTTTTCTTGTTCTAAGAAAACAGATTCTGATAGTAAGACATTAGAAAGTAAAACTTTGGATTCAACAGTAAAAAAGAGTGCTGAACTGAGAACATCAGTTAGTGATAGTTATCAAGCAGGATTTCATTTAACACATAATATTGAAGTCGATTCTATTGATGGAAAACCGGTGAAATTTTATATTGAAAACAAAAATTGTGACTCCTTAGCAATTGCATTTTATTATGGAAAATACCGACCAACGGACGACAATTTAACCGAAAATCTTTTGGCTTTATCCTCTACAAATGATAAAAATCTGAGACCTTTTTATCGATGGATATTAGATAAAACAATTGAGATATCTGATGGTGCTTTAGCCGAATATCCGGGCATTCCTGCAAGAAAATATGCAGAAAAATTTCCCGAAGAATTATTTAATTTTTTAGATTCCGACACCAGTAAAACTAGATATTCAAACTGGACCGATATTATTTCTTATAGTGGATTCTATGAAAATGATGATTATAATAAACCTAAACTAATTAGAACAAAAATGGAGGCTGAAATGATAAAAAACAGCTCTACAAAACTGCAAAACAGAATTGCAAAATTTACATCAGATTGTTTTCCTGATGTTAACAAAATTGACCAATAATGGAAATCTACAACTACATAAAATCACTTCATTTAATATTTGTAATCACTTGGTTTGCAGGATTATTTTATATTGTTCGTTTGTTTGTTTATCAAATTGAAGCCAATGAAAAAACATCGCCAGAAAAAGAAATTTTATTAAATCAATACAAAATAATGACCTATCGCCTTTGGTATATTATTACTTGGCCAAGTGCGGTTTTGGCAACAGTTTTTGCTGTTTGGTTATTGTTTTTGATGCCTGCTTGGTTGCAAATGCCGTGGATGCACGTGAAACTCGGATTTGTTTTGGCGTTGTTTTTGTACCATCTAAAATGTCATCAAATTTATAAGCAATTGCAAAACGACAAATTCAACTATTCTTCTAATTTTATGCGCCTTTGGAATGAAGGTGCCACAATTATTTTATTTGCTGTAGTTTTTTTAGTAATTTTAAAAAATGCTTTCAATTGGATTTATGGCGTAATCGGAATCTTTTTATTTTCGATTTTAATTATGCTTGGGTTCAAATTTTATAAAAGAATAAGAGAAAGAAAATAGTTGGCAGTGTTCAGTATTCAGTTTGCAGCTGAAACTGAAAACCGAGACTGAGACTGAATACTATGTTTAAAAACTTCAAATTTTCAATGCTATCACTTCGTATTAGGATTTTCCTATCGATGATTGTATTGATTTTGATAGCTTCGATTCTAATGGCTTCGATTTCGGTGATTCAGTTTAAAAATGAAGCTCGAAATTACCATCAAGAACGTTTGGAACGTAAAGAAGATGCCGTAAAAGAACACATCAATTACATTTTATCTAACACCACTTATCCGTTAACGGAAAAAAATCTGCCGTTAATTTTTAAAGACAAAATCCACGAACTTTCAGATATTCACAATGTGGAAATCAATATTTACAGTTTGAACGGAAATCTTTTAAAATCATCTAAAGCTTCGTTTTCTGTTGATAGTATTTCACCTCCTATTCCAAAATACATTATCAAATTGGTTCAATCTTCTATCGAGAAAAGATATGTTGATATTAAAAGTGTCGATGGAATCAAAAATCGTTCTTCATACACACAAATCAAAGACGACAAATTCAAACCACTCGGAATTTTGAATTTACCTTATGTTGACGACGATAGTTTTTATGAAAATGAAATTCAAGAATTCTTAATCCGATTGAGTCAGGTTTATTTTTTCATGTTGATTATTGCTTTTGCTTTGGCTTACTTTTTAGCTTCTTATATCACACAATCGTTAAAAACCATTTCCGATAAAATCAACGAAACTAGTTTGAATCAAAAGAACGAAAAAATCGTAATTGAAGCCAACAGTCGTGAGATTAATTCGTTGATAAAAGCTTATAATGCGATGGTTGATAAACTGGAAGAAAGTGCCACTATGCTCGCTCAAAGCGAACGTGAACAAGCTTGGCGCGAAATGGCAAAACAAGTCGCTCATGAGATTAAAAATCCGCTTACGCCAATGCGATTGACGGTTCAAAGTTTTGAAAGAAAATTCAATCCAGAAGATCCTGATTTGAAACAAAAACTGAATGATTACACAAAAACATTGATTCAGCAAATTGATACGATGACTTCGGTTGCATCAGCATTTTCAAATTTTGCGTCGATGCCAGCACAACAAAATGAAACCTTAAATGTGGTAGAAGTGGTAGAATTTTCATTAGATATTTTTAATGAAGAATATATTTCTTTTGAAAGCAATGAAGAAGAAATTATCACAATAATGGATAGAACGCAGTTGATTAGAATTATAACTAATTTGGTCAAAAATGCTATTCAAGCCATTCCTGAAGAACAAACTGAAAAATCCATTTTGGTTGCCGTAAAACGAGAAGAAAACAACGTAAATATTACGGTAAAAGATAACGGAATTGGAATTGAATTAGAATACATTGAGCATATTTTCGAACCAAAATTCACCACAAAAACCAGCGGAATGGGATTAGGTTTAGGAATTATCAAAAACATTATAGAAAATTACAAAGGAACTATTACATTTGAAACTGAATTCGGAAAAGGAACAACATTTAAGGTTTCGCTTCCAATAATTGAAAAATAAAATCATGAACTTCGAAAACATTCTTATTACCTCAGAAAACGGAATTAGTCAAATTACCATTAATCGTCCATCAAAATTAAATGCTTTGAATGTGGCAACTATTCAAGAATTACACAACGCTTTTGAAACATTAGATGCAGATGCTGCTACCAAAGTTATTATTGTAACCGGTGAAGGTGAAAAAGCATTTGTTGCCGGTGCAGATATTTCTGAATTCGCTAATTTTTCTGTAGAAGAAGGAGCGCAATTAGCACAACAAGGTCAAGAATTATTATTCGATTTTGTAGAAAATTTAAAAACTCCAGTCATTGCAGCCGTAAACGGATTTGCTCTTGGTGGCGGATTAGAATTGGCAATGGCATGTCATTTTAGAGTAGCCTCAGACAATGCAAAAATGGGTTTACCTGAAGTTTCACTAGGAGTAATTCCAGGTTATGGCGGAACGCAGAGATTACCTCAACTAGTAGGAAAAGGTCGCGCTATGGAATTAGTAATGACCGCAGGAATGATTGATGCCGAAACTGCTAAAACGTATGGATTAGTCAATCATGTAGTTGCTCAAGCAGAATTAATAGAATTTGCAAAAGGAATTGCTTCTAAAATTATGCGTAATTCTCCAGTCGCCATTGGATATGCGATAAAAGCAATAAATGCCAATTTCAAAGACGGCGTTGATGGTTATAAAACTGAAATAAAAAACTTTGGAAAATGCTTCGGAACAGAAGATTTTAAAGAAGGAACTACTGCATTTTTAGAAAAAAGAAAAGCTGAATTTAAAGGAAAATAATTATAAGTCGCAGTTTTCAGTTTTCAGTCGCAGTGAATGCCAACTGAAAACTGCGACTGAATACTATTTCTCACCATCCCATTCTGCATAAAATTGAGACAAGAAAAGTTCCATAAATTTATGTCTTTCTTGAGCTAATTGTTTTCCGGTTTTGGTGTTCATTTTATCTTTTAGCAACAACAATTTTTCATAAAAATGATTGATTGTTGGTGCTTCACTTTTTTTATATTCCTCTTTGCTCATATTGAGTTTAGGAGCAATTTCAGGATTATACAATTGTCTATTTTTGAATCCACCATAATTGAATGTTCTTGCAATTCCGATGGCTCCGATAGCATCTAATCTATCAGCATCTTGAACAATTTCTAATTCAATTGAATTAAACTTCTTTTCAAAATTTCCTCCTTTGAAAGAGATATTTTCGATAATATTTACAACATGAACAATGATTTCTTCAGAAACTTTTTGAGATTCTAAAAAAGCTCTGGCAACTTTTGGTCCAATGGTTTCGTCTCCATCATTGAATTTACTATCGGCAATATCATGAAGAAGTGCTCCAAGTTTTACAATTTGAATATCACAAACTTCATCTTGAGCAATTAACAAAGCATTTTTGTAAACTCTTTCAATATGAAACCAATCGTGACCAGCTTCAGCATTTTCTAGTTTTTGCCTTACAAATAAAATCGTGTTATCTATTATACTCATTTTACATTTTATAAAAAATTCCAAACTCTAAATAAAATTGGAATTTGGAATTTTAATATTGCTATTTTTTGAAAGTTTACTTTATCAAAGCAGGTTGCACCCATTTAAAAATATAATTTTCTTCAGGCAAAACTAATCTTTCAGAAATTTTGGCCATTCTTGCAGGTAATTTCATCAAATAATCTCTTGCTTTTTCGGCTTCATCAGTTAATCCAGAGATTTTGTCTATTTGCCATTTTTCAATTAATTTTTGCATAATATCAACATAATCATTGGCTGTATAAACACCCAATTTTTGTGCAGAATCTGAAAACTGATTGAAAGCTGTACTTATAGATTGTCCTGATTCTCTTAAGAAATGAGCAGGCATTGTGATTTTTTGTTTCATCATGTATTGAAAAGCCAACATCATTTCGGAAGGATCAACTTTAAAAATTTGATTAACAAATTCAGAATATGCATGATGGTGACGCATTTCATCGCCAGCAATTAATTTGCAAGCTTTTGATAATTTTTTATCGCCATAATCTTTAGCAATTTGCGAAACTCTGTTGTGAGAAACATAAGTGGCTAATTCTTGAAAACTAGTGTAAACAAAGTTTTTATAAGGATCTTTTCCAGTGCCAATATCAAAACCATCATTTATTAAATGTTGTGTTGTGATTTCAACTTCACGCATGTTTACTCTTCCCGATAGATAAAGATATTTGTTTAATAAATCTCCATGTCTATTTTCTTCACCAGTCCATTGACGCACCCATTTTGACCAACCATTTCTTCCTTCATTATCAACTCCTTCTACTTCCATTAACCACGATTCGTAGGTTGGAAGTGCTTCTTCGGTAATAGTGTCTCCTACCATTGCTACCCAGAAATCGTAAGGTAAATCTTTAGCAATTTCTTGTAATTCCTTTACTTCTTCAAAGAAATTTTCGCTTTGAGAATCAGGAATTAAATCTGAAGGTTGCCATATTTTTTCAACTGGAATTAAAAATTGATCAACAAAGTCATCAACCTTGTTTTCTAGAAATTGCATCACTTCCAGACGCATGTTTTTTATTGACATTTTATTTATGTTGTAGACTTTAGATTTGAGACAAAATAAAATCTGATTATTATTTTAACGATTGAACAATTGCTTTTTCTGTTTTTTGCATTAATTCTTCAAATGAAAAATCTTTTACAGCCATTGGTTCGTGAATGATAAATTCTAATCGATTTCCTAAACCCATTGGAAAAGCACCAAATTTAACCATTTTCCACGAATTATTTATAGAAATTGGCACAACATAGGCAGAAGGAGCGTATTTACACAATATTTTTAATCCGCTTTGTGCGAATTCTTTTGGTTTTCCGTCTTTACTTCTAGTTCCTTCCGGAAAAATTACTGCAGATCGTTTGTGTGTTTCAATATATTCTGATAAACCTTTAATGGTTGGAATAGCTTGTTTTGGATCTTTTCTATCAATCAAAACCGAACCTCCATGACGCAAATTGTAAGAAACACTCGGAATTCCTTTTCCTAGTTCTTTTTTACTTACAAATTTGGCGTGAAATTTTCTTAAATACCAAATCATTCCGATGATATCATACATACTTTGGTGATTTGCCACAAAAATTATAGGAACACCTTTAGGAATTTTATTGATGTTTCTAAATTGAAACCATGTTCCTAAAAGATTAGTACATTTTACAAGAAAAAAATTAAGATAATCTACACTTTTTTTGTGTGCTTGATAACCAAACACATTGAAACATATCCATTGAATTGGATGAAAAATCACCAAACACAATCCAAAACACAAATAATAAATTACCGAAATTGGATAAGAAAAAAGCTTTTCCATAGTTGAAAAAAATTGTTGGCTAAAGTAATAAATATATTTTGGATGGAATTGTTTAAAACTCATTTATATAAACTTCATTTACATTCTTTTTTTAATTATTTTTACAACTTTAAAAGCCAAAAATATAGAAAAGATGAGTTCAGAAAAAGATGCAAAATTAAAAGCGTTACAACTTACGCTTGACAAATTAGACAAAACCTACGGAAAAGGAACCGTAATGAAAATGGGCGATAAAGCCGTTGAAGAAGTAGAAACTATTTCTTCGGGATCGTTAGGTTTAGATTTAGCTTTAGGTGTAAACGGTTACCCAAAAGGAAGAATTATAGAAATATATGGTCCAGAATCTTCAGGTAAAACTACTTTAACACTTCATGCTATTGCAGAAGCTCAAAAAGCTGGTGGAATTGCAGCATTTATTGATGCAGAACACGCTTTTGATAGAAATTATGCTGAAAAATTGGGTGTTGATATTGAAAATTTAATTATTTCGCAACCAGATAATGGTGAACAAGCATTAGAAATTGCTGAAAATCTTATCCGTTCAGGAGCAATTGATATTGTGGTTATTGACTCGGTTGCTGCTTTAACTCCAAAAAGTGAAATTGAAGGAGAAATGGGTGATTCTAAAATGGGATTACACGCTCGTTTAATGTCGCAAGCTTTGAGAAAATTGACAGGAACAATTAGTAAAACACATTGTACTGTTTTCTTCATCAATCAGTTGAGAGAGAAAATCGGAGTAATGTTTGGAAATCCTGAAACTACAACAGGAGGAAATGCATTAAAATTTTATGCTTCTGTTCGTTTAGATATCCGTCGTTCATCACAAATTAAAGATGGTGAAAATGTTATCGGAAACCGAACTAAAGTAAAAGTGGTTAAAAATAAAGTTGCGCCACCATTTAAAACTGCTGAATTTGACATTATGTATGGAGAAGGCGTTTCTAAAACTGGTGAAATACTTGATTTAGCTGTAGAATTTGAAGTAATCAAAAAAGCTGGTTCATGGTTTAGCTATGGTGAAACCAAATTAGGACAAGGTCGAGATGCAGTAAAAGCATTAATAAAAGACAATCCAGAATTGGCAGACGAATTAGAACTGAAAATCAAAGCATTGATCAAAGAAAATAACGCTTAAAAATAAATTATCCGCTTCGGCGGATTTTTTTTTATATTTATACGCAACCTTTTTGTGCTTTTTGTATCTATACTTTAGTGAGAAAAAATTTGTTTGAAACTGCTAACTTTATTATTTAATTTTTAAATTAATATTAATATAAAACAATGACATTAAATAGTTTACATTTTGTTTATATAAAATAATTTTCAGTTAGATAAACTTATGAAATGAAAATATCATTTAACACCAGTTAAAAATAAAACAATTGTGAGATAAACACCAACGATTAAAAAGGTGAAACCTTATTTGACAGCTTAAAAATAAATTTTACATATATTTAAAAACAACCTTAAAAATAAAAAAATTACAAATGAAAAAATTATTTTTACTAATACTTATTTCCTTTAGCATCTTCTCTTGCGAGGTATCCGAAGATCAATCCTACTCTTATGAAATAAATCCAGTAGATCAAGTAATTATGCCTACTGAGTTTGCAAAAGACAGTACTACAAACATCACCGTTATTTACAAAAGACCCTCAACTTGCCATTTGTTTAATAAATTTTATTATGAATCATTTGATTTTAATAGAACAGTTGCTATTGAAAGCTTAATTGTAAGACAAGATAATTGTACAATAGATAATCAAACAGACATAGAATTGAATTTACCTTTTCAACCAAAGTCATTAGGAACGTATCATTTTAAATTCTGGAATGGAAAAGATGTTCAAGGCGTTAATCAATTTATAGAATACGATGTAGTTGTAGACCACTAAAATAATGCTCTTGAGTTTAGAAAAATTAATACATGATTGCAAAAAAAACGATATCAAAGCACAAGAACAATTATACAGGCAATTTGCTCCAAAAATGTTCTCAGTATGCTTAAAATATTCACGCAATTATGCAGAAGCTCAAGATAATTTACAAGATGGTTTTTTATTAGTTTTTGAAAAAATTAATTCTTTTGAATTTAAAGGTTCATTTGATGGTTGGATAAAAAGAGTGATGGTAAATCAAGCTCTTCAACAATATAGAAATAAAAGTTTTTTAAGCCCGATAGACGAAGATATTGCCGAAGAAGTTGAAATTGAAATAGAAGATGGTGTATCCATGGATTTTTTAATGAAAATTATTCAAGAATTACCAGATAGATATCGATTGGTTTTTAATCTTAGTGTTTTTGAAAATTATTCACATCAAGAAATTTCCGATTCATTAGGTATATCTGTAGGAACATCTAAATCGAATTTATCAAGAGCAAAATTGATATTGAAAGAAAAAATTGAAAATAATACCGGCAGTGTAAAAATGCCTTCAATAAAATGAGTGAAAGAAAAAATATAAACAATCTCTTTCAAGAAAAATTTGAAAATCATGAGGTTACTCCAGAAGAATTTATCTGGGAAAACATCGAACTCAAATTAAAAGAAAAGAAAAAAAGAAGAGTTATTCCGTTTTGGTGGAAACTATCGGGTATTGCTGCTGCTTTAGTAATTGGTTTTTTTACTTACAACAGTTTGAACACAACTAATGACAATGAAAATTCGGTTGTAAATCAGGAGAAAAATGATAAAGAAAATTCAAAAGATTCTGTAGAAAAAAATACAAATCCAGTTGTTACTAACGGAAGTAAAACCACAAATTCTGATAATTCAAAAACCATTTCATCTGATAATAACGTAAATAATGTAGTTGTTGTAAAAGAAACAAATTCACAATCTGACAAGAACAATAAAACAAATTCTAAAATAAATAAACTTGACGTTAAGTCAAATAATGGAACTCAGGTTGCTAATTCTGAAATCAATAAAAAACCATTGGTTGAAACTGATAAAATTAAATCAAATTCAGATAGTCAACTTGTAAACAATGGTTCTAAAAAAGATAAGAATAGAAAAACATCGTTGAAAATGAGCAACATTAATTCTAATAATGAAATTGCTTTTGAAAAAAATAACGATTTAAAAGAAAAAAATAAAACTAATAATTCGTCAAGTAACGAAGTTCTAGTTCAACAAGAAACCAAAGAAAAAGAAAAAAATAATAGTGTTATTGATAAAGTTGTAAATCCATCAAAAGAGAATAATTCTATTGTAAAGAATACAACATCAGATAGAAAAACTTCTGTTTTAACACCAAAAACAGATGAACCTATAATTAAAAAAATTGACTCAGCATCAATTGCTAGTGCTGAGCCAAATGCGTTGGAAGAGTTGCTAATTGAAAAAGAAAAGCAAACAGTTACTGAACAAAAAATAAATAGGTGGCAAGTTACGTCTAATGTTGCGCCTATTTATTTCAGTTCAACTTCAAATGGTTCACCACTTGACAGTAAATTAGTAAACAATGATAAAGTCTATTCGGCTGAGAATATTAGTTATGGCATTGGTGTAAATTATGCAGTTAATAAAAAAATAAAAATAAGAACTGGAGTTAATATTTTAAATGTTGACTACGATACTAATGGAATTTTGTATTATCAAAATCCAACCGTAAGCAGCAGATTGAGTGGTCTAAATCCCAATGTACCTGGATCACTTTTAGTTATTGAAAGTCTGAGTAATGTAAACACTTTATATAATAGATCTTTTCAAAAATTTGAAGGCAGTTTAAATCAAAAATTAGGTTACATAGAGATGCCTCTGGAAGTTACCTACAAAATTTTAGATAAGAATTTCGGAATTGATTTAATTGGAGGAATGAGTACACTAGTTCTTAATAGAAATGAGGTTTATCTTCAATCATCGGAGTTGAATTTGAAAATCGGTGAAGCAAACAATTTGAACAATGTTCACTTTAGTGGTAATTTAGGATTAGGATTAAAATATGGTTTCTTTAAACGTCTTGAGGCGCGCATCGAACCAGTATTTAAATATCAAATAAATACATTTAATAACGATGCAGGAAATTTCAAACCATTTGTGTTTGGTGTTTACTCAGGAATAAATTATACTTTTTAATACATGTTAGGTTAAAATTAGTTAAGTGGTGTTATTGCTTTCGAGTAATAACGGAAAAGAGCGCTTTAGTTAGGCGCTCTTTTTTATTTACTGTAATCTTCCAATTGTTTCAAAATAATGGAATGTATTTCTTCTTTTATAACTTTTTTATCTTCTAATGTTTTTCCTTTTGTATCAAAAAACCTATGCACTTTTGCTCGCATAATTCCTGGACTACCACTTAAAAAAGTATAAGACATTCTAGTTTTATTATCAGCAAAGGTCATTGGAACAATTGGAATTTGATGTTCTATTGCTAATTTAAAAGCACCATCTTTAAATTCATCTAACATTACAGCTTCATCAGGAACACCGCCTTCAGGAAAAATACAAATACTCAAACCTTGATTTAATCGTTTTTGAGCTCTTGCAAAAACTTCCATTCTACTCTTTTGGCTACTTCTATCTACTAAAATACAAGTACGTTTGTAAAAAAATCCAAAAAGTGGAATTTTAGACAATTCTTTTTTTCCCACAAAAACAAAAGGATTTTGAGCAATAGAAAGCATCAACATTATATCGGTCATTGAAGTGTGATTGGCTACTAACATATAACTTTTGCCTTTTTCTAACTCTTGCTCTCTCTCAATTTTAGTATAAAAACCCATCCCTAAAAGAATGCCTTTAGCCCAAATTCTTGCCATCACAAAAAAATAAGGATACCATTCTTCTTTCAAAATTGAAAGTAACAGAAAAGGTAACATTATTAAAATAAGCGCACCCATTAAAATGTAAAACCAAACGCGCCAAAGGACCCAAAAAATAATTTTTAGCAATCTCATAGCGTCAAAAATAAGTAATAGTATGCAAATTATACTACAAAGGTTTAACTTTGCATAAAATAAATTTTGATACTGAAATCAATTCAGCAATTATGGCAAAAATACTTACAGGCGTACAAAGCACAGGCACACCACATTTAGGCAATTTACTTGGAGCTATCATTCCGGCAATTGAGTTATCTAATAATCCTGATAATCAATCGTTTTTGTTTATAGCCGATTTACATTCCATTACTCAAATTAAAGATGGTGAAACGCTAAGAAAAAACACTTATAGTACTGCTGCTGCATGGCTTGCTTGTGGTTTAGACATCAATAAAGTAACTTTTTACCGTCAAAGCGATGTGCCTCAGACGGCAGAATTGTCATGGTATTTGAGTTGTTTCTTTCCTTTTCAAAGATTGACATTAGCACATTCATTTAAAGATAAAGCCGATAGACTGGAAGACGTAAACGCAGGATTGTTTACGTATCCAATGTTGATGGCTGCTGATATTTTATTGTATGATGCTAACTTTGTTCCTGTTGGAAAAGACCAAATGCAACATATTGAAATTACTCGTGATGTAGCTTCAAGATTTAATCATCAAATGGGTGAAACCTTTGTTATTCCTGAAGGAAAAGTGCAAGAAGAAACCATGTACATTCCCGGAACTGACGGAAATAAAATGAGTAAATCTCGTGGAAATATTATAGATATTTTCCTTGATGACAAAGCTTTGCGCAAACAAGTTATGTCAATTGAAAGTGATAGCACGCCACTTGAAGAACCAAAAAACCCAGATACTTGCAAAATTTTTGCTCTTTATAAATTACTAGCTAATGAGGAGCAAGTTGCAAGCATGAGACAAAATTATCTTGGTGGAAATTATGGTTATGGTCACGCCAAACAAGCTTTGTTTGAGTTGATCTGCGAGAAATTTAAAACCCAAAGAGAAAAATATAATTACTACATCAACCATCTTGAAGAAGTTGATGCTTTGTTGCAAAAAGGTGCTCAAAAAGCTCATTTAATTGCCAATGAAGTTTTAGGAAGAGTTAGAGTAAAACTAGGATTTGAATAACCTAAACCACTTCAAACAATTTTCCCGGCAAAGGTCTAACAACTCCTTTTAGTTCCATATTCAATAAAATAGATGCGGTTTTAAAAACTTGAAAATCACAATCGAGAGCAATTACATCAAGTAGTTGCTTTCCGTTTTTTATAAGATAATCGTAGAGTTTTTGTTCGTCGCTTTCTAAAGTGATGAAAAGCTGTTTTTGAATTACTTTTTCTTCTTTAGGTTGTAATTCCCAATTTAGAATGTAAAGAATATCAGCTGCTGATGTTAGTAAATGGGCGCGTTGGGTTTTAATCAAATTATTGCAACCTTGACTAAATTTATCAGAAATTCTTCCTGGAACGGCAAAGACATCTCTATTGTAATCATTGGCTAAATTGGCTGTAATTAGCGAGCCACCTTTTTCTGCACTTTCAATTACAATAGTAGCTTCGCTCATTCCGGCAACGATGCGATTTCGTTTCACAAAATTCTCCTTTTCAGGATTTGATGTGCTCCAAAACTCGGTTAGAAAACCTCCATTTTCTTCCATTTTGGCAACATATTTTTTATGCACTTTTGGATAAACTTGATTCAATCCATGGGCAATGACACCAATAGTTTGCAAATTATTATCCATAGCAGCTTTGTGAGCAACGATATCAACTCCATAGGCAAATCCGCTAACGATGATTGGATTTAATGGTGCTAAATCTTCGATTAATTTTTTACAAAACTCGGTACCATAAGAAGTAACTTCACGAGTGCCAACAATACTGATTATCTTCTGATTGTTCAAATCCATTTTTCCAGAAGAGAACATTAAAACCGGACTATCAATGCAATGTTTGAGTCGATTAGGATATTCTTTATCTTGATAATAAATCAAATTAATGTTGTTGTCTTTAATAAAACGAAGTTCTTCTTCGGCTTGTTTAAAAACCGATTTATCTTTCAAACTTTTAATTAAAGTTTTACCAATTCCGTCAATTGAAGTTAGTTTAGAGGCTTTGGTTTTGAAGATTGATTGGGCATTTTCGCAATGAGTGAGCAATTTTTTGGCAACAATATCGCCAACGCCATCTACTTTTAGTAATGCCAATAAGTGCAGTAATTCTGTGTCGTTCATTATATTAAATCTGTATGGTGTGTATAAATATGACTCCAAAAGTAAGAACAATAAAAATTGTTAACAAAGTTTGTTGATAAAATTTTGCATTCCACATTAAATAATTAAATTTGTCATTATGAAGATGGATCAATACATATCACAATTATTATATCGTTACCAATGTGTAACTGTTCCAGGATTTGGTGCTTTTTTAACCGAAATCCAATCGGCGCAATTGCATCAAGATTCGCATTCGTTTTATCCACCAAAGAAATTGATTTCTTTCAATGCTTATTTGAAAAATAATGACGGTTTACTTGCTAATCATATCGCTCAAGCTGAAAAAATGAGTTATGAAGTAGCAGTTACTATAATTGAAAATCAAGTGGCTGCATGGAAATCTAAGTTGAATGATTTTGGTGCTATTACTATTAAAAATATTGGTGATCTTTCCTTAAATGCTGAACGAAATTTAGTTTTTGTACCTTCAGATCAAGTTAATTATTTGACTTCTTCTTTCGGATTAACGACATATGTTTCGCCTGCTGTAAAACGTGAAGTTTACAAAGAAGAAATTGAAGTTCTTGAGGAAAAAGCTCCGATTGCTTTTACTCCAGAAAAAAGAAGTTCGGGTAATTTCTTAAAATATGCAGCCATTTTTGTTCTTGGTGCTGGATTACTTGGTGCTGGTGGTTTCTTTGGAAATCAGTATTATCAAAATCAAATACAACAAGAAACATTAGCAGTTCAAACAAAAGTTCAAAAACAAGTTGAACAAAAAATTCAAGAGGCTACTTTTATCATTAGCAATCCACTTCCTGCTGTAACACTTACCGTTTCTGAAGGAAAAATGCCTTACCATGTTGTAGCTGGTGCTTTTCAAATGGAGAAAAATGCAGAGAAGATGTATGATTTACTTCTAAAATTAGGTTATCCTGCAAGAAGAATTCCTCAAAATAAACATGGATTATTTCCTGTAGTTTACAAGAGTTTTTCTTCCTACACAGAAGCTCAAAATGAAATGCAAAGAATAAAAAAATCACATAATCCAGAAGCTTGGTTATTAATTCAAGAATTATAGAAAAGTCCCGATATATTCGGGATTTTTTGTTTTTTGTTCCTTTATTAAAATACTATAATTACTACCTTTGCACCCGAGACCATAAGGTCGAACTGTATGAAATAAAAAAAAACTATGACTCCTAAACATCCTATAGATTCTTTAACAACGTTAACCGACTTAGTGTTGCCAAGTGAAACAAATCCATTAAATAATCTTTTTGGTGGTGAATTATTAGCCAGAATGGACAGAGCAGCAAGTATTGCAGCAAGAAGACATTCTAGACGAATTGTAGTAACTGCATCTGTCAATCACGTAGCTTTCAACCGTTCTATTCCTTTGGGAAGTGTGGTTACTATTGAAGCAAAAGTTTCAAGAGCTTTTACATCATCTATGGAAATCTTTCTAGACGTTTGGATTGAAGATAGAGAATCTGGAAATAAAACTAAAGCCAATGAAGCCATCTACACTTTTGTGGCCGTAGACGAAACAGGAAACCCAGTTGCCGTTCCACCATTAGAACCGCAAACTGAGGAAGAAAAATCAAGATTTGACGCAGCTTTAAGAAGAAAGCAATTAAGTTTAGTCCTGGCAGGAAAAATGAATCCACACGATGCTACTGAATTGAAAGCATTGTTTTTATAAAAAGAAAAGTCCGCTAATTGCGGACTTTTCTTTTATCTACTTATCCATTGTGAAGGATTGGTGTAAGTTGTATTTTGAGAAATCATAAACTTCAACACTGTTTTACCCTCGGCATTGGTTCGTACTTTTCCTAACACTTGTTTGGTCGATACTTTATCACCGGCACTTACATTTACACTTCCAAGATTTTGATAGATAGTAAAGTAATCTCCGTGTTGCACACAAACAGCTTTGTTTAAAGGCGAAATTACAATTACTTTAGTTACTTCTCCACTAAAAACAGCTCGTGCATTAGAACCAGATTCTGTGGTTATTTCGAGACCACTATTGTGAATGATTAAAGATTTATAAACTGGATGTGGTTGATCACCATAACCTAAAGTAATAGTTCCTTTTTCTACTGGCCAAGGTAATCTTCCTTTGTTAGCTTTAAAATTATTCGAAACCAATTGTCCTTCTGGTGTTAAAACAATTTTAGTAGATGTTTCAATTTTTTTAGTTTCAGCAGCGGTTGTTGTTTTTGGATTGGCTTTAGCCTTTGCTGCAGCTGCTTTTTTATTGGCTTCGGCAATCGCATCACGAATCAACTTTTGAATTTGAGCATCAATTTTTCTGTATTCTTGTTGCTTTTTCTTAATCTCAGCTGTAATTTGTTTTTTATTTTTCTTTAAGCTATTGGCGATTTTTTCTTGTTCCTGCTTTTCTTTTTCTAAATCTTGACGTTGCTTTTCTTGCTCAGCAAGAAGTTTTTCTTTCTCCGTTTTTTGTCCGCTTAATTTTTTATTATAATCTGCTAGTTTATCAGTTTTATCTTTGATTTCAATACCTTGCATTTTTCTGTAGCTAGAGTATTGTTTCATGTATTGCAATCTTTTGTAGGCTTGCAAGAAATTTTCTGATGATAACATAAACATAGCTCGACTCTGCTGCGAACGACTTTTATAAGACTTCAAAATCATTTCTGCATAATCGTCTTTTAGTACTACCAATTCTCTATTCAACTTATTTATTTGAAGTTGATTGATGTACATGTCATTACTCAACAACTTAGTTTGCTTAGCTGTTGTATTGATTAGTTTCTCTTTCAATCCAATTTTCTCTTTTTGAATTTGAAGTAATTTTACTACCGATTTTTCTTTACCTCTAACTTCTTGAAGCAGGCGTTCTTTTTCACGAATTTCGTCTTGAATTTTAGCTTTTTTCTGTTCAAGTTCTTCCTGACTTTGTTGGCTCCAAGCAAATGAAGTAAGTAAAACTAAAAATAATGTGACTAATTTTTTTTGCATAACCATTATATCTTGTCAATGTAAATTCGTTCATATCCTTCAGGAACACTGTAAGGAAATGATAAATCCTCGTTGAATGTAACCGTTTTATATTCAATATCGATTTTTGTATTCCCTTTCTTTTGTCGGGCATTAATTGCCAAAGATAAAGGTAAAATCATTTCATTGTGTTTTTTATAATCGGGATAAGCAATTTGCAACGTTCTATCTTGAAAAGGTTGATTGATTTCTTGTCTTTTTATTAAAAAATTTTCGCTTTCAAAATAAAAAGATTTGTTGGTGTTCTCCTCAGGCTTTGATTCTAATTTATACAGTTTTTCCATGATTGAAACTGCATATTTTTCTTTATGCAAATCATCCAATGCTTTTCCAAGAAACATATTTTCTACTTTGTTGTAATCTAAATCGGTTCCAAGCCATTGGCTTAATCCTTCATAATTGCCTTCAAAATATTTGTTTCCAATCTTTTCATAATACTGAACTGATGTTGGTGTAATTAAAGCTTTAGCCATAGTTATTCCTAAAACCCTAATACTTACTAATATCTTTTCGTTTTTCTTTATTCTTATTTCTGCTGAAACATTTTGAGTGTTTTTCTCATCTTCATATCTCGCACCAGCTTTAATATATAATGTAGAAAAATCTGTTTTATTGTTGTAATGATTCTCTATTATTTTATCTGCAGATAAGGTACTACTTGCACTACCTTCTGCCAAAACAGCTTTAGGTTTACAAGATGCTAGAAAAATAACAACGAAAAGGACAAGGTATTTTTTCATAGATAATCAAACTGAATGGCGTGTTTACTATTTTCTTTTTTGTTTTTCAATTAATTGGTTGGCTTTAGAAAAATATAAATCTTTCTTCTTCATATCTCCCAATCCATTAGACGCTTCACCCAATTGAAGGTTGAAATTGATTTCTAAAATAGTATCGTCTATTATAAAATCTATTCCTGATTCTAAAACATCTTTTGCTTTTTTATAATTTTTTAATTGATTGTTTGCCAATCCATTATAATAATACAACTGAGGTTGTGTTGGAAACAATTGCAATTGCTCTTCAGATATTTTTGCTAATTTATCAAACTGCAAATTCTCTGTATAAGCTTGCATTAAAAGTAGAATGGTTTCCATATCATCTGTTGCATTTTTTAGATGCATTTCATAATACTTTATTGCTTTGGTCCAATCTTTTTTAGATTGATAAAATTTAGCTATTTCCTTAGCAACTTTTACTTCTTTATCGTTATCAAAATAACCAATTGCTTTGTCTAAATCTTTATCGTATTGTGGATTATTCTTTGAAAAAATTAAAAACTCATTCAAAATACGATGCTTAATTTTCTTATCTATTTTATCACTTGCTAAGACAGTATTCATTGATTTTACTGCTTTGTCTCCGTCATTGTTATTAATATGAAACTTAAATAAACTTACTTGAGCCCAATCGGAAGTTGGAATTTCTTTTTCTAATTGCTTGGCAATTTCTAAAGCTTTTTCTTCTTGATTGCTTTGAGAATACATATAAATTAGAGCAATATAATTAGCTTCATCTTTAGGATTCTTTTTTATTTTATCGATAAGATTGGCTTTTTCAGAACCTTGGTATTTAGCATCGCGTAAGATATCAGCTTTATATAATTCACGTTTTTCAGATTTTCCAACCGTTTCATTCAACTCGTTTATCAAATCTAATGCTTTGTCAAATTGCTGCGTATTCATATACAATGAAACCAAATCTTCTCTATAATCGGGTTTGAATTCAACTAATTTTTGAACAATAATTATTGCCTGATTATAATCTCTTGTGTCGTAACAAACGTCATACATTCCAACCCAAGCCCAACGGTTTTTGGGATCAATTTTGGTCACTTTTTCAAAATTATCGTATGCATCTTTATACTTTTTTTGAGAAAGATAATTTTTACCTAATTCAAAAAACACAATTGGATTTTCTGGTTGAATATTTTTACACTTTTCTAGTGCTTCAATAGCTTTGTCATAGTTTTCGATGCCTTTTTGTTTCAGAGATTCATAGTAGTAATTTTCAAATTCATCAGAAACAGTAGCAACGTCTTCTGGTTCGGTTTGAGCCAAAAGAACGTTTGGAATGAAAAACATTCCGAAAAGAAAACTATATAAAACTATTTTTTTCATTTTATTATTTTACACGAATTGCACGAATTTGCACAAATTCAATATATAGAAAAAATTTCACCAAATTTAACTTTATACTATTTAAACCTATTAAGTTTTGAAAGCCGCAAAGGAATTATTCTAAAACGGAATAATCTCCAATGCTAATACTTGTAAATTTGCCATCAAAAGTAGCATGATTACCAATCATTGCGTTGTCTAAATTGGCATTTTTAATATTTGAATGTGTTTGAACTAAACTATTTTTTATTGAGCTGTCAATTACATGACAACCTTTACCTAAAGAGACATTTGGACCAACTGTTGAATTTATCAAATATACATCTCCACCTATATAACATGGTGGAATTATTGTTGAATTTTCTAATTTTACATCACTCGAAACTAAATTTTCACCATCATTATGTAAAAACCCTAACATTCTGTTGTTGGTGTCAACCGTTACATCTTTATTTCCGCAATCCATCCATTCGTCTACTTTACCCGGAACAAATACCATGCCTTTTGCCATCATTTGTTTGATTCCATCATTAATTTGATATTCACCTCCATGAATGATGTTATTATCAAGTACTGATTGCAACTCATTTTTTAAAACGGCAACATCTTTAAAATAGTATATTCCTATCACTGCTAAATCAGAAACAAACTCTTTTGGTTTTTCAACCAATTCGATTATTTCTCCATTGGAATTCAAATTGACAACTCCAAAAGCTTCAGGTTGATCAACTTGTTTTACCCAAATTACACTATCAGCATTTTGGTCTAAGTCAAAATCAGCTCGAATTAAAGTATCAGCATAAGCGATTACTGCTGGACCACTCAAAGAATCTTTTGCACACATTATAGCATGACCTGTTCCAAGCGCTTCATTTTGATAATAAATTGTTCCTTTTGCGCCAAGTTTTTCGGCGATTGCAATTAATTCTTCTTCTACTTTTTTACCGAAACTTTCGTGAATTACAAAAGCTACTTCTTCTATTGGTTGATTTAAAACACCAGCAATATCTTCTACCAAACGGTGAACGATAGGTTTTCCTGCAATAGGAATTAATGGTTTTGGAATCGTTAATGTGTGCGGACGTAATCTTGAACCACGACCTGCCATTGGTACTATTATTTTCATACTTTGAATATTGTATATTGTATTGTTGTATATTGTATTGTTGTAACTGTAAAAAAACTGATCTCTTATTTCACTCCTGTTGAACCAAAACCACCTTCTCCACGAGAAGTTTCAGATAATTCTTGTACTTCAATCCATTCGGCTCTTTCGTGTTTGGCGATAATTAATTGTGCAATTCTTTCACCATTTTCGATGATAAAATCTTCATTGGATAAATTTACTAAAATAACTCCGATTTCGCCACGATAATCGGCATCGACTGTTCCAGGTGAATTTAAAACGGTGATTCCTTTTTTTGCAGATAATCCGCTTCTTGGTCTTACTTGTGCTTCGTAACCTATTGGTAATTCAATAAAAAGTCCTGTTTTTACAATAGTTCTTTCTAAAGATTTTAAGGTAATTGGTTCTGAAATATTAGCACGTAAATCCATTCCTGCAGAGGCAATGGTTTCGTAATTAGGTAGTTCGTGTTGTGATTTATTTATAATTTTAATCGTCATGATTTATTATTTTCGTTTGATGATTTTTAAAAGTGTTTCCTTTTCGTTTCTGTAAATGAAATATAAAAATAGCGAAAGTAAAACGATTTTCACAAGATAATTTTCTCTCAAATAAGGAATATAAAAAGCAATAGCTGAAAAGGCAATGGATAAGCCCAAATATTTCAAAATCGTATTGATTTCATATGGAATTGGATACTTCTTTTGCCCCATTTTATAGGATATTATCATCATCGTTCCATAAGCTGCCAATGTTGCAATTGCTGATCCATAATAACTGAATTCTTTGATTAATAAATAATTCAATGACAAAGTTACTATTGCTCCAATTATGGATATGTAAGCGCCGATTTTTGTTTTATCAATTAACTTATACCAAACCGATAAATTAGTATAAATACCAAGAAAGAAATTCGCTAAAACTATTAATGGAACCACTTTTATTGCATCCCAATATTCTTCACTTGGTACTAATAGCAGTTTTAATAAATCAATAAAAATGATAACAAAAAGCGTGATAAACGACCCGAAAATAACAAAATACTTTGTAATCATTGCATAAGTTTGAGGTGCGTTTTCATTGCTGGCATGACTGAAGAAAAAAGGTTCGATTCCAAGTGTGTAACCTGTTCTAAATAAAACCATGAACATTCCAATTTTATAACAGGCAGAATAAGCTCCAATATCAGCTTTTGGAACATTCATCCAATCTAAAAGAATTTTATCAAAATGTTCGTTGATGGCAAAAGCTATTCCAGCAATCAAAATTGGATACCCATATTGCATCATTTGTTTCCAAAGATTGAAATCGAATTTCCAATTTATCTTGAAATAATCTGGAGAAAGCACAATAAAAGTTAACAAACTTGCAATTAAATTAGAAATAAAAATATAACCTACTTGAAAATTTTCAAAGTAAATAGTATTAAAAAAACCCTCAGGATTTGACTCTGCAATTTCAGGTAAAAAAATTAAAAAGAACAAATTTAAAAGCATCATTAAAGACACATTAGCAATTTTAATAATTCCATATTGCATTGGTCTTTTAGTTGCTCTCAATCTCGAAAAAGGTATGATTACTAATGCATCGAGAACTAATATCCAAATAGTGTATGTTATGTATTCGACTTTTATTTCAGCCAAATGTGATAATGTGTTTCTAAAAATCAAGGCAAGAAACAAAAATGAAATTGACGACCAAAAAATAGAAACGGTAGCAGTTGAAATAACGCTTTTCTTGTTTTCGTCTTTATTATAAAATCGGAAGAATGCGGTTTCCATTCCGTAAGATAAGATTACATTAAAAAAAACCAACCAAGCAAAGACAATAGAGACATCGGCAAACTCTTGTTTTGGCAATCTATCAACGTATAATGGATTAAGCATAAAACTTATCATTCGTGGCAAAACAGTTGCCAAACCATAGATTAGTGTTTGCTTGAAAAGATTTTTGTATAAACTCAAAGTGATTTTATTTAATGTGAAACAAAAATAGTTATTAAATTGATGTAATAAAAAAAGAGCCAACAAATGTTGACTCTTCCTTAATTTTATTTTGAATTAAATTAACCTTTCAAAGCTTCGCATTTTTGAAGATTTGAAAAAATTAAAAATTTTTCCTTATCCTTTCAAAGCTTCTGCTCCACCAACGATTTCTAAGATTTCGTTAGTAATTGCAGCTTGACGTGCTTTATTGTATGTTAATTTCAATTGGTTTCTTAATTCTGTTGCGTTATCCGTTGCTTTATGCATTGCTGTCATACGAGCTCCATGTTCTGATGCAAAAGAATCACGAATTGCTTTGTACAATTGAGTTCTTAAAGATTTTGGAATTAATGTTAAAACAATTTCTTCTTTAGAAGGTTCAAAAATATAATCTCCTGTTGAAACTGGTTTATCAGATTTAACAGGTGCTAATGGCAAAAATTGTTCGGTTTGAACTATTTGAGTTGCAGCATTTTTAAACTGATTGTAAACAATTTCGATTTTATCGTACTCACCAGAAGTAAACTTTTGAGTTAATTCTTCAGCAATTTGAGCAACATTTTCGAATGTTAAGTTATCAAAAATAGAATTTTGACTTGCTAAAATAGTATTTGTTTTAGCTAGTACATCACCACCTTTTTTACCAATAGCAAAAATATCTACTTGTTTTCCTTGATAAGATTCGGCAATTGATTTTACTTGTTTGATAACATTGGTATTGAAAGCACCACACAAACCTCTATTAGAAGTTACGGCAACAATTAATACTTTTTTCACTTCACGTTGCGATGTAAAGCTTCCGCCTACTTCACCATCAAGTGTTGCACTTAAACTTTGTAATAATTCCGTTAACTTCTCAGCATATGGACGCATTGCTGTAATTGCATCTTGTGCTTTTTTCAACTTTGCAGCAGAAACCATTTTCATCGCCGATGTAATCTGCATCGTTGACTGAACGGAAGTAATTCTATTACGGATTTCTTTTAAGTTTGCCATTTTTTTCTAGTAATTAGTAATAAGTAAATAGTAATTAGCTTTTTACTAATCACTATTCACTTTTCACTTATAATTAATTATATTTAGCTGAAATTTCTTTAGCTGCTTTTTCTAAAACATCAGTAATGTTGTCATCCAACTTACCAGCTTTAAGAGCATTAAGCGTGTCTCTGTGTTTGTTATTTAAGTATTCGATATAATCATTTTCGAATTCTTTAACTTTATTTACAGGAACATTTCTTAACAAGTTTTTAGAACCAGCGTAGATAATTGCTACTTGGTCTTCTACTGTATAAGGATCGTTTACTGCTTGTTTTAAGATTTCAACGTTTCTTCTACCTTTTTCAATTACGTTTAAAGTAACCGCATCTAAATCAGAACCAAATTTCGCGAAAGCTTCTAATTCACGGAATTGAGCTTGGTCTAATTTTAATGTTCCAGCAACTTTTTTCATTGACTTAATCTGTGCGTTACCTCCAACACGAGATACCGAAATACCTACGTTAATTGCAGGACGAACTCCAGAGTTAAACAAATCTCCATCAAGGAAAATTTGTCCGTCTGTAATCGAAATTACGTTTGTTGGGATATATGCAGATACGTCTCCAGCTTGAGTTTCGATAATTGGTAAAGCAGTTAACGAACCACCACCTTTTACGATACCTTTCAAGTTGTCTGGTAAATCGTTCATGTTTTTTGCGATATCATCATCAGCAATTACTTTACAAGCTCTTTCTAATAAACGAGAGTGTAAGTAAAAAACGTCTCCAGGATAAGCCTCACGACCTGGTGGTCTTCTTAATAAAAGAGACACCTCACGGTAAGCAACAGCTTGTTTTGATAAATCATCATAGATAATCAAAGCAGGACGACCTGAATCACGGAAATATTCACCAATTGCAGCACCTGCCATTGGAGCGTATACTTGCATTGGAGCTGGATCTGAAGCATTTGCAGCAACAATAACTGTGTAAGCCATTGCACCTTTTTCTTCTAATGTTTTTGCAATTAATGCAACAGTTGAAGCTTTTTGTCCAATTGCAACATAGATACAAAATACTGGTTGACCAGCATCATAAAATTCTTTTTGATTTAAGATAGTATCGATACAAACAGTTGTTTTACCTGTTTGACGGTCACCAATAACCAACTCACGTTGACCTCTACCAACTGGAATCATCGCGTCGATTGACTTGATACCTGTTTGTAATGGTTCTGTTACTGGTTGACGAAAGATAACTCCAGGAGCTTTTCTTTCTAATGGCATTTCATAAAGTTCTCCACCGATTGGTCCTTTACCATCGATTGGATTACCTAATGTATCTACCACACGACCAACGATTTGCTCACCAACTTTTAAAGAAGCAATACGTTGCGTACGTTTTACTGTAGAACCTTCTCTAATTCCTGTAGATGGTCCTAAAAGTACAACTCCTACGTTGTCTTCTTCTAAGTTCAATACGATAGCTTCCAATCCGTTTTCGAATTGTACTAACTCTCCGTATTGAGCATTTGATAAACCGTAAACACGAGCGATACCATCACCCACTTGAAGTACAGTTCCTACTTCTTCTAACGATGCACCTGATTCAAAACCAGATAATTGTTTTTTTAATATTGCTGAAATTTCAGCAGGTTTAATTTCTGCCATAATATTTATGATTATCTACCTATGTTTATATTAACGCCTGATCTTCTTGGCTCTTCTTTTATTATAACTGTATTCGTATTATTATTTGTCGTCGTTTTGTTTAATCTATCTGAAAAAGGAGTTCCATATTTTTCAATTAATCTTTGAACCTTATCTTCATCAAAAGTACCATCTTCATTTATACATTTTGAATTATAAAGAATACCAATTGCCTTTTTAAAGGTCATATCTAATTCAATTGTTCTATTCAGACCTAGAAATTTAACTTCAATGTATTTCAATTCACCATTCTTGTTGTAATTTGTAATTGGCTCAACACCTGGAACTATAACAAGATTCATGTAAATAACTTCTTCTTTATTCGAAGCCAACATTAAACTACAATTTTGACTAAAACCACCACAACCATCGTAATTCAACCATGCTTTTTCGTCAACAAGAACTTCTCCTTTTTTTAATTTAATATCTTGACTAAATCCTAAAAAAGAAAATAAAACAACAAAAATAAATACTACTTTTTTCATATCAATTAATTTGCAAATTCACGTTTTAATTCACTCAATTTGCCTGCTACAGAAGCATTATACTGCTGGTCGCCAACTCTTAAAATAAATCCACCAATAATAGAAGGATCTACTATATTTTCAATTGTAATTTTATTTTTTGAAAATTCTGCGATTTTAGCCAATACTTTAGTTTCTAATTCAGCAGTAATTGGGAAAGCTGTTGTTACTTTGGCAACTTCAACTCCATTACTTACATCATACAACTTAGTGTATTGAACGGCTATTGATTCAAGAATTTCGTATCTTTTGTTTTCAAACAACAAGTTGAATAAACTTTGAGTTTCAGCTTGAACATTTGAAAATATTTCAGATATAGCTGATTTTTTCACATCCATTTTGATAACAGGACTTGATAAAAAATCTTTTAACTCTGTACTTTCTGCAACAGCTGTAACGATAGATTTCATATCATTATTTACTGCTTCAGCTTTTCCTGAAGTTTGAGCAATATCTAAAATTGCTTTTGCGTATCTAATCGCTGCTCTAGACATAATGATTAGTTTAATTTAGCATCACCTAACATTTTCTCAACTAATTTAGTTTGAGATTCTTTGTTAGATAATTCGTCTCTTAATACTTTTTCAGCAATTTCTAATGACAAAGAAGAAACTTGATTTTTCAATTCTGTCATAGCTGCATTTTTTTCACTTTCGATAGCTGCTTTAGCTTGAGAAATCATTTTTTCTCCAGCTGCTTGAGCTTCAGATTTAGCATCGTTAATCATTTTTTCTTTGATTTCACGAGCTTCTTTCATCAACAAGTCTCTTTCAGCTCTTGCATCAGCTAATAATTTTTCATTATCTGATTTAAGATTTTGCATTTCTTTTTTTGCATTTTCAGCAGAAAGCAATGCGTTTTTGATTCCTTCTTCTCTTTCGTTTACAGCATCAAGAATTGGTTTCCAAGCGAATTTTTTAAGTACTAAAATTAACCCTATAAAGATTAATGCTGACCAAAAAAATAAACCTAGCGAAAATTGTTCTATTAATTTTTCCATATATATAAAATATTTTTAAAACATTTAATTTAAACAAAAGCTACAACCAACCGTTATAGCTTTTGTTAATTTTTTGAATTAAACTGCAAATAAAGCAGCGAATCCAATACCTTCAATAAGGGCAGCTGCAATAAGCATAGCTGTTTGAATTTTTCCAGTAGCTTCTGGTTGACGAGCAATAGCGTCCATTGCAGAACCACCGATTCTACCGATACCCATTCCAACTCCAATAACTACTAATCCAGCTCCAATGATTTTAGGAATTTCCATAAAAATATGTATTAAAAATTAAACATTCAAATTTGATATTAGATATTAAATATTAGATTTTTGATATATTAAAAACCTATATCTGTTTATCTATTTTAATGATGAGCTTCTTCTTCGTGATGATGCTCTTCAACTGCAGAACCAAAATATAAAGCAGTTAACATTGTAAATATATAAGCTTGCAACAATGCAACAAGCACTTCAATTAATGAAATTGCAAAAGAAAGTCCAAAAGATAAAGTACTACCGAACCAACTTTTAAATAAAAACATCAATCCTATTAAACTTCCTAATACAATATGACCAGCAACAATATTAGCATACAAACGTATCATAAGTGAAAAAGGCTTAATGATTGTACCTAATAATTCAATTGGTGCTAAAATTAATTTCATTGGAACTGGCACACCCGGCATCCAAAAAATATGACCCCAATAGTTTTTATTAGCTGTCAATGTAGTAATGATATATGTGATAATTGCTAAACAAGCCGTTATTGCTATGTTACCAGTAACATTGATGCCTAACGGTGACAATCCAAAAATATTTAAAAACCAAATAAAGAAAAACACAGTTAATAAATGACTCATGTATTTTTTATAATGCTTTTCGCCAATGTTTGGAATAGCAATTTCATCTCTTACATAAATAATTATTGGCTCAAAGAAACGACCAATTCCTTTAGCTACACCATTATTTTTTGCATAAGAATTAGCCAAACTTCTAAATAACAAAAATATCAATACAGAAACCAACAACATAACAAAAACATTTTTTGTTATTGATAAATCTAGAGGTTTTACATTTGTAGGATGATGATTTTCATTATTTAATTGTATTTCACCTTCAGCTGAATCAACTCTGTATATTTTTTCGTGATGTAACTTATAAAATTTACCTTTACTTTCAGCTGCTTTTTCTCCATGGTGAAACTGTGAAGAAGAAAATAAATGTAAACCTTCATCCCATAAAATTACTGGAAGAGGAAAACCGATATGATGTTCTTCTTTATTGGCATCAACATAAGAAAATAAATGAAAATCATGAGTATCAAGTAAGTGATGCTGAATATACTCTTTTCTTTCTTCGGCTTCTTTTTCTTTTATATTTAAAACCTTAGATTCTGTTTTAACTTCTGCTTTTGCATGAACAGAATCAGTTGCAGTATTTGCAGAACTAAATAAGGGAAGACAAGCGACTAAAACGGCTACTATAAATTGGAGTGGTTTGTTTGAAAACACCATATCTGATAATTATCTTTAATTTATTTTCTGAAATTTGGTGCAAAAGTACAATTTAAATTAATATTAAAAAGTATTACTTTTATTTTTTTTGATGAAATTATCGATTTTTGAACTATTTATTGTTTATTGTTCAATATTCTTATGGTAACAACAGTTTCTATTATTAAAAACAGAATGAAAATAATAAAGAAATTGATTTTTTCTGATCCTGCATAAATACTTTGAGAATTGAGAATAGGTCGCAAAAAAAAGTAGGCAATTGCCATTTTTAGACTCGTTAAGAACATAAAAGAAAAACCTACATTATTTATATTCTTTTGATTGATCTTAATCAAGACAAATAAAATGATTACAGTGAAAATAAAAAAGAAAGCATAGAGAAGTTCAATAGAGTAAACGAAACTCGATTCAAATTTTTCTGGTGCAAATAAAAGAAAGGCAAATTTGTGAATAGCAAATAAGACAAGTGCAACAAAAAAAGAGATAAAAATAGATTTGTATGGATTGGATTTCATTATTGAGAGGAATTGATGTCTTTTAATTGTCTGTTCAAATTGTAAAAAGCTATTGCTACACCAGTTAATGTTAAGATTTTTACAAATAAACCATGTTCATTTATATATTTTTGATCAAGCCAATTACCTAAGAGTGAAAACAAATAAATAATTACTCCCATTTGAACAGGTATATTTATCAAAGCCAACCACTTGTTACGCTGTTTTTTCTTCGACTGGTTGTCCATTTTGTGGAAGATTTTTTACATGAGGTTTCATAACACATGTGGCACTAAACTCTGCTCCTGGTTCAACGGCTAATTTTCCACAAACTACTTCTCCATGAATTATTGCTTTAGATTTCAAGTTCAAAATTTCTGAAACTTGAATTTTTCCGTCAAATTTACCTTCAATATCACAATTTTTACAAATGATATCGCCTTTGACACTTCCGGCTGGACCGATGACTAATTTACCTTTAGACTCAAAATTACCAATTAAATGTCCGTCTAAACGAAAATCTGCAGGAGAAGAAATATCACCTTTAATTGTGGTTCCTTCAACTATTCTATTAGTTTTTCCTAAAAGGTCTGTGTATGATTTTGGTTTTTTATCAAACATAACTTTATGGTTTTTTAGGTAATTCTGGTGTTGGAGGCATCATCCCTTTTGGTGGAACATCATCAGTTTCCATTGGATTAACTCCTTTTGTTACTTGATTTGATCTGCCTTTTTCTGGAGGAGCTTGTTGATTGAGTTTGTTTAAAACATCTTCTTTTGTGAGCTCTGGTTTCTTTTTTGCATCTTCTTTAGGTTGGTCTAATTCAAGCGTTCTCTGAACAGGAATTATATCTTTATTTAACCAATCACCTGCTGTATATTCATCAATGTTCTTTTTAACCTGAACTACTTTGTAATTCTCACTCGATATAACAATAGCTGGTTCTGCAATTTTGTATTCTTTAAACTCTTTTAAAACCTGAGCAATTCCTTTTGCGTTATCTAAAGATTTGATTCCGTGAATTACAATGAAGTTTTTGTCAATGGTATAAATATCTGTTGATATTGATAGTTTTTCTATCGTTCTTTCTTCAGCAAATTTGTTTAACTTTTCTAACAATGCTTTAGTGTTTTTGTCTTCCAAGTTATCTGCTTTATACAAGATATTCCAAGATAATGGAAACTCCGAATTAAAAGAAAGAGATTCTAAGTAAGGCATTTTTTTAGCCAAAAACACTTCAGTAGATTTCCCTTCCTCACTATTAGGATATGTTAACGCTAAATAATTAAGTGCTTTTTTAAATTCACTCAATCCTTTAAGTTTTCCTAAAAGATTGGCTTTTAGCAATTCAAATTTTGAAACCATTTCCTCACCTGTAAACTGCTCTACTGCAAGTTCGGTTTTTGGAAATACTTCTCTATACAAACCTTTTTCATAATCTTTATAAAGTAAATCATAAGCAACTTCTGGTGTAGAACTTAATTGGCCTGAATTAGCAGAATTATTTATGATTTGTGCATAACGAGAATCCGGATATTGAGCCGTAATTTTAGCTTTCATGGCTTGCGCTTTACTTGGATCTATAATTTCATAAATCTTGTATAAATTATACATTGAAGGAAGCACTAATCGTTCTTCTGGATTGTTTAGAAGTAGTTTTTCAAGTTTTTCAGCAGCTCTTTTATACTCTTTAAATTTCTCTTTGTAGATAACACCTAATTGATAGTATGCAAAATTTCTTTCTTTGGCTATACTATCCAAATCTTTATTTGAAGAAGGAATTTGTTTCAAATAGAAATCAGTAGTGTAACGTTCATCTACTTCTTCTTTTTTATCACCATTGTCGGCAACTTCGTTATTGTCATCAGGATTTTTATCTTCTTTGATAATGTCTTTTGACCATCTCCAATTTTCTACATGAGGTCTATTTCCCCATTTTTTCTTAAACTCTACTTTACCCAAAGCGATAGTTGATGGATTGTAAAAGTAAAATGTGCTTGAATTACTTGAAATTGATGGTGTTGGTGCAATTGCTTTAGGAGGAGCTTGCTTAGAAGTAATATTATCTGGTTGGGCTAATTCTTTAGCGCCGTTTTTACCTAAAACATCACCATCAGATGAGTTTAAGGCAGCTAACTCTTTAATTTTTGCTTCTTTCTCAGCTAATTCTTGCTTTCTTTTTTCTTCTTTTTTAAGTTCATCAATAAACTGTTTGTAATAGTTCTCCTTTTCAGAAGATGACATTGATGCCACTTTCAAAATACTATCATTACGTTGCGCAATTCCTTCAAATTTAATTACATCTTCTAGATTCTCTCTCTTTTTTGTAATCAATTTAAACTCACGTGTTCTTGAATTTAAAACAGTTAAAGTGCTATCAAAATATTTTCCTGCTGTTACATATTTAGCTTTGTTGAAATAAATTTCTGCTAAATTTCTATAATTAGAAGCTATCAAATATTCATCTTGAGATCTAGATTTTAATGATTTATTATAATATTTTTTGGCAACTTCAGGCTTTTTTGATTTATCATAAAATAAGGCCATTTGATGATTAAGAACATCTAAATGAGGACGATTCTCTCTGTCTTTCAATAAATCTTTATATTTTTTTATAAAGGATAAAGTATCTCCATTTTCAAAATCAAATTGTTGCGCTTGACGAGCATGTGCTTGAATTACATATTGTCTTGCTGCTTTTCTCTTCATATCAATTACATCTTGATATTTAGCAAATGCACTGTCTTTATGACCCATTTGTTCATATACTTGTCCTAAAATGAACTGATATCTTGCTTTTTCTTCGTTAGATTTTGTAAATTCTGTAGCCAATTTTAATTTTGCAACAGCACTATCTTGCTCTTTTAAGTTTAAGAAAGCCTGAGCTAAAGTTGCATTTGCATCAGCAAAAATTTGATCTTTAAATTTAATTTCTTTTAGAAGTTTTCTAAGATTTGTAACCGCTAACGCATCATTATCCATACGCATGTTAGTTTTTTCTCTCCAAATTTTTACTTCATATATCTTGTCACTATTTGGATATTTGTACAAAACATAATTGAATGCTTCTAATGCCGGAACAAATCTTTGGTCGTAGTAACGCGCTTTCCCCAACATTAAATGTGCTTCATCCATTTGCGGATTTTTTTCACCGCCATCAATATTCATTGAGTGTTTTTGAATGGCTTTTGTTGCTTTGGTTTCGGCTCTTTCAAAATTGGCATTTTTGGCTTGACCAGGAAGCATTTGATCTTGAGTAATTTGCATTCGCTCTACTGGAAGTATTTCCCAAAAGTTATCTTTATATTGTGATTTTAAGTCGGCAATACCTTTATCTAAAGCAATACCACCATTATAAAGTATATTATATTCTGTACTTAAAGCATGTGAATTTCTAGCAAGAAAAGTGTTCTTCTTTGTTGAACAAGCCACAAAAAAAACAATAGTTCCTAATAAAAAAATGTATTTGATAGTATTTGATTTCAATGTAAAAACGTTTTAATAAGTAACTCTAAAAGGCTAATTTTAGTATAACTAACTGGTAAAAATACATTTCTTTTTGATAAGTGGAAAAAAATAATGCTTTTTTTAAAAAAGAAATCCGAAGAACATTAATTTGAACTTCGGATTTATGACTTTGAATGTATAAAAAATTACACCGCAAAAAATGCTTCTAATTCTCTAAGCGTTTCTGGTGATGTTTCAATATCTTTTACAATTTCGCCTTTGTTTAAAGCTACAATTCTATTACAAACCTCAACGGTGTGAACTAAATCGTGCGAAGATACTAAAACGGTAACTTCTGGATTATCAGACAATTCTTTGATAATTTTTTTCAATCTATTTACTGTTGTTGGATCTAAATTAGCAAATGGTTCGTCAAGAATTACAACTTCTGGACTTCCTATTAAAGTGGCTATGATTCCAACTTTTTTCATATTCCCTTTAGATAAATCACGTAAGTATTTTTTGCTTTTCAAGATTTCTCCATTGAAAAATTCTTCGTGTTTTGCTAAAAGTGCATCAACATCGGCTTTATTTTGACCACGCAAATCACCAATGAAATAGAAATATTCTTCGGCTGTCAAATATCCGATAAGGAAACTTTCGTCAATAAATGCTGCTGTGAAAGGTTTCCAAGCTTCACTAGTATTTACTTGAATCGAATTGTTTTTTATAAATCCTGTTGAAGGTTGAATTAAATCTAATAGCAAACTGAAAAAAGTAGTTTTTCCTGCGCCATTATTTCCTACTAAACCAAAACTTTGTCCTTTTGGAATTTCAAGATTGGTGATGTTTAATACTTTAACTCCGTTGTTATATGTTTTTGAGAGATTGTTTACTTGTATCATTTTTTTAGTGATTAGTCATTAGTAAATAGTAATTAGTCTAAAACTAGTTTTTTTGTTTGTAAGCTGCGATGGTTGCGTATTTTTCTTTTTTATAAATTTTTTCAATCTGACTGAAAACGTAATTTCTAAAAGCAAATCCGAGAATTCCTGCCAAAGCCACAAATAATAATCCGATGTTTGGAGAGAAAATGTAATATCCTATTGCATAAAGCGCCATTGGAATTAGCATTTTTGGAAGAGAAATTAACATGGTTTTAATATTGAACGCTTGCTTATCGCCAAAAGCTCCTTTACCTGTTGTTAAATCAATTGGAGTTTTTACAAAGGCTCCGCCAAGCATTACTAAATGTGAATTTACTCCGATGTTGAAAATTGCACCAGCAACAACTAATAAATAAGTGTGAACTCCAAAAAATAGATAAAACGATGCTAAAATTGTTGAAATCAATGTTCCGATAACCATCAACCACCATTTAGAACTGATGTATTCTCTGTATTGAATATTTTGACTCATCATCAACTGATAATAAGCGCTGTCCCAACTTGGTACAAATTGTCCGAACGTGAAAAGAAATCCGCCTGAAACAAAAATTCCGGCAAAAATCTGAAACATTGGACTTCTGTAAGCTTCTATCGAATTTGTGAAAAACAATAATCCATAAAAAATAAATAAGAAACTCATTGTAAGAGTAGTTTTAGAACGCTTGTTTCTTAATAACAATCGAAGGTCATTTTTCAAAAACGTTCCTAAAGTTCCGAATTGGTCTAGGAAAGAAAAGTTTTGTGTCTTTGCAATTTCACTTTTCTTCGCCAAACCTTCGTCTAAATTCAAATTGCTTTTAAAATAATTGAAAGCAAAATAATAGGTAGCAACTACCAAAAGTATCGGAATCAAAAACACAAAAACTGTTTCGTACATTCCTTGAAAAAAAGGTTGTGTGTAAAGCGTAACATCAAATAATTTATAATAATGAGCCAGACCTAAACCTGCAACAACAGCTAAAACCGAATAGAAAACACTGTCTTTATTATTAATTAAAACATTTATAAAATTATTCAAATAAAACAGCGCCATAATTCCTAAATGCCACAGAATAACATTCAAAACAGAATAACCATTCATCATTAAAACAATAGAAAACGGAATAAAGAACAAGGCATGCGACCAATTGAAAAAAGACAAGGCCGTTTTTCCTAAAGTAAAATGAACAATCGTATTTCTTTTAATCGGTAAAGTCAATAATGGGCGAATATTCATCACAGGCATCTTTTGAAGAAAATACCTAACCACTAAATCCATTACCAAATAGTAAATCATGAATTTATTAACAGTTGAAAGTGGTTCAAGTCCAGACTTTTTCAAAATGAAGAAAACTCCAATACCTGCTGCAATAAAAATCACCATAAAATAAGCTGCAAAAAACCCAATAAAGATTTTCATTGCAATATTAGTTCCTAAGGATGCCGAACGAAGAAATGCCTTCCATTCGAGCATGATAAAATGTTTGAACATAGTTGATTGTTTTTGGATAAAGTATTAGATGATGAATTTAAAAATTTGTTACAAACATTTCAAATTTTAAATAAAAGTAAATAATTGCTATTTCTTACCTTTGTAAAAATTACTTACAATGTCACAATTCTATAAATTACAAATCAAAGAAGTAAAACGTGAAACTCCTAATGCGGTTTCTGTAGTTTTTAATGTTCCTTCTGAGTTACAATCTGCTTATCAATTTATTGCAGGTCAATATATTAATCTAAAACTTACGCTTGACGGACAAGAAATACGTCGTGCCTATTCTATTTGTTCATCACCTGAAAGTGGTGAGCTACGAATTGCGATTAAGTCTGTAAAAAACGGACATTTTTCAAAATTTGCTAACGATAATTTGAAAGTTGGCGATATTATAGAAGTTGGTCAACCTGAAGGTAAATTTACTTTTGAACCACAAGTTGGCAGACAAAGAAACTACGCTGCGTTCGTTGCTGGAAGCGGAATTACACCAGTTATGTCTATTCTAAAATCGGTTTTGCACAACGAAAAAGACAGCACTTTTGTTTTAGTTTACGGAAATAAAAACACTGACGAAACCATATTTCATCAAGAATTACACGATTTGCAACAACAATATGTTGGAAGGTTTTTTGTTCATTTTGCGTACACTCAAATTAAGGTTGAAAATGAACTTTTTGGTCGAATTGATAAAGCCAACGTAAACTTTGTTTTGAACAACAAACACAAAGAAAAAGAATTCTCAAAATTCTATTTATGTGGTCCAGAAGAAATGATTAATTTGGTTTCTAATGTTTTAAAAGAAAATAATGTTGCTGATAAAAACATCAAATTTGAATTGTTTTCAACATCAACTTCAGCAGAAAAAGAAATTGCAACTTCGGAAAATGGTCATACAAAAATCACTGTTTTAGTTGACGATGAAGAAACAACTTTTGAAATGAGCCAAAAGCAAACTTTATTAGAAGCTGCACTAAAACAAGGCATCGACGCTCCTTATTCTTGTCAAGGAGGAATTTGCAGCAGTTGTTTAGCTAGAATTTCAAAAGGAACTGCTGAAATGAAAAAGAACTCTATTTTGACTGACAAAGAAGTTGCCGAAGGATTAATTTTAACGTGTCAAGCGCATCCAACAAGTAGTGAGATATTTGTGGATTTTGATGATGTCTAAATTCAGTTAGCAGTGTTCAGATTTCAGTGTTCAGTTACGTAGATTGTGTTAAATTTTTATAGAATTAAACTTTGAAAAACAAACTCGAAATATTTAAAAAAGCTCAAGATCTTTTGGACGAACCAGAAGTTCAAGAGCTTTTAGGATATTGTGAAAAATTGGAAGATGAGTTGGTGGATTTCAAATTTGAGAAAAACAAAAACAAAGAATTAATCTTGCTCGATATGATTAAGGAAGTTTTAAAAGGTTGCAACGCTATCGAAAAAGAACAAATGGAACACGAGCGTTTTGGCTACGAAGCACCAAATTATCAAGCCACTATTTCAAATTTAAAGAGTTATATTTTGGAGATTTGTAGAGATAATCAGATTTATTTGTGATAAAAAGTTGACACAAATTGCACTTATTTTCACGAATTTAAAATTGCAACAAAAATAAATTCGCGAAATAATTTACCATCAAAATTCGTGTAAATTGGTGAGATTCGTGTGAAAAATTATTCTTCTGCCAACTTCGACTGAATACTGAAAACTACCTTCTCCACAGAAATACTTCTCATTACATCTTCATAACCAGCAACTTTTTTATTTCCATACACAGAAGTTGGTAATAATGGATATTGATTTCTATCGGAAGTCAAGCAATTTTCTAAAGGTTGATTAAACGGTGAAAAACCAGCAAACGGATGTGTTGCGCCCCAAAGCGTGATGGTTTTTATGCCAAACATCGCTGCCAAATGAGCGTTTCCACTGTCCATCGATACCATTAAATCTAAATTTGAAATCAGATGTAATTCATCATCAAAAGATATTTTCCCAGCAAAATTTATTACATTTTCATTTGAAAACTCTTCTAATAGTTCCATTTCCTTTTTTCCACCACCAAAAAGAAGGATTTTTAAGTTTAGGTTTTCAGATAATTTACTAATAACTTCTCTCATCAAATCCATTGGATAGGTTTTACTTTGATAATGAGCAAAAGGTGCTATTCCTATCCATTTTTGATTTTTATTTCCAATGATTTTTTGTGCTTTCAAAGGAATATCCATTTGTCTCAAAAAAACAGGATTGCTTAAATCTATATCATAACCTAACTGTTTAAAAGTAGCAACATGTCTTTCAAACATTGATTTTAATGGCTTGAAAATTTTATTTTCTGCACGTGTTAATTCTTTTTTCTCTTTTCTTCCTTTATCAGTAAAGGCTACTTTTTTTCCGCTTAAAGCAAATAAAAATCTAATAACTTTTGAACGCAAAACGTTGTGCAAATCGGCAACTTGTTCAACGTTTTGGTGTTTAATTTCTTTGTATAATCTATACAATCCAAATATTCCTTTGTGTTGGTGATTGGTATGAACTGATAAAAAAGTTAAATTAGGTATATTTTCAAAAATGGGTTTGAAAAATGGGCGAGAAACCATCGTTATTTTAACTTCCGGATATTGATTTACTAAAGCTAAAATAACAGGAACTGTCATTGCGACATCTCCCATTGCAGAGAGTCGAATGACAGCTATATGTTTTATTTTATGTGACAAAGGTTGTCGGAAATTATTTTTTATTCTGATACAAAACCGGATTCAAATCATCATCATTGTACATTTTCATCTGTTTGTACACTTTCATGAATTTGTCACCATTTTCAATATCAGTCAATAAATCGTCGATTGCTGTTGATAAATCGGTTCTTTGCTCTAAAAGTACGTTTAGTTTTTCTTGACATTTATCTCTATGTTCTTGAGAAGCTTCTGCGCGAGTTGCTTCTTCGTTCATATGATAAATTTTAAGAGCTAAAATTGACAATCTATCAATCGTCCAAGCTGGCGATTCTGAGTTAATTTTGGCTGTTGGTTTTACTTCAACATGAGCATATTTTTGAAGAAAATAACTGTCAATATATTCTACCATGTCGGTACGTTCTTGATTAGAAGCGTCGATTTTTCTTTTCAAAGTTAATGCTGCAACAGGATCGATATTTGGATCACGAATAATGTCTTCATAATGCCATTGAACCGTGTCAATCCAGTTTTTAAAATAAAGTAAATGTTCTATTTTTTCCTTTGGATATGGATTGTTAATAGGTTGGTTTACATTGTCGTAAACGTGATAATCCTTGATACTTTGTTCAAATATAGAATAGGCAAATTTTGAAAACATAATGATTAATTTTATTTGCAAAGATAGTTTTTATACTTTTACTTAAACATACAAATTTTTTACTTTTATGCAAATTCATTATATCTCTGAAAACAATAGTATTCTAAATCATTTTTTGGCGGAAATTCGGGATGTCAACATTCAAAAAGACAGCATGCGTTTTAGAAAAAACATTGAACGTATTGGAGAAATTATGGCGTATGAATTAAGTAAAACTTTAGAGTATAAATCAATTGATGTTCAAACTCCTCTTGGCGTAAAACATACTACAACAATTGCAGACAATGTCGTTTTGTGTTCTATTCTTCGTGCAGGATTGGCATTGCATACAGGTTTCATGAATATTTTTGATAATGCCGAAAATGGTTTTGTTTCAGCTTATCGTCATCATCCAAATAATGATGATTATTTTGAAATTTTAGTAGAATATCAAGCAGCTCCATCCTTTGAAAATAAAAACTTAATTCTAATTGATCCTATGTTAGCAACAGGTCAATCCATTGTTGCAGTTTTAAATAAATTGCATTTGGAACAAAAACCAAAAGAAATTCACCTTGCAGTTGTAATTGCTGCACCAGAAGGAATTGCTTATCTTGAAGAAAATCTTCCAAATAATTGTCATCTTTGGGTTGCCGCTCTTGATGAAAAACTAAACGAGAAAAATTACATTATTCCAGGACTTGGAGATGCAGGAGATTTAGCTTACGGAAGTAAATTATAACTGTGAAAAGAAACAGAATACTCCACAAATAATTGATACGAACAAAATAATTTCTTGTTGAATTTTATTCTGTAAATATTCTACCGTGTTTGTCGCCATTATAGCCATTGGTAAAAATGTATAAACCAATACTTCATTACTTTTATTTGCTGAGATAAAGAAAATTGCTATACCAATAAAAAAAGCTAACAATACTTTTTTGTAAGAAGCTTGTAAATTTAGTGGCTTGTTTGTTAAGGTAAACAGATAAGGTAAAACAAAAAAAACAGCGAATACTGCATAAATAGAAAAAGCAATATTTTGATAATTATTAGTAAAATAATCTACCTGCAAATTTATTACTTCCGATTGAAGATAAACATCAATAGCTCCTTTATCAAATAGTAAAGCATAAAAAACAAAGATTATTGATGAACTGAAAAGGGCTACAAAAGGAATTAACCAATTTCTATAATCTCTTGAAACGTGAAAAATTATGGAGATGTAAACCAATAAAATAAAAAGTATTGCCCAAAAATGGAATAAACTAGCTACAAAAATCCATAACGAAGCATCAAATATTTTTTCTTTTGGGGATTTCAATGTTTGCAAAGAAACCAATCTTCTCATTGCTAATAGAATAAAAAAATTAGATACAATTAGTTTGTAATTATCTAAAACATTTGGAAAAAACATTAAAAAAATAAGAACAAAGAAAATGGTATAAGCACTATCCTTAGTTAATGCGTTTTTCTTAACAATAAAATTTGAAATGAAAAGTGATGCAAATAAAATCAATAATAAAGCCGACTTTTTTGCAATTTCAAATAACGAACTTGTCCATTTTGTATCCTGCAACTGGTAGGTAAAAAAGACAGAAACCATCAAAATTCCTATAAAAGAATAATTAATTGGTGTAGATTTTTTAAAAACGCTTGTTATCATGAGGATATTTTATACTTTTGTGGATGTAAATATAACACTTGTTTAAAAATGAAAGCATTTTTCGAAGCAATACAATCACTTTTTGTAGATTTTTTATTTAAACCACTAGATTGGTTACGTGCATTAGAGTTAGATAATTGGTGGTTGGCTAATATCGTTAGCTGGACATTAATGGCAATTTGTGCTAAATACATTGTATACTGGTGCAAACAACTAGCTGCTCACCAAAAAAACAACGAAGAAAACCAAGATACAACGGCTCACTCTTTCTTAAAGTAAGTCTAAACCGATATCTTTTCTAAAATACATCTTATCAAAATGTAGCTTGTCTATGTTTTGATAAGATTTTTTTATGGCTTCTTGAAAGCTTTCGCCAAATGACGTAATGGCAATTACACGACCACCATTGGTTACCACTTTTCCATTTTCTAATTTTGTTCCAGCGTGAAAAGCAATTGAATCTTCGATGTTTTCTAAACCAGAAATTTCAAATCCTTTTCCATAATCTTCAGGATATCCGCCTGAAACTACCATGATTGTTGTGGCACTTCTTTCATCAATTTCTAAAGAAACTTCATTCAATGTTTGATTTCCAACTGCTTGAAAAAGTTCTACTAAATCCGATTTCAATCTCGGAATAACAACTTCCGTTTCTGGATCGCCCATTCTTACATTGTATTCAATAACAATTGGTTCTCCTTTCACGTTAATCAGTCCAATAAAAACGAAACCTTTATATTCAATTCCGTCGCTTTGCAAACCTGCGATTGTTGGTTTTACAATTCGTGTCTCAATTTTTTCTAACAAAACTACATCTGCAAATGGAACTGGAGAAACTGCTCCCATTCCACCAGTATTTAAACCCGTATCGCCTTCTCCAATTCTTTTGTAATCTTTAGCTGTTGGAAGAATTTTATAATTTTTTCCATCGGTTAAAACAAAACAACTTAGTTCAATTCCGTCAAGAAATTCTTCTATCACAACTTTTGCACTTGCGGTTCCAAATTTTTTATGAACCAACATGTTTCTTAATTCCGATTTAGCTTCTTCCAAATCTTGAATAATCAAAACACCTTTTCCAGCAGCCAAACCATCAGCTTTAAGAACGTATGGAGGTTGTAAAGTTTCTAGAAAATTACATCCTTTTTCAACTGTTTCTTTGGTAAAACTATCATAAGCTGCAGTTGGGATTTTATGTTTGATAAGAAATTCTTTAGCAAATTCTTTACTTCCTTCTAATTGCGCACCCACTTTTGACGGTCCAATCACAGGAATATGATTTAAATCAGCATCGTTTTTGAAGAAATCATAAATTCCGTGAACCAAAGGATCTTCAGGTCCAACAACAACCATATTCACTTTTTCAGCCAAAGCAAATGTTTTTATAGCTTCAAAATCTAAAATATTTATAGAAACATTTGTGGCAATTTGTGACGTTCCAGCGTTTCCTGGTGCTACAAAAAGTTTAGAACATTTGTCTGATTGTAACATTTTCCATGCTAAAGCGTGTTCGCGTCCGCCTGAACCAAGTAGTAAAATTGTCATTGTGTGTGTAGTTATGTTGTTGTGCAAAAATAGTTTGTTTTCAAAAGAATTTAAAGCTAATTGATAGAAAAGTTTTTGTTTTTAGTATTTTTGAACAAAATAGTTTTTTTGTGTTCAACCTTTTCAATTTATCACTCAAGGCAAACGGTTTTCCGATGAAGAAAGCAACTGCTGAATTTGAAAAAATTCAAGCCATTTCTGATGCTGAATATGAAAATTATATTAATCTAAAACGAAAAGAAATTGTTGAATACCATTTAAAAAACAACAAATCCTATAAAGAATTTGTTGGAAAACCTGAGATTAAAAATTGGCATGAACTTCCAATAATGACTAAAAAAGAATTTCAGAAACCTTTATCTGAAAGACTTTCTAATGGTTTTACTTTAAAAAATGTTTACGTCAATAAAACTTCTGGTTCAAGTGGTGATCCGTTTATTTTCGCCAAAGATAAATTTTGTCATGCCTTGACTTGGGCAAATATCATTAATAGATTTGGATGGTTTGGAATTGATTTTAATTCCTCTAAACAAGCAAGATTTTATGGAATTCCGTTGGATTTTATCGGAAATAAAAAAGAACGATTAAAAGATGTTTTGAAAAACAGTTATCGATTCACCATTTTTGATTTGTCAGATGAAATTCTTGAAAAAGTGTTGCTGAAATTTCAGAATAAAAAGTTCGATTACATAAATGGTTATACTTCCTCTATCGTTTTATTTGCTAAATTTCTTCAAAAGAAAAACATTGTTTTAACCTCAATTTGTCCTAGTTTAAAATGTTGTGTTGTTACTTCCGAAATGTTATTTGCAGAAGATAAAGTTTTAATGGAAAAACAATTTGGAGTTCCAGTTATCAACGAATATGGTGCTTCCGAACTGGACTTGATTGCTTTTCAAAATCCTCAAGATGAATGGCAAGTAAATTCTGAAACCTTATTTGTAGAAATTTTAGACGATAATGATAACGTGCTTCCCAACGGAAAAGAAGGTCGAATTGTAATTACTTCCTTGTATAACAAAGCGCATCCATTCATTCGATATGATATTGGAGATGTTGGAATTCTTGATGAGAAAAGCACCTTCAAAAAACCAATTCTTAAGAAATTAATTGGTCGAACCAACGATATTGCTATTTTACCAAGTGGAAAAAAATCACCGGGATTAACATTTTACTACGTAACCAAAAGTATTATTGAAGACGACGGAAATGTAAAAGAATTTGTGATTAAACAAACAAAAATCGATACTTTTGAAGTGGAATATGTAAGTGAAAATGCGCTAACGGAAAGTCAAATTCTAACTATTGAAAAAGCAATTACAACTTATTTAGAAAGTGGTTTGAACTTTACATTTACAAGAAAAGACAAATTACAAAGAAGTAAAAGCGGAAAATTGAAACAGTTTGTTTCGATGATGAAATAAAATATAAACCATTAAAATAACTATATGAGCCAAAATTTAATTATTTCAGAAGAAACGATTTCAGATAAAATTTACTTTATCCGAAATCAAAAAGTAATGTTAGACAGAGATTTAGCAATGCTTTATGGGATTGAAACTAAAAGATTAAAAGAACAAGTTAAACGAAATATTTCAAGATTTCCTGAAGATTTATGTTTGAATTAACAAGGGATGAATTTGCAAATTGGAGGTCGCAATTTGCGACCTCCAATTCAGATAAAATGGGTTTACGTTATGTTCCAATGGCTTTTACCGAACATGGCGTTCTAATGTTATCAAGTGTTTTGAATAGTGATAAAGCTATTCAGACCAACATTCAAATTATGAGGATCTTTACCAAAGTACGTCAAATGCTTTTGGATACAACTGATTTGAAAATTGATATTATGCAAATTCAGAAAAAACTCGAAAATCACGATAAAAATATTGAGTTGGTTTTTAGTTATCTTGATGAGTTGACTGATAAAAAAGAAAATACAAAACCAAGAACAAAAATTGGTTATAAAAAATAGTTTTTTAATGACGCAAATTGCGACCTTAATGAAATCGAAATAAATTAACAGATACTGAAACAAGTTCAGGATTACTATGAAAATAACCATAATTGCAGGCGCAAGACCTAATTTTATTAAAATCGCACCTATTATAAAAGCGATTGAAAAGCAGCAATCTGAAGGAAAAACTATTTCTTATAGATTAGTTCACACAGGTCAACATTATGATAAAAATTTGAGTGATACTTTTTTTGAGGAGTTGAATATTCCACATCCAAATGCTAACTTGGAAGTTAAAAGTGGTTCACAAGCAGAGCAAACTGGCGCAATAATGGTTGCTTTTGAAAAAGAATTAACTCAAAATCCTTGTGATTTAGTTTTGGTTGTTGGTGATGTCAATTCGACTATGGCTTGTGCTATTGTAGCTAAGAAAATGAATATTAAAGTGGCTCATGTTGAAGCCGGAATTCGTTCAGGAGATATGACCATGCCAGAGGAAATTAACCGTATAGTTACCGATAGTATTACCGATTATTTCTTTACAACATCAAAATCTGCATCTGAAAATTTATTAAAAAATGGTGTCGATTCATCAAATGTTCATTTTGTTGGAAATGTGATGATAGATACTTTACATCAGAATTTAAATCGAATTTCCGCTCCGAGTTTTTGGGATGAATTCGATTTAGAAACTGGAAATTATATCATTTTAACCTTACATCGTCCATCAAATGTTGATGAAGAAAAATCATTAATCAATTTATTGGAAGGAATTGATAAAATGGTTGGAGATAAAAAAATAATCTTTCCAATTCATCCAAGAACGAAAGCAATTTTAGGTGAAACCAATTTGAATTTAAAAAACATTTTATTCGTAGAGCCTCAAGGCTATTTGAATTTCATGTATTTGATAAAAAATAGTTTTGCAGTGATTACCGATTCTGGTGGAATTTCTGAGGAAACTACGGTTTTAGGAATTCCGTGTTTTACTATGCGAACCACAACCGAAAGACCAGAAACTATTGAAATTGGCACTAATAATTTGGTTGGAATTTCTATTGAAAATCTAACTTTAGAATTTACTAAATTTTTAGAAAATGGTTTATCGAAAAGAGGAATTCCTGAGCTTTGGGACGGAAAAGCATCGGAACGAATTATTGCTATTTTATTAACTAAATAATTTCTCGCAAAGGCGCAAAGGCGCAAAGTTTTAAATTGTGCTTACATGAAAGAAATCCTAATTATATCTAATTATTATCCGCCGGAAAAAGGTGCTGCCGCCAATAGAATTGAGCAGTTGGCCTTGAAATTGCATCAAAATAATTATAAAGTTTCTGTAATTTGTCCGCTAGGAAATTATCCAAAAGGAGAATTGTTTCCTGAGTATAAAGGTAAATTTTCAGTTACTGAGAATCGTGATAATATTACCGTGAAAAGGTTATGGATTTATCCTAGTGTGAGCAAAAATTTGGTTGTTCGAATTATTTCTGTTTTGTCTTTTTCACTGAGTTTATTTTTCTATTTATTGTTTAAAAAAACTCCTCAAAAAGTGATCGTTCAATCACCTCCTTTATTGCTTTCTTTTATCTCTGTTTTTGTATTATCGTTGAAAAATAAAAAGATAATTCTCAATATTTCAGACCTTTGGCCATTGGCTGCAATTGAATTGAAAGCTCTGAAAGAAGGCTCTTTTTCACATAAATTCTCTTTGTTTTTAGAACGATTTATTTATAAAAAAGCAACTTTAATAATTGGTCAATCTAACGAAATTATCACTCACGTAAAATCATTGTTTCCTGAAAAAAAATGTTATTTATATAGGAATTTCCCAGACCATAAAGTTGAAGAATTTGATTTAAAGTTTGAAGAAAATCAACCTATTAAAATATTTTACGCTGGACTTTTAGGAATTGCACAAGGCGTATATGAATTGTGTGAAAAAATAGATTTAAAAGGATTAAATATTGAACTACACCTATTTGGTGATGGTGCTGAAAAAAGTCAAATCAAAGCTTTACTATCCTCTGAAAAAGGGAAAAATATCTTCTTTCACGGTATGATGGAACGTAATGATTTGCACGAAAAATTAAAAACTTTTGATATTGCTATTGTTCCATTAAAAGTTCGAATTTATGGTTCTGTTCCTTCTAAGATTTTCGAATATGGTGCACTTGGATTTCCTATTTTATACTTTGGTGGTGGCGAAGGCGAAACTATTGTTGAAGAAAACAATATGGGTTGGATTGCATCTGTAGAAAATTATGAGCAATTAAACCATGAAATTCAAAAGATTTCGAAGATGAGTAAATCAGAATTATTCGAAAAGAAAAAGAGCATCTTTATTAAATCAGAAATCAATTTCAATTTAGATAATCAAATGAATTATTTAATTGAAAAAGATGTTTTTTAGTAAGCTTTATCCTCGCCTTTAAAAATATTTACAACCGTTTGAATAATGATTTTGATATCCATTACTATTGACCAATTTTCAATGTAGAAAACGTCAAATTTGATACGGTTAATCATGTCTTCATCGGTTTCTATTTCGCCACGATATCCTTTTACTTGAGCAAGTCCTGTTATTCCTGGTTTTACATAATGACGAACCATGTATTTTTTTACTTTGCTAGCATACGATTTATTTTGTGACCACAAGTGAGGTCTTGGCCCAACAACCGACATATCGCCAAGTAATACATTGAAAAATTGTGGTAATTCATCAATACTGGTTTTACGCATAAATCGTCCCATTTTAGTAACTCTAGGGTCATTTTTTGAAGCTTCTTTTTCAGTTGTTTCATTGACTTGCATGGAACGAAATTTATAGCAAAAAAATTCGTTTTCATCTAAACCTGGTCTTCCTTGTTTGAAGAAAATAGGCCCTTTAGATTCTAATTTAATTAAAATTGCAATTAAAGGCATTAACCAAGAAAGGATGAGAACGATAACAAAAAAAGAAAAAACAATGTCAAATCCTCTTTTAATACCTTTTATTGTTGGGTCATGAAGTTGGGTTTTTTGAAGCGATAAAACAGGGAAAAGCTCATAATAATCAATTCTCATGTTTTTAGAAAAAATCTCTTTAGTATCGGGAATAAATTTTATTGTTTTATTGTTTTCGTCTGAAAACTCAACTAATTCTTTCAATTTTTCATTTGAAATCTCATTTAAAGAACAATAAATTTCATCTATTTTTTGATCTATAACAAAATTCTTAATGTCATCTACTCTACCTTTTACCTCGGGATTTTGTTTTTTATCTGAAAAATAACCTTGAAAACGATAGCCGTAATCTTGTCTGTTATCAAAAACTTCTTTAAGTCGAATTGCTTCTGGAGTATATCCAATTATTATTGCATTTCTGAAATTATTTTTGGTAGTAATTCTGTATTTTTTAAGGTAAAAAAACAAGAAGTATTTAATTCCTGCAATAATAACAAAACTAATCGTCATCATAATTGCAATAGCTTTTCCGCTGAAAATTACTGTTTTTGCAAAAGGAAAAAAAGCAATTACAACTAACAGAAATAAGCCAAATTGTTTAAATATTTTAGATATAATTTCTACCGGAGTTGTAAATCTGTATACTTCATAAAATTTAACTAAAAAGGCAATAAATATCCAAGCAAGTGTTTGATATGCAATATAATATACCATATTAAGATTTAAATCTCTAAAGAAATATAAACTTAATATGGTAATGACCAAAATATCTATAGTGATACTTATTGGTCTAATATATTTTGAATATCTACCTGTTTGCTGTGCAACCATATTTTAATGGATGTAACCTTTGAAATCTTTGTGTTCTTCTTTTAGTAATTCTTCCGATGATAAAGATTTGAAATAATCATAAGTCAATTTCATGCCTTCTTCTCTGTTTACTTTAGCTTCCCAACCTAGAATTTCTCTAGCTTTAGTGGTGTCTGGTTGACGTTGTAGAGGATCATTTATTGGTAATGGATGATAAACAACTTTTTGTTCAGTTCCTGTAAGTTTTATAATCTCATCTGCAAAATCTTTAATTGTGATTTCATCTGGATTACCAATATTCACAGGATAAATATAATCTGAATGTAATAGTCTGAAAATTCCTTCAACTTGGTCGGTAACATAGCAAAAAGATCGTGTTTGACTTCCGTCACCAAAAATAGTTAAATCTTCACCACGTAAAGCTTGTCCGATAAAAGCTGGAATTACACGTCCATCGTTTAGTCGCATTCTTGGTCCATAAGTGTTAAAAATTCTAACTATTCTTGTTTCCACACCATGAAAAGTATGGTAAGCCATTGTTATCGATTCTTGAAAACGTTTTGCTTCATCATAAACACCTCTAGGACCAATGGTGTTTACATTTCCATAATATTCTTCTGTTTGTGGATGAACTAAAGGATCTCCATATATCTCTGAAGTAGAAGCAATAAGAATTCTAGCTTTTTTTACTCTCGCCAATCCTAAAAGATTATGTGTTCCTAAAGAACCTACTTTTAAAGTTTGAATAGGAATTTTTAAGTAATCAATTGGAGATGCCGGAGATGCAAAATGAAGAATATAATCTAATTTTCCTGGAACGTGAACGAATTTAGTTACATCGTGATGGTAAAATTCAAAGTTTTCAAGTTTGAATAAATGTTCAATGTTTTTTAAATCTCCTGTAATCAGGTTATCCATTCCGATAACAAAGTATCCTTCTTTGATAAAACGATCACAAAGATGTGATCCTAAAAAACCTGCCGCTCCTGTTATTAATATTCTTTTCATATAAGTAAAATTTATTTTTAAGCGGTCATATATGGTATCGCTTTTTTATTTATTAGGGTTTGCTTGCGCAAACAAGTTTTTAATGGCGATTTCATAATTTTGCTTCTATATTAATTGATTCTTTGGGGCTTATTGAATTGAAAATACAAAATAATAATGTAAAAAATACAACGCCTCTTTGCCTGCAAAGAAAAGATTCTGTCAAAAATAAACTTATCATTAGAACTGCAAAAGAAAAATGCATAAAATCTTTGTTATTAATTGCTTTTTTTAATGTTTGAAATAACATAATGACTAAAAGTAGAAATCCAACTACACCAATTTCGGCAAAATTCTGGATGTATTGATTGTGAAAGTTAAATCTTCCGTATCCATTATGTAGATTATATTTCTTTTCTTTTTCTAATAATTTAATTTCGGAAGCATTTAAACCGAATCCTTTAAAGAAAATTGATTCTTCTTTCAAAAGTTCCAAAAACATTCTTGCTTGATAAACTCTTAAAGCAGTTCCTGGAAAATAATCATTTGGAGAAAATTTTTCATTGTTCCATGCTTCATAGATACTAATGTTGTGCACGCCGTTTTCTAAAGTTGCTGAAACATTTGGACTTATACTATTTGGTGCATTATTTCTAAACTCCTCTTGGAAACGTTGTTTAATCTTACCTAAAGACAGTCCAATCACAATAATCCCTCCAAAAATTATAAGATTTCTTAGTCTCATTTTGTGAGATGCTTTTGAATAGTATAAAAAGTAAACTAAAATTAAAACAACAACAACTAGAATTATATTTTTGGAAGAAAGTAAAATAATAAATCCTGCGAGAAGTAATGAGAGTGCTATATCAATTTTAGATTTCATTTCTTTTGTGAAAAAATAAAAAAAAGCTAATGCAACAAAAACTGAAACATGAATTGCATTTAATAGATTAGGTACTAATCCATAATCATCATCACTTTCTCCGTGGTAGAAAAAGTTCCGTGTGTCTTGACTTACTAAATATCTAATTACTGCTCTTAAAAGGAAAAAAACTACAATTAATACCATTGAGAAGCTATAATATTTCAAAAGCTTTTCTTTTTCTGTTTTGGAAATTTGTACTTTCATGAACACCAATGGCAGTAGTAGTAAAGTAATTCCTTTTGGAATAGCTTTTAAAGTTTCATGTTTATCAATACTCCAAAAATAGGATACAGACATCCATAAAAACAATACTATTGGAAAGAAAAAAAGTAAATTTATATTGAAATTGGTCTTATTGAAATTTATAAGAACCGATAAAATTAATAGTATTAATGCAATATTGTTTACGGCTAATGAAAATGGAATTGTAACAAGTAATACTAAGATGAAAATAAAAGAACTATTCTTATTGCTTTCTTGTTTTATGTCTTGAATAACACTCTTCAAAAAGTTGTAAATATTGACCATTTATTTTCTCCCAATTAAAATCTTTAATTATAGCTTGATAGTTATTTTGAACTTTCTGCAAGTTATCAATTTTTTTGACAGATTCTAAAATATTTTTGACTTCAGAAGGATTAGAAAAATAGATTCCATTTTCTTTTAAGATTCCTTTATTGAAATCGTTATTGTGTGCAATAACTAATGCTTGCGAAGCCATAGCTTCTAAAAGTGATGGATTGGTTCCGCCAACAGAATGACCATGAAAATATAATTTTGAAAAATAACGAAGGTTATTTAAATGCTCAAGATTATAAATTCCACCTAGAAATCTAATGTTTTCGTGGCTTTTAAATTTATTTTTTAGGTATTCACCATATTTTGTTTCGTGTTTTCCTATGACTAAAATTGGTGTTTTATCGTTGCATTGAGCAACTCCTTCAAGAACCATATCAAGATTATTTTCGGGTTCAAAGCGCGCCATAATCATGTTGAAATTTTCTTTTTCAACATTGTATTCTTTTAGAAAATCTTCATTAGGTGAATCAAACGGATAAGCTCCATAGGCAATATAGGTTGACTCTTTTTTGTATTTTTCTTTCAAAAATTTTTCAATTCCAATAGAATCGGAGACCAAATAATCACTTGAATTCGCTGCAAGTCTTTCGGCAAATTTTAAAAATTGTTGAACCGGTTTAGAATACTTAGTTCTTTTCCACTCTAAACCGTCCATATTTGTAATAATGATTGGCTTTTTTGGAAGAAGAAAAAACCAAATAGAATTACTTGTATAACCTAATTGAAGAATAATATCAAAATCTCGTTTTCGAGAATCCATGATGCAATTGTAGTCATAAATAAATTGCCCAAAAGTCCCAAATTTGTGTTCGGGATCATTTTGATGAATGATATTTACACCGTGAAAAGTTTTTTCTTGAAATTTGTGATTATGCGAGTTATAGCAATATATTTCATGTCCTTTTTCTACAAGATAAACCGAAAAAAATTCAGCAAATTGTTCAAAACCTCCGTAATGATTTGGAATTCCACGAGTTCCGAGAATGGCAATTTTCATGAAGTGATTTCTTTTTCTGAGGGCAAAAATAGGGAATTTTGTTGTTTTAAAAAATTATAAAAACTAATGTTTTAATATTAATTCATATCCTTTCAAGGTTTCTTGTGCGGTTTTTTCCCAAATATAATCCGTAAGTATTTTTTCCTTTAGTTTTGGATTGAATGTTGAATTGTAAGCTTTATCAATTGCTCTTTTAATTGAATCTACATCGTCTGGTTCACAATAAAATGCATAATCTTCAAAATAGTCATAAGTATCTCCTTTTTTTGTAACAACTATATTGCATCCCATTGCGGCAGCTTCTAAAGAAGATAATCCAGGTGTTTCCATCCAACTTGCTAATACATGTACTTTAGCAACTTTGTATAAATCTCGTAAATCATCATGTGAAATTGCACCTAAAAAAGTTACGTTGTCTCCAGCTTCTTCATGAACTTGTTCAACATACTTTTTTTGATTTTGTGATTCTTTACCTACTAGAACTAACTTATAATTAGTTCCTTTCACTGCTTTTACTAAATTTAATGTTGATTTCCTTCCTTCTATTCTGGCAGCACAAAGTATACAATCTTTGAATTCTGAATATTTATTTGGCTTTTCAGTATCGCTATCAGTAAAAACCGATTTATCAATTGCGTTTGGAATGGAAACAAAATTGTAGTTTTTAAGATTAAATTCAGTTGCAACTCTGTTCATTTCGGAAACTGAATTAGGTAAAAAAACAGATGTGTTATCAACAATCTCTTTCATTAAGCCATAATATCCTTTATAAATCATTTTGAAAACTCCTTTATGAAAACGTTTTTCAAAATAGTGTTTTATTAATGTTTTCAAATAATTTATCTGATATGGAGAGAGAAAATTGGCTACTTTTTGAAAAATTCCACCACGTGCTTTCCTTTCAAATTCGGTATAAAGACCATAAATTGTTGATAAAGCAATTTTTTTATTTTGCTTTTTAGCATTTATCATTTGACGATAAATGTCTTGTGGTTCCATTAAGTTAAACAAATGAACTAAATCATAATCTTTTAAGTCTGGTTCAAATTCTAATGAAACATCAACGGTTACACCTAGTTTTTCAAGAAATTCCTTCGTTTTTAACATTTGAACCATGTCGCCACCTGGAGCATCAAATAAATTGGTTCGAGATTGAAAAAGCACTTTCATTTTAGCAAATTAAGAGTTGCAAATATAGTTTTTATTAGTAGTTTTACACTTCTTAAAATTAGGATTATTCTAATAATGAAAAAAATACTATTCCTATTTGGAACTCGACCAGAGGCTATAAAAATGGCTCCGCTAATTCAATGTTTTTCTAATGATGAATTATTTGATGTAAAAGTTGCTGTTACAGCTCAACATAGAGAAATGTTAGATCAAGTTTTGCATTTTTTTAATATTAATGTTGATTATGATTTGAACATCATGAAGCCTAATCAAACTCTTCATCAGTTAACTGCCGATTTGATTTCGCGTATCACAGATGAAATTTTATTAAAAGAGAATTTTGATTATGTTTTTGTTCAAGGCGATACTACAACAGTTTTAGCATCGTCAATTGCTGCTTTTTATCAGAAAATTAAAATTGTACACATTGAGGCCGGATTAAGAAGTAATGATATGCACTCACCGTTTCCAGAAGAAATGAATAGGGTTTTGACTTCAAACTTAGCTTCTTTTCACTTTTGTCCTACTGAAAATTCTAAAGAAAGTTTAATAAAAGAGAATATCAATAAAAATGTTTTCGTTGTTGGGAATACCGTTATAGACGCTTTGCTTTTAGGATTAGAGAAAGTAAAAATGATAGAAAATCAATTTGTTGAAAAGTATAATTTTATAGATTTTTCAAAAAAGATACTATTAGTTACCTGTCATCGAAGAGAAAATTTTGGAGAACCATTTGAAGATATTTGTGATGCTTTACTTGAAATTTCTTCAACGTATTCAGAAAGTGTTGAAATTGTATATCCTGTTCACCTTAACCCTAATGTTAAGGATATTGCTTATAAAAAACTTATTGCTAAAAACATAAAATTAATCTCACCTCTTGACTATCCTGATCTTATTTGGATGATGAGTAAAAGTAATATAATACTAACCGATTCTGGAGGTATTCAAGAAGAAGCTCCAAGTTTAGGGAAACCTGTTTTGGTTTTAAGATACGTTACAGAAAGAATGGAAGGTGTTGATGCAGGAACAGCAATTTTAGTAGGTTCAGACAAAGAGAAAATTGTTTCAGAAACAAAGAAATTATTAGAAAACAATGACTATTATAATTCCATTTCAAAAGCAACAAATCCTTATGGTGATGGAACTACTAGTGAGAAGATAAAGCAGGCTTTGTTGATGCATTAATTTTATCTTTAAAAAACAATAATGCTCCAAGAATAAAAATAATTATATCTCTAGAATTATATATTCCTGTAATGGTTAGTGTTGTAAAAAAATATAAAATTCCAATTGAAGAGATAAAAGCCGTTGCGTAATTAGAGTTCTTATATATTACTTTATATAAAGAAATTAAAAAACTTAAATAAATTATTAAACCAATAATTCCGGTTTTATAAAAGACATAAGCAAATCCGTTGTGAAGCTCAGAAATGAATTTCATTCCTTTATTTTCTCCTGTAAGTGGTGCTTCAAACTTTAGATTGACTAAAGAACCATAACCCGTTCCAAAAACAAAACTACTTGGATATTCTGTCATTAAATCGAAAGCTCTTTTTGCTTCATATCCACGCCAGTGATCCCATAATTCTTTATGGTTTTCTCTATCTATTCTTGTTTTAAAAATTTCTTCAGGAGCAATTTTTACTTTAAATAAAAATGCTTCTAATCCTGGTTTGCCTCTGTCTATTTTTATGCTATGTAAAAAAATATAAAAGCCAATAATGGCTAATAAAAATATTCCCATTGCTTTTAATCCTTTCATGGTTATTTTGGTATATCCATTGATTGATAATAAAAGTAATATTGCTAAAACCATCATTGTTCTGGATAAATACAAAATACACGATAATAAAAGAACCCAAAAAACTATTCTATAATTTAATTTATTATCAAATAAATTGTCATTTGTTAGTTTTTTGTAAAAAGATAAAAAGAAAAAAGAAAATAACTCTAAGTAGTTATCTCTTCCATATTCTCTTATTTCTGCAACTGTATTGGTTTTACTAAAACCAAAAACAATTATAAAATGAATTATTGCAGAAATAAATCCTACTAAAACAATTGTTTTAGTAAATGTCTTTAAATTATCAATCTTTTTGTAAAACAGATATCCAATAAGCAAACCTATTATTGGTTTCAAAAAATGTGAAATGTCTTTTATTATGTTAAACATTCCAAAATTATTGATAATTGCTCCTATAAATCCAATAAAAAAAAGAAGGAAAAGTGGTGAGATAATTTTATAAAACTGAATATTTACTTTTACTTTTTCATAATAGAAAAATAGTGCTAATAAAAATAATTGTATAATTAAATTTAACTTAAATGATGGCAAGTACAACTGCAATAAAATTACAATTACAAACAAGCCGCTATAAAATTTAGTGGAATTTATTTTCATTTAGGTTTTTTGAGAATTCAAAATTAATCTAAATTCAGAGATGATTTTATTTTTTTTACTAACTTATTTATTTTCAAAGCTGTCATCACCTTTAGTTTTTCTAAACCATTAAAGTGTTTGGAAATATATAATTCATAACCTTTGATTAGCATTGGGTTTTTTGATTTTGTGAAGCCTACAAAATGAATATAACTATAGTTTGTTAAAAACACTCTTGCGCGTCCTTTATTTGCAATCTTTTTACAAAAATCTACATCTTCTACATACATAAAATAATCTTCATCAAATCCGTTTATTTCATTGTAAAGGGTTTTGGTTAGCAATAAGAAAGAGCCTCCAAGCCAATCTACATTATAACTTGATTTTGAAAAATTTCCATTAACAAATTCTTCATCTATTTGGAGAAGTTTCTTCATTAGAAACATATTGATGAAATTAGGAAACACGCCTGCAGCAGGAATGTATTTTTTTTCCTTATTCAACATGTTTATGCCAATTACACCAATATTTGCATTGCTTTTTATGTGATTTAAAACTGGTAATAGATTGTCTAAAACAATAGTATCATTATTAATTAATAATAAAAATTCGCCTTTAGCATATTTGACCGCTTCGTTGTTTCCTTTTCCGAAACCATGATTTATTTTTGACTCAATTAAAATTACTTGAGGATAATTTTCTTTTATAAATAAGCAGCTGTTATCTGAAGAATTATTATCAAGAACAATTATTTCAAATGAAATTCCTTCAAGTTTACAGTATAACGAATCAAGGCAATCTTTAAAATAAATTTGCCCATTATAATTAACTATTATAACTGATAACTCAACTTTCATTTAAAAAAAGGTAAAAAATCCTAATTTCTTTTTAATGTAAATATTACAAATTAGATTCATTAAGACGGTTGAAAACATACTTGCAATTGCAGCTCCTACAATATCATATTTCGGTATTAAAATGTAGCAAAGTAGAATATTTATTACTAAACAAATCAAATTTATTCTTAATAGTGTGTTTTGATTGTTTGACATGTTTAAAATTTGATCGACATTTCCTGATATTGCACTAAAAAAAGAAGCAAAAATTGTTATTGTCAAAACGGTTGATCCTTCTTGATAATTACTTCCTAAAATTGCCAATAAATCTTTGTTGAAAACTAATAAAAACAAAACTATCGGTAGCGTTATAATTGCTGTAAAGTAAGTTGATTGATGTATTATTTTTTTAAGTTCAGCAATTTTATTTTTATGAAAGAGTTCAGCGATTTTTGGACCAATAATAACATTTACAGAAGCTAGGACAAGTAAAACTAAAAGTCCAATTTTATATGAAGCATTATAAATTCCAACGCTTTTTGATGTTGACATTATTCCTAACATAAAAACATTTGTTGTGTTCAATAGAAGTAATAATAATCCACTTGTCATCATTGGTAAAGCATTTTTGATAATCTCTTTATATGAAATAACATTACTTATAATTTTAAATGGCTTGTATATGTATATAATTTCTATTAAAAAAGTTATTAAAAAAGACAAGCCATAAAGCAAGGTGACATTTATATTTTGTATTAGAATTTTTTTACAAATTAGTACTAATAGAATAAAAAAAGTGTTTGGTAAAACAAACATAAATAGCCCAAAGCTGATGAATTTTTTTCTCGCAATAAAAAAGTATAGTATAATTTCATGAAGCAAAAAAGGCAATAAAAAGAGAGCAATATTTTTGAAATCATGTTGTAAGATTTCCTTTGAAAATATGTTTAAAGCTATAAATTTTGAAAAAAAGTAAATTACAATAATTGGAATTATTGAAGTAAACAAAATTAGCTTTATGGCTTTGAATAAAATATTTAATTGAGCCGAATAATCATCTGGATTTGTAGTAGCAACATTTATGATTAATACATTTTGAATACCAAGTGTAAAAATCATGGTTAATACTAAAATCGTTGATTGAACAAGCGAAAAATTTCCATAAGTATCTACATTATAAGCATTAGAAACTAAATCTATAATGTAAAAACTTAGCCCCATGCCGAACATTCTAAACAAAAAAGAAATACCTCCTTTTCCCAAAAGGAATTTTATATTTGAAGTATCTAATGGAAGTAGTGTTTTAATGTTCAAGTCTAGGATTTGTTATTATTACTAATTTTGGAAATTATTTCGGCCACTTCATTAGCCCAATTTTCCCAATTTAATTTATTTAAATACAACGCTCTTGATGATTTACTTAAGGCTTTGTACTTTTCTTTATCTTCAATTAGTTGAACTATTGTATTGTAATATTCTTTTGGACTTGCATTAACATCTAAGCAATAACCATTAATACCATCATAAACAGCATTAGGTATTCCTCCAGTATTTGTCGTTATACTTGGGATTCCATAAGCACTTGCTTCGCAAAAAACTATGCCAAAACATTCTGCTTTACTTGGTAAAAACAAAAAGTGTGTTTGTGAAAGTATGGTATTAAAAGTTGCAAAATCTTCTTTATTATTTTTATTCAAAAAAGGGTAAACCGTCATTTTAGGATGTGAAACTGGCGGAACACATCCACATACAATTAAGTTTATATCGCATCCATTTTCTAGTAACATTTCAAAAGTTTTAAATACTAAATCGCCTCCTTTTCTTAACCATTCGACTCCTAAAAAAAGTAATGTTATTGGTGTTTTATTAGAAATTTCTTTTTCTAAATATACAATATCTTCATTATTTATATTGGCACCAAATGGAATAACGCTTACATTTTGTTCATCAACACCATAATTTTGAACAATATAATTTGCCGCCCATTTTGAAGGATAAATAAAATAATCTGATTTATCAATTGCTTTTTGTTCTATGTAATTAGACTCTTTACTAGAAAATTTAAATAAATTAGAAAAAACATCATAATAACCATTTAATTGTCCAAAGGAAGAATCTGAAAGGTAAATAATTTTTGCATTAGTTTTTATAAATGCTACTTCTGAAGAAGATGCTGGAGCAAAAATTATATCGTATTTTTTTTTATTAATTCTCTTATTGATGGTTAATGATAAAAGGTAACTTCTAACGATGGAGTTATTGTGATTATAACCTTTATTAAATAAAAAACGAGAAATTTTATTTACAATTCCTATTGATTTTAATAAAAAACCATCGATTGGACCAATAACATCAACGGTTACAAAATTATTTTTCAAGGAGTTATACATACAATAATGAATTCCTGACCATGATCTTTTATCATTTGGATCTGTAGAAGTTAGAAAAGCTATTGTAAGATTTGATTTCACTATTGTTTGATATTACTTTTTAAGTCCTTTTTACTATAATCGTTTAAACTTATTTAACTCTTTTTATAATGTAAATAAATCGCTGTTTTTTGTAGTTTATACTTTTATTTTTACTGATAATATCCTTTATCTATGCTTGAAAGAATTAATAATTATTGTTATCAATGTTTCTTAAAAAAGAAAAAGTTATCTTGCTGAGATAACTTTTTAACCTATTCTATTGTGAAAATTATTTTAATAATTTTTGTAATTCAACACCAACTGGTTCCATTGGATATAGTATTGGATCATAAACAACACCTTCTTTAACAACTGGTGTTAATGTTGATAAATCATAATTTAAAGTCATTTGGTCATTTGGTCCAAAAAATTGAAAAAACAAATTACCTTTTGCTTCCCATTTTTTATCAAAGTAATTGACTAAAAAATTGTTTATTTTTATTTCGTTTTGTTTGTTGTTTTCTCCCATATCAATTCGCAAAAAAGTAAACTTCACATCCTCTGGTAACTCAAAAACAACTTTTTGACTGTTTTCACTTCCTTTTACAGGTGTTCTTACAGAAAATTTGTCATTAAAATTTAATGTTCCATCTTCAGTATAAAATAATTGAAAAGTGTCGTCTGTCTTAACTACCATATCAATTGTAACTTTAACTTTACTCTCAACCACTTGAGGTGTTTCAACTTTTAAATCATCAACAGATTTTTCATTTTTACACGATAAAATTGAAATTGACACCAATACTAATAGGAATTTTACTCTTGCTTTCATTTTTTTATTTTTTGCAAATTTATAATTTTTTTATTTTAAAATCACCTCGTGAAAAATATTTTTCAACAAAGCAATATACTAAAATGAAAAAATAGCGACTTCCCATTTCTTTTATTTTTAATTTTGATTCTCCATATTTTCTATTTGTCCAAGAGTTTGGAACAACAGTATAGCTAAATCCTCTTATAATTGCTTTTAATGGCAATTCTATTGTTAAGTTAAAATGTGGAGAGAGGATTGGTTTTACACCATTAATGACTTCTCTTTTATATAATTTAAATGCATTTGTTGTATCGTTGTATTTTATTCTCATTACAAATCTGATTATAAAATTTGCGATTCTATTAATAATCTTTTTTAACCAAGGATAGTCTATTACTTTTCCACCTTTTATAAATCTACTACCAAAAACACAATCATAATTTCCCTCAATCATTGTGGTGTAATATCGAATTAAATCATAAGGCGAATCAGATAAATCAGCCATCATTACTGCTACACAATCTCCAGAATATCTTTCTAACCCATATCTAACAGCGTATCCAAAGCCATTAGGTCCTGAATTAGTTTCGTATTTTAAAGTTGGATATTTTTGAGCTAACATTTCAAGAACCTTCAATGTTCCATCTTTTGAGTTATCATTAACTACAAATATCTCATGATTAATATTTACTTTAGACAGCGCTTCTTCTATTTGATCAATTGTTTCTGAAATTGATTCTTCTTCATTATAAGCTGGAATTACTATACTTAACTTCATTATTGTTTATTAGTTGTTGCTTCAAATATTTGAGTTAAAATATCATTAATGTTATATTTCCATGTCCAATCTGGATAATGTGTTTTAAACTTTGAAACGTCACTAATCCACCAAATATGATCCCCTATTCTATTTGTTTCAGAATATTCATAATTCATTGGCTTACCTGTAATTTTTTCACACATTTCAATTGCTTCTGACATAGAACAATTTGAATGTCTTCCACCACCAGCATTATATACTTCACCTTGACGAGGATTTTGATAAAAATGCCAAAACATATTTACTAAATCCCAACTATGAATGTTATCTCGAACTTGTTTTCCTTGGTAACCAAAAACGGTGTATTTGTCGCCTGTTATTGCACATTTCATTAAATAAGAGAGAAAACCGTGGAGTTGTGTACCTGAGTGATTTGGTCCTGTTAAACATCCTCCGCGAAAAACACCTGTATTCATTCCAAAATATTTTCCATATTCTTGCACTAAAACATCAGCAGCAACTTTTGAAGCTCCAAATAGAGAATGTTTCGTTTGATCAATACTCATTGTTTCGTCGATACCATCTTTGAAATAAGAATGAGATTCATCTATTTCCCATCGCTTATCTAATTCAACTAATGGTAAATAATTAGGAGTGTCTCCATATACTTTGTTAGTTGAAGTAAAAATGAAAGTCGCTTCTGGAGCGTGTAAACGAGTCATTTCTAACATGTTTAATGTTCCGTTTGCATTTACGGTGAAGTCTGTTAATGGTTCGCGTGCTGCCCAATCATGACTTGGCTGTGCTGCTGTATGAACTATTAACTTTATATCCGATTTATGTTTAGAAAACAATTTTTCAAGCTCTTCAATATTTCTTATATCAATAGCGTGATGTTCAAAATTTGGCACATCGTTAATTAATTTTCTGGTATTCCATTCGGTAGAGGCATTTTCACCAAAAAAAACTTGGCGCATATTATTATCTACACCAATTATTTTATCAAATTTATCAGCAAAAAAACCAACTGATTCACTACCTATTAAGCCTGATGAGCCTGTGATTATACAAATTTTCATTATTGTTTTATTTTATATTCTTTTACTCTGATCTTTTCTTTAAAATAATGGTCTTTTACTTTAAAACTAAAACTTTTTATTTGATTTGTTGCATCTAAACTATCGTTTTTTAAAACCTTTTCAAAATCATCAGTGCTTTCAATAAAATGAGTAAAGAAAAGACCTGTTTTTAATTGCGCTTTAGAACTTTTAAAATCAATTAATCTATTGTTGCTCGTTTTTATATTTAGCACAACTTCAGGTGCATATTCCATAAAAGACTTTATTTTTCCATTAACTGAATTATACAATTCAACTTCATAAAAACAATTTTCTTTTATTACTAAAGGCGAATTTAATAATAAAGCATACTCATTTTGCAATATTAAACTAATTGGTTTAAAATCACTTTTTCGTTCCAAAAGTAATAACTTTCTTTCTTGGAAAATGAAGGATTCTACTAGTTGATAATTTTTAAACAAAACTAAATGAACTTTTGATTCGTCGAGCAAAGGATAAGTCGCATTGATTGATTTATAATCAAACAAAACAAATTTTGGCGCTTTTGATGAATTGTAATGATTAAAATTTAAATCTTCAAGATATGGAGTATATGCAGTATATGATTGAATTACAGGTCTTGGTAAATAATTAAGTTTATTTTCATATAATAACTGAATGTTCCAAGGAAAAATATCGATAGTGTTATCTTTTACTTTATTTAAAACTGATTGTGGTAATTGATTATTGTTTGGAAATAATTTAAAAGTTGATGTAGGTGTATAACTTGAATAACTATCTATGTATCCTTTTTTACTAGTTTTATCTTTAATACTGACAAAAAGATTTGGTTCATTATTTGCCACAACATAAACAGGAATTACAAAAATCGGTATAAGAAGTAAATTAATTTTATTCTTAAAAGAAAATTCGAAAAAACAACTCAAACCTAATACTAAAAGTGGAAAGAATTTAAAAAATTCCATAATATGAGGTAAATCTGCTCTTAAAAAGGCTTGTTTATATAAAATAAATAGTCCTGAAAGAAATAATACAAAAACAAAAATGTTTTTAAACAATTTTCCTTTTTCTATGTACATTTTATAAACAAAAAATATTACTGTGATAATAATCAATAATAATGATGTTGGGTGTAATTTTTCATAATCCTCAGCTCTAAGATACATTATTTCGTTATAACCACTAACCATTTCTAATCCTACTTTAATGTAATTTAAAATTGATACATTTAAAATTTGTGAAAATAGAACTATTAATATGATTGGTGATATCAAATAAAATAGTAATAGAGTGATTTTTTCAAGTTTGAAAAATCCTAAATAAATAAGAGAGAAAACAAATAATAAAAAGCAAACTAGTCCTGTATTAAATTTTATAAAAAATAATAGTACAACAATTAATATTTGGAAAACATAATTTATTAAAGCTACTTTATCTGTATTTTTTTTTATCCAAAAAAGAAGAAAAAAGTAAAATACAAGCGCATTTCCACCACCCAAATAATTTGGTAAAAACAAGACAACTAGAGCAATAAAAACAGCAACTATAATTTTGTTTTTACTTTTTGAAAAATTATCATTAAATAAAAAAAATAAATTTATAGCATAAAATAAATCAAATAACAAGAAATAAATAGCTTTACAATTCCAACCCATTTTTATCGCTAAATATGATAACGGACCATAGGTAAATGCTATATCATTTCCCCAATTCAAATTTTGAAAGTTAGCATAGTTTAAAGTTACAGCCCAAGATGGGTCAAGAGAAGCTCCTTCGGAAACAGGATAAATATCTAATGCCAAAAATGATGGAAACAATAAGTATGCACAAATTAATGAAAATACGAATCCTGTTATTTTTATTTTGTCATTTAATAGTTGTTTTATTTTTTCCATACTATTTTAATATTGATTCCAATTGCTTTTCGTTTTCTTTAATCCAATTATAAATATCTTGAAATGTTGTTTCAACCGATTTTTTTGGTTTCCAACCAATTTCAGATTCAATTTTAGAATTATCTGTTACGAAAATTCTTAAATCGGCAGTTCGTGTTTCAGGAATTTCATCAATTTGAATTGTGTTTCCTGATATTTTTTCACAAATAACGGTCATTTCTTTTAATGATGCACTATTTTCTATTCCGCCACCAACATTGTAAATTTTGCCTTCAAATTTTTCTATATTATGGATTTGTAAATCTACTAAATCTACTAAATCATCAACGTGAAGAATATCACGAACTTGTTTTCCTGTTCCGCCATATCCAATATATTTCAACGATTGATTCCAATAGTGTTTTGCCATCCAGAGAGTTACAACTCCTTGGTCTGTTTTACCCATTTGTCTTGGTCCAGCAATAACACCAAATCTTGTAATTGCAGCTTTTAAACCATAAAAAGCAGCATATTCCTGAATAAATAATTCTGAAGATAATTTTGTTGTTCCATAAAAAGATCGCGCGCCATCTAACGATAATCTTTCGGAAATCCCTTTTGGAGAAATTCCATCACTTTTTTGGTTTTCATTAAATATAAATCGAGTATCGTTTTCAGTAAAAGTTGCTTCTTCTATTATTTCAATAGGATAAACTCTACTTGTAGAAAGAAAAATAAGTTTGGATTTGTATTTTACACAAGCGTTAAAACAATTTATTGAACCGTAAAGATTGTTATTAATCACATATGTAGGATCAGAATCTAAACCAGCTGTAACCGATGGTTCGGCAGATGCTTCAATTAAAACATCAAAATTTCCTATGGCAAGAATATCTTCATTGTTACGAATATCACCGTGAATAAACTCTATACCTTGTTTTTGAAAATCAATTAAATTTAATTCAGAACCTCTTCGCTTCAAATTATCAAAAGCAACAATTTCATATCCAGGGTATTTTTTTTTTAGTTGAATACAAAGCGTTGAACCAACAAATCCTGCTCCACCTGTTATAACTATTTTCATTATTTTTAAATTTAATTTTTATTCAACTAAAAAAGACTGCTATATAAAAGCGAATGTTATCTTATTATTTTTTAAAATTTTTAAGCGCTTTAACCATCTTTAAACTGCAATTTAAATTAGGGTCAACTTTTTTTGATTTATCTTTACTTTTATGAATAAAGGTTTGATTATTTTCATTGTATATCAAATCATTATTTATAACAAAATAATCTAATATTTCCTTGCTATTTATTATGATTTTTTTGTCGTTTTTTTCTATTGTTATACTTTTAATATTGATTTCTTTTTGATGAGGATTTTCACCTAAGTCAAGCCTTAAATTAGTAAAATTTAAATTTTCAGGTAAATAAAAAACAACTTTTTGTTTTGTGAGATTTCCTATTATATTTACTTTTTCCGAATTTCCTTCGGTAAAGTTAAATGTATTATCAATAGTGTAAAATAACTGAAACTGATCGTCGTTTTGAACAACAACATCTAATATTATTTTATTGTTTGTGTTATTATAATTTGGTCTAAAATTAGTGTCTAAAACATAATCTAAAACTTTATATTTAGCGAGTTCTTCACTTTCTTTACTTAATATTTCATTTACATTTGAACTCTCTTTTTTATACTTTTCCCTACTTTCCTCCACTATTTTTTTATCCAATTCTACCTCATCTTCTGGGAAAATATCTTCTTTTGTCTTTATTCGTTCATCACCTCGCCATACAAAACCTCGAAGTTTTCTTGCGTTTTCGGGTAAATCTTTTTCTGGATAAATATCACCATCTACATTATTGAAAAAAGTAATTGTTTCTACTTTACTTTTATCATCCATTATCATATTAATCTTGCTACTAACGTTTTTATTGATTCCTATTAGTTCGTTTTTGTCATTTCGCATGTAATAAACAACCTCTGTATTCTTAATTACATCGACTTCATGAAGCTTATTTTCTAAAAATTTTCCATAAAGATTTAAACCTTTTATCTGGTTAAAACCATCACCAATAGTATCTTTTGAAATAATAAAAGTATTGTTTAACACTTTAAGTGAATCTAGTTTTTCTGTTTTATTATCACCTATCAAATGCATTACATCACCTGTAAGTTGGTTTTCAAAATTCCAAAGAATTGGTTTTCCAATAAGTTGCGTTAAAGCTCTCTTTTGGTCGGAATGAATAGAATCACATTTACCACTTAAATCTGTTTTGAAAAATCTAACGTTTTTTTGTCCTCTCACAATTCGTTCGCCTGTTTTTCCGGTTAAATACAACTTTTTAGCGTGAACAAACATCGAATCGTTTTCAACTTTATAGCGTATTGAAGCGTGCTTAGTCATGTAAACAGAGTCCTTTTGTTTAAAAACTTCGCCATAATGTCCTTTGATGATGGCTTTATTAATGGAATCTGTAATTTTTACATTATTAGTTCCAGAGGCATATTCAATTTTTCTATCGTAATATAAACTGTCTCCTTCTATCAATCTGTCTTTGTATTTTATATACGATTTTTGGAGAAAATGTCCTGTATTGTTCTTGCTGTTATAATGTCCGTTTTCTGTATAAATAAAGGTTTCTTTACTTACAATAGTTGACGGTCCTTTTAAATCGGAATTGCCTTGGGTTGTTTTGTAATCTAAATGATTTGTCTTTATAGTATATTCTGGGTTTTTTAACTCAACAGCAGATAAAAATTGGTATTTTTTTTCCTTTAAATAATAACGTCCTGCTTTACTTTTTAAAGTGTTATTTTTATTTACAATGGTTCCGTTTGAATTAAAATAAGCTTCTTGAGTGTTTCGGTCAAAGTGAATAGTATCGGTTGTCATTGTTGACTCTGGTGAAGTCATAACTACATTTCCTGCTGCAAATGCTTTTTTGATATTTCCATTATACTCGGCATATTTACTGTTTAAATAAAGTGTGTCGCCTTGCACCATTTGAACATCTCCAAATGCTTTTATGTAGTTTTCTTTTTGATAATAATAGGCTTTGTTGCAAGTCATTGTTGCTCCATCATGACTAAGTCTCACATTACCTGTTAAAAGTACAGCGTCTGGAACTTCATATTGATTAATGTCTGAGTAATCAGTATGTTCAATAACAATTGTTTTTGCTTTTTGGGCAAATACAAATGCAATGTTCATCATTAGAAAACTCAGTATAAATATCGTCTTTTTCAAAAGTACTGTTTTGTTGGTAAAATTATATTTTATGAATTCATAAACTCCTAAATAAAATTTAAATTTTACATGCTTTTAAACTTTCTTTCCAATCCTTAATTTCAACTTGAAAAAACTTTTTTATTTTAGTTTTATCTAAAACACTATAAGCTGGGCGTTTTGCTGGTGTTGGAAAACTTGTTGTTGGTATAGCGCTTAAATTTATATTGACATTATTTATTTCAAATATTTCCTTAGCAAAATCATACCATGAACATCTTCCTTCGTTTGAGAAGTTATAGATTCCGAAAATATTGCGAGTTTCGGGTTGCGAGTTTTGGGTTTTTATTATAATTGAAATCAAAACTTCGGCTAAATCTACTGCGTTTGTTGGTGTTCCAATTTGGTCATTTACTACTGATAAACTATCTCTTTCGGAAGCTAAACGAAGCATGGTTTTCATGAAGTTATTTGCGAATTGCGAATAAACCCAAGAGGTTCTTATAATGAAATAATTATCAAATGTTTCTTGAATCGCTTTTTCTCCTTGTAATTTTGTCAAACCATAAACTCCTGTTGGATTTGGTGTGTCTTCCTCTTTATAAGCCGTTTTATTAGTGCCATCGAAAACAAAATCAGTAGAAATGTGAAGTAAAATAGTGTCGTATTCTTTACAAACCTCAGCTAGATTTTTTGCGCCAATAACATTTATTAATTGTGCTTTTTCAGGTTCGCTTTCAGCTTTATCAACTGCTGTGTAAGCTGCTGCGTTTATGCAATAGTCTGGTTTAAATTGTTTAAAACTTTGTTTAATATTGTTTAAATCCGTTATATCTAAACGAGTTGAATCACAAAAAACAAAATCTATTTCTGGATAATTTCCTGAAATAGATTGTAACGCTTGTCCTAGTTGTCCGTTTGCTCCTGTTACTAAAACTACCATACTTTTTTAGCGTTTTTTAAATTGGGAAGCTGTTGGTCTTTCTCAGATATAATTAGTTCATCAACATCAAATTGCCAATCAATATTGATATCTGAATCGTTATATTTTATTCCGCCTTCGCTTTCTTTGTTATAAAAATTATCACATTTATAAAAGAAGGCGGCTTTTTCACTCAAAACCAAAAATCCATGAGCAAATCCTCTTGGAATAAAAAACTGTTTTTGGTTATCGCCTGAAAGTAAAATAGCGATATGCTGCCCAAAAGTTTCAGAATCTGGTCTTATGTCTACTGCAACATCAAGCACTTCACCATTTAAAACTCTTACAAGTTTTGCTTGAGCATGTTCTCCTGTTTGATAATGCAATCCTCTAATTACTCCTCTCGAAGAATAGGATTGATTATCTTGAACAAAATGTACTTTTTCTCCTGTTCCTTTTTCAAAAGTTTGTTCATTAAAGCTTTCCATAAAAAAACCTCTTTCGTCTTTTATGATTTTGGGTTCTATAATAAAACAACCTTTGAGTTTAGTTTCTGTAAAAATCATGTCAAATGTCAAATTCAATGTCAAATTACTTCGTCTGTTCGAGCATAGCTCTCGGGTCAAAAAGTAATTGTACATTTAAGTTTATGTGTATTCTCTTGTCTATTTTCTTTATTCTCTTCTCTTTATTCTTCTAATAAACTCATTAAATGTAATCCGTAACCGCTTTTAAGTAATGGTGTTGCAAGTTCTTTTAATTGTTTAGCATCTATAAATCCCATTTTGTATGCCGCTTCTTCTATTGCTCCAATTTTCAATCCTTGGCGCTCTTCGATTACTTGTACAAACTGTCCTGCTTGCATTAATGATTGAAAAGTTCCTGTGTCTAACCACGCGGTTCCTCTATCGAGAATACTAACTTTTAGATTTCCTCTTTTTAAATATTCTTTATTAACGTCTGTGATTTCAAGTTCACCTCGATGACTTGGTTTTATATTTGCCGCCACTTCAATAATGGAATTATCATAGAAATAAATTCCAGGAACTGCATAATTTGATTTAGGTTTTTCAGGTTTTTCTTCTATCGAAAGAACGTTTCCTTCTTTATCAAAATCAACCACTCCATATCTTTCTGGATCATAAACGTGATATGCATAAATAATTCCACCATCAGGATTGCTATTGGCTTGTAACAATTCGGCTAAACCTGTTCCGTAAAAAATATTATCTCCTAGAATTAAAGCAGCTTTATCATTTCCAATAAATTCTTTTCCAATAATAAATGCTTCCGCAAGACCATTAGGGTTTTCTTGAACTGCATATTCAAAACGACAACCAAATTTTTTTCCATCGCCTAATAATTGTCTAAATAAAGGCAAATCGTGTGGTGTTGAAATGATAAGTATTTCATTAATTCCTGCCCACATAAGCGTTGAAAGTGGATAGTAAATCATTGGTTTATCATAAATTGGCATCAATTGCTTACTTACTGCCAATGTTAATGGATGCAATCTAGTTCCTGAGCCACCAGCTAAGATAATTCCTTTCATATGTTTAAATTTTATTTATCATTGGTTGAATATTGTATCGCCTTTTTTATTGATGTTTGTTGCGCAAACTTTATGTTAATGGCGATTTCATAAATTTCTATTTTGTTTTAGTTGATTGATTTTTATAAAAAGCCAGAAATAGAGAAATAAACACAAATAAAGAAATAAATAGTATCGGTAAAATCAATTTCATTTTCCCATTTGTCCCTTTATTATTTATAATATTTGGAGTTATACTAATGTCTTTTATAAAAGTTTCTATTTTTACTAATTGCATTTTTTGAGAAGCAATTTCACTAATAAGTTTGTTTTTTAACTCAAACATTGCGTTTATCTCGCTGTTTTCGTTATTGTATATTAGATTATTACTCTTGTTGTTGTTAGAAATGTTTTTAGATATTACACTAATAAGCGAATCTATTTGAACGATTTCTTCTTCGTTCTTCTTCATTTTTATTAATATATTCTCCTTATTAATTTTCGAAATCTGACTCATGTAATCATCAGTATTCAAATATTTTAATAAAGGTTTAATAATATCATCTGACTCTATTCTACCGTTTGATGATATAAGCAAAGAATGATATGGATAGTTTTTACTTGTAAGTTCATCTTCAATTACTTTATTAATATCATTACTTTCTGCAAGTAATTTTATTACTTCAAAGTTTTGAGTATTTTGAGCATTTGAAGCGATTGCGGTATTGTTATTTACAAAATTATAAAGATCAACAATTGGTTCAATTTTTATATTTTGTATTTTATCTGAATTGATGATTCCAATACTTTTAAAAAATGTCTCGTCTTTTTCAGATAATCTTGATTTAATCAAATCTACTTTTGAGTATAAATAATCAACACCTCCACTTGGCGCAACAATTATTTGACTATTATAATTTTTATTTGAATCTAAAAAGAAACCTAGTACAGCTCCAATTATAAATAATAATCCTAGGATTAAGGCTTTTCTTTTAAAAAACAAAATCATATTAAAAATTGACATTAAAACAGCGTCATATAATCCACCAATTTTTTTTGAAATATCAGATAAATCAATTTCTTGATTGTCATTATTTTGAGAATTTGTACTCATAGAAATATGTTATTTTACGTTGAAAATTTGTTCTAATATTTTGATTGTAATCAAATACGTTGGTTTTACTCCTGTTGTTCCAAGTCCTCCAGAAGCTAATGTACTTCCTGTTTCTAGTGGATTATCTGAAGCATAATAAGCATAACGAACTTTTACATTTGGACTGATGCTTTTTCTAATTTTAGATGCCGATTGAATGGCTTTTTGATAATAAGCTCCTTCCATTTCTAAACCGATTACACTCCAAGTTGATTCGTGAAAGAACTTCAATAAATCTTTATTTTGAAGTGATGTTCCAAGAACTGTAATCATTGGTCCGGCAAAAACTGGAATTCCGTTTCCTTCAAGCATTTCGGCAGTTAGTTCATTTTCAAAGAAATAATTGTCTGCTGTTCCTTCGTTAATATGAGCGTTTGGAATCATGATATCTCCTTTTCCACCTTCTAGAATTCCTGCTTTACCCATAATAGAAACCGATTCTACATTCAATAATGTTTTCTCTTTTCCGTTTTTGTATGGTTTCAACAATTCGTCAATAGTTTCGTAAGCTTGTTCTCCAAAAGCATAATCCATTACAATAATCACCGGATTATCTTTTCCGACTTTTGCATTTGGAAATGCCGATTTTATCCAATCAATTTTTGAGGTATCGAATATTTGAACGTCAATATTAGTTCCAGATTGATCTGGAAGCGAAATCATTCCGTGTTTTAGAGCAAATTCTTCTACTTTATCACGAACATCATGCGCACCTTGACGACTCAATTCTTCAAAAATATCGAAATCTGATTTTCCTTTGAATTTTGGTCCTAGAACATGCGTTGCAAAAATTGAATTCATAACACTGTGCATGTTTGCACTAATAATATGAATTGGTCTTCCTAGTAAATTATTTTCTTTTAAAACTTCTTTGATATTGGTTGCCCAAATTTCACCGTGAATGTGGTGTCCAAGACGTTCTCTTAAAATTGGACTGAAAGTAATTGTTCTTTTGTTATTGTCAACCACTTCTTCAATGGCAAGTTTTCCTAACCAGTAAATTAAGTGAAGAAATCTGTCTGGTTTTTCTTTGGTTCCAAAAGAATCATAAATATCTAAAACCTCAACAAACGTTCTTCCCAACACATTTGCGGCGTGAGAAATGGCTTTCTCCTTTTCAATTTGAGTTAGTTTTTTGGTTTGTAAAGCGGCTTGTTCTAATTTTTGCCAATCGCGTGAAATTCTTCCTTCATCATCAATTAAAACTCTGTCTTTAATTTTGTGAGATTCGATGAAAATGAAAGTCAAATGCGTCAAAATATCATAAATGTCTGAACGTCCGCGAGTAATTTCTACATTCATTTGTTCTTCATCAATTCGGTAGCAATTTCTTCTACGTTTTGGTGGAACGATGGCTTGAAAATGTGATTTTGAATACCCTTCATCTGAAGTTAAGTTGATGTAACGGCATTCTTCAATTCCTACTGGAAGCCTTTCTATTACATAAAGTAAACCGTTAAGTTCTACTTTTTCTTCTGCAATGCTTCCGTAAATTTCTGGTCGAAGCTCTAATAATGCTTCTCTTAAAGTTTCTCCTGAAACACCCATTGGTTTGTAAAAACCTCTGTTAAATAAATGTCTCATGGTAATGTACAATCGTTCGATAGCTGCCGACGATTCTTGCGCTCTTGAGCGCGAAATGTTTTTAATTTCTTTCATTAAATTTTATTTTCTAACCTGCAAATATACTGATTTTATGCTTTAGTTGGTTAGGATAAGGTTAATTGCCGGCTCATTTATCATCATTTTACTCACTGAACCATCGAGATTGAATTTTTGTTGTTTGTTCCATTTTCCTCCAGAATATTCAAATTGAAAATCTTTTTCAACAAAATTATATAGTAAGAATGGGTAATATTTTTTTTGGGTTTTTGTTGTGTTCGAATTAAAATCTGTAATTGTAGTTTCAAGTTTATTTTTCTCGATAAGTAATTTTTCAAAGCCCACAAAAAGTCCTGATTTTGGCATAGTAAGATTCAAATCTGAAATATCAAAAGCATGATTGTTTACACCTTTTTTAATAGTTAGTATCAAATCTTTTTTTAATAACTCTTTTGATGGAAAACCTAAGGAATCAACAGCATAAAAATGTAATTTTATAGTAGCATTTTCTATTTTGCTATCGGTTAAAACAGTAACTTTTTTTATGTACTTTGTTGCTTTATAGGACGATTTGTATGGGAAAAATTTGGCTACAATTTTGGGGCCATTATCAAATGCTTGTGAAATTGAATTTTTGGTTTTGCCTATTTCAATTTGCTTGGTTTCTTTACTATTAGAAAGCACTATTTCATCTAGTAAATATTCTACCGACTTTAATTTTACTTCTTTACTTTCTGATATTTTTACAATTTTTTTCTCAAAACCTATTGCTGTAAAAATCAAGTTTTTACTTTTTTCTGTAGTATAGATTTCAAAAGTTCCATTTTCTTCTGAGCTAGCGCCAATATTCTCATTCTCAACCCAAATATTTACATAAGGAATTGGATTTCCTGTCAAACTATCTTTTACTACTCCTTTTACTTGAGCTGAAAGAGAAATAGAAAATAAAAAAAGTAACAGTATTGCTTTCATTAGTTGGTAAGAGTAATTAACATCGATGGTATTAAATATTTATCATGATACTTTCTCATAAGTAGATTTTCATAACTCTTTGGTTTGTCTAAAATTTGTTTAGAAGTTTTTTTCCAGCTGCCATTAATTGAAGATTGCCAAACAATATCTTTTTCTTCGGGAACAAAACAAAGTTCTGGTTCAATTGACATTGACTTATGATTTACTTTTTTTCCGTTTTTATCTTTATAATTAAATTCGAAAAAATATTTGTTTTCTTCTATAAGTAACTTTTCAAATGAAACGAAAAATCCTTCAACAGGAATCTTAAATTTATAGTTACTAAAGTTGACCGTATTTTTGTTTTTCCCTTTTTTTACTGTTACAATGATTTCATCATCGAGTAAACTTTCTCCTGGTGAATAATCAGTATTAACGCTTAAAATTTTAATTCTTATTTTAGCGTTTTCAATATCTGACTTTGTTAGAAACTTTATTTCCTTTACAAATGGATGCGCTAACATTATAGAATCTGGTTTAAAAAAAACCGCTGAATTAATATTACCTATACCAATCCTAAAACCACTAGTTTCATAATTACCAACTTCTATTTCTTCCTTAAACTTGGGGTTTTCTATTATTACTTCATTCAATTCAAAAAATTTTGGTTTTAAAAAAACAATTTCCTTTATGGAAAAAAGTCTTTTTGTCTCATATCCCAAAGCTGAAAAAAACAAGACTGAATCATTTTTTAAATCTATCGAAAAACTTCCGTTTTCTTCAGATGTAGTTCCAATATTCTTATTCTCAACCCAAATATTTACATAAGGAATAGGATTTCCTGTCAAACTATCTTTTACTACTCCTTTGATTTGAGCTGAAAGAGAACCAGAAATTAGTATAAGTAAAAGGTAAATTTTATTCATTAATTGGTTAAAATGAGGTTTATTGCAGGCACCATAACTTTATTATCCCACGGTTTTGTTTCTTTAATTTTGATTTTATTAATTTTTGATTTTATCCATCTTCCTCCCGAATAGCGAAAGGAATTTTCTGCTTCTGAATAATTAATAACCAAAGAAGGTGCATAATTTACAGTACTCTGTTTTGTTTTGTTATAAGTATATTCGTAAAGATATTTATTTTCTTCAATAATAAGCCATTCCAATCCAATGACAATTCCATTGTTTGGCATTTTAATTTTATATTTTGAAATGTCTACAATGTTTTTTCTCATTCCTTTTTTAACAGTAACAAAGACGTCTTCGAATAACATATCTTCATCAGGTAAAGAGTCTTTTAGTTGAAATATTCTGATTTTTAATTTTGCATCTTTTTTTTCACTATCTGATAAAAATACTATATTTTTTAAATAGGGTGTTTCAGAATATTTTGGTTCGTAAGTAAATAACTTGCCATAAATCCATGGCTTATCTCCTGATAAATGTTTGTGGTGAATTTTTTTGGAATCACCAATTTCTAATTCTTTAGTGTTTTTAAGTTTGGTAATTTCTACGTTATCCAACTGATATACAATTGGATTTAGAATAATTTCGGCTGTTTCAGATAATTTACAAATCTTAGTTTCAAAACCAAGCACCGAAAAAACAAGCTTTTTTTCTTTTGAAGTTTTTAATTCAAATGTTCCGTCTTCTTCAGATGTAGTTCCAATATTTTCGTTTTCAACCCAAATATTTACATAAGGAATAGGATTTCCGGTTAAGCTATCTTTTACAACACCACGAATTTGTGAAAAAGTAAACTGTGAAATTAAAAGTAAAACCCAAACCAGTCTTTTTTCTATCATCTTTTTTCTATTTACTCAAAAAATTAGCAATTTTTCTATCGTTAGAAAGTCTTGGTAACTTATTTTGACCACCTAATTTTCCTATAGATTTCATATATTCTTGGAATCCATTTTTAGAAACTTTTGTTATTACTAATGTTCGCAATACTTTTCCAACTATTAAATCATCGTAATAGACATTTTGCTTGCGCATTGCGTTGTCAATTTTTAACGCAAATTCTTCGAGATTATTGGGTTCCTCCGAAATTTCGGAATCAAATTCAATAAACCATTCGTGATATGGTAATCCATCCTTTGGCGCAATTTGTGGTGCAACTGTAAACTCATTCACGCGGATATCTGTATTTTCCATAGCTTCTTGTAAAGCGTGTTCGACTTCTTTACCAATAACGTGTTCGCCAAACGCAGAGATATAATGTTTAATTCGACCCGAAACGATAACTCGATAAGGTTTTAAACTTGTAAATTGAATTGTGTCGCCAATATTATAAGCCCAAAGTCCAGCGTTTGTAGAAAGAATTAAAACGTAATTCACATTCAATTCTACTTCACCGATTGTATATCGTTTGGGATTTTCTGTGAAAAATTCGTCGGCTTTTACAAATTCATAGAAAATTCCAGAATTCAATAGCAACAACATTCCTTTTTCTTTTTGAGAATCTTGGTAAGCAAAAAATCCTTCAGAAGCCGGAAACAATTCAATAGAATCTACTTTTCTTCCAATTAAATTTTCGAATTTGGCACGATAGGGTTCATAATTTACTCCACCATAAATAAATAAATTGAAGTTTTTGAAGAGTTCTCCAACTGGCTTTTGAGCTTTTTGATGTAATTTTTCGAAATACATTTGCACCCAAGAAGGAATTCCTGAAATCACCGCCATGTCTTCATTGAAAGTTTCTTCAACAATAGCATCAACTTTAGTTTCCCAATCTTCAATGCAATTGGTTTCCCAACTTGGCATTCGGTTTTTTTGTAAATATTTTGGAACAAAATGCGCAACAATTCCGGAAAGACGACCTAATTTAATTCCGTTTTTTTCTTCCAATATCGGACTTCCTTGTAGAAAAATCATTTTACCATCAACAAAATCGGCTTTTCCTGTTTCGTGAATGTAACTCAAAATCGCATTTCGCGCCGCTTGAATGTGAAAAGGCATCGATTCTTTAGTCAGTGGAATGTATTTTGCGCCAGAAGTTGTGCCCGATGTTTTGGCAAAATAAAGAGGCTTTCCTTTCCAAAGAATATTTTCATCGCCTTTTACAACTCGGTCAACATAATGTTTTAATTCTTCATAATCTCTTATTGGAACTTGCTTGGCAAAATCTTCAAAAGTTTTAATTTCATTGAATTTGTGATCTTTTCCAAACTGCGTTTCTTTTGCTTGACGAATTAAATCATTAAAAACTTTTTGTTGTGTTTCAACAGGATTTGAAGCCCATTTTTGAGTTTTTTTATGAATGGATTTAGCAAATAGCTTGGCTGCAATTGATTTTATCGACATATTTATTCGTTAGGAAAATTAATTTTAATCGCTTTTTCTATTTTGTAAAACATAAATCCCGCAGCTACAATCACGATAACTATTTGTAAAAAAATATTTGTTTTGAAACTTTCATTAAACCAAGGTAAAATCAATGAAACTATAAATAATTTAATTGCTGTAAAAATCATTTGAATAGAAGAATATTTTTGAGAAAAATCCCATCTTTCTTGAGATTTCATGGAAGCATTTGTGCGATATCCATACAAATAGTTAATTTTTTTAGGTGGAAATTTATACATGATAAATCCTGTAATTAAAAAAACAATGCTAACAAAAGCAGACAAATGCATAATATTATCTAAGTTGAACATAATATTTTCTCTATTTTCTTTTCTCTATTTTCTTTTTCTCTTCTTCGGCAACTTGTTTTCTCAGATTCATTTCGGCTTCAGTAGCTGTTAATTGTAAATCGGGTAATGTATCAACAGATATTGCTAAAATGGAATCTTTGTTGACTTTAGCGTATTCTAAATTTCCATTTAAAACTTTTTTAATAGACTCGAGATATGCTTCGTTTTTCTTAATAGCAAATTCTAATGAATCTGATTTTAGAGCTAATTCTGTAGCGTCTTTTTTGAGTTTTGTTGAAGTGTAACCTGGAATATATTCTCTTAAAGGAGTAAAAGCAATAATAAAAGTAGTCACAAAAATGATTAAAATAGCTCCAATTGAGGCAAAAACAAAGACATTCATCAAGGTTAATCTCAATGAAAAAACTTCTTCAAAAGTCTCATCATTTAAAATTACTAAACGATTTTTAGTGAAAAGATGTTTCTTTAATTTTTGCTTTTTGAGGCGCTTTTCAGACATGTTTTTTTATTATTATACAAATATAGAAAATTTGTTGAATTGCTATATTTATTAAGGTTTTTGCTTTTTAAAAAAATAAAATGAATAACTAAATACTGTATTAAACTTAAATTAATTGTAAAAATTTTTAGTAATCACAATTCACGACCATTTTATTTTTACATTTGCATATTGTAAATAACTGAATTTAATTTTTAATAAATAAAAAAATGAATTTTTTAACTATATTTTTAGGGTTTATGCCAGGAGGATCTGAGTGGATACTTATCATTGTAGTGGTATTGTTACTTTTTGGAGGTAAAAAAATTCCCGAACTAATGAAAGGTTTAGGCTCTGGAATAAACGAATTTAAAAAAGCCTCAAAAGGTGAAGATCAACCTGCTGATTCTAAAAAAGAAGAAACTAAATAGTTTCGAAATTTCAATATTAAAAATTCCAAATTCCAATTGATTTATTGGAATTTGGAATTTTTTTGTTTTATAATACCATCGTTAACTGAATACGCTTTCTGTCTTCATCAACCTCAACAACTTTTACTTGAACGTGTTGGTGGAGTTTTACGACTTCATTTACATCACTAACAAATCCTGCTTTTAGTTGGGAAATGTGAACCAAACCACTTTCTTTTACACCAATATCTACAAAACAGCCAAAATCGGTGATGTTGTTAACAATTCCTGGTAAAATCATTCCGGTGCGAACGTCTTTTATGGTTTTTACATTTGGGTCAAATTCGAAAATTTTAGCGGCTTTTCTTGGGTCTAATCCTGGTTTTTCTAATTCTTTCAGAATGTCTTTTATACCAAGAATTCCGATGGTTTCATTGGTGTAACTTTCTGGTTTTATTAAGGCTATTTTTTCTTTGTTGGCTATTAATTCGTTAACCGAAATTTTTAAATCTTTTGCCATTTTCTCCACAATTGGATAAGCTTCTGGATGTACCGCAGAATTATCTAAAGGATTTTTTCCGTTGTGAATTCTAACGAAAGCTGCAGCTTGTTGATACGCTTTTTCACCAAGTCTTGGCACCTTTTTAATTTGTTTTCTATCTTCAAATGGACCATTTTCTTGACGATAAGCAATAATATTTTCGGCCATCTTCTCTCCTATTCCACTGACATAACTCAACAATGATTTACTTGCTGTATTGATGTTAATTCCAACCGAATTCACACATCTAATCACCGTGTTATCCAATTCTTCTTTCAATTTTGTTTGATCTACATCGTGCTGATATTGCCCAACTCCAATGGATTTTGCATCGATTTTTACCAATTCAGCCAACGGATCTGAAAGTCGTCTTCCAATGGAAACCGAACCTCGAACCGTTACATCATAATTTGGAAATTCCTCGCGAGCAATTTTACTTGCTGAATAAATTGATGCTCCAGCTTCTGAAACTACAAAAACCTGCACTGGTTTATCGAAAGCAATTTTCTTGATAAAGAATTCGGTTTCGCGACTTGCTGTTCCGTTTCCTATGGAAATTGCTTCGATATTGTAAGCATTTACCATCGATTTTATCTTTTTCATAGCCATTGCAGTTTCATTTTGCGGCTGATGTGGATAAATGGTTTCGTTGTATAATAAATCACCTTTTTCATCTAAGCAAACCACTTTACAGCCACTTCTGTAACCTGGATCGATAGCTAAAATTCGTTTTTCTCCTAAAGGTGGCGCAAGTAAAAGCTGACTCAAGTTTCCTGCGAAAACATCTATCGCTTTTATGTCGGCTTTAGCTTTGGCTTCTTGTAACGTTTCATTTGAAATGGCAGGATGAAGTAATCTTTTGAAACTGTCTTCGATTGCCAATTGAACGTGATTAATAGATGGACTATTACCGTTTTTGATTATGATTTCATCAATCAAATTGTAAGTTTCATCAATATCGGTTTCTATTTTTAGTTTTATAAAACCTTCATTTTCTGCACGAAGCATTGCTAATAATCTATGTGAAGGTGCTTTTGACAAAGGTTCTGCCCAATCAAAATATTGTTTGAATTTTTGAGCGTCTTCTTCTTCGGCTTTCTTTTTTACAACTTTAGTTTCAATTACAGCTTTTCTATTATACAAACGACGCAAACTTTGACGCACGGCAATATTTTCGTTTATCCATTCGGCAACGATATCTCTTGCGCCTTGCAACGCTTCTTCTTCGTTTTCAACATTTTTATTGATATATTGTGTTGAAAGAAAATCTACATCATCATTTCTTTGAGCTAAAATCAAAGTTGCTAGTGGTTCTAATCCGTTTTCACGCGCGACATCGGCACGTGTTTTTTTCTTCTTTTTATAAGGCAAATACAAATCTTCAACTTCTTGTAAATCAAAAGATTTTTCAATTTTAGATTTTAATTCTGGCGAAAGTTGTCCTTGTTCTTCAATCGTTTTTAAGATGCTTTCTTTTCGCTTTACAATTTCGTCGTATTGCTTAGAAAGTTTGGCAATATTTTCCACTTGAACCTCATCAAGATTTCCGGTTTGATCTTTTCGATAACGAGAAATAAATGGAATGGTACAATCTTCTGAAAGCAATTTTAAAGTTGCTTCAATGTTTTTAGGAGTTGTGTTTACTTGGCTTTGAATGAATTGAATGTTAGTCATCAATAAAATTTATTAATTTGGATTGGAATGTGAATATATTTTTAAACCAATTTCTACATATAGATATCCTATAGGAATGTTTAATAACATAATTCCAAGAGTTAGAAGAATTTGATTTGTTATTTGTTTTTGTTTTAATTGAAAAAATAATGTAACAAACTGATAAGTATTAACAAAAAATGCCGCAACAATAAAGAGTAAACTAAAATAAATCATTCCGTTAAACTCTGTGAAATAAAATATTAGCAACAAAATAGAGGCAACCAAAAAAGTTAAAAAAGCAACTTTTTTAGAGTTAGAAATGGTTTGATTTATATGAATTAAATTATCTTTCAATGTTTTATAAAATACTTTGCTGCAATGAGTAGCATTATCGTGTAAAATAGAATTCCAAAAATAAAAAATCTCCAATATTGTTTGTATGCTTTTTTATTTCCTTGACTTAATAATTGTGATGATTTTTCTAAATGTTTTTTAAAAGAAAAATAACTTGTAAACATTATTGAAATTTTAGTTTCAAAATCAATTTCTTTATTAACAGAAGTTATTTTCTCTAAATCTCTTCTGTCAATTTCAGTTATTATTGATTTTTTTAATTCCTTATCAATATTCTGATTTTGGAATAAACTAATTAATTGTTCATCAGTTAATTTTTCAATTTTATTCATTTAAGAACAACTAATTTTATCAACTCTTGTAGCGTGTCTTCCTCCTTCAAAATCAGTATTCAAAAAAGTATCAACAATTTCTATTGCTTGTTGAATAGAGGTAAATCGCGCCGGAATACTTACCACATTTGCATCATTGTGTTGGCGCGCAAGCGCCGAAATTTCTTTGGTCCAACAAAGAGCTGCTCTAATTCCTTGATGTTTATTAGCAGTCATTGCAATTCCGTTACCGCTTCCGCAAATTACTATTCCTAAATCGGCTTTTCCTGATTCAACATCTGTAGCAACAGGATGACCAAAATCTGGATAATCTACACTATCAAAAGTATCGGTTCCATGGTTTAAAATTTCGTGTCCTTTTGATATCAAATAATGAACAATTGCTTTTTTGTAATCTGGTCCTGCGTGATCGTTTCCGATTGAGATTTTCATATTAATTTGAGTTGTAGTTGTGGAAACAAATTTAGTCATTCTTATTTGTATTTCCATTTCATTTTTATAAAAATATAACTGCTTGATTTGCTTACGTTAAGCAAATATTGTTAATAAGACATATTTATAAGTAGCTGTAAATCATTACATTTTATTTAATTCAAATGTTAAAATTTTACATTGTTAATAGTGATTTGTAATTCGTTGATAATCAGTTAACGTTAAGTTAACATCAATTGTTAACAACTTTGAATAGAAATTTAGAAGTTTTTCTTGGTTGTATGTAAATTAATTGTAATCAAAAATTGGTATTAAAAATCCAAATTTAGTTTCGTGAATTTTTAGAAAAGTTATCAATATAAGAAAGTACTTTTTCAACAGAAATTAACAATCAAAGTTATCTACAAAATGTTTGCTTTTTTACTTGTTAACAACTGTTAATGAAATCTAAAAATTACTTCAAAATGAATGATTTACTTTCTTAAAACTATGTTGATAAATCGGTATAAAAAAATATAACTTGAAAATCAACTTTTAAAATTTAAAGTTATTGTACAAATTAACACGCTATAATAACCATCATAAATTAATTTAAATTTAAATTTTCTTTTTGTTGTTTTTAATATGTGTTGAAAACTTTCAAATTTTTAGAGAAAAGAAAATAGAATATAGAGAATAGACTATACTATTTCTAAATTGGTATTTAAATTATTTAAAATCTCTTTTACTTTTTCTACATCGTTAGGATGTACTTTTAAATCAATTCCGCCGTAGGCATAACTTGCTAATGGATCGACAGCTATTAAATTTTCATTTTGAAATAAATACGGAATTCCTTCATGTTCTAAAATTGATTTTAGAACTATGATTTCGTGAGCAAAATTAAATGTAGCAACAGTTATAAATTCAGACATTTCTATTTTTTTATAAAGATACAAAAGTTATATTTTCGATAAATCTCTCTACTAATTACTATTTACTAATTACTATTCACTAATTTTAAACCTTATTAAGAAAAAGATTATGAGTAAATTCCCCAAAAAGTTTGGAAAAAAAGAGAAAACCTTCTCTGAAAAGATTTTAAAAATACTATCACAAAATGCCAATAAACCATTCAATTACAAGCAAATATGTGCTGTTCTTGAATTAAACGATACTAAAAGTAGAAACGAAATTATTAAAGATTTAAAAATTCTAGCTGCTCAAAAAGTAATTATTGAAAGTGAACTAGGAAAATATTTAGTAAAAGCTGTTTCGCAAGATTACTACGAAGGAACGATCGATATGACTTCTCGACGAACCGCTTATTTTATTTGCGATGAATTTGAAGATGATGTTTTTATTCCAACAAATAATTTGAATCACGCTTTAGATAAAGATAAAGTTAAGGTTTATGTTTACAACCGTCGTCGTGGTAAAAAACCAGAAGGCGAAGTAATTGAAGTTTTAGAAAGAGCTAAAACAGAATTCGTTGGAGTTATTGATATTCAAAAGAATTTTGCTTTTGTAACTACTGCCAATGCTAAAATGTACACTGATATTTTTATTCCAAAAGATAAATATAATGGAGCTGAACAAGGTGATGTTGTTGTGGTTAAAATTGAAGATTGGCCAAAGAAAGCCGATTCACCTTTTGGTTCAGTAATCAATGTTTTAGGAAAACCAGGAGAACACGATACCGAAATTCACGCGATTCTTGCTGAATATGGTTTACCTTATGATTTTCCTGTAGAAGTAGAAGTTTTTGCACAAAAATTAGACACTGCGATTCATCCAGAAGAAATTGCAAAGCGTCGTGATATGCGCGATACTTTAACTTATACAATTGATCCAAAAGATGCAAAAGATTTTGACGATGCTTTATCGTTCAAAAAATTAGAAAACGGAAATTATGAAATTGGTATTCATATTGCCGATGTTTCACATTATTTGCAAGAAGGAACTATTCTTGATGATGAAGCTTATAACAGAGCAACTTCGGTGTATTTAGTTGATAGAGTAGTGCCAATGTTACCCGAAGTTTTATCCAATTTTGCTTGTTCACTTCGTCCAAATGAAGAAAAATATACGTTTTCAGCCATTTTTGAAATTGATAATAAAGCAACTGTTTTAAATCAATGGTTTGGTAGAACGGTTATCAATTCCGACCAACGTTTTGCTTATGAAGAAACGCAAGTGATTATTGAAACCAAATCTTCTACAATTCCAGCTGAAATTTCATTAACTGGAAAGGAATACAAAGCTTCCGATGAAATTACAGAAGCTACTTTAAAATTAGATGAATTAGCAAAAATTCTTCGTAGAAAAAGAATGAGCGCCGGAGCCATTTCATTTGATAAAGTAGAAGTAAAATTTAATTTAGATGAAAAAGGCGAACCAGAAGGTGTTTACTTTAAAGTTTCGAAAGATGCTAATCATTTAATTGAAGAATTCATGCTTCTAGCTAATAGAAAAGTGGCAGAATTTATTGGAAAACAAAAGAAAACTTTTGTGTATAGAATTCATGATGAACCTAATGAAGACAAGCTTTTTGCAATGCAAGCTTTGATTATGAAATTTGGTTATAAATTGGATTTACGTGATAACAAAAACATTTCTAAATCTTTAAATCAATTAATGGAAGATGTAAATGGTAAAAAAGAGCAAAATCTAATTGATACGTTAGCTATTCGAACAATGAGTAAAGCTAAATATTCAACAGAAAATATTGGTCACTACGGATTAGCTTTCGATTATTACAGTCATTTTACATCACCAATTAGACGTTATCCTGACGTTATGGTACATAGATTACTTCAATATTATTTAGATGGCGGAAAATCGGTTTCTGCAGAAGAATTTGAAGAAAAATGCGAACATTCTAGTAATATGGAAAGTTTAGCTACAAATGCAGAACGCGATTCGATTAAATACATGCAGATTAAATACATGCAAGATCACAAAGACGAAGAGTTTTTGGGTGTAATTTCTGGTGTAACCGAATGGGGAATTTATGTAGAAATCATTTCTAATAAATGCGAAGGAATGTGTAGAATTCGTGAAATTAAAGATGATTATTACACATTTGATGAAAAACAATATGCTTTAGTTGGTGAAATTTCTAAGAGTTTACTACAATTAGGCGACGAAGTTTACGTTAAAGTAAAGAATGCTGATTTGGTTAAAAAACAATTAGACTTTACTTTTTTAAGAAAGAATGAGTAAAATTAGTATTCAGTTTTCAGTTTCCAGTGTTCAGTAATTTTTTTTTATCTTTTACTGTAACAATTCTATTTTATTGTTGTCTTTAATTAAAAAACATCATGAAAAAAATAATTTGTAGTTTCTTATTGATTAGTTCAATCGCGTTTTCACAAACAGAAAAAAGTGTTGGTGATTTTAATAAAGTAACTTCTTTTGATCAAATTGAAGTTTTACTAATTCCTTCTGATGAAAATAAAGTAGTTGTTGACGGTTCAGGTTCAGAAGATGTTGAAATTGTAAATAAAAATGGAGAGTTGAAAATCAGAATGCGTTTAACAAAAATGCTTTCAGGTGATAATATTTCGGCAACGGTTTATTATAAAAATATAGATGCATTAGAAGCAAATGAAGGTTCAAGAATTTCTTCTGAATCTACATTTAAATCCACCACTTTTGATATCATTGCAAAAGAAGGATCGCAAATTAAAATCAAAATTAATGTAGATAGATTAACTGTTAGAGTTGCTAATGGTTCTACTATTTCAATCTCTGGAACTGCTAAAAATCAAGATGTTTTAATCAATTCTGGTGGAATCTATGAAGCTGAAAGACTTAAAACTAGTCAAACTATAATTACTGCAAATGCTGGTGGCGATGCCGATGTTTATGCAACTGATTTGGTTGATGCTAAAGTTCGTGCTGGCGGTGATATTAGAATCTACGGTAAACCAAAACAAATCAATCAAAAAATTGTTGCTGGCGGAACGATTAAAGAAGGAAATGATTAGTACTTTTTGTTTTTCAGAATAAAAGTTAGATATTTGATGAAGCAAAGTTTATTCTTTTAAACTTCAAATCCATAAACTTTTTAAATGATAAACGATATATTATCTGCCATACCTTGGGGAATTTTACTTGCATTTACTGTTGGTCCAGTTTTTTTTGTACTTCTTGAAACTAGTATTACAAAAGGATTTAGAGCAGCAATGGTTTTTGATTTTGGAGTAGTTTTTGCCGATTTCGTATTCATACTTATTGCTTATTTTTCTACCAATCAAATACTTGAAAAACTTAAAGACGATCCAGGTTTATTTATCTTTGGTGGCGCTGTAATGTTGGCTTACGGAATCATTTCTTATGTAAAAGAAAAAAAGAGTTACAAAAAACAACTTGATGAAGAACTTGAAGATGATAATATTCAAAAAAACAACTACTTAGGTTTATTTTTTAAAGGATTTCTACTAAATTTTATCAATATTGGAGTACTTGCTTTTTGGATGGGAATCATCATTGTTTTTGGTCCAAAACTTAACATGGAAACCAATAGAATTATACTTTTTATAGCTTGTATTATCCTTACTTATTTCGCTGTTGATATCATAAAAATTATGGTTGCCAAACAACTAAAATCAAGAATGACACCGCACAATATTTACAAGATAAAAAGAGTTATAAGTATTATTCTAATGATTTTTGGTGGTTTCTTAATGGCGCAAGGTTTCTTCCCAAAAGAAAAAGAAATGATAAAAGAGAAGTTCGGAATCAAAGAACCAGTTGTAAATGAAAAGTATAATTAATGTAATTTTTCTCCTTTTCACACTTTCATTTTATAGTCAAAATGATACGATTTCAGTTATATATCATACAGATAATGATTTTGTTATTCCAAAAACCAAAAAATTAGTTTACAGAGGTATTTTTAATGAAGTTTTTATTGATGTTCCAAATTCAAAATCTTTTGAAGTTGAAGGAATTGGTGTTATAAAAAAAGAGAAAAATATTTACAGTATTAATCCTTCATCTGGTAAAGAACTTGTAATCAGTATTAAAGGTATTTTAAAAAGTGGTAAAAAGTTTTATGAAAAACATATTTTTGAAATTCGTAATGTGACTAATGTCGAAGCAAGAATTAATAATCTTGATGGATTTGAAGTCAGAATGCAAAAAAACAATCTTTTAAATGCATATTAAATTAGGTTTTCCAGATAAAAATATTGGTATCAGGCTAAGTATTAAAAGTTTTCAGCTAAAAATACCAGGATATAGTTCAATGCATATTGATGGAAATAGTATTAAAGAGATTGATTATAATAAAATAATTAATAGAGTTAAGATAGGTGATGAAATTGTTATAAGTGATATAAGATTTACTGCAAATATTAATGCAAACATTTGTAAAATTAATCCAATAATAATTGAGATTTATTAATTTTTCTAAAAATTTACAATAAAAAAACCTTCAAGGAAACTTGGAGGTTTCAGTGGCATCGTCTGGATTCGAACACAACTTTAATTAATTTTTTCTAAAAATTTAAAATAAAAAAAAGAGACACATTTCTGTATCTCTTCTTGAGGCATCGTCCGGATTCGAACCGGAGTAGGAGCTTTTGCAGAGCCCAGCCTAGCCGCTCGGCCACGACGCCAATTATTTATTGGATTGCAAATATAAAACAAAAATCCCAAAAAGCAAATTCCAAATTCCAAATAAAAAAATATACTTCTTATACTTGGAATTTGGAATTTCTACTATTGGAATTTCTAATTTCTGTATTCTTCCATTTCAATAGTAACAGCTTCAACATCACCACCAATAGGAGGGTTTAGTTTAGAAACTGCTAACACAATTCTAGAAACAGAAGGGATTTCTTTAAAGATTCTTGTGATGATTCTGTGCGCTACATGTTCTAAAAGTTTGGCTCTAATATCCATTTCTTCCACTACAATTTGATTTAAAAGCACGTAATCAACAGTATCTTTCAATTCATCAGTTAGTGAAGATTTTCGTAAATCAGTTTTGATTTCGAGGTCAACTCTATAATCTGAACCAATTTTTCCCTCTTCTTCAAGACATCCATGAAAGGAAAAAGTTCTAATATTCTGTAATTTAATTGTTCCCATTTTTTTTAGTTTTCAGTCGCAGTTTTCAGTCGCATTTACAAGTTTCTAAAAGAAATCTGTAAACTGTAAACCGAAAACTGTAAACTTTTTTATCTTTGCTAAAATTACGAAATAATTATGTCAACAGAAGAAAAGTCTCTGAATTTTATTGAACAAATCATAGAAGAAGATTTAAAAAACGGATTATCACAAGATAAACTTCGTTTTCGTTTTCCGCCTGAGCCAAATGGTTATTTACACGTTGGTCATGCGAGTGCTATTTGTTTAAATTTTGGTTTAGGAATTGATTATCAAGCGCCAGTTAATTTGCGTTTTGATGATACTAATCCTGCCAAAGAAGAACAGGAATTTGTTGACGCAATCAAAAGAGATGTCGAATGGCTTGGATTTAAATGGGATAAAGAATGTTATGCCTCTGATTATTTTCAAGAATTATATGATTGGGCAGTTCAGTTTATAAAAGATGGAAAAGCGTATGTAGACAGCCAAACGTCTGAAGAAATGGCCAAACAAAAAGGAACTCCAACAACTCCAGGAACCGATTCTCCATACAGAAATCGTTCAGTTGAAGAAAATTTAGATTTATTCGAACGAATGAAAAATGGCGAATTTGAAGAAGGTTCTCATATTTTAAGAGCCAAAATTGACATGGCTTCTAATAATATGTTGATGCGCGATCCAATTATGTATCGAATTCTAAAAAAACACCATCATAGAACAGGAAATGATTGGTGTATTTATCCAATGTATGATTGGGCACATGGTGAAAGTGATTATTTAGAACAAATTTCTCATTCGTTTTGTACACTTGAATTTTTACCTCACAGAGAATTGTATGATTGGTTTTTAGACCAAATTTATGATAGTACTAAAGTACGTCCAAAACAACGTGAATTTGCTCGTAGAAATCTTTCGCATACGGTTGTTTCTAAAAGAAAATTATTGCAATTAGTTCAAGAAAGGCATGTTACCGCTTGGGATGATCCAAGAATGAGTACTATTTCAGGAATGAGAAGACGTGGTTATACGCCAGCATCGATAAGAAATTTTGCTAATACTATTGGAATTGCAAAGCGTACAAATTTAATTGATGTTTCGCTTTTAGAATTCTGTGTTAGAGAAGATTTAAATAAAACTGCTCCAAGAGTTATGGCGGTTTTAAATCCTGTGAAATTAGTAATTACTAATTATCCAGAAGGAAAAGAAGAAAGTTTAGAAGCAGAAAATAGTCAAGAAGATGCAAGTTTAGGTTTTCGTCAAGTACCTTTTTCTAGAGAATTATATATTGAAAGAGAAGATTTTCAAGAGGAAGCTAATAAGAAATTTTTCCGTTTAACTTTAGGAACAGAAGTTCGTCTTAAAAACGCTTATATCATTAAAGGTGAATCAGTTGTAAAAGATTCGGAAGGAAATATTACTGAAATTCATTGTACTTATGATGAAGATTCTAGAAGTGGAAGTGGGACAGAAGCAAGCCAAAGAAAAGTAAAAGGAACGATTCATTGGGTTTCAATTAATCACGCTATTGAAGCTGAAGTTCGATTATATGACAGACTTTTTACACATGAAAATCCTGATGGTGATAAAGAAGTAGATTTTAAAGAATACATTAATCCAAACTCTTTAGAAGTTATTACAGGATATCTTGAACCAAGTTTGGCTTCTGCAAAAGATGGAGACCGATTTCAATTTCAACGTTTAGGATATTATTGTGTTGATAAAGATTCTTCTTCAGAAAAATTAGTTTTTAACAAAACAGTTGGCTTAAGAGATACTTGGGCAAAAGTTGAAAGTAAAGAATAATCCAATTTTGTCTTTTCGACAAAGGAGAAACGTAAGTTCAGCGAAGCTAAATCTCAAAAACTATTTTAAAAATAAAATAGTTTTTTATTATAAAACCCAATAGAAATGTTGGGTTTTTCTATTATTGAAAAAACTTATCATAAAACAAAAAGTATATTTTTTTACTATCAAAATCGGCTTTTATATTTTAATTTTAATCAATTTTTAAAAATTCACCAACATAATTCACCAAACCATCAATAAACGTTGGTTATTTGGCTTTAAAATGGTTTTTACTTCTTTAACGACGATTTAACACTACGACACGATAAAATTTCGTAACTTTATTATTAACAAAATTTAAAAGTTATGTCAAGTAAAAATGGAAATAGCATTTTAGCAATTTTAGCAGGTGCTGCAATCGGAGTTGGATTAGGAATTTTATTTGCACCAGACAAAGGTTCAAAAACTAGAGAAAAAATAAAAGAAGGTTTTGATGACTTAAAAGGAGAAGCCAAAACAAAATGGGATGCACTTGAAGAAGACACCAAAGAGAAATTTTCTAAAACTAAAGATGAGTTAAAAGAAACCGTTGAGGATTTACTTTCTAGTTCAAGTTACAAAGCAGAAGAAGCAATTACTTTTCTTGAAGAAAAATTGGCTGAGTTAAAAAAGCAAAACGCAAAACTTCAGAAATAATGGCTTTTGAAGAATTAAAAGAAAATACTGAAGCAATTCAAGAAAATGCCAAAGCTTATGTAGAAAGCAGTTTAGCTTACTACAAACTTTGGGGTTTCAAAGTGGCTATGAAATCAACAACTCTAATGCTCAAGTTTTTCTTGATAGCATTGTGTTTAATGATTGTTTTACTTTTTGTTTCTATTGCCGGAGCAATGGCCTTAGGACAATTATTTCAAAGTTATCCACTAGGATTTCTTGCTGTTGCAGGAATCTATTTGATTTTGGCTTTGTTATTATTTTTAGTAAAAGATAAAATTGTAGAAGGACCAATTTTAGAGAAATTTTCAGAAATATTTTTTAACGACTAGATTATGGAAAATAAGAAATATTCGTCCTATGCCGAAATTGAGCAAGAGTTAGAAATTCTGAAGGTTGAAAAAGAACTCTATTATCAAAAGATGCTTTTAAGCGTTGAAAAAACTAAAGAAAGTATTCTACCTTCAAAATCAGTTTCTTTTATTGGAAATCTGTATCAAAAGGTATTTTCAGGAACTTACGGAACGCTTTTAAAAATAGCAATTCCATATATTATTAATTGGTATATAAACAGAAAAAGAGGCGATTAAGCCTCTTTTTTTATCTGAATAATTTCATTAAACTTCGTCAGTTGGATTTGAAGTATCACTTGGATTAAAATCTGTTGAAGTGTGATCATTTTTTGTTTTCACACGTTTTGGTTGGTTTTTCATTGTTTCACCAATTTGGTTACTAGCAGAAAAACTTGCTACCATATTGTTTAACATGTCACTTCCAGCTTGTGGTGAATTTGGTAATAAAATCAAATTAGAGTTAGTATCAGCACCAATAGCTTGTAAAGTATCATAATGTTGTGTAACCACAATCAATGCCGAAGCTTCTTGTGAGTTAATTCCAACAGAATTTAACACTTCAACACTTTCTACCAATCCACGAGCAATTTCTCTTCTTTGGTCAGCAATACCTTGACCTTGCAATTTTTTACTTTCAGCTTCAGCTTTTGCTTTAGCCACAATTCTAATTCTTTGTGCTTCCGATTCAAATTCTGCAGCTGTTTTTTCTCTATCTGCAGCGTTGATTCTGTTCATCGCATTTTTTACTTGAATATCTGGATCAATATCGGTTACCAATGTATTGATAATATCATATCCGTAAGTTGTCATTGCTTCGTTCAATTCACGTTTTACAGCAATAGCAATATCATCTTTTCTAACGAAAACGTCGTCCAAAATTAATTTAGGAACTTCAGCACGAACTACGTCAAAAACATAAGCCGTAATCTGATCGTGAGGATATTCTAATTTATAAAATGCTTCATAAACCTTATCTTGAATTACTTTAAACTGAACCGAAACTTTCATTTTGATAAACACGTTATCTTTAGTTTTGGTTTCAATTAATACATCAAGTTGTTGAATTCTTAAGTTTACTCTTCCAGCAACTCTGTCAATAATTGGAATTTTAAGTTGTAAACCTGAGTTTCTAATACTTGTAAATTTTCCAAAACGTTCAATAACTACTGCCGTTTGTTGCTTTACTGTAAAGAAAGAAGAAAATAAAATAATTAATCCGAAGACTACTAAAACAATCAAAAATGGTCCCATGTGTAATATTTAGTTTGTTAATACAGTTATTATACGAGAATAATGTATGTTTGTTACAAATAAATATTTTAATAATGAAGAAATTATTTTTTATCCTTATTTTTTGTGCTTTCACAAATTTAGCTTTCTCTCAATATAGAAATAGAGATGGAAATAGAATAGGGTTGTCGGCCGGAGTTTCTCAAACGAGTTTATTTACATCAGATTTTGATGCCAAACCAGGAATGGGTTTTGCAGGTGGACTTTCTGTTAGAGGAAATTATTACAATAATTGGAGCATGATTTACGGAATGCAATTTTTCAGCAATAATTTTAGTCTTGAATCAACTTCGTTAACTTCATTAGCTAAAGAAACAGAATTCAATTTACAAGGCGTTCAAGTTCGATTATTGTTAAGTTATAATGTTGTTGAAAACCATGTGTCTTTTGATTTTGGTCCTGTTTTACAAATAAATGGCAAGCTTTCTGTTAACGAAAGAGATCAAAATAATATTTTAAACGGTACAGCACTTACAGCAAAACAAATAGAAGAAGTTTCTACTATCAACGGAAATTTTTATGCTGGCTTTTCAGCTGGAGGTAAAGTAGTTCGTGCAGTGATTTTTTATGAATACGGATTTACTAATATCTTCAGTAAATTGAATAAGAATGATGATTTTAAAATACTAACAGGAAACCAAAGTATTAAAGGAAATCTGGGAACAATTAATGGACAGATAATTTTTAATTTGTAAAAAAACTAAAAAAAAATGTAAAAAATTTCCCAAATATAAAATATTTGGGAAATTTTTTATGTTAAACACAAAAACGTTATGAAGTATTCTTTTTTAACTAATAAAAGTTTTTATTTATTATTATTATTATTTTCTGTATCAACATATTCTCAAACAAATTTTATAGTTGATAAGAAAGGAAATAAAACTATTATTAGAGATGATAATGCAGAAATAATTTTAATTGATAAAAGAATTTCATACACACTTGTTGGAAAGACATGGGAAAAATATATAAAATTTGAAGATTTAGATTATGCTCGTATAGGAAATACAACACTAAAGGCTTTCAAATTAAATAACAAAAAAAAACCTGAAATTTATTATGTTTTTGCTGAAAAAAAAGATAAAAAATTAATTGGTCTCTCTTGGACTGTTACATCAACCGCTTATAATATTACACTTTCTAGAACTTTTTACCAAATGCACGTTATAGATAATGATGATAATATTATTGAGAGTGTAGGTTTTACCTCTAAAATAAAAGATGGAGAGGTTGACGATAGAGTTAAATTGGCGCCCATGATTAGAAATCACTTTTCAGATTGTCCAAAACTATTGGAGATTTTAAATCAATATGATTCTCCAAGTGAAAACAACCTTATTTCAATAACTGGATTTTTCTATAATCCAATTTTCACAAAATGTGATGAAAATTAACTAATAAATCAAAATTAAAATTAAAATTTATGAAGAAAATTATTTTAGGAATCTTATTTTTTACCTCTTTACAGAGTTGTTTTGCACAGGAACCACAAGGTTGGAACTTTTTAGTTGGAACAAACTCAGCAGACTTTAAAACTAACGACTTTATTGCGTCAAAAGGAGGAATGGGTGTTTTTTTAGGTGTTGGATATAATGCTGGCTACCATGAAACTTATAACTATCAGATTGAACTTGCTTATGTTCAAAACAATATCAATTTAAAAAACACACAATTGAATAATAAAAAGTTTGGACTGGGAGGCGTTATTCAATTTGGAGTGTATTTAAACTATTATTTAATAAAACCAAATGAGGATAAATTTTATTTTGGACCACAATTTGGATTGTATACATCTTATGGATCTACAACTTCTAAAGAAGGTTTTGACAATCAAGAGTTTTTTGCACCTAGTGGATTAAGTGGTATTGATTTAACTAATACAAGAGAATTTAATTATGGTACAGGTTTTGGTTTAACAGGCGGTTATAATAGGTTTAGAATAAATATGCGTTATAATTTAGGATTATCAAATGTTTTAGGCGCAATAAGTCAAGTGTCTACGCCGGGCTCAGGTAATGATGATAAACCTTATTCAGGAAAAATAAGTAGTCTAAGTTTGACTTTGAGTTATAGGTTTTATAATAGAAAATAATTCTATATTATTAAAAATCAAACAATAACTTATAAAAGAAAAGCCCTGAATTTCAGGGCTTTTCTTTTTCTATAATATAGCAATTGCTTTTTCTAATCGTTTGATTGTTTCGTCTTTTCCAATCAACTCTACAATATCAAAAAGATGCGGCCCTTTTAAAGCACCAACCAAACTCAATCGGAAAGGTTGCATCACTTTACCCATACCAATTTCGTTTTTTGTCATCCAATCTTTTACAATCGTTTCTATATTTACTGAAGTGAAATCGCCAATATTTTCTAAAACAGAAATTAATTGTTGCATTAAATTTGGTGTTTCTTCTTTCCAGTTTTTAGCTGCTTTTTCATCGTAAGATGTTGGTGCAACAAAAAAGAAGTCACTCATTTCCAAAAATTCAGAAACAAAATTGGCTCGTTCTTTTATTAACGAAACTATCTTTATCAACTTATCGTCTGTCACACTGAGCGCAGTCGAAGTGCTGTTTTTTTCTAATTCTTTTCTAAAATTTTTAGCCAAACTTTCATCACTTTGCTTTTGCAAATACTGATGATTGAACCATTTATTTTTCTCAGGATCAAACTTGGCTCCAGCTTTATGAACTCTATTTAAATCAAATTTTTCAGCCAATTCTTCTAATGAAAACAATTCTTGATCTGTTCCGTCATTCCAACCTAAAAGCGCTAAAAAGTTAATTACGGCTTCAGGAAAGAATCCTTTTTCTCTATATCCAGATGAAATTCCTTCTTCGGTTTTCCATTCTAAAGGAAATACAGGAAATCCCATTTTATCGCCATCACGTTTTGATAATTTTCCGTTTCCAATTGGTTTTAAAATCAATGGTAAATGTGCAAATTCTGGAGCTTCCCAACCAAACGCTTTGTATAATAAAACGTGTAATGGCATACTTGGTAACCATTCTTCACCACGAATAACGTGAGATGTTTCCATTAAATGATCATCAACAATATTAGCTAAATGATAAGTTGGCATTCCGTCAGATTTGAATAATACTTTATCATCTAGCAAATTAGTTTCAAATTTTATGTCGCCACGAATGATGTCATGTAATTGCAACGTTTCATTCACAGGAGTTTTAAATCGGATAACATAATCAGCACCTGATGCAATTCGCTTATCAGTTTCTTCTTTAGAAATTACTAATGAAGTATCTAATTTTTCACGATTATGCCAGTTGTAAATAAAGGTTTTTCCTTCTGCTTCGTGCTGTTTTCTATGCGCATCCAAAGCTTCTGCTGTGTCAAAAGCATAATAAGCCCAACCCGAATTAATTAATTGGTCAGCATATTGTTTGTATAAATCTTTTCTTTCAGACTGACGATAAGGTCCAAATTTTTCGTTTTTCCCAACGGTTTCACTTGGTGCAATTCCTAACCATTCCAGAGCTTCCATTATGTATTCTTCTGCTCCTGGAACAAATCGGTTTTGGTCGGTATCTTCAATTCTTAAATAGAAAACACCGCCATGTTTTTTAGCAAATAAATAATTAAATAAAGCGGTTCTTACTCCGCCAATATGCAAAGGTCCAGTTGGACTTGGTGCAAAACGCACACGAACTTGTTTAGACATCTTGTTATAATTTGATGCAAAGATACGTTTTCAAGAATCAACTTCAAAAATCAACATCAACTTCAAAAAATCTTAATACTTAATACTCAAATCTTAATATACATTCCTTTTTACAAAGATTTAACTTTTATCGTAAGTATAAATTTGTATTTTTATCGGTTATAAACATAGTATCAACAATTTTGGAACATCAAAACATTATATTCGATAAACTCGAACAGTTTATTAAGAAGTTTTACACAAACGAATTACTACGTGGAACCATTTTCTTCGTCGGAATAGGTTTGCTTTATTTTCTTTTTACGCTTTTTGTTGAATATTTTCTTTGGCTAAAACCTACAGCGAGAACCATTTTATTTTGGACATTCATCGCAGTAGAACTTTTCTTGTTGTTGCGTTTCATTTTATTTCCTCTCTTTAAATTATTCAAACTTCAAAAAGGAATTAATTATGACGACGCTTCCAAAATTATTGGAAATCATTTTAGTGAAGTAGGTGACAAGCTTACCAATTTTTTACAATTATCTCAAGATAAAAACAAATCAGAATTATTAGTTGCTTCAATCGAACAGAAAGCGAATACACTACAACCCATTCCTTTTGGAAATGCAATTAACTTTGGAAGTAATAAGAAATTTTTACCGTTAGCAATTATTCCAATTTTGTTTTTTGCGTTTTTCTATTTGTCAGGAAATAGTAGTTTTATTTCTCAAAGTTTGAATCGTGTGGTTAATTACAAACAACAATTTTTACCGCCAGCTCCATTTGAATTTCAACTTTTGAATAAGTCTTTACAAACCGAACAAAACCAAGATTTTCTTTTGAAAGTTAAAACAGTCGGAAAAATAGTTCCAGAAAATGCTATGATTTTTATTGGTGAGGAAAGCTATTTTATGGAAAGTACTAAGCCAGGAGAATTTCAGTTTGTTATTCCTAAACCAAAAGAGAATTTAGAATTTCATATTGAGGCAAATGAGGTTTCGTCTAATGATTATGAATTGAATGTTGTGACAGTTCCATCGATTGCAAACTTCGAAATGGTTTTGAATTTTCCTGGGTATTTGAATAAAAAAGCAGAAGTAATTAAAGGAACAGGAAATGCTGTCATTCCAGAAGGAACTCGTGTAACTTGGAGAATGAATACCTTAGCTACTCAAAAAGTGGAATGGTTGGATGCTTCAGCTAAGTATGCTTTTACAAAACAAGAAAATCAATTTTTATTATCAAAAAATATTGTTCAAAATACAGATTACCAAATTGTTACTTCAAATAATAAGGTTCAAAACTACGAAAAGTTGAATTATCAGATTTCCGTGATTAAAGATCAATTTCCAACAATTACTGTAGGAAATGCGCCAGACAGTCTTAAAATCGAAAAAAACTATGTTTTAGGGCAAGTTTCTGATGATTACGGACTTTCAAAATTACAAGTAGTTTATTATCCAAAAGATAAACCAAATTTTGCCAAACGTGGAACAATTGCTGTAAAGAGAGATGTTTATGACCAATTTGTTTTTGCTTTCCCAAGTAATTTAGCAGTAGAAGAAGGCGTTTCGTATGAATATTATTTCGAGATTTTTGATAATGATGCTTTACACAATTTTAAGAGCGCAAAGTCTTCTGTTTTTTCAAACAGAATTGCTACAGAATCTGAAAAGGAAGACCAAGTTTTACAACAGCAAAATGATAATATTAATTCTTTAGAAAAGTCTTTAAAAACTCAAGATAAGCAATTGAACGAAATGGAGAAGTTGCAAAAAATGGGTAAAGAGAAAGACAATCTTGAATTTAAAGAACAACAGAAGGTTAATGATTTCTTGAACAAACAAAAGCAGCAAGATGAATTGATGAAAAATTTTGCTGAAAAGATGAAAGAGAATTTAGACAAAGTTAAAACCGAAAAGAAAGATGAAGTAAAAGAGGTTTTAAAAGAACGTCTAGATAAAGTTGAAAAAGATTTAGAAAAAAATAAAAAGCTTTTAGATGAACTTCAAAAGTTAAATGAAAAACTTCAAAAAGAAGAGTTGTTTGAAAAGATGGATAAGCTCAAACAGCAGAGTAAAAATCAAACAAAGAGTCTTCAACAATTAGTTGAATTGACTAAGAAATATTATGTAGAAAAGAAAGCAGAACAAATCGCAAATAAATTAGACAAGCTTTCAGAAAAGCAAGAAAAATTATCAGATAATGACAAGGAAAATTCTACAGAAAAGCAAGAAGAAATAAACAAAGAGTTCGATAAAATTCAAGAAGAACTTAATGAATTAGAAAAAGAAAATAAAGAATTAAAAACGCCTGTTGAACTTCCAGATACAGCTCCAAAAGAGAAAAGTATTGATGAAGATTTAAAGAAAGCTTCAGATGAATTAAAGAAAGATTCTAAGTCAGCTGCAAAACCAAAACAAAAAAGTGCTTCAAAGAAAATGAAGCAAATGAGTCAAGACATGCAAGCAAGTATGGAATCTGGCGAGATGGAACAAATGGATGAAGACATTGCAATGCTACGCCAAATTCTTGATAATCTATTAGCTTATTCTTTTTCTCAAGAAAACGTTATGAAAGAGTTTAGAGGTTTAAAAAGAGGTTCTTTGAGTTTTAATAAAAACCTTAAAATCCAACAAGATTTAAAACAACAGTTTAAACATGTAGATGATAGTTTATTTGCGCTTTCATTACGTAATCCTAAAATTGCAGAAGAGGTAACTACTGAGGTTGGTAATGTTCAATACAACGTTGACAAATCTTTAGAAACTTTAGCAGATGCAAATGTACCAAAAGGAATTTCTCACCAACAATTTGCTACAAGTTCGGCTAATAAATTGGCAGACATGTTAGCAGACACCATGAATAATATGCAGATGTCTATGTCAATGTCTGGATCAGGAAAAGGAAAACCAAAACCTGGTGAAGGTAGCGGAATGCAATTACCTGACATAATTAAAAAGCAAGAAGGTCTTGGTGAAAAAATGAAGAAAGGTATGAAACCTGGTCAAAAGCCTGGTGAAGGTAAAGACGGAAAAGAAGGTGAACAAGGAAGTGGTAAAGAAGGTCAGAAGGAAGGTAAAGATGGTAAAGGAAAATCTGGAAAAGACGGAAAAAGTGGCGGTAGCGGAAACAGTCAAGGTGATTCTGATGGAGAAAACGGCGAAGATGGAGAAGGTAATGCAAAAGCAATCATGGAGATTTATAAAGAGCAACAACAGTTAAGAGAAGCTTTACAAAATGAACTTAACAAACAAGGTTTAGGCGGTCAAGGTCAAAATGCTTTAAATCAAATGAAGCAAATAGAGAAACAATTATTAAACAAAGGTTTTAATAATGAAGTGCTTCAAAAGATGCTTAATCTAAAATATGAAATGCTCAAATTAGAAAAAGCAATTCAACAACAAGGCGAAGAAAAGAAACGTCAGTCAGAGACTAATAAAAAAGAATTTACTAATTCAACGAATGCTTTACCTAAACGTTTGCAAGAATATTTGAATAGCGTTGAAATTTTAAACCGACAAACCTTACCTTTGCGCTCCAATTTTAACCAAAAGGTTCAAGAATATTTCAAAACAAATGATTAGTTTCAATTACGAATTAGAGTTTCAACTTGAAAACGAAGAACAATATTCTTCATGGATTTCAAATGTTATTTCATCTGAAAATAAAAAAGAAGGTGATATTAATTATATCTTTTGTGATGACGAATACATCCTTGAAATTAACAAGCAATACTTAGATCACGACTATTATACAGATATTATAAGCTTTGATTATTCTGTAGGAAACGAATTACACGGCGATATTTTTGTTTCTATAGAAAGAGTTCGTGAAAACGCCTTAGAATTTGAGGTTACTTTTGATGAAGAACTTAAAAGGGTTCTTGCTCATGGTGTTTTACACTATTGTGGTTATAAAGATAAAACAGAAGAAGAAGAGTTGTTAATGCGCTCTAAAGAAGATGAGAAAATCAAAATGTTTCACGTGGAACATTAATTGGTTTTTTATAAATTGAATTTACAAACGTTCCACGTGGAACAATAAATAAATCGAGCATATAGTTGTCTCGAATCAAAATAAAATGTTTTTAGAAAAATACGATGTTATTGTTGTTGGTGCTGGTCATGCTGGTTGTGAAGCTGCTGCTGCCGCTGCCAATTTAGGCTGTTCAACCTTGTTGGTTACAATGAGTTTGCAGAACATTGCTCAAATGTCTTGCAACCCTGCTATGGGCGGAATTGCTAAAGGACAAATTGTTCGTGAAATTGATGCGCTAGGTGGGTATTCAGGGATTGTTTCCGATAAAACTGCAATTCAGTTCAAGATGCTTAATAAATCAAAAGGTCCAGCAATGTGGTCGCCAAGAGTTCAATCAGATCGAATGCGTTTTGCTGAAGAATGGCGATTAATGCTTGAGCGAACTCCTAATGTTGATTTTTATCAGGAAATGGTTTCATGTTTAATGATCAAAAACGGAAAAATTGAAGGAATAAAAACTTCTTTGGGAATTGAAATTAAAGCTAAAACAGTTGTTCTAACAAATGGTACTTTTCTAAATGGTTTGATTCATATAGGTGATAAACAATTTGGAGGAGGAAGAGCTGGTGAAAGTGCTGCTTATGGAATAACAGAAGATTTATTAAAAGTAGGTTTTGAATCAGGAAGAATGAAAACCGGAACTCCACCAAGAGTTGATGGTCGTTCATTAGATTATTCTAAAATGCAAGAAGAAGCTGGAGATGTAAATCCAGATAAGTTTTCTTATTCAGATGAAACCAAACCATTAATACATCAAAGATCTTGTCACATGACGTATACTTCACTTGAAGTTCATGATATTTTGAGAGAAGGTTTTGATAGGTCACCAATGTTTAATGGAAGAATTAAATCACTCGGACCAAGATATTGTCCGTCTATTGAAGATAAAATTAATCGTTTTGCAGATAAAGAAAGACATCAGCTTTTTGTTGAACCAGAAGGTTGGGATACAGTCGAAGTTTATGTAAATGGCTTTTCAACATCTTTACCAGAAGATGTTCAGTTTAAAGCTTTACGTTCTGTTGCAGGTTTTGAAAAAGTAAAATTCTTTAGACCAGGATATGCCATAGAATATGATTATTTTCCACCAACACAATTAAAGCACACATTAGAAACTAAATTAGTTAATGGTTTATATTTTGCTGGTCAAATAAACGGAACAACAGGTTATGAAGAAGCTGCTTCTCAAGGAATGATGGCTGGTATTAATGCTGCTCTTAAAGTAAAAGAGCAAGAGCCAATGATTCTTAAAAGAGATGAAGCTTATATTGGAGTTTTAATAGACGATTTAATCACTAAAGGAACAGAAGAGCCTTATAGAATGTTTACTTCTCGAGCTGAGTTTAGAACACTTTTGAGACAAGATAATGCCGATTCGCGTTTAACTCCTAAATCATTTGAGATTGGTTTGGCTTCAGAAAAGAGAATGCGTAGAATGGAAGAGAAGTTTGCGAAAAGTGATGCTATGGTAAATTTCTTTAAAGAAACCAGTGTAACTATCGAAGAAGCAAATCCTGTTTTAGAAGCCAAAGGAAGTTCGCCAATGGTTCAATCGGATAAAATGTTTAAAGTTTTTTCTCGTCCACAAATTGATTTAGACGATTTTATTAAGTTTGATAAAGTAAAGCAATACATTGAGGATAATAATTTAGATAAAGAAATTATCGAACAAGCAGAAATCAATGTTAAGTATTCGGGCTATATTGAGAAAGAAAGAAACAATGCCGACAAACTTACACGTTTGGAGGATATGAAAATTCCGGAGGATTTCGACTACAATAAAATAAAATCGATGTCAATTGAAGCACGACAAAAGTTAAGTAAAATTCGTCCTGTAACAATTTCACAAGCTTCAAGAATAAGCGGAGTTTCTCCAAGTGATATTTCAGTATTGCTAATTTACATGGGAAGATAATTCAAAACAAGATTAATAAAGTTTAGAACACGACGTAAAATAAATATTGAATTTTAACCTTCGTATTTTGTATTTCTAACTTTTAACTTAGAAATGTTCCACGTGAAACTAACTTTGTTAAAACCTATAAATAAAGAGAATTTAATGAATATTGAAAAGACAAAACATTTTTTAAACGTAAAAGATCATTCGGTATCAAAAGAAACTTTTGAATTGCTTTATGAAGAAGATTTGGATATGTTGATTACGCATCCACAACCTTCTTTAGAAAAACTTCCTAGTTATTATGAAAGTGTAGATTACATTTCTCACACTGATGGAAACAAATCGTTGTTTGAAAAAATGTATCAGTTTGTAAAAGGAATTGCTTTAAAAAATAAATTAAAGTTAATAAATACAGAATCTGCAAAAGGAAGAATTTTAGATATTGGAGCAGGAGTTGGTGATTTTTTATCGGTTTGTAAAAATGATGGTTGGGAAACAATTGGAATTGAACCAAGCGATAAAGCTAAAACAATTGCAATCAAAAAAGGAGTTTCATTCGTAGAACATCTTTCAGAACTAGAAAGTAATTCATTTGATGTAATCACAATGTGGCATGTATTAGAACACGTTCCTGATTTAGAACACCAGATTAAAGAATTAAAAAGATTAATCAAACCAAACGGAACGATTATAATAGCTGTTCCAAATTTTAAATCATTTGACGCAAAACATTATGGAGTTTTTTGGGCTGCTTACGATGTGCCAATTCATTTATGGCATTTTTCTAAAACAGCAATTAAAAAATTATTTGCTAAAGAAAATTTAGAATTAGTAAAAGTGCTTCCAATGAAATTTGATAGTTTTTATGTTAGTCTTTTATCTGAAAAATATAAATCTGGAAAAATGAATTTCATCAAAGCATTTTTCGTCGGATTGAAATCAAATTGGAAAGGAAGTCAAAATTCCGAGTATTCTTCGCATATTTATGTGATAAAAAACGCTAAAAACTAAAATAAAAGCGAAATTTTAATCATTTTCAACACAACAATCACTTTGGTTATCAAAAAAGAGAAGGTTTCTTAAACGGCTTTATTTCGACTCGTTTTCAATAGAGGATTACTATTTAAGTTTATAAAACAATAACAAACACTTATATTATTAAAATTTGGCCAATTTTATAACTTTTTATCTTTTACGATTAAAATTTTATACTTTTGGCAAATAGAAAAAAATAACACTTTTAAAATGAAAAAAATTATAGTATGTCTTGCAATGGCAGTTGCAATTGTATCATGTAACAAAACTACAGACGCAAAAGAATTTAAAACAGCTTATGTTGATACCAATAAACTTTTGGATGAATCTATAGAGAAAAAAGATATTGAAGAAAAATACAAAGCCAAAGCTGATGTAATGGATTCAAGATTGAAAGTCGCTGCAGAAAAATTTCAAAGTGAAGCAGCTAGTTTCAAACAAAATGCTATGGCTAATGGTCAAGCTTGGGCGCAACAAAAAGGAGCAGAATTGCAACAAAGAGAACAAGAATTACAATATGCTCAACAAGGAATGTTGCAACAATTGCAAACAGAAAGCGGAAAAGAAATGGATTCTTTAGTAACTAAATACAAGAAAATTTTCAAAGAATACGGAAAAGACAAAGGATACGACTATGTTTTTGGAACAGGTGAAGCTGCTACCGTATTGTATGCTAAAGACAGTTACGATATCACTAAAGAATTAATCAAATTGGTGAATGATAAATACAAGTCTGAGGGTAAAAAAGAAGAAAAACCTGCAGATAAAAAAGAAGAAGCTAAGAAATAATTTTAGTTTTTAATTTTAGATAAACGCCTTTCAAAAGAAGGCGTTTTTTCTTTGTATATTGATTAACAAACTTTTATATTTGCTTTTTAAAATATAAGCCATGGAATTTGTATCAGCAGAAGCAAAATATGTTTTGCAATTTATCAACCAAACCAACCGTTCTGTATTCCTTACAGGAAAAGCAGGAACCGGAAAAACCACTCTTCTCAAAGAAATTATTAGAACCACTCACAAGAATTGTATAGTTGTTGCACCCACAGGAATTGCTGCTTTAAATTCAGGAGGCGTAACAATTCATTCTATGTTTCAACTGCCTTTTGGCGGATTTATTCCAGATAATTCTACACCACAATTTGCAGATAATTCTAAGTTTGAAAGCCGCGCTACACTTCGTAGACACTTCAAAATGAGCGGATTAAAAAAAGCCGTTATTAAAAACATGGAGTTACTGATTATCGACGAAGTCAGTATGTTACGTTCCGATTTATTGGATGCTATGGATTTTATGCTGCAATCAGTTCGTAAAAAAACACAACCATTTGGTGGAGTACAAGTACTTTTTATTGGCGATTTACTTCAGCTTCCGCCAGTAATTCGTGATGAAGAATGGCGAACTTTAAAGCAATATTATCGAGGAAAATTCTTCTTTCATTCTCATGTAATTGAACAATTTCCGCCATTGTATATTGAACTTTCGAAAATCTTTAGACAAACCGATGATCGTTTTATTTCGGTGCTTAATAATTTGAGAAACAATCGAATAACGCAAAATGACATCCAAATTTTAAATGAATTTGTTAAACCAGATTTTGATTTAAAAACAAATAAAGGTTACATAACACTTACAACACATAACGTAAAAGCAGATACAATAAATTCAGAATCTCTCCAGGATTTGGAAGGAAGATCAAAAACTTATTATGCAGAAATAACAGGTGATTTTCCAGATAAGATTTATCCAATTGAAGAAAAACTAGAACTTAAAGTTGGTGCTCAAATCATGTTTATTAAAAATGATTTGTCTTTTGAAAAGAAGTTCTTTAATGGTAAAATGGGTTTTGTAAAATCTATTTCTGAGAAAGAAATAATGATTCATTTTCCTGATGAAAATAAAACCATTGAGGTTGAAAAATACGAATGGCAAAATATTAGATATTCCATAGACGAGAACACAAAAGAGGTTCAAGAAGAGGTTTTGGGCACATTTGTTCATTATCCAATTAAATTAGCTTGGGCAATAACCGTTCATAAAAGTCAAGGATTAACTTTTGACAAAGCAGCGCTTGATGTTTCGCAAGTTTTTCTTCCAGGACAAGCGTATGTTGCACTTTCTCGTTTACGTTCTTTAAACGGCTTAATTTTGCTTTCTCCGTTAAGAATGAACGGAATTTCTAACGATCAAGATGTAATGGATTATTCTTTGAATAAAGCATCTGAAGATCACTTAGAAAGTGCTTTACAAAATGAAACTAAGAACTTTATTCATAATTATTTAATAAATAGTTTTGATTGGACTGAACTTGCTCAAGAATGGCGTAATCATAAATTTAGTTATCTTGATAGTGATAAATCTGTAAAGTCTAAATCTGCCAATTGGGCTGCGCAACAATTAGAACTTTGCGATTCAATTATTGATCCATCTAGGAAATTTATTTCTCAATTGAATAAATTATTTTCTCAAGAAACTACAGATTATCAGTTTATTAACGATAGAATTCAAGCAGCTTACGGTTATTTTTTTGACAAATTAGACAAGCTAGAATATGAAATTTTATACAAAATTGAAGAAATAAAAAGAGTCAAACAAGTCAAACAATTTTACGACGAATTGCTAGATTTAGAAGATTTGCAAACTAAGGCCGTATTAAGATTAATGAAAGCCAAATTGTTGATGGAAACGATTATGAATAGAAAAACCATTAGCAAAGAAAGTTTAAATTCTTCAGAAATAAAGAATTACAAATTAAACAAAATTGAGAGAGTTGTTGAAGATTTCAAACGAAACAACCTTAATTTGATAGAAGATAAAGAAGACGTTAGTTATTACGAGCCAAAGAAAAAGAAGTCGGAAAAAACGCCAAAAAAACCAACGTCTCAAATCACTTATGAACTTTGGGTAGAAAGAAATTCGATAGAAGAAATTGCCAATTTGAGAAAGCTTACTGTTGCAACAATTTTATCACATTTTACAAAACTTATTCAAGATAAAGCCGTTAGCATCAACGATATTATGCCAGAAGATAAAATTGAAATTTTAACGAAAGCGTTTTATGGCTACAAAGAAGAGTCCCTAACACCTATGAAAGAACAATTAGGCGACGATTTTTCTTGGGAAGAATTAAGAATGTTTAAGGCGAGTTTAAATGTTTAACTCAACCAAAAAACTCCTAAAATAGCTATAACAAAGTAAATGGCTATGGTTCTAGCGCCGTCAAAATCTTTTGCCAATCGTTGACCAAATAACATCATTAGTAGTGAGATACAAGAAAAAACGGCACCATAAAAACCAAACATTCTGCCACCATTAATGTAAAGTTCTATGATTCCTACAACGCAAGAAATTCCGGCAATCAATTCAAAAAAGACCAAAACTCCAAGAGCTTGAGGAACAAAGTTTTTTAGAATAGTTTTTTCAAAATGAGGTTTCATCCAAGCCATATTATCATTCCAATGAAAAAGCTTATCGTGCGCCGACATTATGAAAGTTATTGTTAGAAAAACCAAAACCAAAACTGATGCTGTATTGTTCATAGCTTATTTTTTGTGAATTAAACGAGTAAGTTTTATTGATAAATCGGTCAATATAATTTTTGCATTTCCGTTGCGTTCAATGTGGTAAGATGCATCGGATAGTTCTTTAAAAATTTCTGTAATATTGTTTCCTGTTACAAAAGGAGCAAAATTCTCTAGTTTAAATTTATCAACTGTTGGTTCCATATAAACCAATTTTTCAGCTTGATAATTCAGCAATAATGCTTGGCGGAACATATCGATACAATAATTTAAAAATTTCTTCTGTGCTTCACGACCTAAACTTGCAATTTGATCACTCCAAGCAATTAAATCTTGAATAGCTGCGGCATTTCCTTTGGCTCTAAATGCAGCTCGAATCCAGTCGACAAACCATTTTTCAAAAGGCAATTCTTCATGGTCTTCTTTTAAAAAGTGCATTGCTTTGTTATAATTTCCTTGAGCTTGATGCGCAATTTTGAATGCTAATTTTTCATCAATTTTTTCACGTGAAACCAAAGCTTCAGAAATCACATTTTCTGGTAATCCGTTAAAATGCAATACTTGACAACGCGAACGAATGGTTTGAATTATATCTTCTTCATTTTCAGAAATTAAAATAAAAACCGTCTTGTCTGTTGGTTCTTCAAGTAGTTTTAAAAGTTTATTAGACGCTTCTAAATTCATTTTATCTGCCATCCAAATAATCATTATTTTGTATCCTCCTTCGTGCGATTTCAGTGCTAATGATTTTAATATTTCAGAGGCATCTTCAACACGAATCATCCCTTGCTTATTCTGAACTCCTAATATTTTGTACCAATCAAACAATCCACCATAAACATTTTCAGTAATGAATTGGCGCCATTCTTGAATAAAATCTAAACTTTTAGGTTTTGTTTTTATATCTTCTGTAGAAACTGTAGGATATATAAAATGTAAATCAGGATGTTGTAAGTGATTGAATTTTAGGTTACAAGCTTCATTTTGTCCAATATTTTCATTTCCAGAATTTTGGCAAACGATATATTGTGCATAGGCAATTGCCATTGCTAAAGTTCCACATCCTTCTTGACCAACAAATAGTTGCGCATGTGGAATTCTTCCAAGGCTTGCACTTCTAATTAAGTGGTTCTTAATATGTTCTTGACCTAAAATTTCTGAAAACTGCATAAGCAAAGATAATAAAAAATAGTATTTATTATGTTGATAACTTTAAAAAACACGTAAGAAAAAACATATAAATTTAATTAATAAGCAGGAAAAAGTATTCAAAAATAATAGAAAACAGCATTTAATCGGTTAAATAATGCATTTAATCGATATTTTTTATAATTTTGAATTGTTAATAACCATTATTTCAAATGTTTTAAAGACCCCAATCTAAAAAACTTAGAATCATGAATGCTAAAATTACTCTTCGAAAAATAGTTTTTTTAACTATGCTTATAGTTAGCACAACCAATTATGCTCAACTTTCGGTTCCGTTTAAAATTCGTTACCAAGGATTTGTAAAAGGCGATATGACTATAATTGCCAATAATAGCGTAAACAGAGTTGACTTTACAAGCGGTCCAAACGAACCTTACTATAATCTTACTTCTTATGCCAAATTGAATGATGAATTTGATATGGCTTATATTGATATTGATGAAGATGAATCTACTTTTTCTTCAAGTAGTGCTGAGTTATATCTTGAGAATTCTAACAGAAAAAAGATAGTTTACGCAGGACTTTATTGGTCAGGAACTTATCGTTATAATGCAGGAATTCAAAAATCAGAAAAAAAGTTTATTCCATCAGACGCTTCAAGAGGAACTTTTTCTAGTGTAAAATTAAAATTACCTAATAAAGAGAAATACATAGATGTTTCGGGTCAAGTTATATTTGATGGAGCTGGCAAAAATGAGTTTGATGAAATTGCTCCCTATGCAGTTTACTCTAATATCACAGATTATTTAAAAGAATTATCAAATGCTTCGGGTGTTTATTCAGTTGCTAATGTAAAAGCAACTCAAGGAATAATCGAAGGTGGCGTTTCTGCAGGATGGACTATTTTTATTGTCTATGAAGACCAAAATATGAGTGGAAAGTTTGTATCAAGTTATGATGGTTTCGCTGGTGTTACAGACAAGTCAACAGATATTGTATTTAATGGATTTCAAACTTTACCAGAAGGAAATGTTAGAGCAAAAATTGCTTGTGCCGCTTTAGAAGGTGATAACAACCTTTTGGGAGATCAATTACTTTTTAGTTCAAACGAAAGTAAACTTTTTACACCATTAAGCACAAACATTAGAAAAGACAACAACTTTTTTAATAGTTCGATAACTATAGAAAATCAGAATTTCATTAATAGATATCCTGATAGTAAAAACACACTAGGTTACGACACATGTTTGTTTACAATACCAAATCCGAATAATACAATCATTGGAAATAATATCAAAGAAGCTACTTTAAGATTAAAATCAGTAGGCGATAGATGTTTCATGTTTTTTACCGCATTTGGAGTAGAAGTAACGCCATCAACAGGTGAAATTAATTATGCATCAACAGATGATAAACCATTGAAAGTCGCTTCAAAAAATAATATGATAAAATTTATACCAGCCAACAAAGATTTTTTAATTGAAGATTATAGAACAAGTTCATCTATTAACAGAAATAGAAAAAACACTTTTATTGATAGTAAAAACAATATTATTGAGGTTCAAACGGCATCAATCTCATCAGCAACTTCAGGTTATTATATTATTGCTAATATTTTTAAAACAGAACAAAGCGCAATAGAATTTGTAACTTTTCTAAAATCAAAAGATATCGAAGCCGACTTTTTCACTAATGTTTTAAATAATTATCGATATGTTTATCTTAAGAAAAACAATGATTTAAATGAAATAGTCGATCTATATCTTTCAAAACTAGACGATACTTACGAAGATAGAATTCAGATTTTGGCAATCAACAAAAACAACAATGATTTGATTGCCGATGCAAGTAAAAAAGAGCTGCCTAGCAAACAAGAAGTTGCAATAAAAGAACCAAATAAAAAAGAACTTTTTGATGTTCAGATTGTCTCTATACCAAATGAACCAAGAGGATATTACATAGTTGCCAATGTGTTTTCAGTATCAGAAAATTCGGTTAACTTTTTTAATTCATTAAAAGCTAAAGGATTGACACCAAAGGTGTTAATTAATCCAATGAATAATTATAAATATGTTTATTTAAAAAAGGTCGATAACGAACAAGAAGCACAAGCATTGTATCTTTCTAAAATAAACAACACCTATCAAGGTAAACTTTGGATTTTATCAGTAAACAATAACAACGCACTAATTACAGACAATGACGATTAATATACTTATATACGGAATCTATAAATCAATTGTAGAAAAGAAAAATATGTTTCCAAAAATTATTGAAGAAATTGATTTTAAATGTAGTATTTTCGGGCGAGAAGGAGTAAAAATACACTCTGTGCGTGACGAAGAATCAGATGATGAATAGACCTGATATTTCTCATTTTCAATAAAAAACAAAATACTTATATTTGCAGATTAATATCAATTAACACTGCAATTCAAATGAAAACCTTAAACGATTTCAATTTCAAAGATAAAAAAGCTTTAATCAGAGTAGATTTTAATGTTCCGTTAGACGAAAATTTTAATGTTACAGATACCAACAGAATTGAAGCTGCAAAGCCAACAATTGATAAAATTCTTGCAGACGGCGGAAGTGTAATTCTAATGTCGCATTTAGGAAGACCAAAAGGAAAAGAAGAAAAATATTCTTTAAAACATATCGTTAAAACAGTTTCAGAAGTTCTTGGAACAAATGTAGAATTTGCTTCAGATTGCAGAGGTGAATTTGCTTTTAATACTGCTGCAAATTTAAAACCAGGTCAAGTTTTACTACTAGAAAATTTACGTTTTTATGCAGAAGAAGAAGCTGGAGATGTAGATTTTGCTAGAGAACTTTCTCAACTTGGAGATATCTATGTAAATGATGCTTTTGGAACTGCCCACAGAGCACATGCTTCTACAACAATTGTGGCACAATTTTTCCCAAATCAAAAATGTTTCGGTTTGCTTTTGGCAAAAGAAATAGATAGTTTGAATAGAGTTTTAAAAAATTCTGTCAAACCAGTTACCGCTATTCTTGGCGGCTCTAAAGTTTCTTCAAAAATTACCGTTATTGAAAATATTTTAGATAAGGTAGACCACATGATTATTGGTGGTGGAATGACTTTTACATTCATCAAAGCTTTAGGTGGAAAAGTAGGAGATTCTATTTGTGAAGACGATAAACTAGATTTAGCTATCGAAATTTTACATAAAGCCAAAGAAAAAGGTGTTCACATTCATATTCCAGTTGATGTTGTAGCTGCCAATGCTTTTTCAAATGATGCAGCAACACAAATTGTTGATGTTCGTGAAATTCCTGACGGATGGCAAGGACTTGATGCAGGACCAAAATCATTAGAAAATTTCAAAAAAATTATAATGGATTCAAAAACAATTCTTTGGAATGGTCCGTTAGGTGTTTTTGAAATGGAAAAATTTGCTCACGGAACCATTACTTTAGGAGAATATATTGCAGAATCAACTGCCAATGGTGCTTTTTCACTAGTTGGTGGTGGCGACTCTGTTTCAGCCGTAAAACAGTTCGGGTTAGAAGACAAAATGAGTTACGTTTCTACTGGTGGTGGAGCTATGTTAGAAATGCTTGAAGGAAGAGTTTTACCAGGTATTCAGGCAATTTTAGACTAAAAAAAGACTTTAACAATAATTAAACATATTGTTGCGTTATAGTTAGTAACTTTGCATTTTAGCATAAAATGCTGATTAACAAATTTTTGAGAATACAAAATATGATTATAAAAAATAAATTAACAGCGTTTCTTTTGGTAGCTTCTTCAGTTGTTTTCGGACAAGAAGTTGCAACACAACAAGATTCGATTGTAAAAAAAGAGACCAAAATTTCCTACTTAGATTCAATAAAAGCGACTTTCGTTAATGACGAAATGGCTTCATGTATTGATAGTCTTTGGATGAAAGAATTAACCTCTTTAGACGTTTACAGCACTCTTCTAGAAGATATAAAAAATATTGATATCGATAAACCTGTTGATTATGAATTGCCAACAGAATTATTGAAAGAACGTTTAAAGATATTAGACGAAAAATCACCTTTCAATATTGAGTACAACATTGGTTTAGAAAATGTTATTAAGTCATTCTTAAAAAACAGAAAAAAAGGATTTGAACGTTTGATGGGAATATCTCAGTTTTATTTTCCAATATTTGAAGAAGCTTTAGCGGTTCAAAACATCCCATTAGAAATTAAATATCTTGCTGTTGTCGAATCTGCTTTAAATCCGAGAGCGGTTTCTAGAGTTGGCGCGACAGGTTTGTGGCAATTTATGTATCAAACAGGAAAACAATATGGTTTGAACATTACTTCTTATGTTGATGAAAGAAGCGATCCTTTACGAGCAAGTCAAGCGGCAACCCAATACATGACCAATATGTACAAAATTTTTGGTGATTGGGATTTAGTTTTAGCGTCTTACAATTCTGGTCCTGGAAATGTTGCCAAAGCTATTCGTCGTTCAGGAGGTCAACAAAACTATTGGAACATTAGAAAAAATCTTCCAAAGGAAACTCAAGGATATCTTCCGGCTTTTTTAGCAACAATGTATATTTTTGAATATCATAAAGAACACGGAATAGTTCCGAATAAAGCTGTTGCCAATCATTTTGCAACTGACACAATTTTGATTAAAAAGCACATGACTTTTAAACAAATTTCAGATTTGTTAGATGTTCCAGTGGCTGAAATCCAGTTTTTCAATCCTTCTTTTAAGAGAAATGAAATTCCAGCAATTTCTGGTGAAAAAAACTTCTTGAGATTACCAAAAGATAAGATTGCAATTTTTGCTTCCAACGAAGACAAGGTTTATGCCTATGTAAAATATCAAGCAGACAAAAGAGAACGTCCATATGAGCGTCTAGCATCTGTTAAACAAAATGATTCTACTAATGTTGCTTTTGCCGAGAGAGAATTTACCACTAGAACCAAATATCATAAAGTAAGGAAAGGAGATAATCTTAGCGAAATTGCAGATAAATATCAAGTTTCAATTGGTGATATTAAAAAGTGGAATGGATTAAGAAGTAACAAAGCACCTTTGGGAAGAAATCTTAAAATTGTCTCTACAGAAAGAATAGCTTACAAAGACAAAAAAGATTCAAAAGCCGATTCAGTTGCAACCAAATTGCCTAAAGTAATTTCTAATGAAAACATCAGCATTGCTTCAAATGAAGTAAAAGCTGAAAAAGTTTTCAAGACAGAAAAAGTAGTAACTTACAAAGATGTTACTAAATATCATAAAGTTAAAAAAGGTGATGTACTTGGTGAAATTGCCGATAAATATGAAGTTTCTGTTGCCGACATTAAGAAATGGAACAAAATAAAAGGAAGCAATATTGGTCTAGGCGATAACCTAAAAATTATCAAAAACGAGAAAGTAGTTACAACCGTTAAGAAAGAAGTTAAACAACCTTTTGCATCTAAAAAAGAAGAAATAGCTGCAGCTGAACCAAAAATTTCTAAAGCGAAAAAAGAAGAAAAAGTTGATACAACTTCAAAATCTGAAAACTATTATGTTGTAGCTAAAGGTGATAATCTGAGCGCTATTGCAAGAAAAAATAATATTACAGTTCAAAACATTAAAGAATGGAATAATTTAATTGATACCAATGTAAAAGTAGGAACGCAGTTAATTATTTCAGGTGAAAGTTTAGCAGAAGCCAAAGAAGAACCAACTTCTAAAGCTGAACTAAAAAATATTGAACACGTAGTTGGTAAAGGCGAATATCTTGGAACTATTGCTAGAAAATATAATACAACAGTTAATGATTTATTAGAATTAAATTCGCTTTCAGACACAAATATCAAAGAAGGTGACAAACTAATAGTTGGTAAAGAAGAAATCGCTTCTATAGCAGATAAAAAAGCTAAGAAGAACGATTATGCATCCAATCAGAAGAAAGCTAAAGAGAAAATGTACCAAGTAAGAAAAGGAGATTCTTTATTTAGTATTTCTCAAAAATTCCCTGGAGTTACCATTTCAGACATTAAAAAATGGAATAATATCAAAGGTGAAAGTATCCAACCTGGAATGAAATTAAAAATTAACGGATAATACAAAAATCTTACATAAATTTGGGCTTTATTTCTAATCATGAATAAAGCCCTTTTTTTATTTTCTATTGTAGCTATTTTTCTAACTTCTTGCGATTCTAAAGAGGTTAAAAATACTAGTGAAACTTCTCGAAAAACCAACGAAGTTGCCGTTATTATCGACGACCAACTTTGGAATGGAGAAATTGGTGATAGCGTGCGAAATAAATTTGCCTCTCCAGTTGTAGGTTTGCCTCAAGAAGAACCTATTTTTACATTGAATCAATATCCAGTAAAACTACTTGAAGGTTTTATGAGCAATAGTAGAAATATTATTGTGGTTAAAAAAGAAGCTAAAAGTCAGTTTAGAATTGAAAATAATGAATATGCTAATCCTCAAGTAGTTGTTCATGTTTCAGGTAAAACGGTTCAAGAGATTTTAGATACCATTCAAGCAAATGATTCGCTTATTATTAGCAGAATAAAAACTTCAGAAATTAAAGTTTTTCAAGATAGAATAAAAAAAGACTCTGTTTTAGATTTCAAAAAAGTAGTAGAGAAATTCAACATCAAGATTAACATTCCTTCCAAATACCGAATGGTAATGCATGGAAAAAAGTTTATTTGGTTCAAAAAAGACATTACAAGTGGTAACATGAGTTTGGTTTTTTATCAAGTACCACTTAATAGCATTAAAGACAATGGTAAAGCTGTCAACAGAATAATTCAAATTCGTGATTCTATTGGTAGAATTTATATTCACGGAGCTGTTCCAAAAACTAGAATGATAACAGAACCAGCATTTTCTCCTTATTTTTCAAAAACCAAAATTTTCAATAGAGAAACATTTGAAACCAAAGGAAATTGGGAATTACTTCACGAATCAATGAACGGACCATTCATCAATTATGCTATTATTGACAAAACCAACAACAGAATTTTAATAATTGAAGGATTTTGCTACGCACCATCAAAACAAAAAAGAGATTTAATGTTTGAATTGGAATCCATTATTAAATCGGTTCAGTTTTTAAAAAAGAAATAAAATGGCAGAAAGTATAAAATGGAAAATAAAGCGATTTAACGAACTATCTCTTCAAGAACTATATTCTTTACTGCAACTTCGCTCTCTTGTCTTTGTAGTGGAGCAAAATTGCGTTTATCAAGACATTGATGGTAAAGATGAAAAAGCATTACACTTACTTGGCGAGTTACAAGGCAAAATTGTAGCCTACGCAAGATTGTTTAAAGCAGGAGACTATTTCGATAATGCTTCTATCGGAAGAGTTATTGTTCATCCGGAAGCGCGCGATAAAAAGTTTGGACACGAAATGATGCAACAAGCCATTGAAGGAATTAAAATTCATTTTAACGAAACCAAAATTACTATTTCGGCACAATTGTATTTAAAGAAATTCTACGAAAGCCATGATTTTGTTCAAACAAGCGAAATGTATCTAGAAGACGATATTCCGCATATTGAAATGAAAAGAGAGCATTAAATCTTTGTAATTAAAATCTCCACACGTTTATTATCAGATTCTATTCCGCCTGGAATAGGAAACTTTCTTCCGTAGCCCATGTGAGTCATTCGGTTAGGCGAGATTCCTTTTTCAATTAGATAGTCAAATACTTTTTTAGCTCTTGTATGCGATAAATTATTTTTGCCAGAAAATCGGTCGTGAGCATCGCTATGAGCGCTTCCTATGCAACAAACATGACCTTGAATTTCGATAGTTGTGTTGGGATTTTCATTTAGATAAGTTACAATTTTATCAAGTTCGATTATTGCTTCTTCTGGATTTTCAAAAATCGTTAAACTACCTTTAAAAAGTAGATTTTTGATAATGATTTTATCACCAACAACTAATTTATCTGAAAAGGTTTTGTAATTTTTGTAACGCTTTTCAGAGTCTTTGTTTGAAATATTATTTTCTTCAGAACTTTTAGAAAAAGTAATTTCTAGAACAGCTTTTCTATTGTTTTTTCTAGATTCATCAACAGAAGAATTCATCAAAGGAAGTTCACCTTTGCCAAGAATAGAGTTGCAATTCAGATTAAATTCCTTTTTCAAATAATTTGCAACTGATTGCGCTCTATTTGTAGATAAAATCAAGTTGTTTTCTGTTGAACCAACATCATCACAAAAACCTTCAATTGAAATAGACGCAATGACTAAAGTTTCATCAGAAAAAAAAGCAGTCAAAGTTCCTTCGGCTTCAGAAGATAAAGCAAATTCGTTTGAATTAAATAAAACTACAATTGTTTTTTGTTCTTCTTGTGAATAGAGAATGGAACAACAAAAAAGGAAAAACAAATAAATTTGCTTCATAAATTATATCTTGGTAATTACCAACTCAACTCGTCGGTCATATTCTGGTTCTTTACCAAGTGGAACAGTATTTCCGTATCCTTTGAATGTCATTCTGTTTTTTGGAACTCTTCTAAATGCCAAATATTTATAGACAGATTGTGCTCTATTGGTTGATAATTGACGTTTTTTAGTGTCTTTATCAATAGCTTCTTTTTGATTTGGTGGCGTGCAACAAACATGTCCTTGAATTTCAAACTCAATGTTTTTATATCTCAAACACAAAAGCGCAACTTTGTCTAATTCACTTTTGGCTTTAGTTGTAAGGTGGCTACTACCTTTGTCAAAAAGAATATTTTCAAGATAAATATGATCGCCTACCACATGATTTTTTTGAATCATATTATAAAACCCAGGCAAAACCAATTTAGGAAGTTCTTTCAGGTTTAAAACAACATCTACACGACGATTTTTAGAGCGTTTTTCGGGAAGATTATCTACAATATCATCATCAATAAGTATTCTTCCTTTTCCTTCAATGGTAACGATGATTTTGTTTTTGATGCCATTTTCTATCAGTTTATTTTGAATGGTATTGGCTCTGTTGGTAGAAAGTTTAAAATTATAAGCTTCTTTTCCAATATCATCGGTGTAACCAAAAATTTGTACCGATTCAATTCTAGTAGAATCCGTATTTTTAATGAAATTAACTACCTCTTTGGCTTGTTTATCATCTAAAGAAAATTTATCAAATTCAAAATAAACAGAATAAACTGCTTCCTCTTGAGCCGAAATAAAACCAAAAAATAAAAGTGGTAAATATTTTAAAAATCGAAACATTATTGTAGTATTTTGTTGTACTCAGTTGGGTTAGCCAAAATAGAACTTGCTTTTGCAATTTCTTGATTATTTTTTACATAATATTGGTACAATCCTTCTTTGTATTGATAGCGTTTAATAACTTCATCCAGAATTAATTTCTTAATTTCCTTCTGATTTTTATCTAAAAGCGCTTCTTCACTTTTTTGTAGAGCAGCAAATAATTGATCGTATTGAGCTTTAATAGATTCGTCAATTTTTTCTTTTTTAGCTTTTTCTAAAGTGTTTTTCAAAGCCAATTCTGTTTCGGTATCGAAGCTAATTTTTTCTTTTTTCAAAAACGCTTTAAAGTCTGCAAAATCTGCATCAGTAATGGTTGGAATTTTATCTCCAAGCGAAGGATTTTTGTAGTAGTAATTAGTTACATAATTAAAAATGCCATCGTTCTTTTGAAGTACCTCAGCAATAGTGCTTAGTTTGGTTTCTTCCAGTTCTACATCAGGCTGAATTCCACCACCATCATAAACTGTTCTTCCTTTTTTGGTTTTGAAGGCTGTATATTTTGAAGCATCTGTACGAGTAGCTTTTCCGTCTTTGTCTTTATGCCAATAGTCTAATGCCTGAATACATCTTCCAGATGGTGTATAATAACGAGAAATTGTAACTTTTACTTGAGTTCCATAAGTCATATCAATTGGTCTTTGAACTAAACCTTTTCCGAAACTTCTGCTACCAATTACAACGGCACGATCTAAATCTTGCAAAGCACCAGATACGATTTCAGAAGCTGATGCACTTTTTCCATCAACGATAATTGCTAGCGGAATTTGTAAGTCGATAGGCTCTCTAGTTGTCTTGTAAGTAACATTATACTTAGGATTTTTAGATTTAGTAGTTACAATAACTTCACCTTTGGGCACAAAAAGGTTACATACATTAACAGCTTCGTTTAAAAGACCTCCTGGATTTCCTCTTAAATCTAAAATAATTCTTTCGGCACCATCTGCTTTTAGTTTTTCAAGTGCTTCTTTAGTTTCTTGAGTGGTTTTTCTATTGAAAGCAGAAAGCACAATATATCCTGTTTTTTCATCAATTTTTGAGAAAAACGGAACGGCTTTTATTTCTACTTCATCCAAAACGATTTGTGCTGTTAGCGTTTTTCCTTGACGAAGGTATTTTACTTCAACTTTAGTGTTTTTGGCTCCTTTTAACAATTGAGAAGCATCTTCTTTAAAATCAGCCAATAGCACGTCACCAATCTGAATAATGGCATCACCAGCTTTCAATCCGGCTTTGTCTGCAGGAAATCCTTTATATGGTTCTTTTATGATTAGCTTATCTTCTTTTCGAGTAATCATCGCTCCAATTCCAGTATATTCACCAGTGTTGTTGATTTTAAATTTTACAACATCTTGTTCGTTGAAATAATTAGTATATGGATCTAAATCGGCCAACATACTTTTGATAGCTTTATCCATCAATTCAGAAGGATTTACTTCATCAACATAGTTTTGATTTACGGTTTTGAAAAGTGTTGTGAAAATTTCAATTTGCTTAGCAATTTCAAAAAAATCGTCTTTGAAACTAGCGCCAACAAATAAAAAACCCGAGGCAACAATCGGAATTATATATCTTTTTTTAAAGTATTGAAACATAATTGTATTTCTTTTTTCTTGTATTATGAATTTACGAAAGTAATAAACAGTGTCAAATATATTGTAATATGATTAGAAAACTAATTTTTTTAATTTATCCTTAAGAATTCAATTTCAAATGTTCTTCTTTAAGAACGGCTATCCATTTTTCGAAAAGCAAAATTGTTTTTTCATTTATTTCGGCATAGCTGAGTCGTTCTTTGGTTTGATAAAAAAACATAACAGCATATTTTTGTTCTAAATTATCGAGTATCAAATGTTTATTTAATCTGTAACATTCTCGTAAAACTCGTTTGAAATAATTCCTATCTACGGCATGTTTGAAATGTTTTTTGGAAACAGAAACGCCAAATTTTATTTTTCCTTCACAATCTTCAATAGATGTATAAACCAATCGTAAAGGAAATTTTGAGACAGATTTTCCTTCAGTAAAAAGCAAATCGATGGTTTTTCTGCTTTTAAGTTTTTCTTTTTTCGGATATTTGAAATCCACTTCTGTTGACAAATTATTTGGTAGTATAAATATTGTACACCATTTTCAAATCTGGATAGTTGATGTAAAACTGCATTCTATTGTTTTCTTTTTTGCGAGTAACAATTAGAATAGCACATTTAACACCATCATTATCAGTGCAAATAAAACCTAAAGTATCATCATTTTCATTTGAAACCTTTTCAAGATAGGATTCAATTTTATACAATTGAAGCTCTTTTGAATTTACAACAAATCGATCTTTATTTGCATCTAAAGTAATAATGATTTCAGCTTTTTTAAATTCGGTCCATTCGTTCCAACCACCTTTAGAATTTTTATCCATAACACTCAAACTACTCGTTTTGAAAGTGTAAACTTGTGCTGAGGTTTTGTGTAAACCTAGGTTTATGGTAAGTAAAAAAAGTATATAATGTAAAGGTTTCATAATTGAAAAATTTAATCGAGTGTAAAACTACAAATTCTATTCCAAAAAAAAGCGTTCCAACTTTAGAACGCTTTTTGGTTTATTTTATTTCGTAAGAATTATTATCTGGTTTCACATCTGCCATTAAACCGCTAGGATCAATAGTGATTTTTTTAATTGCTGTTTTCTCTTTATCAATTTCAAAGAAATAATTCGGGTTTCCCCAAGCCCAATCTTTCAGAATAGTTCTTTTAATTTCTGGTGTTGGATTTTCTTTTTCAAAACTCATCATTCGCAACGGAATGTAAAAAGTTTCTTTTGTGCCATCGGTATATTCTACTAAAATATCTATTGGCATTGGCATTCTTCCAATTCTTTCGAGAGAAACACCAGTTTTTTTGACGCCATCAGTTGCGCTTTCAACATTTTTAATTCCGTAATCAATAGTGTTCAAAGTTTTAGTCCAATCGGTTAAATACCAATCTAGATTTGCTCCCGAAACTCTTTCTGCTGTTCGTTTTATATCGTTTGGAGTTGGATGTTTGAATTTAAATTCTGAGTAAAATCTTTTTACTGTTTTCATCAAATTCTCTTTTCCAATAAGGTATTCTAACTGCGTCAAGAAAAGTTCACCTTTGCTGTAGGAAGCGATACTATAACTTCTGTTTTCATCATATCTATCAGCATGAGTTGAAAGTGGTTGTTCTTTGCCAGAATTTGCTAAATTTATGTAAGCTTTATATGCACCAGCAAACGGATTAGCGACTTTTTTTTCATCCAACTCATTAACTCCTAAATCTTCAATAAAAGAGGTAAATCCTTCATCCATCCAAGAGTGTTTACTCTCGTTAGTAGCTAAAACATGTTGAAACCAAGAATGACCCATTTCGTGAGCAATAACACCAATCAATCCTTGAAGTGTTCCTTCGCCTAAGATTAGAGTACACATTGCATATTCCATTCCGCCATCGCCACCTTGAATAACAGAATATTGCTCATAAGGATATTTACCAACGGTAGTATTAAAAAAGTTTAATAACTGAACGGTTTTTGGTTGTGCTATTTTCCAGTTTTCAATAATTTTAGGATTGTTTTTGTATAAAAAATGCAGTGTGGTTCCAAAATCTGTTTTTACTACATCGTGGATGTAATTTTTATCTGCTGCCCAAGTAAAATCGTGCACCATTGGAGCTACAAAATGCCAAGTTAACGTTTTCTGTTTTTTAGGGATTTTTACAATAACACCTTCGTTTTGATAGTTATATCCAATTTCGTTTCCGTTTTGTAGATAGCCTGTTCCGCCAAGAAGGTAATTCTTGTCTATTGTTATTTTTACATCAAAGTTACCCCAAACACCATGAAATTCTCTTGCGATGTAAGGATCTGCGTGCCATCCTTCAAAATCAAATTCGGCAATTTTTGGATACCATTGTGCCATTGAAAGTTCTACACCTTCTTTGTTATTTCGTCCAGAACGGCGAATTTGAATTGGAACTTGTCCTTCAAAATCTAATGTAAAAGTTGTTGTTTGTCCAGGTAAAATAGGTTTAGCTAAAGTAACTTCTAAGATAGTTTCTACTTCTTTAGCAACAGCACTTTGGCCGTCTTGTTTAAAATTTGAAATGTGTAAATAACCAATTTCATTCGGTAGTAATTTGGCTATTCGACTTTCGTTTTTAGTTGTTTTATCGTCAACTTTAATTTTATTTACCATTCTGCCATCTGGGTCTTTTACAGACTGCAATCGCATATCCATTTCACTTCCTGGTTGAAAAGCGTTATTGTACAAATGGTAGAATACTTTTCGTAAAGTATCTGAAGAATTATTAGTGTAAATTAATTCTTGTTTTCCTTTGTATTGGTATGTTTTAACATCCATCGAAACTTCCATTTTGTAATCAGCTTTTTGTTGCCAATAACCATTACTTTGCGAAAAAGAAGTTGAAAAACTTGTAATAAAAAAAGAAAGCGCAATAAATTTTTTCATCAGATTTTAAATAAAAAATGGAAGAACGTTATGCTCTTCCATTAGTTTGATACTATAGTTTTTTATTTTTTTGACATTTGTTCTGCCATTAACAAAGCATTGTAAGCATTAACAATTTTACCTGAAACACAAGTGTTTGAAAATGGGACAGCAGTTTTTTGCTCACCTACAACAACATTTGCTGATATTGGAGTTCCAGAATCCATAAGAATATGTTTCACTTGAGATGCTGTTAAATTTGGGTAATATGAACGAATTAACGCAGCAACTCCAGCAGCATTTGGTGATGCCATTGATGTTCCTTGTAAATATTTGTATTTGTTGTTAGGAATGGTAGCATAGATTTGATTTCCTGGAGCGAAGACATCTACATTCATTTTTCCAAAATTTGAAAAAGAAGCAATAATATTAGTTCCATATTCTTTGTTTAATGCACCTATAGAAAGGAAATTATCAGCAATTTCTTTACCATTCACTTCATCAGACGGAAAGTTTGGTTCTGTATCTATATCTTTAGCATCGTTTCCAGCGGCATGAACAATTAGTACATCTTTGCTAGCTGCATATTTTATAGCTTCCCAAACCCATTCTTTTTGTGGAGAATAATCTTTTCCAAAACTTCCGTTGATAACTTTAGCTCCATTATCTACCGCATAACGTATTGCTAAAGCAATATCTTTATCATATTCATCACCATTTGGAACAGCACGAAGAGCCATAATCTCAACATTGTTAATCACACCATCGCCACCTTTTCCGTTTCCACGAACTTGTGCAATAATTCCTGCTACGTGAGTTCCGTGTAAGCCATCAGTAACATCTGGTCCTTTTACATTTCCATTACCATATTTTTTATCGTTAATGTCATTTGGATTGTCTCCAACAAGTTTTCTACCATCATGATTTACATTCAAATTATAATTTAATTGCTCATAAACATAATCAATGTATTCTTTAATTTCATCTTGAAAACCTTCACCAGCTTGTGTTGCAACGCTGGTCATTATCATTTTACTCTGATTAAGATTAGCATCAGTTGTTGAGATTGCTTTTAAATCTGCTAAAGTGTAAACCTCTTTCTTAAGATGTGTTCTTATATCTTTATCAGCTTTAGCAATCATATCAACTTGAGGTTTTTGTTGATTCATCTCTGCTAATTTAGCATCTAACTCAGCTTTTGCTTCTGCATAACCAGGCGTATTTGGTCCTTTTTTAACAATTCTTGTTAACTCTAAATTTTCATCGTTTGATTCTCCAAGAAAGTTCCAACCATTTATATCGTCAATGTATCCGTTATTGTCATCATCTTTTTTGTTTCCAGCAATTTCTTTCTTGTTGGTCCAAACTTTACCTTTTAAATCTTCGTGACTAATGTCAATTCCAGAATCGATAACGCCAACAATTACTTTTTTGCCTTTTTTATTTTTTAAAAGTTCGTTGTAAGCTTTATCAACACTCATTCCTGGAATAGTATCTTTCACTAAGTCTAAATGACTCCAGCGTTTTAAATCATCTTCTTTTACAGGTGTTGTTTTTAATGGAGTTTTATCAATATTTGCCGGATTTGTTCCAACCATTGGAGCTAATGATGGGCTACAACTTGTAAGTGCAAGCGCTACTATAGCCGAGATAAAAAAAGGTTTTATTAATTTCATTATTATTAATTTAAAAAATTGGTTTAAAAGTATTTAGTTTTATTAGAATTTAAAAATGATTAACATTAGATTAAGATATCTTCACATTTAAAAACTTCTTTCAATCGAATGCCTTTTTCTGTTTTTTCTACTGTGATGATTTCGTTGTGCGCATCGTGTTCTAATAATAAATAGAAGTTATTTTCTGCACAATTTTCTAAAAACTTCGATTTTTCTGGCATTGTTAAAAGTGGTCGCGTATCATAACCCATAACATAAGGTAAAGGTAAATGTCCTGCAGTTGGAATCAAATCGGCACAAAAAACAATAGTTTTATCTTGATATTGAATATGCGGAATCATCATTTTTTCTGTGTGTCCATCAACATAAAAAATCTCAAATCCCAAATCACAAATCCCAAAATCTGAATCAGGTCTTTTAATGAAATTTAACTGTCCACTTTCTTGCATAGGCAAAATATTTTCTGAAAGAAATGATGCTTTTTCGCGCTGATTTGGTTTGGTTGCCCATTCCCAATGGTTTTCATTGGTCCAAAATTTGGCATTCTTGAAAGCAACTTCATAACCTGTTTTGTCCTTGTTCCAATTTACGCTTCCACCACAATGATCAAAATGCAAATGCGACATAAAAACATCGGTTACATCATCACGATGAAAACCATATTTAGCCAATGATTTGTCTAAGGAATGATTTCCCCAAAGCGAATAATAACTAAAAAATTTCTCCGATTGTTTGTTTCCCATTCCAGTGTCTATAAGGATTAAGCGATTTCCTTCTTCAATTAAAAGGCAACGAGCTGCAATGTCAATAAGATTATTTTCGTCTGCCGGATTGGTTTTATTCCAAATGGTTTTTGGCACTACACCAAACATGGCACCACCATCTAATTTAAAATTTCCAGCTTCAATTGGGTAAAGTTTCATGATTTTTAATTTTAAAAACGTTGCAATTTACTAAATAGGTTGGTTTGATAAACGATAAAATCAATTTTTTCTATGGAAACATTAGTTATAAAAATGTTAGTGTTTGTTGATAAAATCGATAATTGTAGTAACTTTGCCATTAATTTAGACAAAATCAAAATAAGCAATGATAAAAGTTTCTGATTCAGCAAGCAAAAAAATCATCGATATGATGAAAGATGACGGTTTTGACGCTGCCCAAGATTATGTTAGAGTAGGCGTAAAAAGTGGTGGTTGCTCAGGTTTGTCATATGAATTAAAATTTGACAAAGAGTTGGGTGAAAACGATAAAGTTTTTGAAGATAATAATGTAAAAATAGCCGTAGAAAAGAAATCGTTTTTGTATTTAGCAGGAACAATTTTAGAATTTTCAGGCGGATTGAACGGAAAAGGATTTGTATTTAATAATCCAAATGCAAGTAGAACTTGTGGTTGCGGAGAATCATTCTCTTTGTGATAAATCTAAAAAAGCAATAAATCGAAATAATCTAAAATAGATAGAAATGGCAAAATACAGTTCGTTTGAAGAAATGGAAGTTTATCAAAAAGCTCTTGAATTTGGAGTTAAAGTATATAAATTAACATTGACAAACCAACAAATTTCCAAAGATTTTGGGTTAAAAGATCAATTACAAAGAGCAGCATTGTCAATTTCAAATAATATTGCTGAAGGATTTGAAAGAGAAACTAAAAAAGAGTTAATAAGGTTTTTATATTTTTCAAAAGGATCTGCAGGTGAATGTAGAAATATGTTTAATTTTTGAAATTATTAGAATATATAAATGGAGAAAATTTTTACAATCATAGAAATGATGTTTTAGAAATTTCAAAACAACTTGGAAATTATATTAAGTATTTGAAGAATTTAGAAAAACAGAATAAAATTAATCAAAAAGATTAAAAAAATTATAAGAGCAATTTTATTTTAGATTTTTTAGATTTTTCAATTTTTTAAATAAAAATGGCAAAATATACAGAAGACGACTTAAAAGTCGAATTAGAAAACAAAGAATATGAATATGGATTCTATACCGATCTGGATTCGGAGACATTTCCTATTGGGTTAAATGAAGATATTGTTCGTGCGATTTCTAAAAAGAAAGAAGAACCTCAATGGATGACCGATTGGCGTATTGAAGCGTTTCGTGCATGGCAAGAAATGATAGAACCAGAATGGGCAAATGTTCATTATGACAAACCCGATTTTCAAGCAATTTCATACTATTCAGCTCCTAAAAAAGCCGATCCAAATAAAACACTAGACGATGTAGATCCTGATCTTTTAGAAATGTATAAAAAGTTAGGAATATCTATCGACGAACAAAAGAAATTGAACAATGTTGCAATGGATATTGTTGTCGATTCTGTTTCTGTAGCAACCACTTTCAAGAAAACATTGGCGGAAAAAGGAATCATTTTCATGAGTATTTCTGAAGCAATTCGCGAGTATCCAGAATTGGTTCAGAAGTATTTAGGAACGGTTGTACCTCAAAGAGATAATTTTTATGCAGCGCTAAATTCAGCGGTTTTCTCTGACGGAAGTTTTTGTTATATTCCAAAAGGTGTTCGTTGTCCGATGGAATTGTCAACGTATTTCCGAATCAATCAAGCAGGAACAGGACAATTTGAAAGGACACTTCTTATTGCTGACGAAGGCAGTTATGTTTCTTACTTAGAAGGTTGTACAGCGCCGAGTCGTGATGAAAATCAATTGCACGCAGCTGTTGTAGAACTTATTGCTTTAGATAATGCCGAAATAAAATATTCAACAGTTCAAAACTGGTATCCAGGAAATAAAGAAGGAAAAGGTGGAGTTTTTAACTTCGTTACTAAAAGAGGAATTTGCGAGAAAAACGCAAAAATCTCATGGACACAAGTAGAAACAGGTTCGGCAGTAACTTGGAAATATCCATCAGTGGTTTTAAAAGGTGACAATTCAATTGGAGAATTTTATTCGATTGCCGTAACCAATAATTTCCAACAAGCTGATACCGGAACTAAAATGGTTCATTTAGGAAAAAACACTAAATCGACTATTATTTCAAAAGGAATTTCGGCAGGAAAATCGCAAAACAGCTATAGAGGTTTGGTTCGAATTAGCGCTAATGCAGATAATGCTAGAAACTTCTCTCAATGTGATTCTCTTTTGATGGGAAATAATTGTGGCGCTCATACTTTTCCGTACATTGAAAGTAAAAATTCAAGTGCAAAAATCGAACATGAAGCAACGACTTCAAAAATCGGAGAAGACCAAGTATTCTACTGCAATCAAAGAGGAATTCCAACTGAAAAAGCTATTGCGTTAATCGTAAATGGTTTTAGTAAAGAAGTTTTAAATAAACTACCAATGGAATTTGCAGTTGAAGCACAAAAATTATTAGAAATTTCGTTGGAAGGATCAGTTGGATAATCAATATTAAATCAGAATAAAAAACACATTCAAAAAATGTTATCAATAAAAAACTTACACGCTTCGGTTGAAGACAAAGAAATATTAAAAGGAATTAATCTTGAGATAAAAGCAGGAGAAGTTCACGCCATTATGGGGCCAAATGGTGCCGGAAAATCTACACTTTCTTCTATTATTGCAGGAAACGAAAATTATGAAGTTTCTGAAGGCGAAATCCTTTTAGAAGGTGAAGATATTTCAGAATTAGCGCCAGAAGAAAGAGCGCACAAAGGTGTTTTCTTGTCGTTCCAATATCCAGTTGAAATTCCAGGAGTTTCTGTTACGAATTTTATCAAAACAGCGATTAACGAAAAGAGAAAAGCTAACGGACAAGAAGAAATGCCAGCCAACGAAATGCTGAAATTAATTCGTGAGAAATCTGAATTATTGGAAATGGATAGAAAGTTCTTATCTCGTTCTTTAAACGAAGGTTTTTCGGGAGGAGAAAAGAAACGTAACGAGATTTTCCAAATGGCGATGTTAGAACCAAAAATCGCTATTCTAGATGAAACCGATTCAGGTCTTGATATTGACGCACTTCGTATCGTTGCTAATGGCGTAAACAAGCTTAAAAACGAAAACAACGCTGTTCTAGTAATTACGCATTACCAGCGTTTATTAGATTATATCATTCCGGATTTTGTTCATGTGTTAATGGACGGAAAAATCGTAAAATCAGGCGGAAAAGAATTGGCTTACGAATTAGAAGAAAAAGGATACGATTGGATAAAAAGTGAATTAAATTAAAAATTTGAAGTTCGAAATTTGAAATTGTTAATATTCAAATCTCAAATCTCAAATCTCAAATCATTGTATGGATTTAAAAGAAAAATTAGTATCGTCTTTCATGGCATTTGAAGAGCAAATCGATGTGACTTCGCAGTTGCATGATGTGCGTACTTCAGCTATAAAAAACTTTGAAAATAAAGGTTTCCCAACCAAAAAAGAGGAAGCATGGAAATATACTTCGTTGAACGCCATCTTAAAAAATGACTTCACCGTTTTTCCAAAACACGAAAATGCAATTGAATTTGCTGAGGTTAAGAAGTATTTCCTTCATGAAATTGACACCTACAAAGTGATTTTTGTGGACGGAAAATTCTCTTCGTTTTTATCATCAACTACACATGATGGATTGGATGTTTGCTTGATGTCATCGGCATTGACCAAACCAAAATACAAAATGGTTATTGACGAGTATTTCAATAAAATAGCTAGTAAAGACGAGACTTTAACTACGTTGAATACCGCTTTCGCTAATGAAGGTGCGTACATCAACATTCCGAAAAGTAAAGTGGTTGAAAAACCAATCGAAATCATTTATTTCTCTACTGGAGTTGAAAATGCTTTGATGGTGCAACCTCGAAATTTGGTAATTGTTGGTGAAAATGCTCACGTTCAAATCATTGAAAGACACCAATCGTTGAACGAAAATCCCGTGTTGACAAATGCAGTTACTGAGATTTTTGCTCAAAAACGTGCTATCGTTGATTATTACAAAATTCAAAACGATTTGCTAACAGCAAACCTAATTGATAACACCTATATTTCTCAAAAACAAGAAAGTAGAGTTTCGGTTCACACGTTTTCTTTTGGTGGAAACATAACCAGAAACAACTTAAATTTTTATCATTTTGGAGAAAGAATTGATTCTACTTTAAAAGGAATTACGATTATTGGTGACAAGCAACATGTTGATCATTATACACTTGTAAATCATGCAACGCCAAATTGCGAAAGTCATCAAAACTATAAAACGATTTTAGCAGACAGTTCAACAGGAGTTTTTAATGGTAAAATTTATGTTGAAAAAGAAGCTCAAAAAACCGATGCTTTTCAGCAAAATAACAATATTTTAATTGGTGATAAAGCTACAATCAACGCCAAACCACAATTAGAAATTTTTGCCGACGATGTAAAATGTTCACACGGTTGCACGATTGGTCAATTAGACGAAAGCGCTATGTTTTACATGCAACAACGCGGTATTCCAAGGAAAGAAGCTAAAGCACTATTGATGTATGCGTTTTCAAATACTGTAATCGAAAGCATCAAAATACCCGAATTAAAACAACGAATTACTAAGATTATTGCTAATAAATTAGGTGTTAATTTAGGTTTTGATTTGTAGATAAAAATTTCTTTTATATAACAAAAAAGCTTTCCATTTCGGAAAGCTTTTTTTATGATTCGTCCTTAGTTGTTTTAATCAATCCAATACCAGAAACAAAAAAGACTACACCTAACACTCCATATATAATTAAGGACTTTATATCTCTTTCGCTTCCAGCAGTACTTGAAAACACTACAGCAGTGTATATAAGTCCAACAATTCCTAAAACCGTAAGGAATCCACCAAAAATCCTTTTCATATTCATGATATTATTTTTTTAGATTATCCCTACAAAAGTAGATGGCAGTTGCTCAGAAATATTACACATTTAAACTAAAAATTTGTAAATTTATTAGGGTTTTTTATTCAAACTCCCAACAACGCCACTCAACAAACTATTAAAATCAAATTCGGAATCTTCTTTCAAACCCATTCTAACGATAACTAAATCATGGCTTGGGAAAATTGCTACCATTTGTCCTTGATAGCCACTTGCGTATAACATGTTTTTTGGAGCATTTGGAAATCTTCCGCCAGCGTTTAACCAAAATTGTGCACCATATTGACCATTGGAAGAATTCGTTGGAGTTGCAACGTATTTAGCCCAACTTTCATCAAAAATTTGTTCGCCGTTCCAATTGCCTTTGTGTAAATACAATAAGCCAAATTTTGCCCAATCACGTGTGGTTGCCCAACCATAAGACGAACCAACAAAATTTCCAGCCATATCGGTTTCAACAATAGCTGAATTCATACCGATTTTGTCTAATAAATTGGTGTACCAGAAATCTAAATATTCTTGATGCGTTTTGAATTGTTTTCGCAAAATTCCGCTTAACAAATTGGTTGTTCCTGAAGAGTAATTCCAGGTGTTATTTGGTTTTCCAACCAATGGTTTATTGATTTGTGATTTGGTCATATCTTCTTCAATGAAAAGCATTTTGGTCACATCCGAAATTTTACCATAATCTTCTTCCCATTCTAATCCTGAATTCATATGAAGTAAATCGTTTGTTGTAATTTTAGAGCGTTCATCGGTTGCCCATTCTGCAATTGGAGCGGCTTTCATGATATCGAATTTGCCTTGTTTTTGCAAAACTCCAAATAAAGTTCCTGTGATACTTTTCGTCATCGACCAACCTAAAATTCTTGAGTTTTTATTGAAACCATCCGCGTATTTTTCGGCAATAATTTTGTTTTTATAAATTACAATTACCGAACGTGTTCGCTTGTCTTTTTGACCTTTTTTATCGAAAGCATTTTCAACAATAGCGTTTAATTTGACATAATCAATGTTTGAAAAAACAGTGTCTTTTTGGTCTAAATTTCCATAAGGAAAAGGTAAATTAGTATTTATTTTAGTCCTTTTCGGAACATTGTACGGTTTGGAAACATCAAAATCATCGTTAATCAATGTTGCTCCTAATCCTTCACGATAAATAGCTTTTCGTTCTTTTAATCCATAGACTTTTGAAGTAACAAATCGTTCAGCATCATTAATTTCATTGGTTGCCCAATCTATTTTATCAATATCATTATCGCCTTGTTCAATGGTTTCCAATGAACGATTATCTAAAAAATGTCCTGACGTAACGCTTTTAGATGAAAAACCAGTTATCATATCAAGTTGCGGATAAATTTCTATTCGAAGATAAACTAAAACTAATAGGAGTAAAACCGCGAATATTTTGAAGAATTTTTTCATTGTAAATAGATTTTCATGCAATTTATAAATTAAAAATGAAATCAGTAATCATTATAAAGTTTTACATTTATAAAACTATGATTTTATTAACATCTGTTTGGTAAAAATCAGTTTCAATTTTATTACTTTTGTATTTAGAAAAATTCTAAATAAAGAAATGTTAGATATAAATAAAATACGAGCAGACTTCCCAATATTATCGCAACAGATTTATTGTAAACCGTTGATTTATTTTGATAATGGCGCGACATCTCAAAAGCCAAAAGTGGTTATTGACGCTATTACAAAATATTATGAACAATTGAATGCAAATATTCATAGAGGTGTGCACAAATTGAGTCAAGATGCTACCGATGCGTATGAGGTTTCTCGTGGTAAAATTCAAAATCACATTAATGCTAAATTCCCATACGAAGTAATTTTTACTTCAGGAACTACACATTCTATAAATACCGTGGCGAATGGTTTTGCTTCTATTTTGAACACCGGCGATGAGGTTTTAGTATCTGCTTTAGAACATCATAGTAATATTGTGCCTTGGCAAATGTTGTGTGAAAAAACCGGAGCTGTTTTGAAAGTAATTCCGATGAACGAAGCTGGTGAATTAATACTATCAGATTACGATAATTTGCTTTCAAATAAAACTAAAATTGTAACTGTAAATCATATTTCAAATGCCTTAGGAACGATTAATCCTATTGAATATATGATTAAAAAAGCGCATGAAGTTGGTGCTGCTGTTTTAATTGATGGCGCGCAAGCAATACCGCATTTAAAACCTGATGTTCAAGCTTTAGATTGTGATTTTTATGTGTTTTCAGGACATAAAATTTGTGGACCAACAGGCGTTGGAATTTTATATGGAAAAGAAGAATGGCTTCGAAAATTACCTCCATATCAAGGAGGTGGCGAAATGATTGCTACGGTTTCATTTGAAAAAACCACTTATGCTGATTTACCACACAAATTTGAAGCAGGAACACCCAATATTGAAGGTGGAATTGTACTTGGAACAGCAATAGATTATATGAATGAAATAGGTTTTGACAATATTGCTTCCTACGAACAAGAATTACTAGAATACGGGACAAAAAAACTTCTTGAAATAGAAGGATTAAAAATCTATGGAACGGCTAAAGAAAAAGCTTCTGTAATTTCTTTTAATATTGATGACATTCATCCTTATGACATTGGCACGATAATAGATAAATTAGGAATAGCAGTAAGAACAGGGCATCATTGCGCACAACCGATAATGGATTTCTTTAGTATTCCAGGAACTATTAGAGCTAGTTTTGCTTTTTACAATACTAAAGAAGAAATTGATATCTTTGTCGAAGCCGTTAAAAAGGCTAAAATGATGTTAACTTAAACACATAATTATGAAAGTATTTACATTATTAGTACTAACCATTTTCATGGCAAAAGGATGTTCACAAGAGGCTAAAAACGATATTGCTAATGCGAAAATTGTTTATACAGCTAATACTCGTGGTTTTTATCAAAAAATAACAATACAAAATCAAGAAATTTCTGTTTCTAGAGAAAGAGACTCGGCCGACAAAGGAGTTACTTCCAAAATTTCTGATGCTGATTGGAAAGAGTTAGTTGGATATTTTGAAAAAATAGAACTTGATAGTTTGTCAACTTATAAAGACCCGACTCAAAAAAGAGTTTATGATGGTGCAGCCATTGCAGAGTTGATAATTAATTACAAAGAGAAAGAATATCAAACCAAAAATTTTGACCATGGTTATCCACCAGTTGAAATTGAAAAGTTTGTGAACAAATTGGTTTCTTTGGTTAAAGAAGAATAAATAGATTATAATAGATATTGAAATAATTCAGCATAATATGACAATACAAGAAATACAGGACACAATTGTTGATGAATTTTCGATGTTTGACGACTGGATGCAACGTTATGAGTACATTATCGATTTAGGGAAAGCACTTCCTTTAATTGATGAACAGTACAAAACAGAAGATAATATAATAAAAGGTTGTCAATCTAAAGTTTGGGTTCATGCAGAACAAAACGAAGATAAAATAGTTTTTACTGCAGATAGTGATGCTATTTTAACCAAAGGAATAATTGCAATATTGATTAGAGCCTTTTCCAATCAAAAAGTAGCGGATATATTAGAGGCAAATACCGATTTTATAGATGAAATAGGATTGAAAGAACATCTTTCTCCAACTCGTGCCAATGGTTTGGTATCAATGGTTAAACAAATAAAAATGTATGCTTTAGCGTATAATGCTAAAAATTAAATAATTATGGAAGAATTTAAAGATGAAATTAATTTAGGTGAGAATGTAGTTAAGGTTTTAAAAGGAATTTACGACCCAGAAATCCCTGTTGATATATATGAGTTAGGTTTGATATATGACGTGATGATTAATGAGGATAATGAAGTAAAAGTATTAATGACTTTAACATCACCAAATTGTCCAGTTGCAGAGACTTTACCTCGTGAAGTGGAAGAAAAAGTAACCAAAATTGATGTAGTTAAATCATGCGAAGTTGAAATCACTTTTGATCCACCATGGAGCAAAGATTTAATGAGCGAAGAAGCAAAACTTGAATTAGGAATGTTGTAAAATGTCAGAAGAGATTATAAATAAAGTTGCCAATTCTGCACTTGAAGTTTTCGATTTGGAAGATTATTATCCAAATGGAGTTCGAACTCAAATAGACATATCAAAATGGCTTTATGAAGGATTTCTTTTGAAAGAGAAAGACTTTCGTGAAGCATTAAAAAATCACGATTGGTCACAATATCAAGGTCATTTAGTTGCAGTAAATTGTTCAACAGATGCCATAATTCCGGCTTGGGCAAGTATCCTAGTTACTGTTTATGTTTCACCATTTGCAAAGAAGGTTGTTTTAGGTAATTTATCTGATTTAGATACTTTATTGTATCAAGAGATTTTGTCTGAAATTAATTATTCTACTTATCAAGATAAGCCTGTTATTTTAAAAGGTTGTTCTAAAAAACCAGTACCAGAAAGTGCTTACATCATTGCAATTCAAAATCTTCAACGAGTTGCAAAAAGTATAATGTATGGCGAAGCATGTTCAGCTGTACCATTATACAAGAAAAAGTAGTTTAAATTCTACAAAATCAACAGCTTACATTTTTTCATATGATTTGTTAAAGTCAAATGTATTTTTACCTTTGCACTCGAAAATTTTAAAACAAAACAAAATGAAAAAAATTTTACTTTCAATAGTTTTTTTAATGACTGTGAGTTTATCAATGGCTCAAAACACAGAAAAAGAGAACTTAAAAAAAACTGAAGAAGCTGCAAAAGTTGCTGCAGATAAACCTAATGGATGGGTTAAAAAAGGGACTTTTACTTTTTTAGCAAATCAAGCAACTTTCAATAATTGGTTAGCAGGTGGTCAAAGTAACATCTCAGGAAATGTGGGATTAAATTATGATTTCAATTACAAAAGCGGAGATTGGAATTGGGACAACAGATTATTTGCTGCTTATGGTCTTACAAAAATAAAAGATCAAGAAATGCAAAAGTCTGATGATAGATTGGAATTCAATTCGTTATTAGGTAAAAAAGCTTCTGGTTATTGGTTTTATTCAGCGTTTTTTAACTTTAAAACTCAATTAGACTCTGGTTTTGATTTAGGGTCTGGAATAAAAACTTCTCATTTCTTTTCACCTGCCTTTTTTCAATTTGGACCAGGTATGATGTGGAAAAAAAGTGATAATTTGAAAGTAAATATTGCTCCTGCAACTTCTAAATTAATTATTGTTCATCCTCATTTTACAACTTTTGGTTCTTCATTTGGTGTTGCACAAGGTGATAATACACGTTTTGAATTTGGAGCAGCGGTAAATGGTTATTACAAATTTAATTTAATGGAAAATGTTACTGTTGAAAATATATTAAATTTATATTCAAACTATTTAGAAGATCCTCAAAATGTAGATATTGATTATACTTTAAATATTGCAATGAAAATCAATAAATCTTTATCAACAAATTTTGCATTCCAAACAATTTATGACGACAATGCATTCAGAGGTTTTCAAACTAGACAAATTATTGGTTTAGGAGTGAATTATGGTTTTTAATACTTAAATCAATTATATAAAAAATGCCTTTAGAATTTCTAAAGGCATTTTTTTATTCTTCTTTTTCAATAGCATCTTTGTAATCTGGATAAAGAAACTTATTGTACGGAAATCTAGTTACATGAATTTCTCTAACAGCTTCATAAACGATTTCTCTAAATTGTTCAAAGTTTTCTTTTTCTGTTGCAGAAATAAATAAAGCGTTTTTTTCACCAACATTACTCATCCAAGTTTGTTTCCATTCTTCTAGAGTATAGTGTTTGGTTGTTCTTTCAGTCATTAAATCATCTTCTTCAATAGTAAGATGTTTATAGGCGTCAATTTTATTGAAAACCATTATTGTTGGTTTATCATTACTTTTAATATCCATTAAAATCTGATTTACAGATGCTATATGATCTTCAAAATCAGGATGTGAAATATCTACAACATGAAGTAACAAATCTGCTTCACGAACTTCGTCTAATGTGCTTTTAAAAGATTCAACTAATTGCGTTGGTAATTTTCTAATAAACCCAACAGTATCAGACAATAAGAAAGGTAAATTTTTAATTACAACTTTTCTAACAGTTGTGTCTAAAGTGGCAAATAATTTGTTTTCTACAAAAACATCGCTCTTTCCAATAGCATTCATCAAAGTTGATTTTCCAACATTTGTATATCCTACCAAAGCAACTCTAACCATTGCGCCACGATTACTTCTTTGAACAGACATTTGTTTGTCTATAGTTTTAATTTTATCTTTCAATAAAGAAATTCTATCTCTAACAATTCGTCTGTCGGTTTCAATTTCTGTTTCTCCTGGACCACGAAGACCAATACCTCCTTTTTGTCTTTCAAGGTGAGTCCACATTCCAGAAAGCCTTGGGAGCAAATATTGACATTGAGCCAATTCTACTTGTGTTCTTGCATAGGAAGTTTCTGCTCGTTGAGCAAAAATATCCAAAATAAGATTGGTCCTATCTAATACTTTACAATCTAAAATTTTTGAAATATTCTTTTGTTGAGAGGGTGATAGTTCATCATCAAAAATCACAGTAGATATTTCATGTTCTTTTACATAAAGATGAATCTCATCCATTTTTCCTGTTCCAAGAAAAGTCTTCGGATTTGGTTTGTCCATTTTTTGCCAAAATCTTTTTACAACTTCACCTCCAGCAGTAAAAGTTAAAAATTCTAGTTCATCTAAATATTCAACAAGTTTTTCTTCATTTTGATTTTGAGTTACAATACCGACTATGACTGTTTTTTCAAAATCTATTTTTTCTTTTTCTAACATAATATTCTTTTCTATTGCAAAAATAGACAAAATGCACAAAAAATCGACAATCTGCAACATGAAATATTTTTAACAATTTTATTTAGTTAAAAACACCATTTTTATAGCTTTATTTATAAATTTTGTTAAATTTGGAGATTAAAACCAAACAAACACAAAATAATAATTAACTTAAATTACTACGTTAATGAAGAAAATTACTTTACTAATTGTTGCTTTATTGTTTACAATAGTTGGTTATTCTCAGTTTCCTACTCCAGGTTCTGAAGGATTTGAAGGTACTACAGGTGTAGACTTACCAACAACGCCAACCCCATGGACTTTAGGTACAGGAGCAACAGGAAATCAATGGGCTGTTTTTGATAACGGTGTTGGTTTAACAAGAAGATGGGGTATAAACACAGCTGTTTATCCTGCCTATCAAGGTACAAATTGTGCTTTTATTGATCGTGAAAATATTGGTCTCGGAAATACTTCTGAGGATTATTTGGCAACACCAATTCTAACAGTTCCTGCAAATGGACAATTACGTTTCTGGACAAGATCAACAATCGCAACTGTATCTGCTACGGAATATCTTATAAAAGTTAATACAAATGTCACTGCTGGTTCACAAACTACAGCTGCAAATTACGCAATAACAGCAGCTTCATGGACAGAAACCACTTTAAATACAACTTATAATGTTTATGAAGAAAAAGTTGTTGATTTAACTGCTTATGCGGGTTTACAAGTTCATATTGCTTTTGTAATGCGTCATACTCAACCTACAGCAGGTTTAGGCGGAGACAGATGGTTGGTAGATGACATTAGATTAATACAAAGATGTCTAGAGCCAACAAATTTATCAGCAACTGGAATAACTCAAACTTCAGCTAACTTAAACTGGACAAACCCAAGTGGTTCTACTTCTTGGGAAATAGAAGTTTTTCCATCAGCAACAGGAACTCAAACAGGAGTTGGAGTTGTTTATAATGGACCACTTCCATATGTAGCTACAGGACTGAATCCAGGAACTGCTTATGTTTATTATGTGAGATCTTTATGTGCTGATGGTTCAAGTAACTGGGTAGGTCCATTTAATTTTGCAACGACAACACCTGGTCTGTCATGTGTGGCTCCAATTACGGTTACAACACTACCTTATAGTACAACCGATAATACTGGGAATTATAGTGATTCAACAGATACAAATCAAGGAGCGTCTTGTGGTACTACAACAAATTATATGACAGGTAATGATGTGTTTTATTCATATACACCAACAACTACTGGAGCTATAAGTATTACAATGACTCCAGGTTCAAATAGTTCTTCAATTTTTGTATATCAAGGATGTGCTAATGTTGGTGCTACTTGTTTGGCAGGTGTAGCAAACACAACTAATACAGTAAGATCAATTCCAAGTTTAAACGTAACGGCAGGTCAACAATATATTATTGTACTTTCTGGTACAACAGCAGCACAAACTTATGCTTATACATTGGTTATTCAACAATTAAATTGTGCTCAACCAACAAATTTAGCTGTAACAGGTATTACTTTAAATGGAGGTAACTTATCTTGGGATAATCCAGGAGGAGCAACTTCATGGGAATATGTAGTTCAAGCAGGAGGAGGTCCACTACCAACAGGCGCTGGCATTCAAACAAGTTCAAACACTACTAATCCAATTACTGGTTTAACTCCAGATTCAACTAATCAATTCTGGGTAAGAGCAGATTGTGGAAATGGAACTTTTAGTGCTTGGTCTGGTCCGTTTTTGTTTAATACTTTAGTTCCACCACCAGCGTGTGGAGGAACATTTACAGATCCGGGTGGGGCTACAACTAATTATGCTAATAATTTAGATTCAACAGTAGTTATTTGTCCATCTACTCCAGGCGAAGTAGTAACTGTAACTTTTACTTCTTTCAATACGCAAGCTAGTAATGATGGATTATATATATTCAACGGAAATTCAGTTGGATCACCTCAATTTTTAAGCGGTAATCCTGCAGGAACTGTTCCTGGAGGTTTAGCAGGTTCTTATTGGGGAACAACTAATCCTGGAGCGTTTACATCTTCAAGTGCTGATGGGTGTTTAACATTCAGATTTAGAAGTAATGCAACTACTAATGCTGCAGGATGGGTTGCAAATGTAACATGTGCTTTACCTCCAGTTTGTCCAGCTCCTTTTTCAGTAACAGCAAACACAATTTTAAATAGTTCAGCAAACATAGCTTGGACTGCAGCAGGACCTGCAACACAGTGGCATGTATTAGCTTTACCTTGTGGATCACCAGCTCCAACAGCAGCATCTACAGGATGGGTAACGGCAAACACGAATCCTTTTCCATTAACAGGGTTGACAGGAGAAACTTGTTATAATGTTTATGTGAGAAGTGCTTGTTCGGTTTCAGATTTAAGTACTTGGTCTGGTCCAGCAGTATTTACCACTACAATAACACCACCAGCATGCGGAGGAACATTTACTGATCCCGGTGGAGCAGCCGCAAATTATGCGAATGGTACTGATTCAACTGTAACAATTTGTCCTACTGTTGCTGGAGAAGTAGTAACAGTAACTTTTACAACTTTTAATACTGAGGCCAACTGGGATGGATTATATGTATTCAATGGAAATGCAATTACATCTCCTCAGATAGCAAGTGCTAATGGCGCTGGAAATGTTCCTGGCGGATTAGCAGGATCTTATTGGGGTAACTTAACAGGAGCAAATTTACCTGGGCCATTTACTTCTACAGCTCCAAATGGTTGTTTAACTTTCAGATTTAGAAGTGATGGTTCTGTTAACAATCCTGGATGGGTTGCAAATGTAACATGTGCAGTACCGCCAACATGTCCAAATCCAAATACTCTAACGACATCTACAGTCACTTCAAACTCAGCTACTTTAGCATGGGTTAATCCAAATACTGCAACTACATGGCATGTTTTAGCATTACCATGTGGTTCTCCTGCTCCAAATGCTTCTACAACAACTTTTATAACAACTACAACAAATCCACATGTTTTCACGGGATTAACGCCAGATACTTGTTATAATTTATATGTTAGAGCTGTATGTCCTGGAAATGATTTAAGTAACTGGGTAGGACCAACTACTATAACGACTCAAATTGCACCACCAGCTTGTGGAGGAATATTTACAGATCCAGCTGGTGCAACTGTTAATTATGCAAATGGTACAGATTATACAGTTACTATTTGTCCAACAATACCTACAGAACAAGTAACAGTAACTTTTACAACATTTAATACTGAGGCTAACTGGGATGGATTATATGTTTTTGATGGAAATTCAATTACAGCTCCTCAATTGGCTAGTGCAAATGGAGCTGGCAATGTTCCTGGTGGTTTGCCAGGATCTTATTGGGGTAATTTAACAGGTGCTAATTTACCTGGTCCTTTCACTGCATCAAGTGCTAATGGATGTTTAACATTCAGATTTAGAAGTGATGGTTCAGTAAACGCTCCAGGTTGGGTTGCAAATGTAACTTGTGCACAAGCACCTACATGTCCAAAACCTACCGCGGTTGCTATATCAACCATAACACAATCAGGCGCAACTATTTCATGGACAGAGATAGGAACAGCAACAACATGGGAAGTGCTTATTTTACCAGCTGGTTCTCCTCCTCCTACAGCAGGATCTACAGGGATTATTACAACAACTAACCCTTATTTAGCAACCGGATTAAGTTCAGGAACACAATATGTTGTTTATGTAAGATCAATTTGTGGACCATCAGATATTAGTTTATGGTCAAATGTTAGGTCATTTACAACATTAATTGCAAATGATGAATGCGCTAATGCTACAGTAGCACCAGTTAATCCTACAACCACATGTACTCAAACTGTATCAGGAACAGTAGTTGGAGCAACAGCTTCATCACAACCTAACGCATGTGGCGGAACTGATGATGATGATGTCTGGTTCCAATTTACAGCAACTAGTACCACACATACAATAAACTTCAATAACGTTACGGGAAGTACAACAGATTTATTTCATGTACTTTACTCAGGAACTTGCGGTAATTTAACACAACTATATTGTAGCGATCCTAATACTAGTATTGCTAATAATTTAGTGCCTGGTCAAACTTATTTTATAAGAGTTTACACTTGGTCAGCAACAGCAAATCAAACTACTGCATTTACATTATGTATAGGCACTCCGGTTCCTCCCCCAAGTTGTATAACAAATACGGCAGCAGGAAATACATGTGCTGTAGCTACACCAATATGTAATTTGAACGGATATTGTGGAAATACTTCGGCTTCATATACTTCTGACTCTTGGCCAGAATTATCAGCAGAGTTTTGTGGTTCATTAGAAAACAACTCTTTCTTAACATTTGTTGCTTCATCTTCTACGATATCATTAGATGTATGGGTTACAAGTTCACAAGACAATTTAGGTATTCAGATTATGATATTTGGTGCTGCAACTTGTGGATCAGGTCCAGTTACCGAATATTTATGTTGGAGTCCAGGAAATGTTCCTGCGGGATCAACCAATTTAACCGCAACAGGATTAACTCCTGGTCAGACCTATTATGTAATGATTGATGGATTTGCAGGCGACGTAGCTAGTTATGTTATTGGAGCAAATACTGGAATTCAAACTCCAGTTGCTATTAATACTTCTACCTCTACAACTTCTCCTACAATTTGTTTAGGACAAACAGCAACTTTAAATGCGACAGGTGGTAATGGTATTTATACTTGGACACCATCTGCTCAGTTAAGCGCAACAACAGGAAGTAGTGTTATATTCTCTCCAACAGCAGTTGGTACATATAATATAACAGCAACATCTTCTGATAATAACCCATTATGTCCTCAATCGGCATCAAGTACACAAACTATTATTGTTGTTGATTATGTAAATGCTACATTCAATCAAATTCAACCATTCTGTGAAGGAACTACACCTCCAGTGTTACCAACAACATCAACAACTGGTGTTACTGGTACCTGGTCACCATCTGTTGTTAGTAATGTAGTAGGAACAACAACCTATACATTTACACCGGCTATTACACAATGTTCTTTTCCAACAACTATGGATATTGTTGTAACACCTAGTATAGTTCCAACATTTCTTGCACCTGCACCAATTTGTCCAGGTTCTCCGGCACCAGTACTTCCAACATCATCAAGTAACTCTACACCAATTACAGGATCTTGGTCACCAGCGATAGTTAGTAATACGGCTTCTGGAACTTATACATTTACTCCAGATCCAGGTCAATGTGCTACAACAACAACATTAAATGTTACTGTTTTACCGAGTTGTGATTTTGGTAGTTATGCAAGTGCAGTTTGGTTGACAAATTGTGCGACTTCAAATTTCTTTAATACTGTTGGTTCAGGAATAGATATAATAGGACCTGCATCAAATGTTTTCCCAAATACGGATTTAGGAACCTATGTACAAAATTCAAATACATTAATTTTAAGAGGTGCAGAAGTAAAAACATTTAAATCTGCAACAGCTAATGTTTGTAGTGCTAGATTAAATTATAGAATTTATCCTGCGGCTACAACTCCAGGCGCATTTACAGTATTAGATTTACCTTTCTTTGATAACTGTGGAGGAGGTACTTTCCCATCTGGAGGTCCATGTAATACAGGTGACCAAAAATGGCAAAGAGTATTGAATGATTCTCAATCACCAATTAACTTGACGGCTTATGCTCCAGGTGATTATGTTTTAGAAGTTTATTATGATGTTACAGGTGATGTAAACTCAACGACAGCTTGTGATGACACTATATTAATTAATAATAATGGTGCAAATTATATTGCTACATATACAATTCAAGCTCAACCTTTATATACAAGTACAAATCCAACAACTTGTGGTGGTACAGATGGTACAATTACAATTTCTGGTTTAGCACCTAATGAAGCATATGATTTAACTTATCAAGATGGTACAACTACAGTTGGTCCAAACAATGTAACTACTAATGCTTCTGGTCAATATGTTATTACAGGGTTAAATTCAGGTAATTATTCTAACTTCTTATTGTCAATCAATAGTTGTTTATTAACGAATAATACTCCAATAACTCTAGTTGATGCTAATAGTCCAACTGTTACAGTTAATAGCCCAACGGTTTGTGCTGGCACTCCAGCTACAATAACTGCTACTCCAGGTGCTGCAGGAACATATAATTATGTTTGGACTGTTCCAACAGGAGCTACAGACCCTGGAAACGTTGCAACATTTGATGCAACATTATCAGGAACATACTCAGTTGTTATAACAAATACAACAACTGCATGTAGTAGCTCTAGTGCTTCAAGTGTTGTAACTATTAATGTTAATCCTACAGTAACTGTTAATAGCCCTACAGTTTGTGCTGGTACTACAGCTACAGTAACAGCTACACCAGGTACGTCAGGTACATATAATTATGCTTGGACCGTACCAACAGGAGCAACAGACCCTGGAAACGTTGCAACATTTGATGCAACAATATCAGGAACTTACTCAGTTGTTATTACAGATACAGCTACAAGTTGTGTTAGTTCTAGTGCATCTGGAATTGTAACTATAAATGCTATTCCTACTGTAACTGTTAATAGTCCAACAGTTTGTGCTGGTACTCCAGCCACAGTAACAGCTACGCCAGGTGCGACAGGTACATACAACTATGTTTGGACAGTTCCAACAGGAGCGTCAGACCCAGGAAACGTTGCAACATTTGATGCAGCTATTTCAGGAACTTACTCAGTTGTAATTACTGACACAACTTCTGGTTGTACTAGTCCAAGTGTTTCTTCTGTTGTAACTATTAATGCTAATCCAACAGTAACTGTGAATAGCCCAACAGTTTGTGCTGGTACTCCAGCTACAGTAACTGCTACGCCAGGTACTTCAGGAACATATAATTATGTTTGGACAGTTCCAACAGGATCAACAGACCCAGGAAACGTAGCAACTTTTGATGCAACAGTTTCAGGAACTTACTCAGTAGTTATTACAGATACAGCAACAAGTTGTACTAGTTCTAGTGCTTCAGGAATTGCTACAATAAACGCTAATCCTACAGTTACCGTTAATAGCCCTACAGTTTGTGCTGGTACTCCAGCTACAGTAACAGCTACGCCAGGTGCGGCAGGTACATATAACTATGTATGGACAGTTCCAACAGGAGCGACAGACCCAGGAAACGTTGCAACATTTAACGCAACAATTTCTGGAACATATTCTGTTGTAATTACTGATGCAACTTCTGGTTGTAGTAGTACAAGTGTTTCAAGTGTTGTAACTATTAATTCTAATCCTACAGTAACTGTTAATAGTCCTACAGTTTGTGCTGGTACTCCAGCTACAGTAACTGCTACACCAGGTACTTCAGGAATATATAATTATGTTTGGACAGTTCCATCAGGAGCAACAGACCCAGGAAACGTAGATACATTTACTGCAACTGTATCAGGAACTTACTCAGTTGTTATTACAAATACAGCTACAAGTTGTGTTAGTTCAAGCGCTTCAGGAATTGTAACTATTAACGCAAACTCTACTGTTACAGTTAGTAGCACAACAGTTTGTCAAGGTTCTACTGCAACAATTACTGCAACACCAGGTGTTTCAGGAACTTATAGTTATGCTTGGACTGTTCCAGCTGGAGCAACAAATCCTGGTAATAATGCTACAATTAGTACAACAATTGCTGGTACATATAGTGTTGTTATTACAAATACTGCAACTGGATGTATAAGCCCAAGTGCAAGTGGAACTGTTTCTATAAATCCAAATCCAACTGTAACAGTAAATGATGTAACAATTTGCCAAGGTAGTTCTGCGACTGTTACTGCAACACCGGGAACATCAGGAACATATACTTATGTTTGGACAGTTCCATCAGGAGTGACAAGTCCAGGAAACGTTTCTTCTTTCTCTACGACTATATCTGGAGTATATTCTGTAATTATTACAGATACCACAACAGGTTGTTCAAGTTTAAGTGATTCTGGAACAGTAACATTTGTTCCACCATTTGATTTTGTTATAGATGGAGCATGTGTTAACAATAATTTTGTTTTAGAAGTTACACCAACAAATGGTAGTTTTGATGTAAATACTGCAACTTTTAACTGGGTATATAACAGTTTACCAGTTGGAACAAATTCTACTTTTGATGTAACAAGTTATGTAAATGGAACCACAACTACTGAGCAATTACCTTTGACTTTTGTTCTAACAGTAACTACAGCAGCCGGATGTACATTAACGCATCAGATAACATTATCAAGTATTTACTGTACAATTCAAAAAGGTATTTCTCCTAATAACGATGGTTTTAATGAATTCTTTGATTTGCAAAATCTTAATGTTCAGAAATTAAGTATCTATAATAGATATGGTACAAATGTTTATTCTAAATCAGAATATACCAAAGAATGGGTAGGACAATCTGATAATGGTAATGAATTACCAGATGGTACTTATTATTATGTGATAGAATTTAAAAACAATCAGCCAAGCAAAACAGGTTGGATTTATATTAACAGAGAAATAAAATAACAAACTAACTATATAATGATAAATTTCAAAACAATGAAAAAAATATATTTCTTAACTGCGTTTGCTTTGTTGACATTCCTTGAAATGAGTGCACAACAAGACCCTCACTACACTCAGTATATGTATAATATGAGTGTTATTAACCCTGCTTATGCTGGATCTAAAGAAAACCTTGCAGGTGGTTTGCTTTACAGAAAACAATGGGTTCAAATTGAAGATGCACCAACAACAGGAACATTCTTTTTACACAGTCCAGTTGGTAAGAATGTTGGTTTAGGTTTATCTGTAATTTCAGATAAAATTGGACCAGTTGAAGAAAATAATATCTATGCAGACTTTTCTTATACTTTAAATTTAGGAGGAGAGCATAGGTTAGCTTTTGGTCTAAAAGGTGGTGCTACTTTTCATAAAGTTGCATTGTTTAGTCAAATTGGTAACGGAAACGTTCCTGATCCAAATGACCCTGCCTTTGCATCAAATACAAACAATACCTTTTTGAATTTAGGAACAGGTTTATTTTATTATACAAACAAATATTATGTTGCTTTATCTGTTCCTAATATGTTAAAATCAAAGCATTTGGATTTTAATGGTAGACAATTTGGTACTGATACGCAGCACTATTTCTTAACAGGTGGATATGTGTTTGATTTAACCCCTAACGTTAAATTTAAACCATTTGCAATGATTAAATCTGCATTTAACGCTCCAACATCTCTTGATGTTTCAACTAACTTTATGTTTAATGATAAGTTTGAAGTTGGTGCAACATACAGATTAGAGGATTCATTTGGTGCGATGGTTAATTATGCAATAACTCCAAATTTAAAAATTGGATATGCATACGACCACATTGTTTCAGATTTGAATATTACAACACCATCTTCTCATGAGGTAATTTTGTTGTTCGATTTGAATTTCCCGAAAAAAGTATCACAATCTCCAAGATATTTCTAACATAAATAAAAGTAAAAAATGAAAAATCTATATATAGCATTAAGTTTTGTAGCAATTAGCGCATCTGTTTTTGCACAAAATAAAGACACAAAAGCTGCAGATAAATTATTCAGTAGATATGAGTATGTTTCTGCCGCTAAGGAATATCAAAAATTGGTTGATAATGGTAAAGGTGATGGATATGTTTATAAGCAACTTGCTGATACATACTATAACATGTTTAACACAACTGAAGCTTCAACTTGGTATGCCAAAGCAACAGAATCTTCTCAAGATGCAGAAACCTATTTTAGATATGCTCAAATGCTTAAAGCAAATGGTAAATATGAAGAAGCTAACAAGCAAATGAATAAATTTGCCTCTATGGTTCCAAATGATTTGAGAGCTAAAGCTTTTAAAGAAAACCCGAACTATGTTCCAAAAATTTTAGGAAAAAATGTAAGTTATACTGTTAATTCTTTAGCTGTAAGTTCAGATAAATCAGATTTTGGTGCAGTAATGTATGATAACACGCTTTATTTTACAAGTGCTAGAAATGGTGCTAGAAAAAATTATGGTTGGAATGACGAACCGTTTTTAGATGTTTATACTTCTACAATGGGTGATTCAGGAACTTTTTCTGAGGCGTCTACTTTAACATCTGTAAATTCAAAGTTTCATGATGGACCAGTAACAATTAGTTCTGATGGAAATACAATGTATTTTTCAAGTGATAGTTTTAGAGAAGGTCTTTTCGAAAAAGATAAAGTAAATAAATTGAAACTTGGAAAAAACAATCTTTATGTTGCTACTAAATCTGGTGACTCTTGGACTAATATTAAACCACTTCCTTTCAATAGTAAAGATTACTCTTTAAGCAACCCAAGTTTAAGTAGAGATGGAAAAACTTTATACTTCTCTTCTAACATGCCAGGAAGTTTAGGTGGTGTTGATATTTGGAAAGTTTCTGTAAATGGCGATTCTTATGGTACTCCTGAAAATTTAGGAAATAAAGTAAATACCGAAGGAAATGAAAGTTTTCCTTTTATAGCTGATGACAACTCTACATTGTATTTTGCTTCAAGTGGAAAACAAGGTTTAGGCGGATATGATGTATACCAAATTGATTTAGCAAAAGGTTCTGAAGCAGTAAATATGGGTAAACCTGTTAATACTGAAAAAGATGATTTCGCATTTACTTTTAATAAAGCTAAAAACTTAGGATTCTTATCTAGTAATAGAAATGGTAATGATGACATCTTTAGCGCAACTCCTATTTGTGGTGTTGATTTATTAGTTGTTGTGACTAATGCAAAAACAGGTGAGATTTTATCAAATGCTAAAGTTGCTATACTTGATGATAAGAAAAATGTTATTGCAACTGAAACTTCTAACGATAAAGGAGAAGTTAATTTTAGAGTTGAATGTGATAAGCCATATTCAATTCAAGCTTCTAAAGATGGTTTCGAAGGAAATGTTTTCCCAGTTGCAAAAAGCAAAGGGCCAACTGCTAAAGTTGATGCAGCATTACAACCAATTGATGTAATAGTTACTCCAACAGAGATTATCTTAAAACCAATTTATTTTGAATTTGATAAGAGCAACATCACTCAAGAAGGAGCATTTGAATTAGATAAATTAGTTCAAGTAATGAAGAATAATGATAAGTTAGTAATCTATGCTAAATCTCACACTGATAGAAGAGGAAGTGATGATTACAATATGACTTTATCTGAAAGAAGAGCGCAAGCGACTGTTCAATATGTAATTTCTAAAGGTATTTCAGCTGAAAGAATTTCAGGAAAAGGATTCGGTGAATCTGAACCTAAGGTTGCATGTGATAAATGTACAGAAGAAGAACACTCTCAAAACAGACGTTCAGAATTCTTAATCGTGAAATAATTAAGATTTAATCAATAAGATTTAAAAACCGAGATGAAAGTCTCGGTTTTTTTATTTGGTATTAATTATTTATTAATTCAACACAAAGGCTGGTTTTGTTTGTTTTTAGTTGCGATTATTAATAATAGTTACTCTATAACATTTTTCAGAAAACATGCTTTTTAAGGCTTTAAAAACGTTTTTATTGTCAATTTTTTAATTCAGTTTTCATACTAATTAGTTATTATATAAATTAGCCGTTAAATAATATTCACTATCATCTTTAACAATGAAAAAAATAAAATTATATATCCTTTTATTACTTTGCAGTTTATCAATAAAAGCTCAAGACATTAAAATTGACTCAACTAATTATTGTAATTTTTACGATTATACAGAACATTATAAAAATTCGGAGGTTAAATCGTTTGGATTAACAAGAACAATGATAATTGATATTGTTAGTGATGAAATGCAAAAATTAGGGTTTAAAGGGATTAGTACCTTTAGAATTATAAAAATCGAAGAAGGTAAATACATTACTTCTATATGTTATTCTGATAAATCAAATTGTGGTTTTTTATTTGATGAGGTGTATGAAACAGAACATAATCAAGAAGATAGGAAATGGAAAAGCTTAAGTAAAAAATATTCTGGTAATGATTACGTAGAGAAGATTGTTTCTTTAGATGGTAGTTATAAATTTGTAAATATTAAAGAGGTTCCAAATAACTTGCATATTCTTAAGATGAACGATTACTGGTATCAACAAAGCACCAATCCAGAGAAGAATAAGAAATTAGTGTCCAAAGAGTTTATAGAAAGCTTATTAAGGGAAGATGTCCGTTCTTTCTTGAAGAATAAAAAACCATAATTAATGCAAAAAAATAGTAATAAACGGATTATGTTTTTAGAAAATTTAATATATACAAAAGAACAATACGTTTTTTTATTAGCATAATTTTAAAACATCAAAATTCCATGTTTTTAATTAAGTAACGTATGTTTTAATAAAAAAAAAGAGCTTCCAATTCTGGAAGCTCTTTATATAAAATTTTTACTGAAAAAAATTAATTCACAACAATATCGTCTATTTGCATATTTGTTGTAAGTGTCGGGCTTGTTAATCCTGAACCTGTATATTCAAATATGAAAAATCCATTTCCAGTTACCGATGTTGGTATAGTATATACACCACTGTTTGTAAATGATGCAGTTGAAGTATTCGCAGTCGAAAAAGTAAAATTAGAAGTAATGTTTACTAACGTAGCTGAACTTATTGCTGAACCTGGAACATAATTTGTACTATAGTAAACTTTTAAAGTCTCACCATTATAGAAATTTGTTCTAGTTTTAAATGATAAATTATTAGCTGCAGTCATATCAACTGGAACAATAAATAAAGTTCTGTTATTTTCTACAGGATTACCGAAAGAGGACATTTCGATATATTTAGTACCACTAGATGATCTTGTTCTCCATGTTTTTGAACCAACAACAGGATCATTTATATATTTTGGAAAATTGTTTTGTCCAGTTGTTGCAGAACCAGCTGTATAACTCTCAAAATTTTCTGTAAACGCACCAAGGTATTGTATTGCATTACCAACAATTGGAGGGAAAACATCAACTCTAGGACTATTTAATTTAAAGTCACTTTCATATCTTACGATAAATTGAAAATCGGTATCATATTTTGTTAAAACACCTCTAATTGTTCCACTTCCAGATGGAACTGTATTTCCAGAAAATGGACAAAAACTACTCATTCTTAATATTCTGCTAGTTCCTCCTGATGTTGCAATTATTGCATGATTAGTAGCACCACCACCAGAATCAACATCATAATAGGTTCTATTTATAGAGCTTTCGTCAAATTGAACTGGGTTTAAGTCAATTAATGTATTTTGGTTAACATCAGCATAAGCAGCGCTTAATGAAAAAGGTCTTACTAAGTCACTTTCAGGAACTATAGTCGCTGATGGTAATAAATGGTTTTGCCATACATTCTCAGCAATTCTTCCGATACTACCTTCAAATAGACTTCCAATTTGTAGTGAACCATAAACGTTTGCTACATAAAGACCTTTAAGTTTGATATACACTTTTCTACCCGGTGTAAAACCTTTACCATACAAAGTTGTTAAGTTTAAAGGCACACTAAATCCTTTTATAGTTGTAGCAGTATTTTTCAAATCTTGGAAAGAAATTGATTTGTAAAATGTCCCTTTTTCATCACTTGATGTTACATAAGCTTCAATAATATCATCTGCTGTATACAAAACAGGTGTTGAAGTAGCTACAATTTGGTTAACAGCTATCGTTGGAGTCAACTCGTAGGTTTTCAGTGTATTTTCTGGCACATCGTATGAGTCGTCATTGACACAACTTGATAAACAAATTGCTGTAAATGCCAGAGTAAATATATTTTTTAAAATTGATTTTTTCATTTTACCTTTACTATTAGTTTTTGTTAATAATTCTAACATTATCAATTGAATAAGTACCATCTAATGAAGTATTAGTACCAGAACCTTTAACTTTAAATGCTAGATAAACATCTTGATTTGCATAAGTAGATAAATCGATTAACCCAGAGCTAAAAAAATCAAAATTGGTATCGAAGTTTAAAGGCGGTTTTGTAAAATTTACAACTGTCCAATTTGCTGCAGTTACATTTGTTCCATCAAAATCTGTTGAAACTAAAAGCTCAATTGAATTTGCTGCAGTTGACACATAAGCCTGTGCCACATCAAATGCTAATTTTGAGTTTGATTCAACATTGATTTTTGGTGATACTAACCAAGCAATATTTACAGCTTGTCCAGACTGAAAGCTTGTAAATTCAGCATATTTATCAGAATAATAAATACCTTGGTTCCACTTTACAGTTCCTGCTTCAGCAAAATTTGTCCATCCAGCTAAATTAATTACAGCACCATCAGTAGTATTTGAAGTAAAATCTTCAAAAAGTTTGTATGGTTGAAAATCTGGGTTTTTAATATCTTCTTCCGGAGAACATGCCGTAAAAGAAGTCATTACCATAACTCCTAAAAGGAATAAAATTGTTTTTTTCATAACTATATTTTATTAAAAGTTTACATATAAATTTAGGAAGTATGATCTTCCAAAACCGTAAAAATATTTTGGTGCAAAAGCAGGTGTTCCACTTGATACATCTTGGTTAACTTCTCTGAAATTTGCATTTCTAGCTTGTTCAAAACCGCCAGTTTTATATTGAATATCAAATACATTGTTTAATGATGCAAAAAATCCGAAAGTGCTACTTTTGATTTTCCAAGATTTACCACCAGTTAAGTTTACCAAAGTAAAGTTATTAAATTCTTTTTGTTTTAGCAATTCTTTAGCTCTTTCGTTGGTTGCTTCAGGAAACGGAAGCCCTTCATTATCCAATGGATTTCTAAAAAAGTTTTGCGTTCTTAATAACGCCGAAACATCAAGATAATTGTTTGCTAAGTAATTTGCATTAGCACCAATCCACCAAAACTTAGGATCACGATATTCAATACCAAATGAAGCTGCAGTTTGAGGTCCACCAGATAATCTATATCCTTTTAGATTTGCTTGTCCAAAATCAATAATAGGATTTGTATTGGTAGGAGAAGCTAAGTTGTCGTTATTCAACACAACATTTGGGTTGTTGTTATAAGTATACTCTCCGTATGCAGCGTTAGCTGTTAATTTAATTGTTGAAGTAAGCTGATACTCCATACCCAATTCAAGACCTATATTTCTTTTTTCAATATTTGTTACAGTTTCAGCAACAAAAGCATCACCACCATCACCATTATCATCATCAAAAATACCTTCACCAAAGAAGAATGAAGTTTCTGTTGCGTTTTTAATGCTTGACATGTAAGCTGTAATTCTAGATTTAAATTTAGGAGTTCTAATTACATAACTTGCATCTACACTTGAAATATTTTCATTTTCAATTCCCAAAGTAATATTATTATTTAATCTAGCATTTGGAAAAACATTACGCATTGTTGGTGCTTTAGTGAAATATGCTCCATTAAAATTTAAGAAATGTCTACCTGTAATTTTGTATGTTAATCCGCCTTTAAAACCAAAGTTTTCAAAGGAGATTTTGTCACCTTTACCAAAAGAGTTTGTTGGATATAAACCATTTTTATACAAACCTTCTCTTTGATATTGGTTTTTAGAATAAGTCTGAGCTAAATAAAAATCTACTTTTTTGTATGTGAATTTAAATTGAGTAAAGGCTTCAAATGTAGTTGCCATTAAATTATAGTTGTATGCAAAAGTATCTCCAACACCAACTTTTCTATTTGGATTATTTAAATCAGATTGTTGTTCATTACCAACCTGAAAATTATCGTAGTCTTCATAGTATTGCCCACCAAGTAAATCAAGTAGGTTTGCAAAGTTGTGTGATTTTAAACTTTTGAAAGTACCACCAGCATTTAATACTATGTTATCAGCTAATTGTGAGTTTATTACAGAGTTTGCAGTCCATAATTTATCATCAGTTCTATCTTCATACAAGATATAGGCACTATGACCATCTGCAGTAGACAAATTGGCTTGATACATTTCATTCCAATTTAATTGTCTGTTATTTAAAAATTTAGCATCGGCTGCTAAAGCAATATTTGCAGGATCATCTCCTTGGAAATCTGTATAATCATCTGGATTCCAAAGTGAAGTATAGTAACTTGGCAAATTTCTGTAATAAGTAGGGTCTGGATTATCTGCACCTTGGTTATCGATTCTACTACTTCCAATTTTACCAAATTGATGAGTAATACCAGAGGTGATATTAGTTTTGTTAGTAACTTTCCAGAAATGATTTAACATTAATATTGGTTCAGTTACATCTCTATCTCTAGAGTTACGTTTTTTCCCATCTTGATAACCCCAATAAGAGTTGTATCTGTATCCTGCAATTCTGTTTACTTCATCGGTATTAGGAGAATTTCTTCCACGACTATTTTCAGCGTATATTGAAGTAAAGTTTAACGAATGTTTTTCGTTGATTTTTTTCTCAACACTTGCAAAAACTGAGTTAGCACTGTAATCAGTTCCTTCAAAATATCCTTCTTGAGCCCATCTTCTAGATGCAGATACTACAAATGCCCATCCGTTTTTATTCATTCCTGAAGCATGTGTACCCATAGTTCTCCAGCTATAATTAGTGTTTGTTCCTGAAAACGACACTCTCGAACCTGGTCTATAAATAGAAGCTCTTGTATTGATCTCTTGTGTTCCTAAAATCCCACCAAAAGTATAGTCTGATGGTGCAGAACCCATTGTAAATTCTTGGTTACGAGTAGCATCATTCAAACCACCCCAGTTACCCCATTGTGGTCTTCCATCATATATTTTATTCATTGCTACTCCATTAATCATGGTTGTAGCATTTTCATTATCTAAACCACGAATTCTAAATCTTGCAAGACCCCAGTTGAAAGCAGCAGCTTGTTGAAAAGCATCTCTTGATGCTTGTAAAAGTCCAGAAGTGCTCTCTGAACCACTGTTGTCATCACCCAAATCGTTATCTGTGATGGTAACTAAACTTAATTGTTGTTCTTCGGTAACATCTTCTTCCAAAACAACAACACCTAAATCTAAAATTTTTCCTTGTTCTACATCAATAGCTAATAGTTGGTCTTTATAACCATCACTTTTTACTACTAATAATTGTGAACCAGCCGGCACTGATTTAAAAACAAATTTCCCTTCAGCATCTGTAATTTCAGTTAAATTACTGTTCTGAATAGTGGCAACAACATTTTGTAATGGTTTTTGTGTTTTTGAGTCAACAACTTTTCCGGAAAATCCAGTACCTGTTTGTGCAAATACAAAACACACTTGCATCACAAACAAAATACTAATGACAAGTTTTTTCATAAATTGAATTAAATTAATTTTCTTTTCGTTAAGTGTTAATAAAAACTTAACAGCCTACAAATGTACATCTTTTAATAATATTATTTACTTTTGGCGTGAAGTTTGTGTTAAACTTCATAATTAATTAATATAGTTAAAATGAAAATTAAAAACTTAATTGCCGTTTTCTTTGTTTTATTCGCAACAATAGCGATAAATGCCCAGTCAAAAAAGTATATTATTCATACCGTTGCGTTTTACAATTTTGAAAACTTGTTTGATACAATTAATGGTTCTAATAATGATGAAGAGTGGTTGCCAGATGGTGCAATGAATTGGACAGGAAGAAAATATAAAAAGAAATTAGACAATCTTGCGAGAGTGCTTTCTGAAATAGGTACCGGTGAAAACCCAACAAATTCTCCAACATTTATTGGAGGCTGTGAAATTGAAAACAGAAGGGTTTTGGAAGACTTAGTGAAACAACCAAAATTAATTAATAGAGATTATGGAATTGTTCACTTTGATTCTCCTGACAAAAGAGGAATTGATGTGGCTTTGCTATATCAGAAAAAACATTTTAAGCCAACAAGCTATGCTAATATTCCTTTATTGATTTATAAAAATCAACAAGGTAAAGAAGATAAGAAAGACAAAGGAGAAGCAACAGATGATAATGTAGAGATCGATAATACTTCTGAAAGAGTTTACACTCGTGATCAACTTTTGGTTACGGGCTTTCTAGATGGAGAAGAAGTAAATATTATTGTTAATCACTGGCCTTCTCGTTCTGGTGGTGAGAAAAAAAGTTCACCATTTCGTGAGGCAGCCGGAGCACTTAATAGAAAAATAATTGATTCGTTAATTAAGATTAATCCAGATGCTAAAATCATTACTATGGGTGATTTAAATGATGGTTCTTATAATAAAAGTGTTAAAGTTGGTATTGGAGCTAAACTTAAAAAATCTGAATTAAAAACATCTGGAGATATTTACAATCCATTTGAACAAATGGCAAAAGAAGGAAATGCAACATTGTTTTACAGAGATTCTGGTGATATTTTTGATCAAATTATGATTTCAGAACCATTAACTAGAAATGATTATTCCTCATTTAGATATTGGAAGGCTGGAATTTATAACAAGCCATTTCTAATTCAGACCACCGGACAATATAAAGGATATCCACTCAGAAATTCTCAAAGTGAACCCGGATTTAGCGATCACTTTCCAGTTTATATTTATTTAATTAAACAATTGAATTAAAAAGATCTAAGGTTAGTTTATGCTAACCTTTTTAAATTAGTAGTATGAAAAAGTTTTTTATTATAACATTTTTAATTCTTGTTACAACATCATTTGCTCAAGAAACTATAACAACATCTCAAGCAAAAGAATATATTGGGAAGGAAGTTATTTTGAAAGGTAAAATAGCTTCTTTCAAGTTGGCATCTGAAGGAAAATCAACTAATTATATAAATATTGACAAACCTTATCCAGACAATGTATTTACAGTTGTTATATCTAACAAATACCTTGAAGAACATCAATTAAATCTTTCTCAATCTGTTGGAAAAGAAATTACAGTAAAAGGGACTATCTCAGTTTATGAAAAAGACCCCAAAAAAATCCCTCAGATATTTAATCCGCTAGAAATTGAAATAAAATAAAGATATTAGAAGGTTAGTTTAATGCTAACCTTTTTTATTTTTTGTAATTTCGTAAAAACATTATAATATTATGTCAATTCAAAAACCTTTCAATCTCAATAAATGGATTGAAGAAAACAGACACCTTCTAAAACCACCAGTTGGAAATAAAAATCTGTATATAGATTCTGGTGATTATATTGTAATGATAGTTGGTGGGCCGAATGCACGCAAAGATTTTCATTATAATGAAACCGAAGAATTATTTTATCAGTTAGAAGGAGATATAACGGTTTATGTTCAAGAAAATGGTAAAAAGAAAGCCATGAAACTTTCTGCAGGAGATATGTTTCTGCTTCCAGCTAAAGTGCCTCATTCTCCATCACGAACAGAAGGTTCGATAGGTTTAGTTGTTGAACGAAAAAGAGAAGGTAAAGATATTCCAGATGGTTTGCTTTGGTTTTGCGAAAATTGTAATCATAAATTATATGAAGTCTATTTTGAACTTCATAACATAGAAACTGATTTCTTATCTCATTTTAAACATTTTTACAATTCAGAACACCTTCGAACTTGTGAAAAGTGTGGGACAACTATGGAATCTGACGAAAGATTTGTAGATAAAAAATAAGGTTTTTAGTGTTTTTGCCAAAAGATATAAACTGCCTAATATTCAAAAAAAACTACTATTTTTGTATAAAATTTAAAAAACATTCAAAAAAAACACATAATGTCAACAATTGCTCAACAATTCGGCATGACCGAAGCATTAGAAATTCTTGGAGTAAAAGCTATTAATGAAGGAACTTCTACAGGAAATAATCATTTTTCAAATGGTGAAATTATTGAAAGCTACTCGCCAGTTGATGGTCAACTAATAGGAAAAGTAAAAACAACTACCGCAGAAGATTACGAAAAAGTAATGCAAACTGCAACGGCTGCTTTCCTTACTTTTAGAGCAATGCCAGCGCCACAACGTGGAGAAATTGTTCGTCAATTTGGAAATAAATTAAGAGAATTGAAAGAACCATTAGGGAAATTAGTTTCTTACGAAATGGGAAAATCTTTGCAAGAAGGTTATGGTGAAGTTCAAGAAATGATTGACATATGCGATTTTGCAGTTGGTTTATCACGTCAATTAAACGGACAAACTATACCATCTGAGCGACCAGGTCACGTTATGAGAGAACAATGGCATCCAATTGGTGTTGTTGGAATTATCTCTGCGTTCAACTTTCCGGTAGCCGTTTGGTCTTGGAATACAGCATTGGCATGGATTTGTGGTGATGTTTGTGTATGGAAAGCTTCTGAAAAAGCGCCGTTATGTTCAATTGCATGTCAAAATATTATTGCAGAAGTTTTAAAAGCAAATAATTTACCAGAAGGTATTTCATGTATCATCAATGGAGATTATAAAGTAGGTGAAATGATGACTACTGATGCTAGAATTCCGTTAATTTCTGCAACAGGTTCAACAAGAATGGGAAGAATTGTTGGTGCAACTGTAGCACAGCGTTTCGGAAAATCTTTATTAGAATTAGGCGGAAACAATGCTATCATTATTACACCATCAGCTGATTTAAAAGTGGTTGTTCCTGGTGCTGTTTTTGGTGCAGTTGGAACTGCTGGTCAACGTTGTACTTCAACTAGAAGATTAATCATCCACGAAAGTGTTTATGATAAAGTTAGAGATGCTATTGTTGGCGCTTATGGTCAATTGACAATTGGAAATCCATTAGATCAAAAAAATCATATCGGACCATTAATTGATACGGATGCAGTAAAAACTTATTTAGCTGCCATTGAAAAAGCAAAAGCTGAAGGTGGAAAAGTATTGGTTGAAGGTGGAGTACTTTCTGGCGAAGGTTACGAATCGGGTTGTTATGTAAAACCAGCAATTATAGAAGCTGAAAACTCTTTTGAAATCGTACAACACGAAACTTTTGCACCAATTTTATATTTAATGAAATACAGTGGTGAAGTTGAAAATGCAATTGCAAAACAAAATGGTGTTGCTCAAGGATTATCGTCTGCCATTATGACTAACGAAATGAAAGAAGCTGAAAAATTCTTGTCTTTTGCAGGTTCAGATTGTGGAATTGCCAATGTAAATATTGGAACTTCTGGTGCTGAAATCGGTGGTGCTTTTGGTGGTGAAAAAGAAACTGGTGGAGGAAGAGAATCTGGTTCTGATTCTTGGAAAGTATACATGAGAAGACAAACAAATACGGTTAATTATTCCGATCAATTGCCATTAGCTCAAGGAATTAAATTTGATTTGTAGTTTTTCAGAAAAAAGAATAAAGAAATTAGAAGAAATAGAAACTCTGTATGAAAAGCACAGGGTTTTTTTTATTTTATTAGAAAGGAAATTATTTCCGCGCTATAATTGCGGTCAGAAATCCGAAAGTTCGGGATTAAAAAATTAAAAATATTAATCAGGATGATACTTCATTGGATAATCCGGCTCCTCTTTTGATGAACATCCACATTTTTCAGAAAGAGTCCCAATAATTACAATAATTATTAATACCATTAGAGTTCCTGTAAATTTTTGCATAAAATTAGAATCACTTTTGGTCTTACTTCCAATTGAAAAAATCACTCTAATAATTGTAATAATTAATGATACCAATACCGCACCTATTATACCAAATATAAAATCCATAGTTTATAATATTATATTTTCAATTTCCATAAGAAATTTTTCTTTCTTCTATGAAGTCAGGTCTAGCATTTATAAAATGTATTTTTATAATCCAATTCCCTTTTTTATCAAATTTATATTTATAAGTTTCTTCATCCACAAGAACTTCTTTTGAATTATAGTGTTTTATATTTAAAATATTCTTCTTATTATCATATGTATATAGTTTTTTTGGAGGTAGTTTATCTTTTAAAAAATCTGAAACTTCTTCAATAATAAGTCCTTTTTCATCATATTTGTATGTTTCAGTATATTCTTTGTTTCCAAGATTATCGTAATGAATACTCTCTATTTTATTACCTTTTTTATCATATTTATGTTTAAACATAAATTGTATTACTTCCTTTCCTTCAAAATCGTATTTATAACATTTTGATTCAATATTATTATCATTTTTATCGTAGTCATATATAATTTTTTCAAATAAAAAGCCATCAGGTAGATAGGTGTTCTTTTCAATTAAATTGTTATTTTTATCATAAATAAATTTTTTCTTTGATGATAATGAGGGTGTTTTTAATTCATTATGATTATCTTGTTCTATTAATTTTCCAATTGAATCGTATTTATATATATCTCTAATGCCCGAGTCTATCCAATTTTCACTGACAATATTTCCATTTTCATCAAAGTCAGATAGTAATCTGTATTGCAAACTATCTTTTTCTATTTCCCCAAATTTTATTACCGCTTTATACCCAAATTCAGATAAAATTCTTACATCACCTTTTAAATTCAAATCATTGAGAGAGTTCTTTTTATCTCCTGAACAACCAAAAAGACAAAATGTTATTAATGTGATTAAAATGTGTTTCATGTGAGTATTTTTTCAAGTATAAAAATAATTTGTGGAGGTGTAAATAATAAGTGATTAGTTATTTTTTTTGGCATTGCATAATTCTTGACTTTTTTATTCGTGTAATTTCAACCTAATTTAAATTCGTGCAATTCGTGTCTAAACTATTTTGTCTTCTTAACGTATTGTGTCAATATAAATATACTTTGGTTTTCAACACGTCCTTCAATAAGGTTGGCATCATCCCAAACTAATTTAATATTATGAACAGCAGCACCACGTTTTGCAGTGAAAGTTGCGCCTTTTACATCTAAATCTTTAATTAAAACAACAGAATCACCATCCAATAAAACATTTCCGTTAGAATCTTTGTGAACAATTTTCCCTTCGTCATCATCGGCTTCGCCTGTTGCTTTTGCCCATTCTAAGGCATCTTCATCAAGATACATCATTTCTAACATATCCATATTTTTTAAACGAGCATGCATTCTCCAAGAAACAATCTGTACGGGTAGATTTTCATTCCACATACTATCGCTTAAACCACGCCAATCGTTTGGGTTCATGGTTTCAGGATTTTGAATTTGATCTCTTAATGATTTTGTAATTAAAATACAATTTTCTGGAGTAGCTTCAGTTTTTGGTTCTACTAAATAGACAACCAAATTTTCATCACTTCCACTAATTTCACACAAAGAACCACTTCTGTCTTTTAATCTTTTTTCTGTAACAACACTCATTTTATAAGATTATAAGTTGAATGAAGCACCAATTTGAAACACAAACTGATTATTGAATCTTTCATATCCAATTACATTTGAATCGTATTTCGCTAAAGGAATTCCAGCTTCTGTGTAAATTCCAAAACCTTCTGTAAAGAAATATCTTGCACCAAGATGAGCACCAAAATTCCTTAAACCTAAATCTAAACCTGGGTAAACATCTAATTTGTCACTAATGTTCAAAACATTTCCAATATTAGCATTGAAACGCGCTTTAGCATCAAATTTATCAGCAAATTTAGGTGTTCCTGCTTTGGTTGTAGTATTCAATAAATAAGAAGTTGTAAATCCATAAGAAATATTTTCTCCTGCTCCAAAATCAATAGTTGCAGCAATTCCAGTTCCATATTCTTGCATTGTCGCACCAACTTGAAATTTTTTATCTCCTTTTCCTTTAAACGCTTGCGAATTTGCAAAACTTGCAGTTAACACAAGTAATAATGTAATAACTCTTTTCATAATTTATGTAAATTTTAGAGTGCAAATATAAGCAATCCATTTCAATAGCAACTTTAAAAGTCAACTTCAAGAATCAATTTCAAGAATCAATTTCAAGAATCAATTTCAAGAATCAATTTCAATGGTTAACTCTAAATTTCAATACCTACAACACGCAACCCTATAATTATTAATTCCTTCCTTTTTCAGTATGATACAAATTATTTAGTGGTTCGCTTTGCCAAAATTCTTTAGAATCTATATCCATAATTGTTAACGGCCCTTTAAATGCAGCTCCAGTATCTACATTCCAAATGCAAGCTTTTTTGATTGGAATAGTTTCACCTATTCTTGTTACAGGTGTGTGACCAATATAAATTTCATCATATAAAGTCAATCTTCTTGGATAAAACCAACTTGTTTTTTCTAAGTTTTCATCCAACGATAAAGCAGTTTCCCACAAGGTTCTATCCCAATAAAATAATTTCGGAAAATATTCATAAGCAATGCCGTTCATATTGGTAAAACCAGCATGAATAAACAACCTGTTTTTATCATCTAAATAATAGTTTTCCAATGACTTTAAAAATGCAACATGTTTCAACTTTGTTGCTTCAGAAATTGTTGAATAGGCAATAACTGTAGCTTCTCCACCATGTTTATACCATTCTCTATTATCAGTGCTGTTTTCAAGCCAATCTAAAAGGAGTTCGTCGTGATTTCCTCTGATGAAGATGCATTTTTGTTTTTGACCTAAATCAATCAAATAATCTATTACCTGAGGCGATTGACTCCATCCATCAACATAATCACCAAGAAAAATTAAAGTATCATTTGTTGTAACACTAGCGCGCTCCATTATTTGATGCAACGCTCGTAAACCGCCATGTATATCTCCAATTACTAATGTTCTATTCATTTTGTTTATTATATTTCACTTTCCTCAAAACTCGCATTACTTCTTTAAAATTTACATAAACAGTTGTAAACGGATGCAATTTCAATAAAGGTTTAGCTTCAATTAATTTCTGTTTGGCATCTTCAAATCCGTTGAGGTAACAAATCATTAGAGTGGATGGCAAATTAATCAAATCTTTATGTTCTCTATCAGATAATTCGATTCCTTTTTGCAATTTATTCAACAAAGATAAATTAGAATTGTAAATATGAAACAAAACTTTTCGATTGTATTGTGGTGGTTCAAAAAGCATTTCGGTTTCAATTTTATAATAGCCATTGTCAAAAAAAGATAATTTTTGTTGTTCCAAAGGATAATAACTCGTTTTATCATTCAATCCCAAAGGAACATATTCGGTTATGGTAAAAGTATTTTCGTCATAATCAATCGTCACATCATCTTGAGCCGAATAAAACAACTTAATTTGCTCGTTTACTAATTCGATATCAACTCGCGTAAAAAAAGTTTTATCTCTAATTTTCTTCGGAATTCCTGCCCAACAAATCACAAACAATTCCTTAAAAACCTTATACTTTGATGGTATATCCTTGTGACGATTATTCACAAAATCAATTACGCCATCAAGCGTATTAGAAATACTATTTCTAGAGCTGTTTTCAATGCTTAAAACGGTTTCAATATTGAGTTTAGAATACGGAATTTTTTCATCCGTAGGAATAGTATTGCTTCCTCTTCTCACAAAAGTAGCATTAGCCAAAATCGTATGAATATTTTTCTTAAAATAAGAAGTTTTAGATTTGGGTTTTATAGTAACTAATCCAACAACTTTATCTCGAGGCAAATTCGGAAAAGGAACATTTTCATATTGAATTTTAGGAGGATTTTCCAAAAAAGCATTTACCAAATTCTGAATGCGACTGTCGTCAAAAAAATCGTCACCGGTTATTTCGTTATTTTCATCTTCAACACCAACAACTATATAAGAATTATTAGAAGGATTAGAATTAGACAAAGCGCAAATATGTTTCAAAAACTTAGCTTTCCCTTCCTTGGTGTGCAAATTCAACTGCCGTTTTTTATCATAAAAACTACACTCATCATTGTGAGCCAGTAAGTTCTTGATAAGTAGGCGTTTGTTTATCATTTTTTAGTGATGAGTGAAAAGCAAAAAGTGATTAGCAGAATACTATTTACTAATCACTTTTCACTAATTACTAAATTTAAGGCACTTTATTTCCCATGCTTTCTGTCCAGATGGCGAACCAATCTAGGTTGTCTAAAGGCAATTCCACGGCTTTCATTAATGCTTGAATTCGAGCAATATTTACAGTTCCAGCAACAGGAATAACTTTTGAAGGATGTTTTAAAATCCAAGAAAGCAAAATAGTATCCGAACCAACACCATATTTTTCAACCAATTGCACCAAAAGTTTTTTTAATCGTCTTGTTTGCTCAATATCTTCTCTAAAAACTGTTCCTAACGGATTCCAACTCATTGGTCGAATATCGTGCGTTTGCATATAATCTAAACTTCCATCCAACATGGCTTCAAAATGTGTTGCCGAAAATTGAATTTGATTATAATTAACTTCCGTTTTACTTCTAATTAGTTCGGTTTGTGAAGTAGTAAAATTAGATAATCCAAAATCGATAATTTTCCCATCCGATTTAAGTTTTTCAACCGTTTCAGCAATTTCATCAGCAATCATCAACGGACTTGGACGATGCAAAAGCAAAACATCTAAATAATCTGTTTGAAGATTTTTCAACGAATTTTCTACACTCCAAATGATGTATTCTTTCGAGTAATCGTAGTGTTTGATTTTATTAGTTCTACTTCCTTCAAGTTGAATACCACATTTAGAAATTAATTGCAATTTCTCTCTTGAAATTTTGCTTTCGCCAAATGCTTTTCCAAATTGCTCTTCTGTGGTATAATCACCATAAATATCAGCATGATCAAAAGTGGTAATTTTATTTTCGATACAAATGTTTATCAAATGGATCATTTCTTGTGTGTTGAGTTTTTTATCCCAAACACCCCAATTCATCGTTCCTGCAATTACAGGTGATAATGTTGTTTTTCTCATAATTGAAATTAAAACTCTAAAATTACTAAAACAAAATCATAAATCATCCTTAAAAACTAGAATTAGAGACAAGTTTTAACGCATTGTTAACATTCTATTCGTGTTAAAATCTTCAATTTTGAAATGTTAAAATTTTATAGTTAATTGTGCCTCGAAAAAAATAGAATTTATGGAAGAAAATGTTGCTGCTTTAGATATTAGAGCCATCAATGAAAAGATAGAAAGAGAAAGTGCTTTTATTGACTTATTGACAATGGAAATGAACAAAGTCATTGTAGGTCAAAAGCACATGGTTGAACGATTGTTGATTGGACTTTTAGGTCAAGGACATATTCTTCTTGAAGGAGTGCCAGGTTTGGCAAAAACGTTGGCAATAAACACCTTGTCGCAAGCAGTTCAAGGTAGTTTTAGTCGTATTCAGTTTACACCAGATTTGCTTCCAGCCGATGTTGTAGGAACTATGATTTACAACATTAAAGCCAATGAGTTTTCAATTAAAAAAGGACCAATTTTTGCAAATTTCGTTCTTGCCGATGAGATTAATCGTGCGCCAGCCAAAGTACAATCGGCTTTGCTTGAAGCGATGCAAGAAAAACAAGTGACTATTGGTGACACAACTTTTAAATTAGAAAGACCATTTTTGGTTCTTGCTACTCAAAACCCAATTGAGCAAGAAGGAACGTATCCATTGCCAGAAGCACAAGTCGATCGTTTTATGCTTAAAACTGTAATAGATTATCCCAAAATGGATGAAGAGCGTATGGTTATTCGACAAAATCTGAAAGGTTCTTACGAAAAAGTAAACGCTGTTGTTTCGGTAGAACAAATTTTGCGTGCTCAAGAAGCGGTTCGCGAAGTTTATATGGATGAGAAAATCGAAAAATATATTCTTGATATCATTTTCGCAACACGTTTCCCAGAAAAATATAAATTAGAATCTCTAAAACCATTAATAAGTTTTGGTTCTTCACCTCGTGGAAGTATCAATTTGGCAACAGCAGCTAAATGTTATGCATTTATCAAACGCCGTGGTTATGTAATTCCAGAAGACGTTCGAGCAGTAGTTCACGATGTTTTACGTCACAGAATAGGAATCACATACGAAGCCGAAGCCGAAAACGTAACTTCAGTTGACATCATCAACAAAATCGTTAACGAAATAGAGGTTCCTTAATCTTTTTTCTTTAAAAAAACTTAGTGCCTTTGCGCCTTTGTGGCAAAAACATGGAAACAAAAGACCTACTAAAAAAAGTTCGTAAAATAGAAATTAAAACCCGAAGATTGAGTGATCACATCTTTTCGGGTGAATATCATACGTCGTTTAAAGGACGCGGAATGACGTTTTCTGAAGTGCGACCTTATCAATTTGGTGATGACGTGCGTGCTATCGATTGGAATGTGACTGCGCGTTATAACGAAGCACACGTAAAGGTTTTTGAAGAAGAACGCGAATTAACTATGATGTTAATGGTTGATATTTCGGGTTCAGAAAGTTTTGGAACTAAAAATCAGTTGAAAAGCGAAATCGTAACTGAAATTGCCGCGACGATGGCTTTTTCAGCAACTCAGAATAACGACAAAATTGGTTTGATTTTGTTTTCCGATGAAATCGAATTGTATATTCCACCTAAAAAAGGAAAATCACACGTACTCCGAATCATACGAGAATTAATCGAATTCCAACCTAAAAGTAGAAAAACCGATTTATCACAAGCCTTGAAGTTTTTATCATCAACTCAAAAGAAGAAAGCCATTGTATTTTTGATTTCTGATTTTATGGTGGATGATGATTACGAAAAAACATTAAAAATAGCAGGAAAAAAACACGACATCACCGGAATTCGAGTATATGATGTTCGAGAAGAAACAATGCCAAATATAGGAATGGTAGAAATGGAAGATGCAGAATCGGGTGAAATTATGGTTGTGGATACGAGTTCTAAAAATGTTCGATTGAATTACGAAAAAAACTACCAGCAGAAAGTTGGTTATTTTAAAGATATTTTTTCAAAATGCGGTTCAGGAACCGTAAACACTCGTGTTGACGAAAGTTATGTTAAAAAATTATTGGGTTATTTTAAATCCAGAGGATAAATGAAATTCAAGTTATATATATTATTTTTTCTACTTACTACGTCACTTTTTGCCCAAAAAGTCACGACTTCTATTGATTCTACCAAGAAAAAAATCGGAGCCGAATTCAAGCTGACTTTAAAAGCATCAGTGAATAAAACAGATAAAGTTGTTTTTCCAAAAGCTCAGAATTTTGGAGCTTTAGAAGTTATAGAATCTTATAAAATTGACACGATTAAATCGAATGACAAATACGAATTAATCAAAAAATACGGATTGACTCAGTTTGATTCAGGAAAATATACTATTCCAAGAATTCAAATTTTAATTAACGGAAAACCTTCTCTTTCAGACAGTTTAAAAGTTGAGGTTGCTGATGTAAAAGTCGATACCTTAAAACAGAAAATGTATGAAATAAAAGATGTTATTCCCGTTGAAAGCTCAAGCGATTGGTGGAAATATCTTTTAGGATTTTTACTTTTAGTTGGTTTAGGATTTATAGGTTATTGGTTATTCAAAAAGTATTATAAAAAACCAGAAAAAGTAGAAGAAATCGTTTATAAAACTCCAATTGAAAAAGCAACATCATTATTACAACAATTAGAAAGAAAAGAACTTATTCAACGTGGTGAAATAAAATCGTATTATTCCGAATTAACCGATATTGCAAGAACTTACATCGAAGAAGAAATTCACATTCCAGCAATGGAAAGCACTACTTCTGAGTTAATTGTGAGTTTGAGAAATGTTGCAAAAAGCAAAAAATTAAAGCTTTCAAAAGAGATACTTGAAAATTTAGAGAAAGTATTACAACAAGCCGATTTAGTAAAATTTGCTAAAGTAAAACCTCTCGATTTTGAAATCGAAGAAGATAAAAAACGAATTACAAGCACAATTGTAACTATTCATAAAGCTATTCCTGAACTAGTTGAAGAAAAAGACGAATTGGAAGAGTGGAATGAAGAGCAAAAACAAAAAGCATTAGCTAAAAAAGCATCAGAACAAAAAATAAAACGCATCAAAAACGCAGTCTTTATTACAGTTTTGGTTCTTGCATTAGCTGTTGGAATAACGTCTGCAATAAAAGGATTCGACTTTGTCAAAGATTTTGTTTTAGGTAACGAGACCAAAGAACTAGTAGAAGGCGAATGGGTTTTAAGCGAATATGGAAATCCTGGAGTAATCTTAGAAACTCCTAAGGTTTTAAAAAGAATTGACGCAAAAAAATCACTTCCAAGAGAATCTTATGCTATACTAAAAGAAATGCAATTGTTTGAATATGGTGCATTAAATCAGAAGCTATTTATTGGCGTTTCAACTATTAAATTCAAAGATACAACCGATATTAAATTTGAAACGGTTTTAGACGGAATAACTAAAAATTGGGAAAAACTTGGAGCACAAAATATGCTTTTCAAACAAGAAGAATTCAATACAGGAAAAGGTGTAACAGGTGTAAAAGCTTATGGAACAATGACTGTTTTTGATAAAGAAGAAGATGAAAGTGAGAAAATGTATTATGAGATTTTATTGTTTAAACAAGATGGTGGTTTGCAACAAATAATAGTTGCTCAAAGAGAAGGTGATGAATATGGCGAAAAAATAGGTAAAAGAATTATTAATTCTGCCGAATTAAAACAAGCTCAATAACAATGGAAAAAATAAGTTTTTTAAATCCTGAATTTTTTTGGTTGTTTTTGCTAATTCCTTTTGCAATAGCTTGGCTATGGTGGAAAAACAAAGAACAAACAGCCACTTTAAAAATAAGTTCTGTTAAAGGATTTAAAGGTTCTAAATCAATTTTGGCAAAATTAAAACCATATTTATCAGGATTACGAATTTTGTCTTTATGTTTTTTAATTATCGCTTTAGCTCGACCAAGAACAGTTGATATTAGTAATCAAACTAAGACGACTAAAGGAATTGATATTGTCATGGCAATTGACCTTTCCAGTAGTATGTTGGCAAAAGATTTGAAACCCAACAGAATGGAAGCTTTGAAAGAAGTTGCAACTAATTTCGTTGACGCTCGACCAAATGATAGAATTGGTGTTGTGGTTTATGCTGGCGAAGCTTATACAAAAACTCCAGTTACAAGCGATAAAGCTATCGTAAAACAAGCTATTTCAGACATTAAATTTGATAATGTGCTTCAAGACGGAACTGGTATTGGAATGGGTTTGACAACAGCAGTAAATAGGTTGAAAGACAGTAAAGCCAAAAGTAAAATCATTATTCTTTTAACTGACGGTGTAAACAATTCAGGATTCATAGAACCAGAAACAGCATCAGAAATTGCAAAAGAATACGGAATAAAAGTGTATACAATCGGATTAGGAACTAATGGAATGGCCGAATTTCCTTATGCTTATGCTCCAAATGGAAAAGATTTTTTATACAGAATGTTGCCTGTAGAAATTGACCAAGAACTAATGAAAACAATTGCAAAAAATACAGGAGGAAAATATTTTAGAGCAAATAACAATAGTAAGTTAGAAAGTATATACAACGAAATCAATAAACTAGAAACAACAGAAATTGAAGAATTGAAATACTATGATTACGACGAAAAATACAGATTATTAGTTATTATCGCAGGAATATTATTATTGATAGAAATCGCATTAAGAAACACAATTTTTAAAAGTTTTATATAATTGGGAAATCCCAAGAATAAAATAAAATCTCAAATTCCAACATGATGTTATAATAGTGGAATTTGGAATTTAAAAAATTTGGAATTTAAAAGACATGTACGAACTAGAAGAAAAAGGTTATTTATATTTATTATTCATCATCCCAATATTGGTGGTGCTTTTTCTTTATGTTCAATTGTGGAAAAGAAAAAAGCAGAAAGAATTTGGTGATTTAGATTTGATTCAAAAATTGAGTCCAGAGAAATCTACTTTCAAGCCAATTTTAAAAATGGTTTTGTTTTTATTAGGACTTACGTTTATTATTATCGGATTGGTTAACCCAAAAATGGGAACCAAAGTTGAAAAAGTAAAACGTCAAGGAATCGATATTGTTTTTGCTGTTGACGTTTCTAAAAGTATGCTTGCAGAAGATGTTGCACCTAATAGATTAGAGAAAAGTAAACAATTGGTTTCACAATTAATCAATCAATTAGGAAGTGATAGAATTGGAATTATTGCCTATTCAGGAAGCGCTTTTCCGGTTTTACCAATGACTTCAGATTATGCTGTGGCAAAAATGTTTCTTCAAAGTATGAATCCGGCAATGATTTCCTCTCAAGGGACTTCTATAGACCAAGCTATTGACTTAGCCAATATTAAGTTTTTTGACAAAAAAGACAAAACAAATAAGTTGTTGATACTAATTTCTGATGGAGAAGACCACACAGATAATGCAGAAACAGCCGCAGAAGCCGCTCAGAAGAATGGAATCAAAATCATAACAATTGGAGTAGGAACAGAAAAAGGAGGTCCAATTCCATTAAAAAGAAATGGCGTTGTAGAGAGTTTCCAACGTGACAAAGACGATCAAGTTGTTATTACAAAAAGAAATGCAGAAATTCTTTCCAAAATAGCTACTAGTTCAAAAGGTGGATTTGTTGATGGAAATTCAACCAAGGTTGTAGTTGATTACGTGAAAAAAGTGATTGATAATACTGAAAAAACTGAATTTGGTGCTACACAGATGGCCGATTTAAAATCACAGTTTCAATGGTTTTTAGGTTTTGGGTTTTTCTTATTGTTTTTAGACACATTTTTGTTGGAAAGAAGAACCAAATGGGTTAGAAAAATGAATTTGTTTAATGAAGAAAAATAAAAAAGGAAAGCAAAGCTTTCAAAATTCGTGCAATTAATACAATACAATTCCTGTAAATTTGTGTAATTCGTGTCAAAAAAACTATGAAAAAATTAATTACATATTGTTTAATCCTAATCTCTTTTGCAACAAAAGCACAAGAGAAAGATAAGTTTTTGCCCAAAGGAAACGAAGAATTTGCAGAAAAAAAATATGCCGATGCAGAAGCAAATTATAGAATTTCACAATCTAAATTCAAGAAAAAAGCAGTTTCCTCTTATAATTTAGGTACATCAATTTATAAGCAAAATCAACATTCTGAAGCAAAATACCAATTTGCCAAAGCCATTCAAGATGCTAAGACAAAACCTGAAAAGCACAAAGCCTTTCATAATCTAGGAAATGTTTTAATGAAAGAAAAAGAATATCAAGGTGCCGTTGAAGCTTATAAAAATGCATTAAGAAACAATCCGAACGATGAAGAAACTCGATACAATTATGCTTTGGCAAAAAAAATGCTAAAAGACAATCCACCACCAGAAAAACCTAAAGAGAATAAAAAAGACCAAGAGAAAGAGAAAAAAGAGGAAAAGAAAGAGCCTGAAAAAGATAACGATAAAAACAAGGACAAAAATAAAGATAAAAAAGACGGTAACGATGATAAAGATAAGGATAAAGGGAATCAACCTCAACAACCTAAACCGACTGGTGCGTCAAAACAACGAATAGATAATTTGCTTGACGCAGTGAACAACGAAGAGAAAAAAGTTCAAGAAAAAGTAAATGCTCAAAAGGCATTAGCAAATCCTAAAAAACCTGAAAAAGATTGGTAGTTATTTTATAATTACAATGCAGAAGATGAGAAGAATAGTAATTTTAATTGTTTTATTTTTAGCTAATTCACTAGTTGCTCAAGTAAAATTTGAAGCAAATGTGAGCAAAAATACTTTGGGCTTAAATGAAAGAGTTCGAATTGAATTTTCAATGAATGAAGATGGTGATAATTTTGTACCGCCAAACTTTGAAGCCAGTGGTTTTAGAGTAGTTGGTGGACCAAGCCAATCTATTAGTGAATCTTGGGTTAATGGAAGAGGTTCATTTCAAAAAACGTACTCTTATGTATTGTTGCCATTAAAAAAAGGAAACTTGGTTATCAAACAAGCTTTAATTGAAATTAATGGTCAGATATACAAAACCTTACCAATAAAAATTACGGTAACTAATGCAGTAAACCAACCAAATGATGCCAATGATCCTGCAACCGTTAGAGCAGATAATAATTTATATTTAGTTGCTGATATTTCTAAAACTAACCCTTATGTAAATGAACCCATAACAGTAGTTTATAAATTATATTTTAGTTACAATATTGGTATTACAAACTGGCAAGAACTGAATAAGCCAAAGTATAAAGATTTTTGGAGTCAAAATATAGATGTAAAACAGCTAGTTGCAGAAGAAGGAATGTTTAAAGGCGAGCGTTATCGCTACGTTGTTTTAAGAAAAACGGTGCTTTATCCACAAAAAGCCGGAAAACTTGTTATAGAGCCATTGTCTTTAGATATTGATTGTCAAGTTCCTAGAGGTAGACCAAACTTTTTTGGACAAGTTCAGCTTGTAGAAGATAGTAAAAGAGTTTCAGCAGGAAGTAAAGTTATCGACGTAAAACCACTACCTGAAGCCGGAAAACCTGCAAATTTTACAGGAGCAGTTGGTAAATTTAATTTCAGTGTTCTTCCATCCAAAACAACTTTGAAAAATGGTGAATCTCTTGATTTAGACATTAAAGTAACAGGAGTTGGAAATTTAAAATTATTCAATTTACCCAAACCAGTAGTTCCTTCCGAACTTGAAATGTATGATCCAGAACATTCAGAAAATGTTTCCACGCCATTATCTGGAATGACAGGAAGTATTTCCGATAGATATACCATTATTCCGCAATCTAAAGGAAATTTTCCTATCAAAGGTTTGGAGTTTTCTTATTTTGATCTTTCAACTGGAAGCTATAAAACAATTGCTTCTCCAAACATTATGTTGAATGTTTTGGATGGACCAGGAGTTGTAAATTCTAATGTAAATTCTGCAGATGCTACCTCAAAAACTGTAGCAACACCTTCAAAATCATTCGCCTTTATCAAAGAAAAAACGGATTTAGAAAGTATAGAATCAGACGATTTCCTAGGTTCAGGATTATTTTATGGATTGTTGTTTTTGCCGTTTTTAATAATTCCAGTTCTAGTTATTGTTAAAAAGCGAAAAGACACTCAAGATGCTGATATTATTGGGAATAAAACTAAAAGAGCTAATGCTTTAGCTAAGAAATATTTATCGGAAGCTAAAAAGCAAATTAACAACAAAGAGCCATTTTACATCGCATTAGAAAAAGCAATGCACAATTTCTTGAAAGCCAAATTAAATATCGAAACTTCAGAAATGAGTAAAGATAAAATCACAGAGATTCTGCTTTCGCGAAACGCCAATTCAGAAACGGTGAAAGAATTTATAACTTTGACAGAAAGTTGTGAATTAGCTCGATATGCGCCATCAACAAGTACAATAATTCATCAAGATTATGACAAAGCTGTTGAAATAATTTCGAGTTTAGAAAAACAAATTAAATAGTAATCATGAAGAAGTTTTTTTATCTATTTCTATTTATTTATGCATCTGTTTTTGCAACGGATATTTCTAATCCTTTTGTAGATGGGAATATCCAATACAACGACGGAAAATATGAAGCAGCGATTACAAGCTACGAAAGTGTTTTGGCAAATGGTCAACAATCGGCTGAGTTGTATTTCAACCTTGGAAATTGTTATTATAAATTACATAAAGTTGCACCAGCCATTTACAATTACGAAAAAGCATTACAACTAAATCCAAACGATCCTGAAATTCAAACCAATCTAGATTTTGTCCGAAAAATGGCAATCGACGACATCAAAATCATTCCAAAAGTAGGTTTCGATAAAATAATTGCAGATTTCACTTCAAGTTATCGTTACGATACTTGGGCTTGGATTGCGGTTGCGTTCGCATTTATATTTTTAGCGTTTTTTATCGGATATTATTTCTCACCAACGGCTTTTAAGAAGCGTATTTATTTTACAGGAATGTTTGTGATTTTGTTGTTGTTATTAACTTCTGTCTTCTCAGCATTATTCGAAAAAAACCGATTAGCAACTGAAAAACCAGCCATAGTTTTTGCCGAAACCGCATCAGTAAAAGGCGAGCCAAAAGCATCAAGTCCTGAAACTATTTTACTTCACGAAGGAACAAAAGTGTACATTCTAGAAAGCATTGCCAATTGGAAAAAAGTTCAACTTACTGACGAAACTACAGGTTGGATTAGTGATGAAGCGATAAAGGAGCTTAATTAGTTTTGTTAAGAATGGATAAGGAAATCGCCAAGATTATATTAATATTATTTTTCGGGTTTTTAACTCCAATAATGATGCTATTTGTTCCTGTTGAAGGAGGTGGTGTTAGTTTAATATTTGTTTTAACTGTTCCAATTTTAATAGGGATTTCAATACTATTTTCCATTATATATTTTTATCTTGATAAATGGGAATTTACATTAGAAAGAAAAAAGTTGATTTTATTATTTTTCTGTGCTACTTTAATTGCGTTAGCTCTAATGGTTTATCCATATAGACAATATTGAAAATTTAACTAAACCTTTTCCTTCAAATCCTTAAACCAATCGGTTAAAACAGGCAACATAAATTCAGATGTTTTTAATATTGGATTAAAAAAAACAGAATTTTCTTGGGTTTCTTTACTTACTAAAGCATCATTAATATTCCCTTTTTGGAACAAACTCAAAACGATGCCTAACAATAAAGTGGTTTTCAAGACGGCAAAAAATGCGCCGCCCAGTTTATTCAACCAACCTAAAAATACAAAATCAGCAATTTTAGAAAATACTTTTGCTAATAAGTGAATTGCAATTACTACAATAAGTAAAGTAATTATAAATGCAGCAATTTTTGCGGTTTTGCTATCGCCAATAAAACTTCCAACAATGTAAGAGAATTTTACCGCAATATAAATTCCAACAAAAAACGAAATCAATGAAGCCAATTCAACAAACAATCCGTTTCGCAAACCTTTAAAAGCTGCAAAACCTAACAAAACTGCAAAAACAATATCGATAAATCCCATAAATTTAATAAAAGTGAGCGGTAAAGATATAAGAATATAGAAAATAGAACAAAGAGAAAAGATGGTAAATGTGATATATTTGCAAACTAATTGAAAATTGTAGTTGAAAAGTCTATTTTCTTTTCTCTATTTTCTTTTCTCAAAATAAAAAAAATGTCTCGAGATATACAACTAAAAGAGCGATGGGAAAAAGTTGTTGAAATCCTTTCCAATCAATTTGCCGAAGGAGAACAACTTGACTTAGATGCAATAATATACTTAATTGGTGTTCAAGAACTTGGAAAATTTAAACGCGCTTTTGCAAAAGATGAAAAAGTCAATTTAATGCACATCGCTATTTGCAGATTATTAGAACCTTATGGTTACTATGAATTCGATTTTTTCGATAAAGACGGATGGCCTCATTATAAAGTAAAAGAAGAATTACCACCACTAAAAGCAGGAGAACAAACCATTTTAATGAAAGACGCTATTGTAAATTACTTTGTTGAAAAAGAAATTATTGATTAAAAAAAATATATGAAACTTCATAAATCTATTTTTCTATTACTTTTTTTATTTATTTCAAGATTTTGTTTTGCTCAGAAAGCTATTGAGATTGATGAGAATAAAACAACAACTCCTTTATATGAAGTAAGTTTTAATAAATCTTCTTTTGATTTTTATAACCAAAGTAATTATGGTTTTATTTTGTTTTATAAGTTAGAAAATGATGATGATTTCTTGGATTGTTTAAGGTTATCTGTTGAAAATCTTGAGAAATACAAAACTATGGATTTAATGTATTATGCTTCATTGGTCGAATATGTAATTAGAGAAGATTTCAAAATAATCGAAAGTAGAAAAGTTGAAAATCAAGGTAAGACAAGCTATTTTTTACTAGTCTATGAAAAACCATTAGGTAAAAAAAACTTAAAAATTCATCACCGAATTTATTTTAATAACGGATTTGGGTTTAATTTTTCTCTACGAACAGTCACAAATAAATTTGATAAATTATATTCAGATTCAGAAGAAATTTTAAATAGTTTTCAATTGAGGTAGTTTTTAAATCAAAAACTTCCAACTCGCAACTCGCAACTCGCAACTTTTCCTTAAATTTGCACCTTCAAAGAAAGACCGATGATAGACAAGATTAAACAACATATTGAAGAAGCTAAAGCATTTAACGATAAAAATAAAGAATCGTTAGAGCAATTTCGTATAAAATATTTGGGAAGTAAAGGATTGTTGAAAGAACTTTTTAATGAGTTCAAAAACATTCCAAACGACCAAAAGAAAGACTTCGGACAAGTGATTAACACACTAAAAGCTGTTGCCGAAGAAAAAGTAAAAACCATTCAAGAAGGGCTAGAAAGCAAAGAAGAAGTGAAAGGTTTTTATGGCGATTTGTCTCGTCCAGGTGAGCCTATTCAAATTGGTTCTCGTCATCCTATTTCACTAGTAAAAAATCAAATTATTGATATTTTCTCAACAATCGGATTCAATGTTTCTGAAGGTCCAGAAATTGAAGACGATTGGCATAATTTTACAGCATTAAACTTGCCAGAATACCATCCTGCAAGAGATATGCAAGACACGTTTTTCATTCAGACAAATCCTGATGTTTTGTTGCGTACGCACACATCATCAGTGCAAGTGCGTTACATGGAAAACAACAAACCACCAATTCGTACGATTTCTCCAGGAAGAGTTTTCCGTAATGAAGCGGTTTCATCACGTTCACACTGTATTTTCCATCAAGTGGAAGGTTTGTATATTGATAAAGACGTTTCGTTTGCTGATTTAAAACAAACATTACTTTATTTCACCAAAGAAATGTTCGGAAAGTCTAAAATTCGTTTGCGTCCAAGTTATTTTCCTTTTACAGAACCAAGTGCCGAAATTGATATTTATTGGGGTTTAAAAACCGAAACCGATTATCGTATCACCAAAGGAACAGGTTGGTTAGAAATTGGAGGTTGCGGAATGGTTGATCCAAATGTTCTTAAAAATTGTGGTATCAATCCAGACGAATTCTCAGGTTTCGCCTTCGGAATGGGAATCGAACGTATCGCAATGCTTTTACACCAAATTGGCGACATCAGAATGTTCTTTGAAAATGATGTACGTTTCTTGGAGCAATTTAAATCAAGTATTTAATGATTCAAGAATGAAAAGTAACGATTTTTGATTTTAGAAGTAAATCTCGAAATCAAAAATCGTTAATCAAAAATCGTTAATCAACAATCAACAATCTAATGAAAGCAGATATTACCATCACAAAAGTAGAAAATGTATTCCTTGCTGCCGTTCAAGAATGGAGCGACGACTTTATGGAAAAAGTTTGGTACATCTATTTAGTAAACGATTCTGACTTCAATTTAGACAGCGTAATGGTTGTATCTAAAGCTTTTGGAACTATTGATGGCGAAATGAAAAAAACGTCGCTCTTGCGTCATGCTTTTCCAAGTGTGCCAGCTGTTTCTGTGGTTAAAGTAGAAATGGTAGAGAAAAGTGTGCTAGCACTAAACAACGAATTTATGGTTACCTATTTCATAGGAAACACATTGTATGACAAAAAATTCACTTTCAGAAAAAACACTATCAACGAAAGGGCTACCGAAGAAGTGCCGATTTTGTTCGTGAATGGTGTGATTGTTAGGTAGTTGTTATAGATTGTTATTTCGTAAGGAATCTACTTCTTTGCAGAATTCTCTCTCTTAACCTTCTCTTTCCAGCTAAAATAACCTAAAACGAAGATGCCTATCACAATATAAGAAACTGCTCTTATGTAGAAATTATTTTCCGAAAGTTGTTGCGAAATAGTCTTTTCTTTAAGTTCAAATAAGGTCATGAAAACAACCATAAAAACACCCCAAAACCCACCCATTTTTAACTGATATTTCCAACGGTCGCTCATTTTAATCTAATTTATCGGTTAGTTTTTTAAATGTACTTTTAGCATCTTTTCCTTCGTACAAAATTTCGTAAACAGCATCAATAATTGGCGTTTTAGCTTTGTATTCTTGGTTTAATTTGTAAGCACTTTTTACAGCATAATAACCTTCGGCAACCATACTCATTTCCATCATGGCCGATTTTACGGTGTAGCCTTTCCCAATCATGTTTCCGAACATTCTATTTCTTGAGAATACCGAATATCCTGTAACTAATAAATCGCCCAAATACGCCGAATTATTTATATTACGTTTCATTTTATGTACTTTTCTAATGAATTTCTTCATTTCACGAATAGCATTACTCATAATAACCGATTGAAAATTGTCACCATAACCTAAACCATGAGCAATTCCTGCAGCAATAGCATAAATGTTTTTCAACATAGCTGCGTATTCAGTTCCAATAATGTCGTCAGAAATTTTAGTTTTAATGTAATTTCCGGCAAGAACTTTGGCTACAACTTTAGCTTTAGCCGAATCACCACAAGCAATGGTCAAATACGAAAGTCTTTCTAAAGCTACTTCTTCAGCGTGACATGGTCCAGTGATTACACCAATATTTTCAAAAGGAATATCAAATTTTTTGTTGAAATGCTCGCCAACAATCAAAAAGGTTTCAGGAACAATTCCTTTTATGGCAGAGAAGATTACTTTGCCTTGTAAACTAACAGTAAGTTTCTCTAATTCTGCACTTAAAAAAGCCGATGGAATAGCGAAAATGATATAATCTGCATATGCGACAGCTTCATTTATATCGGAAGTTAATCGCAATTTATTAGTGTCAAATTCTACTGAACTTAAATAATTTGGATTGTGTTTTTGAGATTTTATATGGTCAATTGCTGATTGATTTCTCATGTACCAAGCAATTTCGTCTAAATTGACGCACAACATTTTTGCAATTGCAGTAGCCCAACTTCCGCCACCAATTACTGCAAATTTTGGATATTGATTCATTATTAGTTTGTTTGATAATCCAAAAATACTGAAATTTATTTAAAGCAATGCTATTGCGTTAGTTTAAGATTATTAAGGAAAGATATTGTTAAAAATTAATTTAACTTAAAATTATGATATTCAACACAATAATAAGAAATAATGGTCGTTATTACTATATATGATTTCTGTTAGGTGATTTCATAAGTTTAGTTAGTTAAAAATTTTGTTTTGGGGTTTGAGAAAGGCGTTCAGGAACTATATCTTGAACGCCTTTTGAATTTATGCTGAACTCGTTTCAGTATCTAATCACTATTTACTTTTCACTCTTCACTAAAATTAGTAACTCATTTCTACGATTTCACGTACTTTTTCTAAAGTGATATTTTGTTTTTCACCCATCGCTTTCCAACCTCTTTCTTCGAAACGATTTACAATAAAATCTGCTGTTTTTTCAATGTTTTCAGCGTTTTCAGAGATTTTGGTTTTCATTCCCATGGTGTGGAAAAATTCAATAGTTTTTTCGATGGCTTTTTCGGCTTTTTCTTCTACTGAATTTCCTGTGATGTTCCAAACTCTTTCGCCATATTGTGCTAGTTTATCTTTCTTGGTTTCAAACATAACTCTATATAAGTTTGGACCAATAATCGCTAAAGTTCTTGCGTGATCAATTTCATACAAAGCGGTTAATTCGTGACCAATCATGTGTGTTGCCCAATCGCTAGGAACACCTTTTTGAATCAATCCGTTTAAGGCCATCGTTGCGCTCCAAACAAAATTAGAAGCTAGTTTATAATCACTTGGATTTTCTACTACACTTGGACCAACTTCGATTAAAGTTTTCAAGATGCTTTCTGCAAATCTATCTTGTAATAAAGCATCGTGTTGAAACGTTAAATACTGTTCCATAACGTGTGTAAACGCATCAACAACACCATTTTGCAATTGTCTTTTTGGTAATGAAGTAATTACAGTTGGATCAACAATTGAGAATTTTGGAAACAAAGCACTTCCACCCAAAGTCAGTTTTTCATGAGTTGCTTCAATAGTTACCACCGCACCAGAATTCATTTCGGAACCTGTTGCAGGCAATGTCAAAACAGTTCCAAATGGAATCACTAGGGATAAATCGGTAAATAAAATTCTCTTTCTTAAAATATCTGCTTCATCGCCTTCAAATTTAGAGGCTGCAGAAATAAATTTCACTCCATCAATAACGCTTCCGCCACCAACGGCTAAAATAAAATCGATTTTTTGCTCGCGAATAATTCGAACTGCTTTCATCAAAGTTTCAAATCTTGGATTGGGTTCAATGCCACCAAATTCAACGATTTCAAAACCTTTTAAAGCTGAGGTTACCGCTTCGTGAACGCCATTTTTAAAGATACTTCCGCCACCATAAGCCAATAAAATTTTGGCGTCTTTTGGAACTAATGTAGCTAATTTTTCTGTTTGTCCTTTGCCAAAAACATAATTGACAGGATTGTATAATTCGAAATTGTTCATTGTAAAAATATTTAGAGTACAAATTTACGAAACGATTGAACGAACAAGTGGTAAAGGAATGTTAAGTTAAGTTTTTTGAAAGATATTTTTCTCTGAAATAATTCATTTTTTTAATAATATCATCTTGTTGACTTTGGAAACTAAATAAATTATGTTCTTTTTTTCCTTTTAAATTTGAAAAAATTATCAAAGTATAATATGTCAAATATCTGTTAGGATTGACCATAACTCCAAAAGCATAAACTTCACTCCATTCATATTTAACATTTTCAATTTCTATGTTAAAATCAGATATTTTTATTGTTTTAACTTTTTTGTTTTTTAGATAAAAGAAATTGAAAGCCGTAGCAAGAGCTATAAAAATTAATAAAGGATAAAAAAATAAACTATCTTTAAATTTTAAACTAATTATCAAACAAGATAAACCAATTATTAATAGCAATGATTTATTAGATTGGTTACTTTTAAAAACAACTTCATTTTCGTTAACAGTAGAATTAGTGAATTCAGATGAAAGGAGGAAGTATGGTTTATTTAAAAGATTACTTGTTATAAAATTGCCCTTTTTAGGAAAACTATCTATTGTTTTGTCAAAATTTTCATTCATAGTTTACGTTTTGAAATAAATTATTTCCTATAAAAATTATTATGATCCACATATTCCCAAACTTTTCCAGGCAATAACGGACGAATATTTTTTTTGTTTTTGATGCTTTCGCGAATAAAAGTTGAGGAAAGTTCGATAACAGGCGCACCAACTCGATGAATTTTAGAATGATTTACAAATTGCTCATCAATTTCACCTGAATTCAATCTTGGATACACATAAATATTATGATTTTCTAAAATGTATTCGTAATTTTTCCATTTGTGAAGCGAATTCAGATTGTCTTCACCCATAATCAAACAAAACTCATGTTGCGGAAATTTATCTTTTAAATGCGCTAAAGTATTTACCGTATAATTAGGTTGAGGTAATTTGAATTCAATATCTGAAGCTTTGATTTTAGTATAATCATCGGTTGCTAAATTCACTAAATGCAAACGTTGGTAATCATCCAATAAGGTATTCTTCTGCTTGTGCGGATTATGTGGCGTGACAACCATCCAAATTTGATCCAAATCGGAATGTTCTGCCATATGATTGGCAATAATCATGTGCCCAACGTGAATTGGATTGAAGGTTCCGAAATATAATCCTATTTTCATTTTTGTATCACAGAGTTACACCAAGTTTTTCACAGAGTTACACCAAGTTTTTGTGTTTCTTAGTGTAAACTTGGTGAGACTTTGTGCTATAATTTTTATTTTGAAACAAATTCCTTTACTAATTCATAAGCTTCAGCTTTGGCCACATCCAAATCATAATTTTTAATGATCTTGTCAAATTGTGGTGCAGTGGCAAGTTCTACGTGAGCTTTTGCGATGCGCATATTTATCTTTTCGTCGCTTTCTGTGGAACGCTGTTTTAATCTTCGTTTCAATTCGTCAACGCTTGGTGGTTTTACAAAAACTGCTAATGTTTCTTGAGGAAATTTCGATTTAATTCGCAATCCACCTGAAACATCAATGTCGAAAATTACGTTCTTACCTTTAGCCCAAATTCGCTCAACTTCACTTTTTAAGGTTCCGTAATAGTTGTTGGTATAAACCTCTTCCCATTCCACAAACTCTTCGGCTTTGATGTGTTTTTTAAATTCTTCCCAACTGATGAAATAGTAGTCTTTTCCATCTACTTCTTGACCACGAGGTTCGCGTGTTGCACAAGATATTGAAAACTCTAAATTCAAATCTTCTTGAGCCAATAAATGCCTTACTATGGTGGTTTTTCCCGAACCAGATGGCGCTGAGAATACTAATAATTTTCCTTTATTCATTCTTAGTTGTGTTGTCTATTCTCTTTATTCTATTCTCTATCTTCTTAAAGAACATTCAAAACTTGTTCCTTAATCTTCTCCAACTCATCTTTCATCATCACTACCAATTTCTGCATTTCAGAATGGTTTGATTTAGAACCCATAGTGTTGATTTCTCTACCCATTTCTTGCGTGATGAAACCTAGTTTTCTTCCGTTAGCTTCTGTTCCTGCAAGGGTTTCTATGAAATAATTTAGGTGATTTTCTAAACGAACTTTCTCTTCTGTAATATCGTATTTTTCTAAATAAAAAATCAATTCTTGTTCGAAACGATTTTCATCAACATTCACTTGAAGTTCGTCTAAAGCGGTTCTCAATCTTGTTTTTACAGTTTCAACTCGCTCAGCATCATAAGCAACCGCATCGTTCATTAATTTCATGATATTGGCAATGCGATGTAGAAATTCTTTTTCTAATGAAACGCCTTCGTCTTTTCTGAAATTCGCGATATTTTCTAATGCTTCATCAATGACTTTTTGGATTTCTTTCCATTCGTTTTCATCAATTTCGTCGCGTTCTGTTTTTAATGCATCAGGCATTCTTACAGCCATTTTCATCAATTCAGTTTCATCAGCATTTGGAATTACTGCTTTCATTTGATTGATGTAACCTTTTACAATAGGCACATTAATTTTAGAAGAGGTTTCTTCGCCAGTAACTTCGATGTAAAGAGAAAAATCAATTTTTCCACGTTCTAATCGTTGCGAAATTTGGTTGCGTAAACCCAATTCCATTTCGCGGTAAACCGATGGCATTCTTGTATTCAAATCTAAACCTTTACTGTTTAGTGATTTTAATTCTACGGTAATTTTTTTGGTTGGTAATTGCAAAGATGCTTTTCCGAAACCAGTCATTGATTGTATCATTCTTATGTTTTATAGACCTCAAATATAATTAAAAGTTTTCAGTCGCAGTCGCAGTTTTCAGTTTTTACTTTTCTTGATTACATCCAAATTTATCGGGATTGTTAATCATGTAATTTATAAGTTTTCCAACCTCTAAGGATTTCTCATTTAAATCTTTATGGATTTCAATAGTAATATATTCACATTCTAAGGCAAAATCAAGCCAAGTACTTGTTTCTGAATTTTCACCGTCACAATCGGTTAATTTACTAATAAAATGATTTACATACCTTCGTTTTCTATAGGCTTCAGCCATATTTGCACAGACACTTCTTGAAGAACGTCTAATTTGGTCTGTTAATGAGTAGGTTTCTTCTTTTGGGAATAATTTGGAAACTTTTAAAATTTCCATAGCTAAAGAAAATGCTTTTCTATATGCTAATAAGTCTTTATAATCCATATATGTTTTATTAATATTTAAGACTGAGACTGCTTACTGCGACTGAAAACTGAAAACTGCGACTGCCTACTTTTTTTGTGTTACCAAATAAACTCCTGTAAATATTAAAACCGCCGAAAGTAATTTTACCAAACTCAGTTCGTCTTTTCCTAAACCAACAGCAAAAATCGTTGCAAAAAGTGGTTGTAAATAGATGAACACGGCAACAGTTGTTGGTTTTAACTCACGCATCGAAACCAAATTTAATAAATAGGTTAGAAAAGTTGAAAAGACTACTACAAATCCAATTTTCCAGAAAATATCTGTTGGAATTGTTGTCCAATTTATTGCATGAAATTCGTGCCAGCCAAACGGTAAAACCATGATAAATCCAAAGGTGTAAATCCATTTTACGAAAGTAAACGCATTGTATTTGTCCATTAGTTTTTTTACCAAAATCAAGTAAAAACCATAAGAAATTGCATTTATGAAGACTAATAAATTTCCTAAAGTAGCATTTGGAGCATTAACCATCGATTTTCCGTAAAGAATCAAAGTTATTGTTCCTGCTAATCCTAAAATTATTCCAAATATTTTGCGCTTTTGCATTCGTTCTTTCATAATAATTGCTGAAAGAATTAATACAATTATTGGCGTTGTAACCATTAAAACCGCACCCATAATTGGAGAAGTATAACTTAAGCCTTTAAAAAAAGTAAGCATATTTAAAGCTACGCCAAAGAAAGCCGCAGCGGCAATTCGAGGAAAATCTTCTAAAGCAATTTTTTCTTTTGGTCCAAAAAAGGAAACCAACCAAAATAGTAAAACCGAACCGCCAACTCGCATCGTAATAAATCCGAACGGCTCGACATATTTTGGCATTACATCTTTAGCAATAGTAAAGGTTACACCATAAATTATGGAAACTAATGTTGCGGCAAATAACGCCCAAGTTCTTTTAGACATTTTCTAATGCTTTCATTACTTGTAACATGTTTTGTTGCGTGTTTCCGATGTAAATTTTGTCTTGAATTATAAAAACTGGACGACTAATAAAGGTGTAATGTTCTAAAATATACTTACGAAAATCGTCTTCTGTTAAGTTTTTGTTCTTCAAATCTAATGACTTGTATAACTGTGCTTTTTTGCTGAACAATGCTTCATAACTTCCAGAAAGTGAACGCATATATTCTAGTTCTTCAATTGTAATTGGATCTTGTTTTATGTCGTGATATTTCAAATTTGCACTTTTCGGTAACGATTTTATAATTTTTCTACACGTATCGCAACTCGCTAAATAGTATATGGTATCAGTCATAATTTTTTCTTTTTGCAAAGAAAATTCATTTGAAACTTATAATCTGTATTTTTGTAAAAAAATTGCAATCAATGTCAACATTTATTAAAGAAATACACATCCGTTGGGCAGATTTAGACCCAAATTTTCACGTGCTTCACAGCGCCTATTATGATTTTGGAGCACAACATCGTGTTGAAATTCTAGAACAATTAGGAATGTCAATGCGTATTATGCAAGAACAACATTTTGGACCAATATTGTTTCGTGAAGAATGTGTTTTTAGAAGAGAAATGCGAATGAATCAAAAGGTTTTTATCAGCACAAAAGTGGGTAAAATAAAAGAAGATGCTTCGCGATGGACCCTTATTCACGAATTTAAAAACGACAAAGACGAATTGCTAGCAACCATTACTGTAGATGGTGCTTGGATGGATACTAAACTAAGAAAAATTGCAAATCCAACACCTCAAATTGCAATTGATGTCATGAATTTAATACCAAAATCTGATAATTTTTTACAATTATAAAATCACAAAATGGAAGCAAAATTTAAAATTTGGGAAACCAGCAGAAAAATTTATTTAAAAATTATTGAGAACTATTCATTAGAACAATTGAATAAAATTCCAGAAGGTTTTAGTAATAATTTGGCTTGGAATTTAGGACATATTATTGTTTCGCAACAAGGTTTGGTATATCGACTTTCGGGTTTGCCAATGAATATTTCACCCGAAATGATGGAAAAATATAAAAATGGGTCAAAACCAACTGCTACAACCCAAGAAGAAATAAATGAATTGAAAGTTTTATTATTTTCATTGTTAGAAAAAACCAAAGAAGATTATGCTAATGGAAAATTCACTTCTTATAACGAATTCACAACTGGAACAGGATTTCATTTAGCAAACATAAAAGATGCCATGGAGTTTAATAATTATCATGAAGGAATTCATTTGGGTTTTATGATGAATATTAGAAAATTTATTTAATTTAAAATACCTTTGTAAAAATATTATTATAATGAAATTCAATACTAAAGTAATACATGGTGGTCAACACCACGAAAAAGTAACCGGAGCTGTAATGACTCCTGTTTTTCAAACTTCAACTTATGCACAAACAAGCCCAGGAATTCCTGTAGGTGATTATGAATATAGTCGTGCAGCAAATCCAACGCGTCAAGCTTTAGAAGACGCTTTGGCTTCTATAGAAAATGGAGCTAGAGGTTTAGCATTTGCATCAGGATTAGCAGCAACAGATTGTTTATTAAGAATGTTCAAAGCAGGTGACGAAATCATTGCAATGGACGATTTATATGGTGGAACCTATAGATTATTTACACGTTTATATAAAGATAGCGGTATCAAATTTCACTTCGTTGATATGAATGATTTTGATAAATTTCAATCCTTGATTAATGAAAACACAAAGTTAGTATGGGTTGAAACACCAACAAATCCATTAATGAAATTAGCTGATATTGCAGAAATTGCTAAAATCACTAAAAAGCACAATATCCTTTTTGCAGTTGATAACACTTTTGCAACGCCTTACTTACAAAAACCTTTAGATTTAGGAGCTGATATTGTAATGCACTCAGCTACAAAATATCTTGGTGGACATTCGGATGTTATTGCTGGTGCTTTGATTATTAAAGATAAAGCATTAGGTGACGAATTACACTTCAAACAATTTGCAACCGGAGGAACACTTGGACCAATGGATAGTTATTTGGTTTTAAGAGGAATTAAAACATTACACTTAAGAGTTCAAAGACATTGTGAAAACGGAATGAAAGTGGCCGAATTTTTAAGCAATCATCCAGAAGTAGCTAAGGTTTATTATCCTGGATTACCTGATCATCCATTCCATGATATTGCTAAAAAACAAATGAGTGGTTTTGGCGGAATGGTTTCATTCACCTTCACATCAGGAAGAAAAGAAGATGCAATTTCCTTTTTAGAAAAACTTAAAGTTTTCACTTTAGCAGAATCTTTAGGTGGAGTAGAAAGTTTAGCGAATCATCCGGCATTAATGACACATGCATCAATTCCAGAAGATAAACGTCTTGAAGTTGGAATCACTGATGACTTAGTAAGATTAAGCACAGGTGTTGAAGATGTAGATGATTTACTTGCCGATTTAGAACAAGCATTCAGATAAAAACAAAAAACCCGATTCAATACAATGAATCGGGTTTTTTTATTTCTGTTTAAATTATATTAATTTAAATAATAGATGTATCCAAAGTTTAACCAAACATTCCAATCGTTTGCTCTATTTTCAAGATAAACTTTTGGATCTGGACTTAAACCATCAACCCAGTTTGAAAAGTAGTATTGAAATCTCAAATCTACCATTAAATCTGAAAGTTCAGTTAATTTATATCTTGTTCCTACACTTGAAACTACCGACCATGTTGTTCCTCCTTTTACATCGAAAGCATCAATATATTTTATTGGAGTAACTGTTGGTAATTGACCTAAACCAGGACCTAAACTCGATTCCGCAGTTGGCTTAAAGAAACTAAATTGACCACCAAGACTTACGAATGGTGCCCAACTCCCAATATTTGCTGTAAAATCCCTAATGCTGAAAGGGAAGAATTCTAATTGCATTCCAATATTTGTTACTGCAGTACTTCCTTGCATTGCTCTTAATTGTCTTGCCGTTAAAGAAGTTTTTTTGTCTGCAACCCATTGACCGAAATGTTGAAGGTTGGTTTTGTTGTAAGATAATTCACTTCTTAATTTAAAGTGATCATTGAAATAAGTCTCAGGAGTATAACAATTACATTCCGCTTTGTATGAAAAGTTTAGATAATGGATTAATCCAATACCAAAACCAGTATTTCCTGCATTTGTAGAAATATCGTTTCGCTCTCCATAGTCAGACTGAAATGCTACAGGTCCCATAATACCACCAATTTCATGGGAGAAACCAAACTGAGCTTGTGCCTTGTTGGTTACACCAAACAAAAGCAATAAAGTGACAATATAATACTTGGTCATTTTCATACAGATTAATTCAATTCTCGACAAATATATAAAAACATCATTCACTAATAAAATAAAATAAAAAAATACTTGTATATCTACGAAAAAAAGCAGAAATAGTTTTAAAACAGGTCATTAATTTCACATATCATTAAAAAATCTTAACAAAAAGATAAAAATTATGAGAATTTAAAAAAAATTGTGCCATTATTTTTATAAAATGTATATTTGTCGAATATTACGAAAACGTTTTCTTAAACATTAATATTATATTTTATGTCACAAAGTATCAACAACTTTATTGAAGCGGTTGCTAAAAGAAACCCTAACGAGCCTGAATTTATGCAAGCTGTTAAGGAAGTTGCCGAAACAGTAATTCCTTTTATTGAAGAGAATAAAAAATACGAAGGCAAAATGCTTTTGGAAAGAATGGTTGAACCAGAAAGAGTAATCATGTTCAGAGTAACTTGGATTGATGACGCTGGTAAAACTCAAGTAAACAGAGGTTACAGAATTCAGATGAACTCTGCAATTGGTCCTTACAAAGGAGGAATTCGTTTTCATCCATCTGTAAATTTAAGTATTTTAAAATTTTTAGCTTTTGAGCAAACTTTCAAAAATAGTTTAACAACTTTACCAATGGGTGGAGGAAAAGGTGGTGCAGATTTTGATCCAAAAGGAAAATCTGATATTGAAATCATGAGATTCTGTCAAGCATTTATGACGGAATTATCTAAACATATTGGTGCTGATACTGACGTTCCAGCCGGAGACATCGGAGTTGGTGGAAGAGAAGTTGGCTACATGTTTGGTCAATATAAAAGATTAAGAAATGAGTTTACAGGAGTTTTAACTGGTAAAGGAATTTCTTTCGGTGGTTCATTAATCCGTCCAGAAGCTACAGGATATGGTGATGTATATTTTGCACAAAGTATGCTTGCCACTAAAGGTGATAGTTTCGCTGGAAAAACAGTTGTTGTTTCAGGTTCTGGAAATGTAGCTCAATATGCTACAGAAAAAGCTACTCAATTAGGTGGAAAAGTTGTAACAATGTCTGATTCTTCAGGTTATATCTATGATGCAGACGGAATTACAGCAGAAAAATTAGCTTATGTAATGGAAATTAAAAACGTAAACTACGGAAGAATTTCTGATTATGTAACTAAATATCCAGACGCAACTTTCGTAGCCGGAAAACGTCCTTGGGAAGTAAAATGTGATGTTGCTTTACCATGTGCTACTCAAAACGAGTTGAACGAAGAAGAAGCTAAAACATTAGTAGCAAACGGATGTATTTGTGTTGCTGAAGGTGCAAACATGCCTTCAACTCCAGAAGCAATGCATGTTTTCCAAAATGCTAAAATATTATTTGCTCCAGGAAAAGCTTCAAACGCAGGTGGTGTTGCAACTTCTGGTCTTGAAATGTCTCAAAACTCTTTACGTTTAAGTTGGACTTCAGAAGAAGTTGATGAAAGGCTTAAAGGAATTATGGCGAATATTCACGCGGCTTGTGTGAAATATGGTTCAGATGCTAATGGTTATGTTGACTATGTTAAAGGTGCAAATATTGCTGGATTCGTAAAAGTTGCAGACGCAATGTTAGCGCAAGGAATTGTGTAATTAAAACACTTTCAAATTTATATAAACCTTCTCTCTTAATTGGGAGAAGGTTTTTTATTGATATATATGAAATTACAATTAAATACGTTTATAGTATATTTGTATTTATAAATTGCAATTTACCAAATGATAAAGAGATTTGTTCAAATATTATTTTTAGTACTATTCGTAAATAGCTTTGCTCAAAACAATCCGCAATGGCAAGGTTATTTCTCCTACAACAAAATAACAGATATTAGTCAAGGACAAGATAAAATATATGCATCTTCAGAGATTGCTGTTTTTTCTAAAAATTTAGCCACTAACGATTTAGCCACAACCACATCTATTGATGGACTTAAAGCAGAAACAATTACAGCAATTCATCATAGCGAAAGTTTTAATAAAACACTTGTTGGAAACCAAAATGGATTACTTTTAGTAATGAATCCAGATGGCAAAATTGTTTTCAAAAACGGAATAGTAGTCGAAGTACCAGTTTCACCTTTTCTAAAAAAAATCAATCATTTCTTAGAGCACAACGGTAAAGTTTACATATCATGCGATTATGGAATTTCAGTTTTTGATTTAACTTCAATGGAGTTTGGCGATACTTATTACATCGGAAATAATGGGCAACAAGTAAAAGTATACCAAACAACAATTTTAAACGGAGAAATTTTTGCCGTGACCGATATACATGGGATAAAAAAAGCATCTCTTTCAAATCCTAATTTGGTAGATTATAATCAATGGCAACTATTTGATGGCGGTTTTTGGAACGGAATTACAACTATTCAAAACAAACTTGTTGGAATGAACACCAATGCTAGGCTCTACAAGCATAATGGAACTATCTTCGAAGAGTTTTTTATAATGAATCAAAGTGGGTTAGATATAAGAACTAATGACGATTTTTTAATTGTAACAAATCAGAATTATATTTATATTTTCAATGCTGCTTTGCAACAAACAGTAACTATTAATAGTAATCAATATACTTTAGCAACAGTTTCCTTTAGTTGCGCAACGGTAGCTGATAATCAAATTTTCATCGGAACAAATGAAAAAGGACTACTAACATCCTCTTTATCTGCACCAACAACTTTTCAAGTGATAAAGCCAGATGGTCCAGACAGAAATAATATTTTTAGATTAAAACAAACATCAACAACTCTTTGGGCAACCTACGGTGGATATTCATTAACTTACGATCCAACATTACTTGAAGAAGGAATAAGCAAATATTCAAGACAAACAGGTTGGAGCAAAATACCTTTTAGTGAATTGTTTGGCGCAACCTCTTTGTCTGATATTATGACTAACCCAAAAAATGAAAATGAAGTTTATGTGTGCTCTTTTCATAATGGTTTACTTAAAATAAAAGATGATGTAATCACTTTTTACAATCAAAATAGTGCACCACCAAACGGACCTGAGAACCAACAGTTAGTTACACCATTGTATGTTTCAGTAAGAATTAATGGAGGTGCATTTGATAGTAAAGGCAGTCTTTGGTTATCAAATTCATTAGTTTTTAAAGGACTAAAAGCATTGAAAAGTGATGGGACTTGGATATCACCCAGTGATTGGCAAAATCAATTAGCATCAGTAACTGAAGAAAGATATTCCAAATTAGCTATAGATAAAAACGACACCAAATGGGTGCCTTCCTACAGAGGAAACGGATTGATTGCATTTAATGAAAATTATGCAAATAAATTTATTAGAATAAGAACAGGAACCGATGGTAATTTACCGATAAATGATGTTAGAGCTGTTGCAATAGATAATAGAAATCAAGTTTGGATCGGAACAGCAAGAGGATTAAGATACATTCCTTCTGCAGATTCTTTTATTAGTGAAACAGAAATCGAATCAAAACCAATTATTATTTTAGAAGATGATTTGGCTCAAGAATTGTTTTATGAGCAATTTATTATGGATATTGCTGTTGATGGCGCCAATAGAAAATGGATTTCGATTGCTGAGTCTGGAGTATATTTAGTTTCGCCTAATGGTCAGGAAACAATTTATAAATTCACAAAAGAAAATTCGCCACTTCCAAGTAATAATGTAAACGATATTGAAATTGATAGTTTTACAGGAGAAGTCTTTTTTGCAACAGATAAAGGATTAGTTTCTTTTAAAGGGACAGCCACAAGATCAAGTGATGATTTAAGTAATGTTTATGCTTATCCCAACCCAGTGAGACCAGGTTTTTCAGGAACAGTTAAGATATCAGGTTTAACTAATAAAGCAGTTGTTAAAATCACTGACATTGAAGGAAATTTAGTCTATGAAACTACTTCAGAAGGAGGTACAATAGAATGGGATACTACAGCTTTCGGAAAACACAAAGTAGCTTCAGGTGTGTATATGATTTTAGTTTCTGCAGAAGATGGAATAGATACAATCGTTAAAAAAGTAATGATTATCAGGTAATGTTAGTCAAAACTAAAGCAATCGTTCTTTCATCCATAAAATATCAAGAAAAATGCTTGATTGTTAAATGTTTTACACAAAGCGACGGATTAAAAAGTTACTTCGTGCAAAGTGCTTATTCTGGAAAAAAATCAAATCAAAAAATCGCTTATTTTCAACCTTTAACTATTCTTGAAATTGAAGCCAATCACAAGAATAAAGGTACTTTAGAGCATTTTAAAGAAATAAAACTAGCCACAGCTTATCAAACCATAAATACCGATATTGTAAAAAGTACTATTGTAATTTTCTTGTCAGAGATGTTACACCATAGCATTCACGAAGAAGAAAAAAATGAAGATTTATTTACCTTTCTTGAAACGGCTTTAATTTGGTTAGATACACACGAAGAAACCTCCAATTTTCATCTAATTTTACTTTTAGAAACAACAAAATTTTTAGGTTTTTATCCGGATAATTCCGAAACGGATTTCAATTTTTTTGAAATGGTTGATGGCATTTTTTCACCTTTTCAAGGAACAAATTGCCTTAACGAACATGAAACATTTCTTTTCAAAAAACTAATCAACTTAAAATTTGATTCCGACCAAAAGGTTTTCGCAGGAATTGAACGTCAAATACTTCTAAAAATCTTATTAGATTACTATTCCATTCACCTTGATGGATTTAAAAAACCAAAATCTTTAGACGTATTAAAGGAGGTTTTTTCTTGATACAGATTTATTTCGATAAAAATTCATAAAAAACTTCTCAAAATATTGATAAGAAAAATGCGAAATGCAAATAGTTATTATTAAAACAATAGCATTATAAACCACAATGATAACATAATTATTGAGACCAAGATTGGAAAAAAGTTTGACATAAATCAAGCCAATCAATTGGATAACAATTGCATGGTAAACATAAATTCCATAAGAAATTTTACCCAAATAAGTTGTAACACGATGGTTTAAAATGAAATAAGGTTTATTGCTCAATACTCCAATTACTAAACAAAACAGCAACATACTGAAAAGATTATAGTTGCTAGATGAAAATAAATTCACAAAATAATTAGTTGTAAAATAGAGGATAAAACTAAGTAAAGAAATATATATAACTAATTTATTATTAAGTAGTTGTGGGTTTTTTAATAATAGAATCGAAATGATACCACTAGAAGTAAAATAAAAAAATAGCATAGTGTATTTATATAAAATATTTCCTTCAATAGTAAAATATATCGTAAAGAAAACAATGGTAAAAACCAATAAAAATAGAATTATTTTTCTTACAGGCAAAAACAATAATACTGGAGCAATAAACAAATAAAATTGTTCCTCAACACCTATAGACCAAAGAATTTCTATAATTCCACCAGGATTGTATAAAGCGGCAAAAACATTTGGCATAAAGAATATTGAAAGCAACAATCCTTCATATAAATTATAATTAGTATTGAATCCACCAGTGAAACCAAATTTTGGAAGAATATAATTGTAATAAGTCAATCCAAAAAGTAAAATCAAAAAGTAAAGCGGAAAAATTCGTAAAGCTCTTCTAATGTAAAAGTTTTTTAGCGAAATGGTGTTTGTTGTTTCCTTTTCAAGATAAAGTTGCCTTATAATTAAAAATCCGCTTAATGAAAAAAATACACAAACGGCTTCATAACCTTTGTGAAATAGTGATAATGAATTGTAAAATGGAATATCATGCTTACTACAAAATTCAGAAATATGGTAAATCATTACAAAAACTGCTAAAAAGAATCGTAGTCCTGTAATATTTGGTATTCTTTCCATTTGGAATTCAATTAAAAATTTAAATAGTTTACAAATGTGCAATTAATAAATTAATGATGCAAAGTCAAATTAAGTAAAATCCACAATCTAAAAACATTTTTAAAGGAAGTTTTTGCATAAAAGATAAATTTAGACATTCTTTCTTGTACAATCGCAAAAACTCATAACTCATAACTCATAACTCACAACTATTTATTACTTTCGCAAACTGATTTAAGATTACGACAAAATGAGCACAAAATTTACTGAATACAAAGGACTTGACTTGCCAACAGTAGCATCAGAAGTTCTTGATTTTTGGAAGAAAAACAACGTTTTTGAACAAAGTGTAACTTCGCGTGAAGGTGCAACTCCTTATGTGTTTTTTGAAGGTCCACCTTCTGCAAACGGATTACCTGGAATTCATCACGTGATGGCTCGTGCAATTAAAGATATTTTTTGTCGCTATAAAACTCAAAAAGGTTTTCAAGTAAAGCGTAAAGCAGGTTGGGATACTCACGGTTTGCCAGTAGAACTTGGAACTGAAAAAGAATTAGGAATCACTAAAGAAGACATCGGGAAAACCATTTCGGTAGAAGAATACAACGAAGCGTGTAAGCGAACTGTGATGCGTTATACCGACGTATGGAACGATTTGACCGAAAAAATGGGTTATTGGGTTGATATGGAAGATCCATATGTGACTTACAAATCCAAATATATGGAAACTGTTTGGTGGTTGTTGAAACAAATTTACAACAAAGACCTATTATACAAAGGTTACACCATTCAACCGTATTCTCCAAAAGCTGGAACTGGATTATCTTCGCACGAAGTTAACCAACCAGGAAGTTACAGAGATGTTACGGATACAACAGTTGTAGCACAATTCAAAACGAAAGTAGAAACGTTACCGAGCTTTTTACAAGGTTTTGGAGACATCCACATATTGGCTTGGACGACAACACCTTGGACTTTACCATCAAATACTGCTTTGACAGTTGGTCCAAAAATAGATTATGTTTTGGTGGAAACATTCAACCAATACACTTTTCGTCCAACTAAAGTAATTTTAGCTAAAAACCTTGTCGGAAAACAATTCGGAAAGGGATTTTTTGCTTCTGTTGAACCGTCTGATTTTGAAAATTTCAAAGAAGGTGATAAAAACATTCCATACCAAATCTTGGCTGAATGCAAAGGTGCTGATTTAGTGGGAATTCGTTACGAGCAATTGATGCCATTGGCTTTGCCATATCAAAATCCTGAAAATGCTTTCAGAGTAATTTCTGGTGATTTCGTAACTACAGAAGATGGAACTGGAATTGTACACACGGCTCCAACTTTTGGTGCAGATGATGCTAAAGTGGCTAAAGAAGCAACACCAGAAGTTCCACCAATGTTGGTTTTAGACGAAAATGGGAACCCTGTTCCTTTGGTTGATTTACAAGGAAAATTCATTCAAGGTTTAGGAAATTATTCTGGAAAATACGTTAAAAATGAATATTACAACGATGGCGAAGCTCCAGAGCGCTCTGCCGATGTTGAAATTGCCATACAATTAAAAGAAGAAAATAAGGCTTTCAAAGTTGAGAAATATGTTCACAGTTACCCACATTGTTGGAGAACGGATAAGCCAATTTTATATTATCCATTAGATTCATGGTTCATCAAAGTAACCGAAATCAAGGATAGAATGTTCGATTTGAACGAAACTATCAACTGGAAACCAAAAGCAACTGGTGAAGGTCGTTTCGGAAATTGGTTGAAAAATGCCAACGATTGGAACTTATCGCGTTCAAGATATTGGGGAATTCCATTGCCAATTTGGAGAACAGAAGATGGAACGGAAGAAATGCTAATTGGTTCTGTAGAAGAATTGTATTCTGAAATTGAAAAATCTATCGCGGCTGGTTTCCAAAAAGAAAATCCGTTCAAAGGTTTTGTGGTTGGAAATATGAGTGAAGAAAATTATGATTTAGTTGATTTACACAAAAATGTAGTTGATAACATCGTTTTGGTTTCGCCATCAGGAAAATTGATGAAACGAGAAAGCGACTTGATTGACGTTTGGTTTGATTCAGGTGCGATGCCTTATGCGCAAAGGCATTATCCATTTGAAAACAAAGATTTAATTGACAAAAACAAAGCATTTCCTGCCGATTTTATTGCAGAAGGTGTTGACCAAACTCGTGGTTGGTTTTATACTTTACATGCAATCGGAACTTTAGTTTTTGATAAAATTGCGTATAAAAATGTAGTTTCAAACGGTTTAGTTCTAGACAAAAATGGACAAAAAATGTCGAAACGTCTAGGAAATGCCGTTGATCCATTCACAACTTTGGCAGAATATGGTCCGGATGCAACTCGTTGGTATATGATATCCAATGCCAATCCTTGGGATAACTTGAAATTTGATATCGAAGGTGTTGCAGAAGTTCGTAGAAAATTCTTCGGAACATTATATAATACATATTCGTTCTTTAGTTTGTACGCTAATATCGATGGTTTCAAATATGCAGAAGCTGAAATTCCATTAAACGAAAGACCTGAAATCGATCGTTGGATTTTATCTGAATTACACACTTTGATAAAAACGGTAGATGAAGCTTACGCAGATTATGAGCCAACAAAAGCTGCAAGAGCCATTTCTGATTTTGTTCAAGAAAATTTAAGTAACTGGTACGTTCGTTTGTGCAGAAGAAGATTCTGGAAAGGCGAATACGGAACAGATAAAATCGCAGCTTATCAAACGCTTTATACTTGTTTGTTGAATGTGGCTAAACTTTCGGCTCCAATAGCGCCATTTTTTATGGACAAATTATATATCGATTTAGTTAATGCAACTGGAAGCGAGAGTTTTACTAGTGTTCACTTGGCAAATTTCCCTGTTTCGGTTGAAAACTTTGTTGATAAATCGTTAGAGAGCAAAATGATGAAAGCGCAAACAGTTTCGTCTTTAGTTTTATCACTTCGTAAAAAGGAAATGATAAAAGTACGTCAACCGTTGCAAAAGGTTATGATTCCTATACTTGACGAGACGCAGCGTGCTGAAATCGAGGCAGTTTCTGACCTAATAAAAGCCGAAGTAAACGTCAAAGAAATCGAACTTTTAGACGATGCATCAGGTGTTTTAGTGAAGCAAATTAAGCCAAATTTCAAAGCTTTAGGACCACGTTTTGGTAAGGATATGGGATTGATTTCTAGCGAGATACAAAAATTTTCACAAGAACAAATCAACGAAATTGATGCTAAAGGTGAGCTATCGCTTGTTATTTCAGGAAAAAGTATAATTTTAACATCCCAAGATGTAGAAATATCTTCACAAGATATTCCAGGTTGGTTGGTTGCAAATTCTAACGGAATTACAGTTGCTTTAGACATCAAAATTTCTGAAGAACTAAAACAAGAAGGAATTGCAAGAGAATTAGTAAACAGAATTCAAAATATCAGAAAAGATTCTGGATTTGAAGTAACAGATAAAATTAAAGTTCAAATTCAACGTAATGGCGAACTAGAACAAGCAATAAAGAATAACGAAAGCTATATCAAAGACGAAACATTAACAGAAGAATTAAATTTTACTGATAATTTAGAAAGTGGTATAGAAATTGAGTTTGATGATATAAAAACAAAAATATTAATTTCAAAATAGTATACAGATGGTTGAAGAAATGATGCGATACTCTGATGCTGATTTAGCAGAGTTCAAAGAAATTATCCTTGCAAAAATTGAAAAAGCACAAACGGATTTAGAATTAATCAAAAGTGCTTATATGAATGATTTAAATAATGGTACAGACGACACGTCACCAACATTCAAAGCATTTGAAGAAGGAAGTGAAACCATGAGTAAAGAAGCGAATTCACAATTAGCGATTCGCCAAGAAAAGTTTATTCGTGACCTTAAAAATGCACTTTTCCGTGTTGAAAACAAAACCTATGGCGTTTGTAAAGTTACCGGAAAATTAATCGGAAAAGAAAGATTAAAAATCGTTCCTCATGCAACAATGAGTATTGAGGCTAAGAATTTACAACGATAAAAAAATTAATAACGTACCAAATAGGTACGTTATTTTTTATTAAAATACTATGAAAAATTTAATTCTATTTGTTCTTTTAGTTCCTATATTATGTAATGCAAAATTTTATTCAGGAACAGTTACTATGAGTGATAATTCCTTAAAAAAAGGATTTATAGAAATACCTGAATTTCCTGATGATACTAAATTAAAGTATCGAGTTGAAGAAAAAGGGAAAACAGAAAAATTAGAAATAAATTCAGTTAAAGGATTTGAAATCACCAATGATAAAAACGAAACGATCAAATTTATTACAATTTACACTGCCTACCAAGGAAGTAATAAGTTAAACATCGATAAAAAAAAATCTTGGGCTAGTATTGTTAAGGAAGGTAAAATTAATTTATATAGAACATACACTTCAGGAACTTCAGGTACAATGGGAGTACCAGGATCTGGTAGTTCAGGTGGTTTTACATATTATATAAATAGACCAAATGATGAATATATAATTTACATTGATGAAAGTGATGGAGGAGGTCTTAATTTTTGCGGTAACTGTTTTGCTCAATTAAAAAAAACGCTTGCAAAAATTTTCGAAAATGATTGCCCGAAATTAGCTGATTTAGTTGACAAACAAGACTTAAAGAAAAATGGTTATGTTCGTATAGTAGAATTGTATGAACAAAATTGTGGCAACTAAAATTGAAGCTAAAATATTTATAACACTCCTAGAGAGGTTTTTTTATAGAAAATAATACTATTTTTGCACCACAAAAACCAAAAAATGAAACTTAGGCACGCAGCACTTATCATTATCCTGATATTAATTGTAGATCAATTCTCAAAAGTATATGTAAAAACCAATTTCTATTATGGAGAATCATATCCTGTTTTAAGTTGGTTTAATATTACTTTTATTGAAAATGAAGGAATGGCTTGGGGAACAAAAATACCAGGTGAATATGGCAAATTATTTTTAACTTTATTTAGAATTCTAGCTGTTGGTGGTATTGCATATTGGTTATGGGATTCAATAGAAAAAGAAAAATCTAAATTTTTAATTACTTCAATCTCTTTAATATTTGCTGGCGCTTTGGGTAATATAATTGATTCTGTTTTATACGGAGTTATGTTTGAAGAAAGTACAAGATATCATCTTGCTAAGTATTTCTCAGGAGAACATTATGGAGAATGGTTTCATGGAAGAGTAGTAGATATGTTTGAATTTCCTATTTGGGAAGGGAAATTACCTAATTGGATTCCTGTATGGGGTGGAAATGATTTTAGATTTTTTAATGCAATTTTCAACGTTGCAGATTTTGCAATTTCTGTTGGGGTAGGAATATTAATTTTCTTTAATAAAAGAGCATTTGCTCTTGCAAAACTTCCACCTAATGTTAAGTTTTCTAATAAATTAGATGACGATGCAATCTAGAAAAAATATAGTTTATTTGGTGTAACACAAAAATCTAATTGAATATCATTTTCTGAAATCTCGTCAATTTTATCTTCTGTTTCAAAAAAAGACAATCCTATTTTAATAGTATCTGGTTTGCATTGAGATAAAAATTTATCGTAAAATCCTTTGCCATAACCAACTCGATTTCCTTTTACATCAAATGCTAGAAGAGGAACAAAAACCACATCAATTTTAGTTACAGGAACTTCTAAGCCATCAACTGGTTCCGGAATATTATATTCATTTTTCTTGAATTTGGTGTTGTCCGTAAGAAGATAATGTGTCATTTCCAAAGTATTAAAATCACTTTTAGAAACCACAATTTCTTTATCTTTTCCAGCTAAAATTTGAAGAATGAATTCCGTATCAATTTCTTTTTGTTCTTCAATTGATAGGAATAAATGATAATAAGTTTTATCCCAAACACCCAACTGCAATAATCGATTAGCGATAGCCAAACTTTTACCTTCAATTGCTTCTGGAGTTAAACCTTGTCTTAATTCTTTATATTTTTTTCTTAATTCCTTTTTTAACATGAGGTAAAAGTAAAAAAATACAATTTGCTTTGTGAAGAATTTAAAGTTAAATTTGTTTGAAGAAAAATTTCAGTAATCTATTTTCTTTACTCTTTACTCTATTTTCTTAAAAAATGAATAATCCATCTTTAGAACTTCAAATACAAACCTTGCCAGACAACCCTGGAGTATATCAGTATTATGATAAAGAGGATAAAATTCTATATGTAGGAAAAGCCAAAAATCTTAAAAAACGTGTTTCTTCCTATTTCAACAAAGTTCACGATAACGGAAAAACGAATGTGTTGGTTCGCAAAATTGTTACCATAAAACATATTGTAGTTTCGTCTGAACAAGATGCACTTTTGTTAGAGAATAATTTGATTAAAAAACTCCAACCAAGATACAATGTTTTATTGCGTGACGATAAAACTTACCCATGGATTTGTATCAAAAAAGAACCATTTCCAAGAATTTTTCCAACTCGTAGAATGATAAAAGATGGTTCTGAGTATTTTGGACCTTATACCAACTTTAAAACGGTAAATACGATTTTGGATTTAGTAAAAGAGTTGTATCCATTGCGAACTTGCAACTTTGATTTGTCATCTCAAAATATTGAAAAAGGCAAATTTAAAGTGTGTTTAGAATTTCATATTGGAAATTGCAAAGGCGGATGTGAAGGATACGAAACAGCTGAACATTATCAAATTCAAGTCAACGCCATTCGTGAAATATTGAAAGGAAATTTCAAAGAAAGTTTGAAGGATTTCAAATCCAAAATGCAAGAATTTGCAACCAATATGCAATTTGAAGAAGCGCAACAAATCAAAGAAAAAATAGAAGTTCTCGAAAACTATCAATCGCGTTCAACAGTTTTAAATCCGAAGATTTCCAATATCGATGTGTTTTCCATTATTTCTGATGAAACTATGGCTTATGTCAACTTTTTGCAAATTGCTCATGGCGCAATAATTCGTTCGCATACTTTAGAATTAAAGAAAAAATTAGACGAAACCGACGAAGAACTTTTAGAATTGGCAGTTGTCGAACTTCGTGAGCGTTTTCATTTGACTTCCAAAGAAATTGTTTTGCCTTTTGCATTGAATTTAGGCGAGAATATAAAGATTACCGTTCCACAACTCGGCGACAAAAAGCATATTTTAGAATTATCCGAAAGAAATGCCAAATATTACCGTTTAGATCAATTAAAACAAATTCAAATTGTAGATCCAGAACGTCACACTAATCGAATTATGGCGCAAATGCAAAAAGATTTACGTCTTTCTGTAGAGCCACGACATATCGAATGTTTTGATAATTCCAATATTCAAGGAACTAATCCTGTTGCAGCTTGCGTGGTTTTTAAAGACGGAAAACCATCCAAAAAAGATTATCGTCATTTCAATATAAAAACCGTAGAAGGACCAAACGATTTCGCATCAATGGAAGAAGTCGTTTACCGAAGATATAAACGTCTTTTAGACGAAAACCAGCCTTTGCCTCAACTAATTATTATTGACGGAGGAAAAGGGCAACTTTCATCAGCATTAAAAAGTATCGATGATTTAGGTTTACGTGGAAAAATTGCCATCATCGGAATTGCAAAACGATTGGAAGAACTTTTTTATCCTGGAGATTCAGTTCCATTATATCTTGACAAAAAATCGGAAACGCTAAAAGTTATACAGTTTTTACGTAACGAAGCACATCGATTCGGAATTACTTTTCATCGTGACAAACGAAGCAAATCGGCATTAAATTCATCTATTGAAACCATTCCTGGAATAGGCGAAAAAACTATGCTTACATTAATAAAACATTTCAAAAGTGTTAAAAGATTGAAATTAGCTTCAGAAAAAGAAATTTCTGACGTAGTTGGTGTATCTAAATCCAAAAAAATTATCGAATTTTACAAAAAAGAATAAGTTTTTCAAATTTTGAGAAAATGATTAATCAAAAATTTAAATCTAGAATTATTTTGAGAAAGGTATTCGCACTTTCTTTATTTTCTATTTTCTATTTTCTATTTTCTCAAAATTGCTACTCACAAGATTCCATTCAAAGAAAAAAGATAGGTTTGGTCTTAACCGGTGGAGGAGCAAAAGGATTTGCCCATATCGGAGTTTTAAAAGTGCTAGAAAAAGCTGGAGTCAAAATAGATTATATTGGAGGAACAAGTATGGGCGCTGTAGTTGGAGGATTATATGCTACAGGATATAGTGCTATGCAAATAGATTCCATATTTCACGATACAAATTTTGATCAACTTTTAAAAGATTACATACCAAGGTCTTCAAAGAGTTTTTATGAAAAGCGTAATGATGAGCTCTACGCTATTTCATTACCATTCAATAAATTCAGTTTGGGAGTTCCAATAGCACTTTCAAAAGGAATGTATAATTATAATTTACTCACAAAGCTTACTCATTCAGTAAGGCATATTAGAGATTTTAATAAACTTCCAATTCCTTTTTTATGTATTGCAACTGATATAGAAACTGGTGAACAATTAGTTCTAGATAAAGGATATTTAGCTCAAGCACTTTTAGCCAGTTCGGCTTTTCCAACATTGTTTTCTCCTTTAGAAATAGATGGAAAAATGTTAATAGATGGAGGTGTAACTAATAATTACCCAATTGATGAGGTAAAAAAAATGGGAGCTGATATCATTATTGGTGTTGATGTTCAAGACGGATTAAAAGGAAGAAATTCATTGAAAGAAGCTACAAAGATTTTGGTTCAAATTTCAAATCTTCAGATGATTGAAGGAATGAAAGAGAAGATAAAAAAAACAGATATCTACATAAAACCAGATATTAAAGATTATACAGTAATTACCTTCGATAAAGGCCAAGAAATTATTCAAAAAGGAGAAGATGCAGCGTTAAAGGTATTTGATCAATTAAAAAAGTTAAGTTCTGAATCATTAAGTTATAAACCGCAAAAATTAAATGTAACTAAAGACAGTCTTACTATTAAGAGAATAACAATCAATACTCTTAAAGATTACACCCATGCTTATGTAATAGGTAAGCTTGGTTTTAAAAGAGGAAATAAGATTAGTTATGATCAGTTAAAAACAGGAATCAATACTCTTGATGCAACAGGAAATTTTAGCGCTATTAACTACCAAATCAATGAATTAACAAATGGTGATGACATTAATTTAAATTTAATCGAGAACAAGAATAAAACGTTTTTAAAATTCGGATTACATTATGATGACTTATATAAAAGTGCCGTTTTAGTTAATCTAACACAGAAAAAACTCTTTTTAAGAAACGACGTTTTAGCAATAGATTTAGGACTTGGAGATAATTTCAGATACAACCTTAATTATTATATCGATAATGGATTTTATTTTAGTTTTGGTTTTAAATCTCAATTTAATCAATTCAATAAAAATGTTTCAACAGACTTTAATGATGGTAATCTTTTTTCTCAATACGGAATTAATTCCTTAAACGTAGATTTTTCTGATATTACAAATCAAGCCTATGTCCAAACAATATTTGCACAAAAGTTTTTAATAGGAGCTGGATTAGAATTAAAACATTTAAAAATTAGATCAAAAACCCTAGAAAGCAATAACACAATTTTTGAAAACAGCAATTATGCAAGCGCTTTCGGATATTTAAAATATGATTCTTTTGACAATAAATTTTTCCCTAAAAAAGGATGGTTTTTTGAAGGAGATTTGCAAACCTATATGTATTCTAGTAATTATACAAATCAATTCAATAAATTCTCAATTTTAAAAGGAGAAGCCGGAATTACCAGAACTTTTTATAAAATATTTAATTTAAGACTCCAATCTGAGGCTGGTTTCTCTTTCGGAGAAGATAGTGTTCATTTCTTAGATTTTGTTTTAGGAGGATATGGATTTAATACAATAAATAATTTCAAACATTTTTATGGTTACGATTTTTTAAGTATCGCAGCAGATAGCTATATAAAATCGTTAGCTACAATTGATGTAGAGTTCTTAAAGAAAAATCACATTAATTTTTCTGCAAACTATGCCAATGTTGAAAATAAATTATTCAGTTCAGGTAATTGGCTTTCAACACCAAGATACTCTGGATATGCAGTTGGATACGGACTTGAAACTGTTTTAGGACCAATTGAAATTAAATATTCTTGGTCACCAGAATTACCCAAAGGATTTACTTGGATTAATGTAGGATTTTGGTTTTAAATCTATAATTTTTCTATTTTCGTAAAATTATTAAACAAAAAAAGTATATTTGAACACAATAAACTAAAAAACTACATTATGTCTATTTGGAGAGTTAAACCCGTATCTGCTTTTGAAGCCGATATGAAAAAGAGTGAATTAAAGAAAGTTTTAGGAAAATGGAGTCTTACGGCAATAGGTGTAGGAGCTATCATTGGTGGTGGAATCTTTGTTTTAACAGGAACAGGAGCTTATTATCATGCAGGTCCAGCTTTAGCATTATCTTTTATTATTGCAGGAATTGCCTGTGTTTTTGCTGCGCTTTGTTATTCTGAATTTGCATCTATTTTACCAGTTGAAGGTTCGGCTTATGCTTATGCTTATGGAACAATAGGTGAAATTTTCGCATGGATTATAGGATGGGGTTTAATACTAGAATACGCGATGGGATCTATGACTGTAGCTGTATCTTGGTCAGGTTATTTCAATAAATTATTAAAAATGTTTGGAATAAAGCTGCCCGAATGGTTAACAACTGACCCAAGTAGTTATACAGGAGAAGGTTTTTCAATGAATTTACCAGCTTTTTTAATAGTTCTTTTTGTTATTTCAATTTTAATTAAAGGAACACAAAGCGCTGCAAAAGCAAATAACTTAATTGTTATTCTTAAGGTATCTGCAATCATATTCGTTATAATTGCAGGAGCTTTTTTTATCAATCCAGAAAATTGGTCTCCATTTATTCCAGATGCTACTCAAATTATAGACAAGAATACGACTCATGAAGCATATGGAATTGGAGGTATTGTATCAGGTGCCGCTGCAATTTTCTTTGCTTACGTAGGTTTTGATGCTGTTTCGACACAAGCCGGTGAAGCAAAGAATCCAAAGAAAGATGTCCCTTTTGCAATTATAGCTTCTTTATTAATTTGTACATTGTTGTATATTTTAGTTTCACTTGTACTAACTGGTATGATGAATTATAAAGATTTTAATCCACTTGGGAAATATCCAGATGCAATAAAAGCTCCTGTAGCTTATGCTTTTGATATAGCTGGACAAGCTTGGGCTGGATACATTATAACAATTGCAGCAACAGTTGGTTTGATATCGGTGTTAATGGTAATGATTATGGGACAATCAAGAATTTTTCTTGGAATGTCAAAAGATGGTCTAATTCCACAAGTATTTTCTAAAGTTAATCCTATTTCAGGAACACCTAAAACAAATCTTATGATTTTAGGCGCGGTTATAGCGACAGTAGCTGCTTTTACGCCAATAAATAAGTTGGCTGATATGACGAGTTTCGGAACCTTGTTTGCATTTACAATGGTATGTGTAGCTGTTTGGATGTTAAGAATTAAGCAACCTAATATAGAAAGAACTTTTAAGGTTCCGGCATTACCTGTGATAGCAATATGTGGTATTTGTATTAATACTTATTTAATGATTAATCTTAGTAAGGATGCACAATTATTATCTTTAGGATGGTTGTTAATAGGTGTAATTGTTTATTTCTTATATGGTAAAAGAAATGCAAAACTTGGAAAACAAGAAAATGTAGAATAAAAAAAAGCCACTTTTTAGTGGCTTTTTTTTATTTTTTCCGATATTTGTTAAATGAAAAAATGGGACAACTTATTAATCCATTTAAAATTCCTCATCAAGAGAAATCCTGAGTGAGTGAAATTCTTTTTGAGTGTTAACGAAAGTTATAAACTTTCCTACTTTAAACTTTAAAACAAAAAGAAAATGCCATTTTATCACAAACTTGGAAATATCCCACCAAAACGTCATACACAATTCCGAAAACCAAACGGAGATTTGTATTATGAACAGCTTTTTGGAACCGTTGGTTTTGACGGAATGTCAACCAATTCCTATCACGAGCAACGTCCAACACAAGTAAAAGAAATTCGTTCTCAATATAGTGTTGCGCCAACTATTGCCAAGTCAAACAATATCCAATCTTATAAATTAAGAGGTTTTGAAGTTGCGCCACAAGACGACTTTTTAGAAAGTCGCAAAATAGTATTGACTAATTCCGATTGTCATATTGTTTTAGCAGCTCCAAGAAAATCAACAACCGATTATTTTTATAAAAATACCGATTCTGATGAAATGATTTTCATTCATCAAGGATCAGGAAAACTAAGAACCATTTATGGTAATTTAGATTTCAAATACGGTGATTATCTTATCATTCCAAGAGGGATTATCTACAAAATCGATTTTGATACTGAAGAGAATAGATTGTTTATTGTTGAATCGCATTCTCCAATTTACACTCCAAAACAATACAGAAATTGGTTCGGACAGTTACTTGAACATTCTCCCTATTGCGAAAGGGATATTCGTCGTCCGTATGAATTAGAAACCAATAATGAAGTTGGAGATTTCATAATCAAAGTTAAAAAGAAAGACGAAATTTTCGAAATGGTATATGCAACTCACCCATTTGATGTAGTTGGTTACGATGGTTTTAATTACCCTTATGCACTTTCTATACATGATTTTGAACCAATAACCGGACGAATTCATCTTCCGCCACCAGTTCATCAAACATTTGAAACATCTGCTTTTGTTGTTTGTTCTTTTGTTCCGAGACTATACGATTATCATCCTTTGTCAATTCCAGCGCCATATAATCATAGTAATATTGATGCCGATGAGGTTTTGTATTATGTAGATGGCGATTTTATGAGCAGAAATGATGTAAAACCAGGAAATATTTCGCTACATCCAGCAGGAATTCCGCACGGACCACACCCAGGAGCAGCAGAAAGAAGTATCGGGAAAAAAGAAACACTAGAGTTAGCTGTTATGGTCGATACTTTCAAACCTTTAATGGTTACAGAAGAGGCTATGAAAATTGCTGATGAAACCTACTTTCTATCTTGGTTAGATAAATAATTATAAATTTTAGAAAGTATCTTTTGAATAAAGTTGAATCTTAAATTCACATTACTTTCATCTTAATACAAAACAAAAATGAGTAAAGAAGTAAAATCCGTAGAATACGGACTAGAAAAAATATTCAGTGGAGCACAAGATTTTCTTCCACTATTAGGAACAGATTATGTTGAATTTTACGTTGGAAACGCAAAACAATCAGCACATTATTACAAAACAGCCTTCGGATTTCAATCGCACGCTTACCGAGGATTGGAAACAGGTTCAAAAGATTCTGTAAGTTATGTTCTTAAACAAGACAAAATTCGTTTGGTTCTAACAACTCCGTTAAACAGTAGCTCACCAATTAATGATCATTTGCGCAAGCATGGTGATGGTGTAAAAGTAATAGCACTTTGGGTAGAAGATGCAAAATCAGCTTGGGAAGAAACAACAAAACGTGGAGCTGTTTCTTTCATGGAACCAATTATTGAAAAAGACGAACATGGAGAAGTGGTTCGTTCAGGAATTTACACTTATGGTGAAACGGTTCACATATTTGTAGAAAGAAAAAACTATAATGGTGCATTTTTACCAGGTTTCGTTGAATGGAAATCTGAATATAATCCAGAACCACTCGGACTAAAATATATTGACCATATGGTTGGAAATGTGGGATGGAATCAAATGAACCAATGGGTAAAATGGTATGAAGACGTGATGGGATTTGAAAATTTCTTGTCTTTTGATGATACTCAAATTCACACCGAATATTCAGCTTTAATGAGTAAAGTAATGAGTAACGGTAACGGAAGAATTAAATTTCCTATCAACGAACCGGCAAAAGGAAACAAAAAATCACAAATTGAAGAATATTTGGACTTTTATGAAGATTCTGGTGTTCAGCATCTAGCAGTGGCAACGGATGATATTATAAAAACGGTTGCTGGATTAAAAGCTCGAGGAGTAGAATTTCTACCTCCACCTCCACAAGCATATTATGACGATATTCCAAATCGATTGGGTGTTCATAGAGACATGATGAAAGAAGATATCAAAGAATTGCAAAGACTTTCGATTTTAGTTGATGCGGATGAAGATGGTTATCTTTTACAAATATTTACCAAACCAGTTGAAGACAGACCAACCTTATTTTTTGAAATCATTCAAAGAATGGGTGCAACCGGATTTGGAGCAGGTAACTTCAAAGCTCTTTTTGAGTCAATAGAAAGAGAACAAGCTTTGAGAGGAACTCTATAAAAGTTAAAAATTATTAAACAATCATCAAATTACAACGTTATAGTAGTGTTGTTTTTGTCAAATAAATGTTAAAGTTTGTTTTTCATTGAGAATAATTCAAAAACAGTCTTATCTTTGTACTCACAAAACGAAAAGGAGTGGTTTCCTTACTAGTTTTATATAAGTTTTTCATAATTTATAGTTTTTTGGTTGGTTAATAGCATAAAAACTCCGTCAATATTTGACGGAGTTTTTTTGTTTTAATACATTTGGAACAGAAATTGTATTACAGTTATAAAATCAATTAAAAAGTATTTTAAAATGAAAAAGATAATTATACTAGCACTTCTTTTTTTAACTGTGAGTTTTGATTCTCAAAGGTCATCAGCATTTGATGTAGGAGAATGGTTTAAATTTAGAATTCATTATGGATTAGTGACTGCAGGTTATGCTACACTTGAAGTAAAAGAAGCTACAAAAAATAACAAGAAAGTTTTTCATGCTATTGGTCGCGGATATACAACAGGAATGTCAAAATGGTTTTTTAAAGTTGATGATAACTACGAGTCTTATTTTGACAAAGTTACAGGGAAACCATATCATTTTATAAGAAAAATTGATGAGGGAGGCTATACAAAAAACCAAGAAGGCTTTTTTAATCAAGATAAAAATACTATCTTAGTAAAAGATTATAAAAATGATACTAACAAAACATTTACTACGCCAGAAAATGTTCAAGATATAGTTTCAACCTTTTATTATTTAAGGAATCATCCAAATGTTGACAAACTAAAAGTAGGAGAATCGATTGCTATAGATATGTTTTTTGATGACGAAACAACAAAATTTAAGTTAAAATTCATAGGAAGAGAAGATTTAGACAGTAAATTTGGTAAAGTTCCTTGCATGATTTTTAGACCATTAGTGCAGTCAGGTAGAGTTTTTAAAGAGCAAGAAAGTTTAACCGTTTGGATTTCAGACGATGAAAATAAGCTTCCTATTAGAATAAAAGCTAGTTTAGCTGTTGGATCACTAAAGGCAGATTTAGAATCTTTCAAAGGATTAGCAAATCCATTTACAATAAAAGTAAAAAAATGAACACAGAAACAACTCATTTAATTGAGGAATTAGAAAAGAAATTTGATGCGATAAATCAAAAAACTGATACCCATTTAGAAGGTTTACTTTGGTCAAAACCAATTACTTATTGGGATTATATTCAAACAGATGCTTTATTGAATTTACAAACTCAAAGAACCATTTTGCCAGACGAAATGGTTTTTATTATGTATCATCAAGTCAATGAGTTATTGTTCAAAATGATTCTTTGGGAAATAAAACAAGTTTGTCATTGCGAAAAACTTGAAACTAAATTTTTTGCCGAAAGACTTACTAGAATAAGTAGATATTTCGATATGTTAACGACTTCATTTGATATTATGGGAGACGGTATGGAAGTAGAACAATACATGAAATTTAGAAATACTTTAACTCCTGCAAGTGGTTTTCAATCAGCACAATATCGATTAATTGAATTTTCTTCAACCGATTTAATTAATTTAATTGATTATCGTTTTAGAGCAACAATTGATAGAAACACACCATATTCTCATGCATTTGAACACTTATATTGGCAAGCTGCAGGAAAAGATTATCATACAGGCGAAAAGTCATATTTAATTCTAGAATTTGAACGAAAATATAAAGACGAGTTTCTGCGTTATATGGAAGAATATAACACGATAAATATTTGGCAAAAATTCAAAGAGTTACCAGAAAATGATCAGAAAAACCCAGATTTGGTTGCTGCTATGCGTCATTATGACAAAACCGTAAACATTACTTGGGTAATGGGACATTTGAATGCAGCCAAAAAATATATTGAAAGTGGGCATGGTTCAGGAGAAGCAACTGGAGGTAGTGATTGGAAAAAATACATGCACCCAAAATACCAAAGAAGAATTTTCTTTCCAGAATTATGGAGTGAAAGTGAATTGAAAAATTGGGGAGAAGATTGTTAAAATAAAAGACTCATATTGAGAAAAATAGCGTTATTTTTAATTGTTTTATTTTCATTATATTCTTGTAAAAATACACAAGAAGAATTTGTTATTGAAGATATAGAACCCTATAAACCAATAGTTGATTACGGATTTCATTTTGATCAATTTAATGTTCATTTCGACACCATTGATAGACAAGATACTTTTGAGAAAATTTTAAAAAAGCAAAATCTTAATGGAAAAAAAGCTTCTGAAATTTTAAAAATTATTAAAGATTCTTTTCCAACAAGCGTTGTATTTAAAAGGCCTTATGTTTGTTTACGTTCAAAAGATAAATATAACAAACTTCAATATTTAATTTATCAACCCAATAGAATAGATTATTATTTAGTTGATTTGACAGATTCTGTTGTTGGGTTTAAAAAATCTAGACCTTTAACTTTTAAAGTAAGAACTGTCGCAGGAGAATTGACAGGACCACTCACAAAAACTTTAAGAGATTTAAAAATTGACCCAACATTATCTGGAAAACTAACAAAAGTTTTTGCTTGGTCTATTGACTTTTTCAAATCTAAAAAAGGAGATAAATTTGCTCTTAGTTTTACAGAGAGGTATATAAATGACACTATTTATGATGGTGTAGATAGTTTAAGAGCAGCATTTTTTGAATATAAAGGAGAGAAAATTTATGCCTTTCCATTTATTCAAGAAAGAGGCGGAAAAGTTGATTATTATAATGATCAAGGAAAAGCCCTAAAGAACTTTTTCCTAAAAGCACCATTAAAATTCGTTCACATTACTTCAAAGTTTTCAAAAAACAGATTCCATCCTGTTCAGTTGAAATGGAAACCTCATAAAGGAACCGATTATGCTGCACCAACAGGAACGCCAATTATGACAACAGCTGCTGGAGTTGTAGAACAAGCAGGATATACTGCTGGTAATGGTAATTTTGTAAAAGTAAAACACGACAAAACTTATGCAACTCAATATTTACACATGTCAAGAATTCTTGTAAGAAGAGGACAAAGAGTAAAACAAGGTGAAGTAATTGGTAAAGTTGGTAGCACAGGCTTGGCATCTGGACCTCATGTATGTTATCGTTTCTGGAAAAATGGTGTTCAGGTTGATGCTTTAAAATTAAAACTTCCAAATTCACAACCAATGGAAAGTAGAAACCTTCCAAGATTCAAAGAACAAATAAGACCACTCAAGAGAGCTTTGGATAGTGTTGCAGAAATAAAGTTTAATAAATAAATTTTTTAACAAACTCTTTTTATCAACTACAACGTTTGCATAGCTCTTTATGTGAACAAATTTATTTTCATATAACTTTATCTATAATGTTTTATTTAATTTTGTATCTCAAAATTAATTATTATGTCTTTACTAAACATTAATCCTACTCATACAAACTCTTGGAAACAACTTGAAAATCATTTTTCTAAAATGGAAAATAATTCCATAAAAGAAATGTTTCAAAATGATGAGAAAAGAGCTGAAAAATTTCACATTCAATGGAATGATTTTCTTGTTGATTATTCAAAAAACAACATCAATCAAGAAACAATAGATTTGTTATTGAACTTAGCTGATGATGTTAATCTAAAGGATGCAATTTCAAAATATTTTGCAGGTGATTTAATTAATCAAACAGAAAATAGAGCTGTTTTGCATACAGCATTGAGAGCTCCAGAAAATGAGGTGATTCTTGTTGATGGAATAAATGTTATGCCAGAAGTTTTTGAAGTAAAAAATAAAGTCAAAAACTTTACTAATCAAATTGTTTCTGGAGAGAGAAAAGGGTATACAGGAAAACCATTTACAGATATTGTAAATATAGGAATAGGTGGCTCAGATTTGGGACCAGCTATGGTAGTTGAAGCTTTACAATTCTATAAAAATCATTTAAATGTGCATTTTGTTTCTAATGTAGATGGTGATCACGTAAATGAGATAATTAAAAAATTAAATCCCGAAACTACACTTTTTGTAATTGTTTCTAAAACTTTTACAACTCAAGAAACATTAACCAATTCAGAAACGATAAGATCTTGGTTTTTAAAATCGGCTAAGAATGAAGATGTTGCTAAACATTTTGTAGCAGTTTCAACAAATATCCAAAAAGTAACAGAATTTGGAATAGATTCGAATAATATTTTCCCAATGTGGGATTGGGTTGGTGGACGTTTTTCTCTTTGGAGCGCAGTAGGGTTGTCTATTTCTCTAGCAGTAGGATTTGATAATTTTGATAGTTTATTAAAAGGAGCCAATAAAATGGATGAACATTTTAAAACAGAGGCTTTTGATAAAAATATTCCAGTAGTTTTGGCTCTACTTAGCATTTGGTACAATAACTTTTTTGGTGCTGAAAGCGAAGCATTAATTCCATACACACAATACTTACAAAAACTAGCTCCATATTTGCAACAAGGAATTATGGAAAGTAACGGTAAAAGTATTGGAAGAGACGGTAAACCAGTAAGTTATCAAACAGGAACTATAATTTGGGGTGAACCAGGTACTAACTCACAACATGCCTTTTTTCAATTAATTCATCAAGGAACAAAATTAATTCCTACTGATTTTATTGGTTATGTTAAACCTTTATATGGTGATAATAATCATCATGACAAGTTGATGTCTAATTTCTTTGCTCAAACCGAAGCTTTGTTAAATGGAAAAACACCAGAACAAGTAAAAGCTGAATTTGATAAACAAGGAGTTTCATCTGAAAAAGCTGAATTCCTTTTGCCATTCAAAGTTTTTTCTGGAAATAAACCTACCAATACTATTTTAATTCAAAAATTAACACCAGAATCATTAGGTTCATTAATAGCATTATACGAACATAAAATATTCGTTCAAGGAGTTATTTGGAATATTTTTAGTTATGATCAATGGGGAGTTGAACTTGGAAAGCAGTTGGCTAATTCGATTTTAGACGAAATAAATTCTAAAAAAGTTAACAATCACGATAATTCAACTTCTTTTTTACTTAAACATTTCCTTGATAGTAAGTAAAATAAAACAACAAGAATCTTAATTTAAACCTTAATATGTAAAAATATTGAGGTTTTTTTATTGATTGTCTTAAAAAATTAGTTTTTTCATAAAAAAAATTTCATAAAATAAAATTGACTAAGAAAAACGTAACAAAAAACACTTTGTTAACATTAACTTAACACTCATAAAGTAATAAAGTTACAATTTTGCACCAATAATTTAAAAACCAAAGCAACATGAAAAAAGTTACAACTAATTTATTTTCAGTAATGTTTCTTTTGATGGCAACAGTAATGTTTTCTCAAGGAAAAATTAAAGGAACAATATTAGACAGTGAATTAAACGCAGGGTTACCTGGTGTAAATGTAGTAGTAAAAGGTTCTTCAACTGGCGCTTCAACAGATATCTATGGTAAATTTACATTAAGTACTACAGCTTCAACTGGTCAAGTGGTTATATCTTACATCGGTTACAAAACACAAACAGTTAATTTCACAGTTAAAAATGGAGAAACTGTTGATTTAGGATCAATAAAATTAGCTTCTGATGCAAGTCAATTGGAAGAAGTAGTTATTAAAGGATCTTCACTTTTTGATATTGCAAAAGACAGAAAAACTCCAGTTGCAGTATCTACAATAAAAGCCGCAGAAATACAACAAAAATTAGGTAACAAAGAGTTTGTTGAGATATTAAATACAACACCATCTGTATATGCTTCTAAAGGTAGTGGTGGTTTTGGTGATTCTAGAATAACAGTAAGAGGTTTCGGACAAGAAAATATTGCCGTAATGATTAATGGTATGCCTGTTAATGATATGGAAAACGGTAGAGTTTTTTGGAGTAACTGGGCAGGATTATCAGATGTTGCAAGCTCAATGCAAGTACAAAGAGGTTTAGGTTCTTCTAGACTTGCAATTTCTTCAGTAGGAGGAACTATTAACATTGTAACTAAATCTTCACAAAGAAAAGAAGGTGGTTTTGTTAATGCAATGACTGGAAATGACGACTATCGTAAATTTGTAGCTACCTATTCAACTGGAAAAATGAAAAATGGACTTTCTGCATCTATCTTAATGAGTTCAACAGGAGGAGACGGATATGTAGATGGGACAAAATTTGAAGGGCAAAATTATTTTTTAGCATTTGGATATGAAATAAATAAGAAACACAATCTTGAATTTACTTTTACAGGTGCTCCTCAATGGCATCACCAAAGAAGTACAGGTATAACAATTCAAAGATACATCAATAGAGGTGAAAATGGTGAACCGAATAGAAAATGGAATGAAGATTGGGGTTATCTTGATGGTAAGGAATTTAACGTAAGAAGAAACTTCTATCATAAACCAGTAGGTTCATTAAATTGGGAATGGGATATCAATAGTACAACTAAATTAAATGCATTAGTTTATGGTTCATGGGGCCGTGGTGGAGGTTCAGGTGCATTCGGTAATGTTGTAGCAGGTACAACTAATCTAAATTATGCTAATAACCGATTAAGAGATGCTAATGGTTTGGTAAATTATGAATTAATTCGTCAATACAATCAAGGACAAATAATTACAATTCCAAATGCTAATTTTACAGGTACTGTAAATACATCTAAAGCTCCAGAAGCTGGTTTTGGTAACGTAAATACAGCATCAAATGGTATTTCAATGATTTCTGGAATAAACTCTCACAACTGGTTTGGAGGTATTATGAACATTAATAAAAAGTTTGATAAAATAACAATTGATGCAGGTATTGATTACAGAACTTATAAAGGGATCCATGTAAGAAATGTTAATGACTTACTTGGAGCAGATTTCTACAAGGATACAAGAAATGTTAATAACAATCCTTTCTATACTAACGAAACTTTTGTAGCTTCTCCTTCATTAAACCCATTCTTTAATGCTACTAAAAACACCATTGTCGATAGAGATTGGGATGGTTTAGTAAATTGGATTGGAGGATTTGCACAAGCAGAATATGCTACAGAAAAATTAACCGCTTTTGTTCAAGGAGCAATTTCTAATCAAGATTTTCAAAGAGTAGATAGATTTTTATATACAAATGCCGACCCAGTTCAAACATCAGAAAAACAAAACAGATTAGGTGGAAATATCAAGTTAGGAGCTAATTACAATCTTAATGACAAGCATAATGTATTTGCTAACGTTGGTTATTATTCAAGACAACCATTTATTGATGCTATTTTCCCAAATAGTAGAAATTTAGTAAATGATGACGTTGTTAATGAGAAAATATTAGGTATTGAAGCTGGTTACGGATTTAGATCTCCTAAATTTAATGCTAACGTTAATGTTTACAGAACACAATGGGACGACAGATTTACAAGTAGAGGTGATACTGCACCTAGTAATCCTCAAGGTTATTTTGTGTTCAATGGAGTTAGCCAATTACATCAAGGTGCAGAATTAGACTTTAATTATAAGCCAATTGCTACATTAAGAATTAATGGTATGTTTTCAATTGGAGATTGGTCTTACAAAGGAGAATCAACAGGTGATACATTCAACAATCAAAATGAAATTATTGCTACTGGAACTAAGGTTTATTTAGATAACGTTAGAGTTGGAAGTGCAGCACAATTAACATCATCACTTGGATTGGATTATGAATTTATACCTAAATTTAAGTTCAATATTACAGGAAACTATTATGATAAATTGTATGCTGATATTAATCCAGCAAGTTTCAGTAATCAAATAAACAAAGGAACTTTACAATTGCCATCTTATTATGTTTTTGATGCTGGTTTAAACTATAAATTAGCTGTGGGAAGTGGTAAAAAAGATTCAGTTAGTTTAACATTAAATGTAGACAACTTATTTGATGAATTTTTTATCCTTGAATCACAAACTAACATCTTTGCAGACGACGTAGCAAGTGGAGGTCAAACATACAACCAGTTGGGTAGAACATACAATGGAGTAGCTGATGCTAACAGAGTATGGTTTGGTTTTGGTAGAACTTGGAACTTCGGAATTACTTACAACTTCTAGTTAAACAAGTTTAAAATTAATATTAAAAAACGGCATTCTTAATTAAGAGTGCCGTTTTTTTATTCTTTTTTTTCTATATTTGTTAAAACAAAAAATAAATTTACATGTATAATTTCGTTCAAAAATTTCACTCTGGCTGGGCATATTTAGCACTTTTATTATTAGTATTTGCAGTTGTTAATTCAGTTATAGGAATGACTTCCAAAAAAGAATTTACTGCTAAAGACCGAAAAATTGCTCTTTTTGCATTAATAACAACTCACATACAATTGGTAGTTGGCTTGATTTTGTATTTTATTTCTGAAGTTGGAATGAAAGCATTTTCTACTGAAGGAGCAATGAAAATTCCAGAATTAAGATTAACGATGTTAGAACATCCATTAACCAATATAATTGCAATTACACTGATTACTATTGGATGGTCTAAACATAAAAAAGGAGCTACAAATGAATCTAAATTCAAATCAATAACTTTATTTTATGGTTTAGGTTTGGTTTTAATTCTAATAAGAATTCCTTGGAAATTATGGTTATAAAATAAAAAGCAAGTCCTGAAAAGGACTTTTTTTAGCAATGTCAAATTACTACTACTTACAAATTGGTAATTTGGTATTATTTTTGGTCTTAAGTTTTACTATTATGAAAAAAAGCACACCAATACTTTTATTTTTTTTATGTTTCCTAATGTTCTTTTCAAGTTTATCTTTTAAAGCTCAAAACGGAAATTTAAGAGATTTAAAAAAACAGAAAACAGATTCCATAAAAAAAGATAATATTGTATCTGAAACTATTGAAATAGATAGCACTTTAGTTTATAAAGGAAAGTTTAAACCTTATAAAAACAAAGCTCATGCGTCTTATTATGCCGATAAATTTAATGGCAGAAAAACGGCAAGTGGTAAAAAATACGATAGTACAAAACTAACAGCAGCTCACAAAAAACTTCCTTTTGGAACCATTTTAAAGGTAACTAATGAGTTGAATGGAAAATCTGTAATCGTTGAGGTAACCGACAGAGGACCATTTGTGAGAGGAAGAGAAATAGATTTGTCTAAAAGAGCCTTTATGAGTATCGTTAACAACAAAAGATCTGGAGCAGTTGTTGTAACAATTGAAATACTTCAAAAATAAATTACCAATTTTTAAAAGGATTTTGACTTAAATAAGCGTTGTAATATCTTTCATCATTAGTAACTTCTGTTCCTAACCAATTGGGTTTTAAAATTGCTTCGTTTTCGTTTTCTAATTCAATTTCAGCAAGAATTAAGCCATCGTTTTCTCCGTGAAATACATCAATTTCAATGATGTGCTTTCCTGATTTTACTTCGTATCGGGTTTTTTCAATTACACCTCTTTCGCACAATTTTAAAAGTGATTTTGCTTCTTCAATTTCAATTTCTTTTTCCCATTCAAAACGTGAAACACCACTTTCACTGCCAATTCCTTTGATAGTAATAAATCCTTTATTTCCTTTTATTCTGATTCTTACAGTGCGTTCTGGGTTAGAACATAGATAACCTTGTGCAATCTCATTTTTAGTCGAATATTCATTTAAAAATTCTAAAGAAGTAACTAAATATTTGCGTTCTATTTCTATCATTACAGAAAATGGTTGATGTTAAATTTAGTACCAAGTTAAGAAAATTCTAACTTTGAAATTGTATTTTTACAATAATTATAAAGTTGTCATGAATTTACGCCACAAAATAAAATCTCAAATCACGTTAGAACAGTTATTTGAAAAAAATTTAACGCATGTTTTTTCCGAATCTAGAAACGATTTGTATTTTCTTGTGGATTTAGTTCACCTTTTCCGTCCAAATAATCCTAAAGCGGTTGAAGTTGTCTCTATTTCTGAGTTAATAAATTTCTTAAAAGAAAACCCTTCTCAGAAAAACTTTTTCAATAATTATCTAACGTCCATTTTAAAAAACAGAAAGTTTACCAACTTTTTATCTGACGCTGGAATTCTTCAAAATACCGATTTTATATACGAGGTTAAAAAACGAATTTTCGCCAAAATATTACCTTTTCAACCTCAAGAAGACACTTTAGAATTTGTTTTAAATCAAGTTTTTTATCTCAGTTCTGATGCCATTTGGGTAACCAAAATCCCACAAGAAGAGCTCAAAGAGTTATTTGAACTTATCGATTTGACTGATATTTATGCTTCAACGAATGAAAATGCACCTTTATCTGAAATCATGAGTGCTATGGGATTGCTTTCGCAAAGAATGAGTGGTCACGCTATGGATAGCGAAGTAATTATGATGACTCCAGAATATAGTAATCAAGAAAGTCCATTTGTTGCTTTAGAAAAAGAATTGTACACTATTTTTAATCAAATTAGAACTTCTGAAAAGCATTATATTTCATCAGATAATGAAAACTATAAACAAGCCTTAGTTCTTCATAAACAATGTGATGAATACATTGACAAAGCTTTCAATAATAGTTCGAAGTTCGGAATATCATTACGTGTAAACCAAAGTCTACTTAAAATTAGACAACAATTGTATCGATTAAAAATTTTGCTTCCACTTTTAACAGTAAATAATCCTTCTGAAAAGATTGGGAATACTATTAATTTGGCTTTAAAGTTAATTAAGTACAACTGTCACAAAAATAATATCCGTCAACTAATAGGAGAAAGCACACAATTAATTTCTTACGAAATAACCCAACATACAGCCAAAACTGGTGAGCATTACATTACAGAATCTTCTAAAGAATATTTTTCGATGCTAAAAGCTTCTGTTGGCGGTGGAATTATTGTTGGAATACTTTGCATTATAAAATTACTATTTTCAAAAGTGGATACTAGTAGTTTTGGCCATGCTTTTTTATACAGTTTGAATTATTCTTTAGGTTTTATAGCCATTTATTTATTAGGATTTACTTTAGCTACAAAACAACCAGCAATGACAGCGTCAACTATTACAACAGCTTTGGATTCTGGTATGAAAAAAATGAACAAAAATGAAAGTAAACACAGCTCTTTCGCACATTTATTTGCAAGATTATTTCGTTCTCAATTCATAGCCTTTGTTGGAAATGTTCTTATTGCTTTTCCGGTTTCATTATTAATTATTTGGCTTATTGATGTGGCTTTTGATGTAAATATTGCTTTTGAAAAATCTTCTAAATTATTAAATGATTTAAATCCAATTCAATCTGCAGCTATCTTTCATGCTGCTATTGCTGGTGTTTTTCTTTTCTTATCAGGAATTATTTCTGGCAATGTTTCCAATAAAAACAAACACAATAATGTTTATTACAGAATTCAAGAACATCCTTTATTAAAACTCAGTTTAGGAAAAGAACGTACCCAAAAAATTGCCAATTGGTTTGAGAGAAATTGGGCTGGTGTGGTTTCTAATGGCTGGTTTGGTGTTTTTTTAGGAAGTACAGCTTCTCTTGGATTGTTTTTTGGTTTAAACTTAGACATTCGACACATAACTTTCGCAAGCGGAAACTTTGCTTTAGGATTGTATGGTCAGAATTTCTTTGTAGATGGATGGACTATTTTTTGGTCAATTTTCGGAATTGGAATTATTGGATTCATAAACTTTATTGTGAGTTTTTCTCTTTCCTTAGGATTGGCATTTCGATCTAGAAACATACCAATTTCTGAAATTTCACTATTGAACAAAGCTATTTGGAGTTATTTCAAAGAAAGACCAATGGCGTTTTTCTTTCCAGTAAAAAACTAAAATAATGGAACTTGAGGTTAAATATCGAAAAATAATTCACGTCGATATGGATGCTTTTTACGCTTCTGTTGAACAAATGGATAATCCTGAATTAAAAGGAAAACCATTAGCTGTTGGTGGAAGTGAAGTTAGAGGTGTCGTTTCTGCAGCAAGTTATGAAGCACGAAAATTTGGTGTAAGAAGTGCCATGAGCGGTATTCAAGCTAAGAGAAATTGTCCTGAATTAATTTTTGTCCGACCAAGATTTGACCGATATAAAGAGATTTCTAATAAAATAAGAAAGATTTTTCACGATTATACTGATTTGGTAGAACCTCTTTCGTTAGATGAAGCCTATTTAGATGTTACTCAAAACAAAAAAGGAAATCCGAGTGCTACTTTAATTGCTCAAGAAATTAGAAAACGAATTTTTGAAGAAGTTGGATTAACAGCTTCAGCAGGAATTTCTGTAAATAAATTTGTTGCCAAAATAGCAAGTGATTACAACAAACCCAACGGACAAAAAACGGTAAATCCTGATGAAGTTGAAGATTTTTTAGAAAAACTAGACATCAAAAAATTCTACGGAATCGGAAAAGTAACTACTGAAAAAATGTACCATCACGGAATTTTCACAGGAAAAGATTTAAAATCTAAAACCAAAGAATATTTAGAACAACATTTCGGAAAAAGTGGTGGGTTTTATTACAATATCGTTCGCGGAATTCACAATAGTGAAGTTAAACCAAATAGAATTTCTAAATCAGTTGCTGCTGAACATACATTTAATGAAAATCTGACTTCAGAAATCTTTATGCAAGAACGTTTAGAACGCATTGCAGCCGAATTAGAGAAACGATTAAAGAAATACAACATTTCTGGTAAAACGGTCACATTAAAGATTAAATACAGCGATTTTACTACACAAACAAGAAGTAAAACCTTGCCTTATTTCATTTCAGATAAAGGTTTGCTGTTTGAAACTGCCAAAGAATTGCTTTACCAAGAACGAATGAAAGATTCGGTTCGATTACTCGGAATTTCGCTTAATAATTTGAATACAGAAATAAAGAAAACAGTTGTAGTTCAGTTGCGATTTGAGTTTTAAAATCGTTCAACAAAAGTTAATCTTTGAAAGAAAGTGTTTGTTTTTGAAAAATCAGTTTAGATTTGCCTCAAATTGATTAAAAAATGAAACTTTCAAATTACGAAAATGCCATCGCAAAACACTATAATAGTCTGTCTATAAATAGCTTTCCACTAACTTGTTGGGATTTCTATTCTAAAAGTTTTGACAAATTTAGACTGACACTTTCAGATGCCAATTTATTAAATAGAATTGTAAAAGATAATAAATGGAACACCACTTGGGATTACAAAGAAGAACTTACTAGTGATACTGTCATTGTAGTTACTGATGCACAATTGTCAATAGTTTTTGCTTCTAAAAATATGGTGGAGATGAATGGTTATACTCCAAATGAAGTGATTGGAAATTCACCAAAAATGTTTCAAGGTAAACTTACCAATGAGAAAATATCTAAAGAGATTAGCGAAGCAGTTAAGGCAAAGCAACCTTTTGATAAGGTAATTTTAAATTATTGCAAAGATGGAGCTTTGTATAAATGCCACATCAAAGGATTTCCAGTTTTTGACATTAACGGCAAACTCACTAATTTTATAGCTTTTGAAAAAATAGCGGCATAGATTTTAAAAAAATAACCACAAAAAAAGCGTTCAAAAATCTTGAACGCTTTTTTTTTATAGGTAAAATACTAATTAATCTCTACTTGATATTTTTGATAATAATCTTAGAAATTCAATATATAACCATACTAAAGTTACCATTAATCCCATTGCGCCATACCATTCCATGAATTTCGGCATTCTTTCTTGTGCACCTTTTTCTATTTGATCAAAATCTAAAAATAGGTTTAAAGCGGCAATTACAATTACAAAAACACTGATTCCAATACTCATCATAGAATTTCCATAATGAACTGGTTGAAAGCTTGTAAACATTGATAATAACCAAGATACTAAGTAGTATACACCAATAGCTAACGTAGCAGCAATCACTATCGATTTGAATTTTTCATTAACTTTTACAATGTTGTATTTGTATAATGCAAAACAAACTAAAAACGTAACAAATGTTCCACCAACGGCTTGAATTACTAAACCTGGATAACTTGCTTCAAAGAAAGCAGAAATTCCACCAATAAACAATCCTTCAAATAAAGCATAAGCTGGTGCTAAATAAGTAGAAAGATGCGGTTTAAAAGTTGAAATTAATACTAAAATCAAACCAACAATGGCACCACCAATAGTTAAAACAATAGGATTATAACCATTGAAAGCTAAATTCCATGTGATAAAAGCTGTGGCAACTAATAACATTAATAAAATAAAACTTTTATTAATTGTTCCTGAAACCGTCATTGTTTCGTTGTAATCTATAACGCTTACGTTATCATTCGCCGCAGAAGTATTAGAGAATGTTTTTGTCTTAAAAAACGGGTTTTTTGATTCCATAATTAATTTAATTTAGTTGTTCAAATATACTTTTTCTTTTGAAATGTAAAAAGGATTATCAAAATATTTAACTATTTCAATAATCCTTTTGATTTATTTTTAAATGAGATTTATTCTATCTCAGAAATTCTTAAAGTGTTTACCATTCCTTTATCAACAACAGGCATTGCTGCAAGATTGATTAGAATATCACCTTTTTTAACATATCCATTTTCTTTTGCAATGTGGTTAATGTCTTCTACAGTGTCGTCTGTACTTACAAACTTATCATAGAAAAATGCATTTACACCCCAAAGTAAGTTCAATTGAGTTAGAATTCTTCTGTTAGAAGTATAAACCAAAATATGTGCCGATGGACGCCAAGCCGAAATCTGAAAAGCTGTATAACCACTATTAGTTAATGTAGAAATTGCTTTTGCTTTAATTTCATTTGCCATATACGCTGCATGATAGCAAATAGACTTGGTAATAAAACGTTTTGTTCTAACTTGCGGTGCCGTTAATGGTACTTGAATTAGCGGAGAATCTTCTACAGCTTCAATAATTTGAGTCATTTTTTCAATTACTTGAACTGGATAATTTCCAACAGAAGTTTCACCTGATAACATTACAGCATCTGCACCATCCATAACCGAATTGGCAACGTCATTTACTTCTGCTCTTGTTGGAGTTAAACTTGTAATCATCGTTTCCATCATTTGTGTTGCCACAATTACAGGAATACGAGCCGTTTTAGCTCTATGAATTAATTTCTTTTGAATCAAAGGAACTTCGTGTGCTGGAATTTCAACACCTAAATCACCACGAGCAACCATTAAACCATCACAAAAAGCAACAATTTTATCAATATTTTCAACCGCTTCTGGTTTTTCAATTTTTGCTATAATTGGAATTTTATGATCAGAATTTTTAGCAATTAAATCTTGCAATTCCTCTAAATCGGCCGGAGTTCTTACAAACGATAAGGCAATCCAATCCACATCTTGTTCAATAGCAAAAAGTGCATCTTTTATATCTTTTTTAGTAAGCGCCGGAAGTGAAACTTTAGTATTAGGAAGATTTACTCCTTTTTTAGATTTCAATGGTCCACCTTGAATAACTTTACATTTTACTTCGGTTGTTCCATTAGTTTCTAAAGCTTCAAACATTAACTTTCCATCATCCAAAAGAATTTTTTCACCTGGATTTACATCACTTGGGAATTCTTTATAGTTCATGTAAACACGTTCTTTTGTACCAGGAATGTCCTCTGCGGTTTGAAATGTAATAATATCACCTGGATTTACAACAACATCTTCACTCATTACTCCTACACGAAGTTTCGGACCTTGCAAATCGGCAAGAATTCCTGTTGTGTAACCGTATTCGGCATTTAATTCTCTAATAATATCGATTCGTTCTTTAACATCGGTGTAATCGGCATGAGAAAAGTTAATTCTAAATACATTTACTCCGGCTTCAACCATGTCTCTAATGACTTCTTTTGAACTACAAGCTGGACCTAACGTGGCTACAATTTTAGTCTTTTTTCTTGTTGGCATTTTTTAAAAAATTAAATTATTTTTTGATTTTATATTTTCAGAATCGATAGCATAAACCATTTTTACACTTTCGATACTATTTATTTTTGAAACGATTGTATCAATTTCTATTTCCTTTTCTGCATTTTCTATTTTAAGAAAATAATCTACTTTTTTGTATTCTGGCAATAAAAAAGCCGATGCAGAAAATTTATTTTTAAATCCGGAAAACAAATCTTGCTGATTACTATTTTCAACGATCTCGATTTCGTTTTTATTTTGAACCAAATCCCACTTGATGAATTTTTCTTTGTCTTCAAAAGTGAACCTTGCAAAAGACGTTTTTCCCTCTTTTACTTGAGATTCAATATCATTTTTATTTTTACTTAAAAAAATCTCAAGATTCAGATTTAAAAAATAAGCCAAACGATAATCTTCCAATGGAGTATGAATGGCGATAATAAAAAAATCGTCTTCTTCAAATTCCTCAATAGATAGTTTAAGATTACCCATTTTGTGCCAAAATAAGTTGTAAATATAGTGTTTATAGAAATTCAAAACACCAATGAAGTATTAGATTAACGTTATTTTATAAACGAAAACGTTATAGCTTTATGAGAATTTACATTAAATTTTGTTAATTTTTTCTTGAAATGCAAAATAAGCACGTTTTGAAGCAATTTCTTCTGCCTTCTTTTTAGAAGTTGCTCTCGATTTTGCAATTACTTTATCATCAATACTCAATTTTACTCCAAAATAACGTTGACCATCGTTTCCATTATCGTCGAAAACATCAAAATTGAATTGCTTTTTCTCTTTTTGACACCATTCAATGACCAAACTTTTGTAACTTATTACTTTTCCTTCCAATCGAGCAATATCTACATAAGGAATGATAACTCTTTTCTGAATAAATTCTTCACAACCGGCATAACCTTTATCAAGAAAAATGGCTCCAACCAAAGCTTCAAAAATATTACCATGAATATTTTCTCCAAAATGGGAAGAAGGAACCTTACTTTCAACATAATCAATGAGATGTAAATCACGACCAAGTTCATTCAAATGTTCACGACTTACAATTTTAGAACGCATTTTTGTTAAATAACCTTCGTCACCAAGCGGAGCTTCTTTATATAAATGTGCAGCGATGACAGAACTCAACATGGAATCTCCAAGAAATTCCAAACGTTCATAATTTAAAGGATTTCCATTGGCATCCAATTTATTAGAAGAACGATGGGTAAATGCTTTTTCGTAGAATTTTAGATTAACTGGTTTTGAACCAATAATTTTTTCAATAGCAACAAAAAAATTCCCGCCTTCTGAAGGACGGGAATTTCGGGTAAATATTTTTTTAAGTAATCGCATGAAAACTTATTCTTCTAATTTTTTAAATAACACACAAGCATTGTGTCCACCAAAGCCAAAAGTATTACTCATAGCCACTTTGATTTCTCTGTTTTGCGGTTTGTTTAAAGTTAAATTCAACGATGGATCAATATTTTCGTCTACAACAGTATGATTAATTGTTGGAGGAACGATACTGTGTTTCATTGCCAAAATAACGGCAATTGCTTCAATCGCACCTGCAGCTCCAAGTAAATGACCTGTCATTGATTTTGTTGAATTGATGTTAATGGTTTTAGCATGAGCACCAAAAACATGACTAATTGCTTTCAATTCTGCAACATCACCAAGTGGAGTTGAAGTTCCGTGTGTATTGATATGATCTACCATTTCTGGAGTCATTCCTGCATCACGTAGTGTATTTTCCATAACTGCAATTACACCAATTCCTTCTGGATGTGGAGCAGTTAAGTGATAAGCATCCGATGACATTCCACCACCGCCAATTTCACAATAAATTTTTGCACCACGAGCTTTTGCATGTTCGTATTCTTCTAAAACAATAGCACCTGAACCTTCACCAAGAACAAAACCATCACGAGTAGCATCAAATGGACGCGAAGCAGTTTCTGGACTTTCATTTCTAGTAGATAAAGCATGCATTGAATTAAATCCGCCCATTCCTGCAATAGTTACAGCCGCTTCAGAACCTCCAGTGATAATTACATCACACATTCCTAAACGAATATAATTGAAAGCATCAATCATTGCATTAGCAGATGATGCACAAGCAGAAACAGTAGTATAATTTGGACCCATATAGCCATTTCTCATTGAAATATGAGCTGGAGCAATATCGGCAATCATTTTTGGGATAAAGAATGGATTGAATTTTGGAGTTCCATCGCCTTTGGCATAGTACATCACTTCTTCTTGAAAAGTTTCTAAACCGCCAATTCCTGCACCCCAAATTACTCCAACTCTATGTTTGTTTACGTTGTCATGAGTAATTCCAGCATCTTTTATAGCCTCGTCACTTGCAGCAATAGCATAATGAGAAAATTTATCTAATCGACGCGATTCTTTACGATCCATGTAATCTTCGATATTGAAGTTTTTTACTTCGCAAGCAAATTTTGTTTTATGCTTTTCAGTATCGTAATATGTTATTGGAGCAGCACCACTTTTTCCATTAATTAAACCATCCCAATATTCTTGGATGGAATTTCCAATAGGAGTTAATGCTCCAAGACCAGTTACAACAACACGCTTTAATTGCATATAATTTTTTTTAAATGTATTTTAAACAAATAATACCCTGTTTTCTTTATAATTTGAACTTAAAGAGACAAGGGTATTTCAATATAGTGTGATTGAAATTCAATCAAAAATAGTCTAATTTTTTTAAAAATAATAAAAACCCGCACACATTTATAGTGTACGGGTGTTTTATTTTATTATTTTTTTGCTTCTTCGATGTAAGAAATAGCTTGACCTACAGTAGCAATGTTTTCTGCTTGGTCGTCTGGAATTTGAATATCAAATTCTTTTTCGAACTCCATAATAAGCTCAACAGTGTCTAATGAATCAGCTCCTAAATCGTTTGTGAAGCTTGCTTCTGTTACAACTTCATTCTCGTCAACGCCTAATTTGTCTACGATAATCGCTTTAACTCTTGATGCAATGTCTGACATAATCTTTAATTTTAAAATTTAAATTGTTGGCAAAAATAAAAAACTTTATTTTAAATCCACCTTTTAGTTAATAAATGTGAATACGAAATTAAAAAAATAATTTTACAAAGACCTCATTTATATTATTTATTATCATTTATTATTCTTTTTTTTGCGTAATAAAAATTACAGGTAAATGAGTAAAATAGTAATATTCGCTTCTGGATCGGGTTCTAACGCCGAGAATATCATATTACATTTCAATAAAAAAAATCTTGTGAACGTATTCGAAGTCTTCACTAACAATCCTAATGCCAAAGTGTTAGAAAGAGCAAAAAACTTAAACGTTCCTTCTCAAGTTTTCAATAGACAAGAGCTAAATGAAGGAATTGTTTTAGAAAGATTAAACAAAATTCAACCTGATTTAATTGTTCTTGCAGGATTTCTATGGAAATTTCCTGAGCATATTATAAAAGCCTATCCAAATAAAGTAATCAACATTCATCCAGCTCTTTTACCCAATTATGGCGGAAAAGGAATGTACGGAATGAATGTACACCAAGCCGTTTTAGAAAATAAAGAAAAAGAAACAGGAATCACCATACATTATGTAAACGAACATTATGATGAAGGCGAATTCATTTTTCAAAAATCAGTAAATATTGAAGATTGCAAATCCGCAGAAGAAATTGCCGATAAAATTCACGTTTTGGAATACCAGTATTTTCCTGAAGTAATTGAAAAACTTTTAACTCGCAACTCGTAACTCGCAACCATGTCACACGAAGTCCACATCTACACCGACGGCGCAGCCAAAGGAAATCCTGGAAACGGTGGTTATGGCGTTGTTATGGAATTGGTTGGCACACCACATAAAAAAGAATTCTACGAAGGTTTTCGATTAACTACCAACAATAGAATGGAACTTCTTGCCGTAATTGTAGGTTTAGAAAAACTAAAAAATCCAAATATGAAGGTTTTAGTAATTTCTGATTCTAAATATGTTGTGGATTCTGTAGAGAAAAAATGGGTTTTAGGTTGGGAGAAAAAAGGATTTGCCAACAGAAAAAACTCTGATTTATGGAAACGCTTTCTAAAAATTTACCGAAAACATCAAGTAGATTTCAAATGGATTAAAGGACACAACAATCATCCACAGAACGAACGTTGCGATGAATTAGCGGTTTATGCTTCGGGTTTACCCAATTTATCAATTGATGCTTTTTATGAAAATGAAGAGGCGAAGTTGTTGTGATTTAATTAAGATTTATTGTAAATTTGTAAATGTTTTATAGAAAGTTTAATTGCTTATAAAATAAATTGTGATATGGAGAAAATATTTGACCCTTTATTGAATGAAAAACAATTAAATATTATAAATAAAAATAGATTTATAATTCAAAACATGAACAAAGTTTCTAAAGAAATTTTTTTTAAAGAGTTGTTTGAAAAAATAGAATCCATTTCAATATTTGAAATAAATACAGAAATCGGAATAATTAAAGCTGGAGATATTTTATTTAGACCACTAGAAGTTATTAATTCTGATTGTAATTTAGATTTTAATCATTATGGAATTTTTTTAGGAGAATTAAATAATGAAATATTGATACTAGATAATAATCAGGAAAGAAATATTGGAATTGTTAATTTAGAAACATTTTTATCTAAACATAACATCAAAAAACTTCAAATTAAGAAAAAACCTGAAAACATAATGTTTAGTGAGATAATTGAAAGAGCTAAGGAAATACAATTTAAACATTATTCATTAACAAATTTTAATTGCGCTCATTTTGCAAACTACTGTATTACAGGAGATAATAAAAGTGATGCAATAAAAAATATTGTTGAGATTTTAACTCCTTTGTTGAATATATTTGCAACATATTTGGATTATAAATCAAATTATCAAGAAATTAATATTAAAAAGACACTTAAAGAAGATTCAATAAAAATTAAGAAAATAATAAAAAATATAGAAGAATTAAAATAGAATTTTTTTACAATATCAAAAACAATAAATTTAAAAAATGAAATAAAAAAGAATCAATACATAAATAATAGCATTTGCTAAACAACTGTCATTGAAAGGTCGAAACTTTAATGAGAGCAGGAAGTTTAAGTAAATGTTCACGTTTGGGCGTGGACTTTACTTTACTTTGTTCTCGGGTATTCGACCACCTCAATGACGAGTAATAGTAATTGTTCCACGCTTTTTAATTTAAAAAAAATTATTTTACGGTTTTCCGTAAAACAGAATAAATAGGACTCTTTATTTTTACCAAAACTTAAAAAAAACTTTTATGAAAACAAAATTACTTTTTACGTTACTGATTGCATTTAGTTTTTCAATAGCAAAAGCTCAAAATTTAATCGCAAAACAAAAAGCTGTCGAAGTAGAAATTAATAACCAAAATTTACTTGAAAGGAATTCACTAACAATTAATCAGAAGTTACCTTATCCAATAATTTTTATTCACGGATTAAATTCTAATTCTGCTGTTTGGACTGATTTAGGAACTCAACTTATAAATAGTGGATTAAGTTTTGGAGGTAGAATTGATTTTTGCCTAAATGATGATGGAAACAATCTACTTTCAAATAAAAACTTATATCCAACTTCTGGAGCTGACATTGCTTTATATACTGATTATAATACAGACTTATCAGTTGCAGATTTTTACTTATTAAACTTTGACATTGATAATCTTGGAAGACTTCCTAGTAATGCAAACTTTACTGATGTATTGAGTAATGAAGCCGCAATTGCAAAACAAGGCGTAGCTTTAAAATATGCTATCCAAATTGTTATGCAAAAAACTGGGCGAGATAAAGTTATTTTAATGGGACATAGTATGGGTGGTTTGGCATCAAGAGAATATCTTCAAAACCCAATAAATTGGCAACCTGATGGAAACCATCACGTTGCAAAACTTATAACAACTGGAACTCCACACGGAGGTTATACAGGAACAAACGCTGGACTAATTACAGGAATTGACTCGCAATCTGAAGCATATAGAGATTTAAGAAAAGAATATTCAAATTCTAACAATGGAGTGTTTTTATATGGCGGAATTGAAAACTCCACTACAATTGGAACTAATTTTTATAACAATGATATCAATTGTAATTCAAGCAACAATGACAATACTTTAATCACTGGCTTAAATCAAAAAAGTTTATATAATAATTTGGATTACGCATACATTATTGGTGTTTGTACAAACTGCTTTTTACTACAAGGAACTATTGAAGGTGATGGAATTGTACGAAGTGTAAATGCAAATTTGAGCAATTTTTATACATTACCATTACCAAAAAATGAATTTATTTATACTGCATCAGCAAATAGCACATTTATTGGTTTACATTCAGATTTACCACAAGCAATTCCAGTAAGTATGCAAGGACTTGATGAACCAAATGAATATTTATTGGGGTATAATATTGCATTTAACCAAGAATATAAAGGATTTATAACTCAACAACCTGTTAATGGTTATCCTTTTGATTATGATGATTATAAATTTACTATGCCAAGTAATGGTTCATTTAACATATCAATCAATAATTCTTTTTCAAATAATTTATTTTTTAGAATATTAGATACAAGTTTAAATCAAGTTTACACTAATACAGTTGCGTCAAGTTCAACAAGTCCATTTACAACATCATTAAATTCAGGTCAATATTATTTAGAGTTCTACTCCACTCCAGTATCAACAAGTTATCAATTTCCTTATACATTTACTATTCAAAACACTTTATCTACTGATGATAATTTGGTTGACAATACTTTTTCAATTTATCCAAATCCAACAAATTCAAAAGTAAATATTAAGTCAGAAAGCAATTTTGATTATGTTGAAATATATAATGTTTTAGGCCAGAAAATTTCATCAAATACAATTTCATCAAATCAAGAAATAGATATGAATGATTTTCCAATAGGAATTTATACTTTAAAAATTAGTAATGAAGAAATAACTAAATCAGTAAAAGTTATTAAACAATAACATATTAATTTTAAAATTTACAAAATGCCTTAGAAATTTCTGAGGCATTTTTACTTATAAACCACACAAAACTTTAAACATCAAATTCTTTTAAACTTCTAAACTAAAGTTTATCTTTGCACCTTTAATTTGAAAACGTAAAAATGAACAAACTTTTAATAGTAGGAACGGTTGCTTTTGACGCTATCGAAACTCCTTTTGGAAAAACAGATAAAATTCTTGGTGGTGCTGCAACGTTTATCGGACTTTCAGCTTCGCATTTTAATGTAAAATCAGGAATTGTTTCGGTTGTTGGTGAAGATTTTCCACAAGAATATTTAGATTTATTGACAGCAAGAAACATCGATATCTCAGGAATTGAAATCGTAAAAGGAGGAAAAACATTCTTTTGGAGCGGTCGTTACCATAACGATATGAACTCTAGAGATACTTTAGCAACAGAATTAAATGTTCTTGCCGACTTCAATCCTGTAGTTCCTCAAGATTTTAAAAATGCCGAAGTAGTAATGTTAGGAAACTTACATCCATTAGTTCAATCAGGTGTTTTGAATCAAATGACATCAACACCAAAATTGGTTGTTCTTGACACAATGAATTTTTGGATGGACTGTGCTTTGCCAGAATTATTAGACGTTATCAAACGCGTTGATGTAATCACAATCAATGATGAAGAAGCACGCCAACTTTCAGGAGAATATTCTTTAGTGAAAGCTGCAGCTAAAATTCATACAATGGGACCAAAATATGTAGTGATTAAAAAAGGAGAACACGGAGCGTTAATATTTCACAATGAACATATTTTCTTCGCACCAGCATTACCATTAGCAGACGTTTTTGATCCAACAGGTGCAGGAGATACTTTTGCAGGAGGTTTCTCAGGATATATTGCACAACAAGGCGATGTTTCTTTCGATACTATGAAAACTGCGATTATCCAAGGTTCTAACTTAGCATCATTCTGCGTAGAAAAATTCGGAACAGAAAGAATGGAATCATTGAAAAAAGAAGAAGTGCAAGAAAGATTGAAACAATTCAAAGCTTTAACACATTTTGATATAGAATTATAATAAATTTATGCCTCGAAATTTTCGGGGCATTTTTATTAGAAAATACAACATACAACTAAACAACTACAATACAATGAGTGACGCAATCAAACACGAATGTGGAATTGCACTTTTACGATTAAAAAAACCGTTAGAATTCTACAAAGAGAAATACGGTTCGGCTTTCTACGGAATACAGAAAATGTATCTTTTGATGGAAAAGCAACACAATCGCGGTCAAGATGGAGCTGGATTTGCATCGATTAAACTTGATGTTGAACCAGGCGAACGTTACATCAGTCGAGTTCGTTCTAATGATGCTCAAGCGATTCAAGATGTTTTCAAACAAATTAATGAACGTGTAAATGAAGAGTTGACATTACATCCAGAATACGTTGATAATGTTGCGCTTCAAAAAGCTAATATTCCATACATTGGAGAATTATTTCTTGGTCATGTTCGCTACGGAACTTTTGGAAAAAACAGCATCGAAAGTGTTCATCCATTTTTGCGTCAAAATAATTGGATGCACCGAAATCTTATCGTTGCCGGAAATTTCAACATGACGAATGTTAAAGAACTTTTCAATAGTCTAGTAGAATTAGGACAACATCCAAAAGAAATGGCGGATACGGTGACCGTAATGGAGAAAATCGGACATTTTCTTGATGATGAAGTTACCGATTTATACCAAGAATGTAAAAATAACGGATTATCCAAAAGAGAAGCTTCACCAGTAATTGCTGAAAAACTTCCTATTGCCAAAATATTAAAACGTGCTTCCAAAGGTTGGGATGGAGGTTATGCAATGGCAGGACTTTTTGGACATGGAGACGCTTTTGTATTTAGAGATCCTGCAGGAATTCGTCCAGCTTATTTCTATGAAGATGATGAAATTGTTGTAGTAGCTTCAGAACGACCAGTTATTCAAACCGTTTTCAACGTTGCTTTTGACAAAGTGCAAGAATTGCAACCAGGAAACGCATTAATCATTAAGAAAAACGGAACTGTCACCGAAGAAGAAATAATTGTTCCAACAGTTAAAAAAGCTTGTTCGTTTGAGAGAATCTATTTTTCAAGAGGAAGTGATGCTGAAATTTATCAAGAACGAAAAGAGTTAGGAAAATTAATACTTCCAGCGGTTCTTGAAGCGATTGAAAATGATACGGACAACACGGTTTTCTCTTATATTCCAAATACAGCCGAAACCTCTTTTTACGGAATGGTGGAAGCGGCTAATGATTTCTTGAATCAAAGAAAAAACAAGTTCATTCTTGACAATAGAAAAAAGCTAACCAAAGACTCTTTGGAAGAATTGTTATCTGTAAAAATCAGAACTGAAAAAATCGCAATTAAAGATGCCAAATTAAGAACATTCATAACTGATGATGCCAACCGTGATGATTTGGTTGCACACGTTTATGATGTTACCTATGGAGTTATTAAACCAACCGATAATTTGGTAATTATTGATGATAGTATCGTTCGTGGTACAACTCTTAAAATGAGTATCATCAAAATGATGGATCGATTAAATCCAAAAAGAATAGTTGTTGTTTCCTCAGCACCACAAATTCGTTATCCAGATTGCTACGGAATTGATATGGCAAAGTTGGAAGGACTGGTAGCATTTCAAGCAGCAATAGAACTTTTAAAAGAGCGAAATCAGTATAAAATAGTTGATGAAGTTTATAAAAAATGCAAAGCTCAAGAAGACTTAAAAGACTTAGAAGTAGTTAATTACGTTACAGAAATATATTCGCCATTTAGCGATATAGAAATATCAAATAAAATAGCTCAATTATTAACTTCAAGTGATATAAAAGCAGAAGTAAAAATCATTTTTCAATCAGTTGACAATTTACATATAGCATGTCCGAAGAATTTAGGTGATTGGTACTTCACTGGTGACTATCCAACACCAGGTGGAAATCGTGTTGTAAACAGAGCATTTATGAACTTTTACGAAGGAAAAGACGCTAGAGCTTATTAAAAATAGTATAAATAGTGTATTTCATCGATTATTATTGTAATTCATCAATAATATTTTGAAACACAATACACCGCCATATATCTTTGGAGGACCATAGCATTAGTAGGTTAAGTTTATGGTAGATTTGGGGCAAAAAGGGTGAAAGAAATTTCACCTTTTTTATTTTCTATAAGTTCCACTTTCAAAAAGGTTTATTTACTCTCATTTGCCTATCATCCCAATATATTAAGCCATTTTAACTGCATTTGTAGGTGTCTTCCTATTATGTTTGTAGTACCATAGAATTAGTAGGTTAAGTTTATGGTAGATTTGGGGCAAAAAGGCGTTCGCTCTCGCGAACGTCTTTTTAAAAATTCACACACAAAAAAAACCGGTTGCACACACAACCGGTTTTTGATTTTTATAAGACTAAGTATTATTTAGCTTCAGCGTATCTTCTAGAAACTTCATCCCAATTAATTACATTAAAGAAAGCCTCAATATAATCTGGACGACGGTTTTGATAATGCAAGTAGTATGCGTGTTCCCAAACATCCATTCCTAAAATTGGTGTTCCGCCACATCCTACGCCAGGCATTAAAGTATTATCCTGGTTTGGAGTTCCGCAAACTTCCAATTTTCCGTCTTTTACACAAAGCCAAGCCCAACCTGAACCAAATTGAGTTGCACCAGCTTTTGCAAAAGCAGCTTTAAATTCGTCGAATGAACCTAAATCTTTTTCAATTGCATTAAGTAATTCTCCTTTTGGGTGTCCGCCACCATTTGGAGACATAACCGTCCAAAATAAATTGTGATTGTAAAATCCGCCACCATTATTTCTAACAGCTGCTTTAGTCATATCCAAATTTTTAAGAATTTCTTCGATAGATTTTCCTTCTAAATCTGTTCCTGCAATGGCTGCATTTAAGTTAGTTGTGTATGCATTGTGATGTTTTGAATGGTGAATTTCCATTGTTCTTGCATCAATATGTGGCTCTAACGCGTCGTATGCGTAAGGTAATTGTGGTAATTCAAATGCCATGATATTTTTTGTTATAAGTTAATACTAAAATTGATTTCAAATTTATACATTTATCTTTGTAAATGAAAATACTTTTTTTACATAATTACATTGATAAAACCTATAATAGAACTAAATGACATTTGATATTCAGCCCAAACATTTGCAAAACGAATTGATAAAACTAGTTCCGCTTCATGAAAATGATTTTGAAGAATTGTATGAAGTAGCTTCCGATCCTTTAGTTTGGGAACAGCATCCTAATAAATTAAGATATCAAAGAGACGTTTTTCAAAATTTCTTCGAAGGAGCAATACAATCCAAAGGAGCATTTTTTATTAGAGAAGCAACAACAAACGAACCTATTGGCAGCAGTAGATTTTATGATTACAATCCAGAAACCAATTCTATATTAATAGGTTACACCTTCATAGGAAGAAAATTTTGGGGAAACGGCTACAACAAAGCATTAAAAAAACTTATGATGGACTATGCTTTTCAATATGTAGACACTATTTATTTTCATATAGGAGCTTTTAATATCCGTTCTCAAAAAGCAATGGGAAAAATTGGTGGAATAAAAATTGACGAATTTGAAGTGGAATACTACGGAGAAGATTCTAAATTGAATTATATTTATCAAATAAATAAACAATGACAACAATTTTAGATTTTTTACTGGAATTTATTAGGGTTGATTTAATTATTGGTTTTGGTTGGTATTCAATAATTCTTTTCACATTGCTATTATTTTCTTTTAGGAATGAATTATTAAAAGAATTTGATAAATACGCTTGTAGAACAATTGTTTTTTTGGGAATTTTGTATGGAATTGTTTGGTTTTTAGCATCAATTTTAAATTATTTTATTGAATTTGACGAAGAACAAAAAGCGCAATTTATTCGAAGACTTACTGGAAAATATTCTTTTGGATTATGGCTTCAACCACTATTTTGGTTAGGCTTAACTCAATTATTAAGATTTCAATTTGTTAGAAAATATTTATTATTACGATTAATTATTTGTATATTTTTTATTTTAACTTTTGAACGCTTTGTTATTGTTTACACATCATTTCAGAGGGATTATTTACCAAGCAGTTGGACTCTGTATAATTATGGTTTCGGAGTTACTTGGTGGCAAATTGTACTTTCTGCTTTAGTTAAAATAGTAGAATTTACTCTATTAGTTTTTGTTTACAGATATTTAAAAAATCAAAAATCGTTAATCAGCAATCAAAAATCAAATGACTAAACCAGCTTTCTCCATATACGACGCATCTGCAGGATCGGGTAAAACCTATACTTTGGTAAAAGAATACCTCAAAATCATTCTTTTGTCAAAGAAGCAAGATGCCTATCGCAACATTCTCGCGATTACGTTTACCAATAAAGCAGTACACGAAATGAAAAGTCGTGTGGTAGATAGTTTGTCTGAATTTGCAAAAGATAATCCTACCGAAAAAGCGCAGAGTTTAATGCAAGTCATTCATTCAGAAACAGGAATTTCACTTTTTGATATTAAAGAAAAAGCCAAAAGTATTATTAAGAATCTGATTCATAATTACGCTGCTTTTGATATTTCCACTATTGATAAATTCACTCATAAAGTTATTCGAGCCTTTGCGCACGATTTGAATTTACCAATAACGTTCGATGTTTCTCTTGACACCGAAAACCTTTTAACAGAAGCCGTTGATGCCATAATTGCTCAAGCTGGCGAAGATGAAACATTGACCAATCTTCTTGTGAATTTCACGATGGAAAAAACCGACGATGATAAATCGTGGGATGTTTCGCGTGAAATTATGGAAACCGGCAAATTAATTTTAAACGAAAATAATCGAGAAGAAATAAGTCATTTTAATAATAAATCAATTGCTGAATTTGTTGAAATCAAAAACAAATTAGTAGAATTTTGTAAAGAAATTGAAGCCGAAACTATCGCTCAAGCTACAGAAGTATTGCTTTTGATTGATAAAAATGGAATTGATTTAAAATCGTTTTCAAGAGGAACTTTTCCAAATCATTTGAATAAAATTAAAGAAGGTCAGTTCAATCCAAATAATAAAATGTTTTATGAGTTTGAAGATATTCAAATAAATAGTAAAGCTTCGGATAAATCAATTATTGAAAACATTATTCCTGAATTATTAGCCATTTTAAAATCAATTTATACCAAATTTGAAAAGAAGAATTTCTACGAAGCGTTCTTAAAAAACATCACGCCACTTTCGTTGATGAATACCTTGAGTAATAAATTGCAAGAGATTCAAAAGGAGCAAAATATACTTTCGATTGCTGAATTCAACAAGTTGATTAATGAGCAAATTCAAAACCAACCTGCGCCATTTATTTATGAACGTTTAGGTGAAAAATACAAACACTTTTTCATTGACGAATTTCAAGACACTTCCGAAATGCAATGGCAGAATTTAATTCCGCTAATAGATAACGCACTTTCGAGTGAGGATTTAGATGGAACTCGAGGTTCGTTGATGATTGTTGGTGATCCAAAACAATCTATTTATCGTTGGCGTGGTGGAAAAGCAGAGCAGTTTATCGAATTAAGTAAAGATAAAAATCCGTTTGTGAATCCAAGTAAAGAGCTTTTTCCACTCGGAATTAATTGGCGAAGTTATGATCAAGTGATTGATTTTAATAATAAGTTTTTCAAGTTTTTAGCATCCAAATTTGCTAATGAAGATTACAAAGATTTGTATGAAAACCATTCGCATCAAGAATTTAATGATAAAAAAGGCGGTTATGTAAATGTGAGTTTTATTCCAAAAATCGATAAAGAAGAAGTTTCCGATGAAGATAGTTTGGACAAAAACGATTTGTATTTGGAAGCGACTTTAAATACTATTTTGAAAGTAAAATCCAACGGATTCAATTATAGAGATATTGTAATTTTAACACGAAATAAAAAACCAGGAACTGCTATTGCTAATCATTTAATTGAAAATGGAATTCCGATAGTTTCTTCTGAAAGTTTGTTGTTTGGTGCTTCTTCTGAAGTGCAAACTTGTATTTATATATTGCGATATTTAAAAAATTCAAATGATTTAGAATCGAAAGCTAATTTCTTATATTACTTAGCAAATAATCATCAAGAGAAATTACCTGTTCACGATTTTATTGCCAAAGGAATGGAATTGAAAAACGAATTGGAATTTCAAAATTGGTTGACCGAAATTGATGTCGATTTTTCATTTCAAAACATTCGAAAAAAGGCACTTTATGAAGCAACCGAAATCATAATTTCAAAAGTGATTCCAATTGAAAAGCGAAATGCTTATGTGCAATATTTCTTGGATTTGATTTTGGAACACGATTTGAAAAAGCAATCTGGAATTTCCGATTTTCTTATTTATTGGGAAAACAATTTGGAGAAATTAAGCATTCCATCACCTGAAGGAAATGACGCCGTTCGAATTATGACGATTCATAAATCTAAAGGTTTAGAATTCCCAGTGGTGATTTTTCCATTTGCAGAACAAAATTATTCGCAAAATTTGGGTGATAAAATTTGGATCACAGCCGATGAAGAACAAATTGGTTTGCCAAAAGCATTGGTTTCTAAAAACAAAGAAGTTGAGAATTTTGGTGAAGAAGCATCAAAAGTTTACAATCAGAAAAAAGAAGAAGATTTATTAGACAATATCAATGTTCTTTATGTTGCTTTAACTCGTGCCGAAGAACAATTGTATGTAATTTCGGGATTGGTTTCTGAAAACAGCAAAGGAGAATTACCTAATAATATGGCGACGTTCTTTATCGAATTTTTAGGAAGCGATTTCAAACAAGAACAATTGGAATACGAATTTGGTTCGAATGAAAAAATTTCTAAAACTAAAGAAGTCGTTTCAAATGCATTAACAATTCCGCAACTTTCGGAAACATTAAATCCGAAAAACATCAAGATTGCGCAACGCGAAAGCATAATGTGGAATACCAAACAACAAAAAGCAATTGAATTTGGAAATATTATTCACGAAATTCTGGCATTTGTAAAAACTAAAAACGAGATCGATTTGGCAATTACAAAAGCCATCGAAAACGGATTCATAATTTCAAGTCAGAAAGAAGAAGTTTTAGCAACGCTTTCAGAAATTGTAAATCACAAAGAACTAACCGATTACTTTTCGGAAGAATATAAAGTGATGAACGAGCAAACCATCATCCAAAAGCAAGGAAACATCGTAAAACCTGATAGAATGTCGATTTCGAAAGATAAAAAAGTGTTTCTATTAGATTATAAAACAGGTCAACATTTGCCAAAACACAAAACCCAACTCGAGAATTATCAAAAATCTATTGAAGATATGGGTTTTAAAGTAGAGAAAAAATCACTCATATATATAGGAGAAGAAATTGAAGTGTTACATTTGTAGCTTCAGAAAATAGATAAAAGAAAATAGATAAAAGAAAATAGATAAAAGAAAATAGATAAAAGAAAATAGATAAAAGAAAATAGATAAAAGAAAATAGATAAAAGAAAATAGATAAAAGAAAATAGAGTATAGACTTTACATAAATTCGTGAAATAATAAAATATATCGAATTAGTGTAAATTAGTGCAATTCGTGTCAAATCAAAAATCTTTGTGACTTAGAGTCTTCGTGGCAAATAAAACAATAAACTAAAAATATGTACGGAAAAATTCAACAACACCTGCAAAACGAACTAAATACTATTGAGCAAAATGGTATTTTCAAAAAAGAACGCATCATAACTTCTCCACAAGGTGCAGAAATTACAGTTAACGGTGAAACGGTTTTAAACTTTTGTGCCAACAACTATCTAGGATTATCATCACATCCAGAAGTTGTTCAAGCTGCAAAAGATACCTTAGATTCACACGGCTTCGGAATGTCGTCTGTGCGTTTCATTTGTGGAACTCAAGATATTCACAAAACATTAGAACAAAAAATTGCCAATTTCTACGGAACAGAAGACACTATTCTTTATGCAGCAGCTTTTGATGCCAATGGTGGTGTTTTCGAACCATTATTAGGAGAAGAAGATTGTATTATTTCTGATTCATTGAATCACGCTTCTATTATTGATGGTGTTCGTTTGTGTAAAGCAGCACGTTATCGTTATGAAAACTCCAATATGGAAGATTTAGAAAATCAATTGAAAAAAGCTGTTGAAGCAGGACATCGTTTCAAACTAATTGTTACCGACGGAGTTTTCTCAATGGATGGATTAGTAGCGCCATTAGATAAAATTTGCGATTTAGCCGATAAATATGATGCTTTGGTAATGGTTGACGAATGTCACGCAGCAGGTTTCATTGGCGCAACCGGAAAAGGAACGCTTGAAGCAAAAGGTGTAATGGGCAGAGTTGATATCATCACAGGAACTTTAGGAAAAGCACTTGGTGGCGCAATGGGCGGATATACAACCGCTAAAAAAGAAGTCATTGAAATTTTACGTCAACGTTCTCGTCCGTATTTGTTTTCAAATTCTTTGGCACCAGCAATTGTTGGAGCATCTATTAAAGTATTCGAGCTTTTAGAAAAAGACACTACATTAAGAGATAAATTGGAATGGAATACTAATTATTTCAAAGCAGGAATGAAAGCAGCAGGAATTGATATCATTGATGGTGATTCTGCAATTGTTCCAGTAATGTTATATGATGCAAAGCTTTCCCAAATAATGGCAGATGAATTATTGAAAAAAGGAATTTACGTAATCGGATTCTTTTATCCAGTGGTTCCAAAAGATAAGGCACGTATTAGAGTTCAGCTTTCTGCAGCACATACAAAAGAACATTTGGATAAAGCAATACAAGCTTTTACGGAAGTTGCGAAGAATTTAAGCGTTATTTAACTAACTTGTTTATTTGCATAAATTTGTAGAATTATTTCATAATTCCCACATTTTAAGCTTTTCATTTTGATAATTCATTTTATCGCATTACTTTTGCACCATTATATGTATATAATCTAACAAAATTAAGTATGAAACATCTTAACAAATTATTTGCTTTATTGATGCTTTTAGGATTAAGTTCTCAAGCACAAGATAGTAACAACAAATGGGCTATTTCGTTTGGAGCAAACGCAGTAGACGGAGCAAGAGTAAGCGCGGCTTCTAAAATAGAAGACCAATTTTCTCAATACTTTGACGCAAAAAGATACTGGAGTATTTTACCAACAGTTTCTACAGTTGGTGTGTCAAGATATGTAGGAGATAATTTCTCTTTTGGAGTAACTGGATCTGTAAACAAAATTACAAGACTAGTAGGTGAAAGAACTTACGATCCTGCAACAAACACTAATGATTACACTGTAGTTAATCCTGGTGATTTAATGTATTATGGTGTTGATGGAGTTGTTAAATACAGCTTTATGAACATGATTAAATCAAAAATAATCGAGCCATCTGTACATGTTGGTGGAGGTTATACTTGGTTAGGTGATGCATCTGCTGGTACAATCAACGGAGGTTTAGGTTTAACTTTCTGGTTCACTGAGCAAGTAGGTTTATCATTTAGTTCTACTTACAAGCATTCATTTGATGATTCAAGAAATCCTTCATTTGACGTTCCAACTCATTTACAACATTTTGGAGGTTTAACTTTCAAATTTGGTGCTAAAGATTCAGACGGAGACGGATTGTATGATAAAGATGATGCTTGTCCAGAAGTTGCTGGTTTAAAAGAATTCAAAGGTTGTCCTGATACAGACGGAGACGGAATTGAAGATTCTAAAGATTCTTGTCCAGAAGTTCCTGGTTTAGCTGATTTCAACGGATGTCCTGATACAGACGGTGATGGTGTTCAAGATAAAGATGACGCTTGTGTTGAAGTAGCTGGTTTAAAATCATTAAATGGTTGTCCAGATGCTGATGGTGACGGTATTGCTGATAAAGACGACGCTTGTAAAGACGTTAAAGGTCCTAAAGAAAACAAAGGTTGTCCTTGGCCAGATAGAGATGGTGATAAAGTTTTAGATAAAGATGATAAATGTCCAGATGTTGCTGGTACTGTAGCTAATCAAGGTTGTCCTGAAGTTTCTGACGAAGCTATCAAAAGATTAAATGATTATGCTAAAACTATCTTATTTGATACTAACAAAGCTACTTTCCAACAAAGAACTTACCCAGTATTAGAAGCTATTACTGCTATCTTGAAAGAATACCCAAGTGCTAACTTCTCAATCGAAGGACACACTGATTCTGATGGTAAAGATGCTGCTAACTTAACTTTGTCTGAAAACAGAGCTGCAGCAGTTAAAAATTACTTAATCGAAAAAGGTATCGCTGCTTCAAGATTATCATCTAAAGGTTTCGGTGAGACAATGCCAATTGACTCTAACAAAACTAAAGCCGGTAAAGCTAACAACAGAAGAGTTGAAGTGAAATTAGTAAAATAATTTCTTCCAAAATATTTTCAAGAAACGCCTCGAAAATCGAGGCGTTTTTTTTATATTTATAAAATGAATAACAACTCATTTTTAAATAAACTTTCCAAGATAATTGTTGCCGACTATTCTGACAACTTTTCAGATTTAATAGTCATTCTGCCTAACAGAAGAGCTAAAGTTTTTCTTATTGATGAACTCAAAAAAGAAACGACTCAAACCATATTTTCTCCTGAAATTATAAGTATTGAAGACTTTGTTCAAGACATTGCTGGAATTCGTTCTATTGATAGTGTTGAATTGTTATTCGAATTTTACAATGTTTATTTATCTGTTACCGAGAAAGATCAAGAATCTTTTGAAACCTTTGCCAATTGGGCTAAAACCTTACTTCAAGACTTCAACGAAATAGATAGATATCTTCTTGAACCTGACAAGATTTTAAAATATCTAGAAAACATAAAAGAAGTAGAGCATTGGGCTGTTGATATCGATAAACGAACCGACTTAATTGATAAATATTTAATTTTCTGGAAAAAACTTCCATTATACTATCATTCGCTTTATAATTATTTATTGAATAAAGGAATTGGTTATCAAGGTTTAATTTATAGAGAAGCCGTTGATAATTTGAATCATTTTTCAGAAACTATAAAAGATAAAAAATTCCTTTTCGCTGGATTCAATGCTCTAAACCACGCAGAAGAAAAAATAATTCAACATCTTTTAGCGATTGATAAAGCCAAAATCTATTGGGATATTGATGAAACCTTTTTGAATGATCCATTTCACGATACAGGACTTTTTCAGCGTAGATTCAAATCAACTTGGCCTTATTATAAAACCAATCCGTATGAATGGATTACAAGTGATTTTAAGCAAGAAAAGAACATTCAAGTTATTTGTACGCCAAAAGCTATTGGTCAAGCCAAAATAGTTGGCGAAATCATTGAAAAATACAGCAATAAAAACGAAGGTAAACTTCAAAATGTTGCCGTTGTCCTTGGTGAAGAATCACTTTTGGTTCCCATTTTATATTCGCTTACATCTAATGTTGATGCTTTAAATATTACGATGGGTTATTCAAGTAAAAATAATCCTGCTCAATTGTTGATTGCCAAACTATTTAAAGCGCATACTAACGCAATTTCAAGAAACGCATCGAGTTATGTGTTTTATTACAAAGATGTTTTGGATATTCTAACGCATCCGCTGATTGAACCTTACATCAATGCTAAAGAGTTGGTAAACAGAATCAATCAAAACAATTATACTTTCATAATTCATAAACGAATCCTAGAATTACAAGAAAATCAAAATGAATTATTTCAATTGATTTTTCAAAAATGGGACACATCTTCTGTTGCTATTTTGGAAAATTTGAGTCAGATTTTGCTTAAAATCAAATCCAATTTAAGTTCAGACAACGAAGAAGAAAAGATTACGAATGCCTTTGTTTATTCTATTTTCAAAGTGATAAACAAAATGATTTCTTATTTTTCATCCAATTCAAATATTGATTCTGTAGAAACTTTATTTGCTATTTACAAACAGGTAATTGATGTCGCTGAAGTTTCATTTGAAGGTGAACCTTTGAACGGATTGCAAATTATGGGAGTTCTTGAAAGTCGTGTGCTCGATTTTGAAACCGTAATAATCACATCGGTTAACGAAGGAAAATTTCCAGCTGGGAAAAGTATGAATTCTTTCATTCCATACGATGTTAAAAAAGAATACGGTTTGCCAACTTTCAAAGAAAAAGATGCCATTTATACTTATCATTTCTATCATTTATTACAGCGTGCTAAAAATATTTATTTGTTATACAATTCCGATAGTGAAGGTTTGGATGCTGGAGAACGTAGTCGTTTTATAACACAATTGGAAGTCGAAAAACAACCAAATCACAACGTGACATTTCAAACGTACAATGCCAATGTTCCTGAAATTGCTCATCAACCTTTAGTAATTCCAAAATCGGAAAAAGTGTTGTTGCGATTGAAAGAAATTGCCGAAAAAGGATTTTCACCTTCAGCATTGACAACGTATATTCGAAATCCGATTCAGTTTTATTTTCAAAGAATTCTGCGTATTTCTGAAACCGATGAAGTAGAAGAAAATATCGCGGTAAATACACTTGGAACTATCATTCACGGAACTTTAGAAGAATTGTACAAACCTTTTATTGGTAAAATTTTAATTGAAAATGATATTAAAATTTGTATCAAAAATATCGATGAGGAAGTATTGAAACAATTCAAATTAGTTTACAAAGAAGGCGAAATCAAAAAAGGAAGAAACCTGCTAGCTTTTGAAGTTGCCAAACGAAATGTGTTGAATTTTCTAAAATTAGAATTAGAAGCCATTCAAAACGGAGACGAAATTCAGATTATTGCTTTAGAAAAACATTTAGAACGAGATTTAGAACATCCGAAATTACCATTTAAAGTAAAAATTGCTGGAAATGTAGATAGAATCGAAAACCGAAACGGAAGAATCAGAATCATCGATTATAAAACTGGAAATGTTACCAAACCAAGTGTCACTTTAAAATCTTGGAATGGCTTAACAGAAGACATCAAAAACGATAAGATCATCCAAATTCTTGCTTACGCATTCATGTACGAACCAGATGCAAAAGGTTTAGAAATAGAAGCCGGAATTATTTCCTTCAAAAACTTGAAAAACGGATTTTTACCATTTGGTTTTAAAGAAGGTAAAGAAACATTCGAAGTAATTTCAACAGAAATAATGGAAAGTTATATTGAAGAAATTGTTGTGTTATTAAATGAGATTTTGAGTGTTGATGTAGCTTTTGAAGAAAAAGTTTAACATCTTATTACAAATCTCGTATAATTTGTTTTCTTTTCTTTACCAAAAAAGAATATCAGAACACTAAACAACATACTAACTTTTTATGTAAGCACTTTGCCAATAAACTTTGCCATAAGTTTATTGCCGTTAGTATATTTTGGAATTTCATCTTTTGAAACCATATTTCTAACGTTAGGATTCTTTTCAAGTATCTTTATAAAAGAAGTTAGGCGCAAAAATGAGTACTTGTTTTATTATAATAATGGAATTTCAAAAATTAAACTTTGGTTATTTTCCTATATTTTAAACTTCTTTTTTCTAGTCGTTATTGTCATGATTATTAACCTAGTAATGAAAATGTTATGATGAATCATCTTTTGGAAATTGATAGTATTCAAAAACATTTTGATCAAAAAGTGGTGCTTTCAGATGTTTATTTGAAATGCAGAACAGGAGAAATTATTGGATTATTAGGAAGAAATGGATCGGGAAAATCAACTTTATTAAAGATAATTTTTGGGATTTTATCTGCTGATAATAAATTTGTTAGAGTTAACGGAAAAGTACTATTTAAAACAAATGACCTACTAAATGAAATTAGCTATTTACCTCAAGAAGATTTTATTCCAAATTCATTTTCAGTAAAAAAGACGATTCAATTGTCAATAGATAAAAATAAAATTATCGATTTCTATCAAGACGATTTTATAAATTCATTAAAATACAAAAAAATCAACCATCTCTCTGGAGGTGAGTTACGTTATTTAGAAATTAAATTAATTTTATCAAATTCTTCAAAGTTTGTTTTACTTGACGAACCATATAATGGATTATCTCCAATTATGATTGATAAAATAAATCAATTGATTACTCAAAATTCTACTAAGAAAGGAATAATAATTACTGACCATAATTATGAAAATGTTATTAAAATTTCTTCAAAATTAATCTTAATGAAAGAAGGAAAAGCGTTTCATTTAAAAGATAAAAATGAACTTATTGATAAAGGTTATTTACGTGAAGGATTGATTTAGTTTCTTTGTGACCTCCCTGTATTCTTCGTGTCTTGGTGGTTAAACCTTTTTTAAAAACTCACCCAAAACCAACAACAATTCTTCCTTATTTTCAATATGACTCATGTGTCCGTCTGGAAAAGTGTGCAGTTTTACGTTGGTTCCTTCAATTTGGTCAACGTTTTCATCATAATTTAAAACAGGATCTTCTTTTCCTAAAATCAATAGCATTGGATAATTGGCAAAATGCAAAATCACTTCTCTATCTTTTCTAATTTTCATGCCTTCTTGGCAAGCAACAATGCCTTGAAGAGGCGTTTTTAAAGCTTCCAACTTTACATATTCAATTTCATCTAATAGAATTTCACGATTTTTTTCACTGAATAAATTCGCAACACTCATTCGGATGCAAGCCACATAATTCTTTTTTACAGCAATAATAGCTCGGTCACGATTGGCTTTTCGTTCCTCGCTGTCAGCTCTTGAAGTCGAGTTTAGAAGCACCAAACCTTTCATAGCATCTGGATACAATTCGGCGAAAGCCAAAGCAATATATCCACCCATCGAATGACCAACCAAAACCGCTTTTCTAATTTTCAATTCGTGCAAAACATGATGCACCATGTCGGCTTGATCTTCCATTGAGTGCACGTAACCTAAACATTCGGTTTGTCCGTGACCTAATAAATCAATAGCAATAACGCGGTGTTTCTTTGAAAACTCAGGCGCAAAAGCATTCCACATTTCTTTATTTTCATAAAAACCGTGTAATAAAACTACAACCGTTCCTTTTCCTTGGTCGGTGAAAGTGATTTTGGTGTTTTTGAATATCGTGGTTTTCATCGGTGCAAAAATAGATTTTTTTAAACTCGAATTCAATTGTAATGAAAAGATTAATTTGCAATTGTTTTGTCATTTCGACGCAGGAGAAATCATAAAAAGTAAATCACGAGTGCGATTCCTACGGAAAGACAACTAGGAACACAAAAAAACGGTTCACTTTCGTAAACCGTCTAAACTGATAACTGAGACTGAGACTGAAAACTAACTATTCATCAAACTCTCAATCTCATCCACTTCAATAGGAATGTTTCTCATCAAGTTGAACGCTTCGCCTTTTTCTTGAATCACCATGTCGTCTTCAATACGAATTCCGAAACCTTCAGCTGGAATGTAGATTCCTGGTTCTACGGTGAACACCATATTCGCTTGCATTGGTTCGTGTAATAATCCGTAATCGTGCGTGTCTAATCCCATGTGGTGCGACGTTCCGTGCATGAAATATTTTTTGTAGGCTGGCCAATCTGGATTTTCATTTTGAACATCAGCTTTGTCAATCAATCCCAAACCTAAAAGTTCAGAAGTCATGATTTTACCAACTTCTACATGATATTGTTTCCATAAAGTTCCAGGAACCAACATTTTTGTTGCTTCATTTTTCACACGTAAAACCGCGTTATAAACTTCTTTTTGTCTATCAGAAAAACGTCCCGAAACTGGAACTATTCTTGTCATATCACTTGAATAATTAGCATATTCGGCACCAACGTCAAGCAAAATCAAATCTCCTGCGTTACATTGTTGGTTGTTTTCAATATAGTGCAACACATTAGCATTATTTCCAGAAGCAATAATTGGCGTGTAAGCAAAACCTTTAGAACGATTTCTTAAAAATTCATGTGCAAATTCGGCTTCGATTTCGTATTCCATTACGTTTGGTTTTACGAAATTCAAAACTCTTCTAAAACCTTTTTCAGTGATATTACATGCTTCTTGAATTAAATCCAATTCTTCACTTTCTTTAACCGAACGAATTCTTTGCAAAATGGGATTCGACTTTTCGACTTTATGCGCTGGATAATTTTCTTTCCACCATTTGATAAAACGCGCCTCACGAGTTTCGGTTTCAATAACAGCGCGATAATGCTCGTTAGTGTTGATGTAAATGGTTTCAGCATAAGTCATCACTTCTTTCAAAGTTTTATGAAAATCTTGCAACCAAATCACACTTTTAATTCCGGCAACTTCAAACGCTCTTTCTTTAGTAAGTTTTTCACCTTCCCAAATTGCGATGTGTTCGTTGGTTTCTTTTAAGAATAAAATTTCACGCAAATGCTCATAAGGTGCATCAGGAAAAAGCAACAAAATACTTTCTTCTTGATCAACGCCTGATAGATAAAAAATATCGCGATGTTGTGCAAAAGGTAAAGTAGAATCAGCAGAAACTGGATAAATATCGTTCGAATTAAAAACGGCAACACTATTAGGTTTCATTTGTGCCGTGAATTTTGCTCTGTTTTTAATAAACAAATCACGATCTATTTGATGGTATTTCATATGTAAGTTTTTATTGTTTTTTAATGGTCATATGCAATCGCCTGACGGCTCATGTCATTTTATTGAGTAATTAGTGAATAGTAATTAGTGAATAGCTTTGTTCTACACAAAATTAAGGAATAATTGAGTTCAAGATGTAGCCAAATGGCGTTATTTTTTATTGACACGAATTTCACGAATTAACACGAATATTAAGTACACAAAAATTACACGAAGCAAAGAATTCGTGTTAATTCGTGAAATTCGTGTAAAATCATAAAATATTTTTACGAATACGACTCATGTGACGAGACGAAATTCCTAAAAACGAAGCCAAATAATGCAACGGAACTTCTTGCAGTAATTTAGGTTCGGTTGAAAGAAGTTTTTTGTAACGTTCTTCGGGAGTTAATGTTAGCAGATCAATGCGGTAATCGTCAATTAAACAAATTTGTTTTTCGATGACATTGTAATAAAATTGATGAAATGCTTTATTGTTTTCGATTAAATCTTTGAAAGTTTTTAAATCAACAATCCATAATTTACAGTCGGCAATAGCTTTGATGCTTTTTCTTGATGGTTTTCCAAATAAAAAACTGCTTAACGACGAGGTAACCGAATTTCTTAATGCTAAATATGTTGTTTTTTCTTCATCCAAAATTTCGATGGAATGTTGTAAAATGCCGCTTTCAACAAAACAAAAATGCTGGCAAACTTCATTTTCTTTTACAAAGAATTCATTTTTCTTAAGATGTAATATTTGAAATGTTTCTCTAGCTTTAATAATCAATTCTTGCATGGATTTATCTTTTACATCAATAAATTGACATAAATAATCAAGAAAAGCATCGTTCGATTTTAAAAATGGCATTTGTAAAAGTTTCAACAAAAATATCCAAATTGTTTCCAACTCAGATTAAAATCTATATTTTTATAAAAAATTTCATAATGAGAACTAAATTTTTGTCACTACTGCTTCTTTTCATAATTGTTCTTCACGCACAAGACAAAAAATCGTATCAACTATTTGATAAAAACGGAAAGAAAGTCTCTTACGATAAATTGTTAAAAGCGTCTTTGAAAACACAAGTTGTTCTTTTTGGAGAATATCATAATAATTCTGTTTCACATTGGTTGCAACTTGAATTGACTAAAGATGTTGCGGCAAAAACACCTGTGGTTCTTGGTGCAGAAATGATAGAAGCCGATAATCAAACCCAATTAAACCAATATTTAAAAGGTGAAATCGATCAAAAGAAGTTGGACTCTACAGCTCGACTTTGGAAAAATTATCCTACAGATTACAAACCTTTGGTTGATTTTGCAAAAGAAAACAACTTTGATTTTATAGCTACTAACATTCCTAGACGTTATGCTTCTATGGTTTCTAAAAAAGGTTTTGAAGCTTTAGAAACTCTTACGCCTGAAGAAAAGACATGGATTGCACCACAACCAATTCCTTATGACGCATCACTTCCTGGTTATGTTGAAATGATGAAAATGATGGGTGACCATACAAGTCCGAATATGCCAAAAGCTCAAGCTAGTAAAGATGCAACAATGGCCTATTTTATAAATAAAAATTTGAAAGCCAACAGTGTTTTCATTCACTATAATGGGACTTTTCATTCTGATAATTTTGACGGGATTAATTGGTATTTAAAAACTTACAATCCAAGCATAGAAATTGTAACAATATCTACGGTTGAACAAAAAGACATATCAAAACTTGAAAAAGAAAATCACAATAAAGCTGATTTTATTCTCGTTATTGATGAAGATGTAACAAAATCGTATTAAATTCGTTTAATATTTACGTGCTTTATATTTATTTGTTATTTGAAAAATAAATTTGAAGCTAGAAAACTTAAAACCAAGTATGAAAAAAATAATTTTATTACTAACAATTTTAACCTTAAGCATTTCTTTCTTTTCTTGTGAAGATTTAGATGATAATCAGGTAGAACCTATGTTGATTATTAAATTTAAGTTTGATCCAAATCAAGCCCGATTGAATAATTTGGGTCAGCCTTCATTTGTTCCTTTTGGTAATGGTGCGCAGTCACCTGTTTTTAACAAAATTTCTTCACATTATATTGAATTTGCTAAAGATGCAAACACGCAATTAGGCGATGGAAGTATTGTTTATCATGGTCAAGAAACAGCAATTGGAGGTGCTAATGCAATAGATTTTAGTAAAGCTAAAATTGTTGCTGAAGGCGAAGCTTTTTTAGAAATCCCTCTTAAAGATCTAGCAATTGGAAGTTATGAATGGTTGAGAGTTTCATTATCCTATTAGAATTACCAGATAAAAATTCGTAAGCCAGGTTCGAGTCTTGAGTATGATGGGACTTTAGAAAGTTTTGTAGGATTCAATACTTATATAGGAACTCATAGCATTGGTAATACTTTTTTCCAAGTTGATGCCAATAAGGCACAAGGATATTGGGCTTTTGCATTAAATGATTTTCCTTATTCTGCTTCGGGTCAAGCTCCAGCTGGAGCAACAACTGTTCCCAATCCGATTGCAGCAACATCGCCGATTCCTTTAACTTCATGCGTTGTTACTGGAAAATTTAATAGTCCACTAGAGATTACAGGATTAGAAAAGAAAAATGTAGTCGTTACAATTTCACTTTCAACCAACAAAAGTTTTGAATGGGTTGATACAAATGGAAACGGAAAATTTGATCCGTCTCAAGGAGAAAATGTAGTTGATATGGGATTAAGAGGGATGATTCCGTCTTACACAAAGTAGTTTTGTTTAAGAAAAAACATCTTTTTTGTTAATATAACACTTTGAAAATCAACAAGTGTTAAACTCACTTTAAATTGATTATAAATTACGACGAAAAGGTTGTAGTTAATATCAAATAGCTGTATTTTTGTTTGATTTTTTAAAATAAATTATACAATCTTATGGCAAAATCTGCACTTTTAAAGTCATCTATCGCAAAAAAATACTGGATGGCTCTTACGGGTTTATTTTTATGCTTGTTTTTGGCAGGACATTTAGCTGGAAATCTACAATTGATTTTTGGAGACGCATTACAATTCAATAAGTATGCGTTATTTATGACTTCAAATCCAGCAGTTAAGTTACTTTCTTATGTAACCTACATTTCAATTTTATTTCATGCAGTTGATGGTTTTATGTTAACCTATCAAAATGTTAAAGCAAGACCAGTTGGTTACGCAAAATCTAATCCAGGAGCTAATAGCTCATTTTCTTCTAGAAATATGGCAATTTTGGGAACTTTGATTTTGGTTTTCATCGTAACTCACATGGTTAATTTTTGGGCGAAAATGCATTTTGATAAAAACATGCCTTTGCAAACAATTACTGTTGAAGCAATGGGACAAAAGCAAGACCTATACTTAACAACTAATGAGGGATACTTGCCTGTGCAACAAGTTGCGAAATCTTATGATGAGGCGACAAAATCTGGTCTTCAAACTTACATTGAAAACAGAACAGAATTTTACAATACTCAAGCAAAAGTAAAAGTTGGAGAAGGTTATAAGGATCTTCACAAAATTACAGTAGCATTTTTTAAAGATGCAAAATATGGTTTAATTGCAACAATTCTTTATGTGATTGCAATGGCTGTTTTAGCTTTCCACTTATTACATGGTTTTCAAAGTGCTTTCCAATCTTTAGGACTTAACAATTCAAATTGGACTCCTAAAATCAAGTTTTTCGGAACTGCTTTCGCTATTGTTGTTCCGTTGTTATTTGCAATTATTCCAGTTTACATTCACTTTTTCTTAAAATAATTTTATGCTGAATTTATTTCAGTACAAATTCAAATAAAAATTATGAAGTTAGATTCTAAAATACCAGAAGGGCATATTTCACAAAAATGGACGAATTATAAAGATCATTTAAAATTAGTTGCCCCAAATAATAGACCAAAAATTGACATTATTGTAGTAGGAACTGGTTTGGCAGGAGCTTCGGCTGCCGCTTCACTTGGTGAAATGGGTTATAATGTTAAAGCTTTTTGTTTTCAAGATTCACCTCGTCGTGCGCACTCAATTGCTGCTCAAGGAGGAATAAACGCTGCTAAAAATTACCAAAATGACGGAGATAGTATTTTTAGATTATTCTATGATACAATCAAAGGTGGTGATTATAGAGCACGCGAAGCAAACGTTCACCGTTTAGCAGAAGTTTCAGGAAATATTATCGACCAATGTGTGGCTCAAGGAGTTCCTTTTGCACGTGATTATGGTGGATTGTTAGATAATCGTTCGTTTGGTGGTACTCAAGTTCAAAGAACTTTTTATGCTGCCGGACAAACTGGACAACAATTATTATTAGGAGCATACTCTGCTTTATCAAGACAAATTGGGCTTGGACGTGTAAAAATGTTCAACCGTCACGAAATGTTAGATTTAGTGAAAGTAGACGGAAAAGCTCGTGGAATTATTGCAAGAAATTTAGTTACTGGAGAATTGGAAAGACATTCAGCTCATGCGGTTGTTATTGCATCTGGAGGTTATGGAAATGTTTATTTCCTTTCTACAAATGCCATGGGAAGTAACGTTACTGCTGGTTGGAAAATTCACAAACAAGGAGCGTTATTTGCTAATCCATGTTTTGTACAAATTCACCCAACATGTATTCCAGTTCACGGAACCAATCAGGCGAAATTAACTTTGATGTCAGAATCATTACGTAATTCAGGTCGTATTTGGGTTCCTAAGAAAAAAGAAGATGCTGAAGCAATTCGCGCAGGAAAATTAAAACCAACTCAATTGGTTGAAGAAGATAGAGATTATTTCTTAGAAAGAAAATATCCAGCTTTTGGAAATTTAGTACCACGTGATGTGGCTTCAAGAGCAGCAAAAGAAGTTTGTGACGAAGGAAAAGGAATTGAAGCAAACGACACTAATGAAGGAGTTTACTTAGATTTTTCTACTGAAATCCAAAATAAAGGTAAACAAGCTGCTTACGCACAAGGAAATCATAATCCAACTCCTGAGGAAGTTACTTCTTTAGGAAAACAATGGTTGAAAGAGAAATATGGTAACTTGTTTACTATGTATCAAAAAATTACGGATGAAAATCCATACGAAACTCCAATGAAGATTTATCCAGCAGTTCACTACACAATGGGTGGTGTTTGGGTTGATTATAACTTACAATCTACAATTCCTGGTTGTTTCGTAGCTGGTGAAGCAAATTTCTCTGACCACGGTGCTAACAGACTAGGAGCTTCAGCTTTAATGCAAGGTTTAGCCGATGGTTATTTCGTTCTTCCTTATACAGTTTCTAACTATCTAGCAGACGAAATTAGAACAGGAAAAATTTCAACAGATTTACCAGAATTTGCTGAAGCTGAAAATAGAGTTAAAGATTCTATTGATAAATTCTTAAATAACAAAGGTTCTAAATCTGTGGATCATTTCCACAAACGTTTAGGATTAATCATGTGGAATAAAGTTGGTATGGGTAGAAACGAAGCAGGTTTAAAAGAGGCTATTGCTGAAATTACTGCTTTAAAAGAAGAATTTTACAGAGATGTAAATGTTCCTGGAAACGCAGATGAACTAAATCCACAATTAGAAAAAGCATTACGTGTTGCAGATTTTATTGATTTAGGTCAATTAATGGCAATGGATGCTTTACAAAGAAACGAATCTTGTGGTGGTCATTTCCGTGAAGAATATCAAGATGCAGAAGGAGAAACACTTCGTGATGATGAAAACTTCTCATTTGTTGGTGCTTGGGAATACAAAGGTGATGATATCACTAAAGAAGAGCTTCACAAAGAAGAATTGAAATACGAGTTTATTAAAATAGCCGCAAGAAATTACAAATAATAGAGTTATGAGCGCAGCAAAAAATATAAATATTACCCTAAAAATTTGGCGTCAGAAAAACTCCAAAGCTAAAGGGAATTTAGAAACATATAAATTAAATGATGTTTCTACAGCAAGTTCGTTTTTGGAAATGTTAGACCAATTGAATGAGCAATTAATCAATGATAAAATTGAGCCAATTGCATTTGATCACGATTGTCGTGAAGGAATTTGCGGAATGTGTTCTTTATATATCAACGGTCGTGCACACGGTCCAGATACAGGAATTACAACTTGTCAATTGCACATGAGAATGTTCAATGATGGTGACACAATTTTTGTTGAACCATGGAGAAGTAGAGCGTTTCCAGTAATTAAAGATTTAGTTGTTGATAGAAGTGCTTTCGATAGAATTCAACAAGCTGGTGGTTTCGTTTCTGTAAATACATCAGGAAATACAATTGATGCGAATGCAACTCCTATTAATAAAAACGATGCAGATAAAGCTTTTGAAGCAGCTGCCTGTATTGGTTGTGGTGCTTGTGTAGCAACTTGTAAAAATGGTTCAGCAATGTTATTTGTTGGAGCAAAAGTTTCTCAATATGCATTATTACCTCAAGGAAAAGTTGAAGCTACAAATCGTGTATTAAACATGGTGCGTCAAATGGACGAAGAAGGTTTCGGAAACTGTACTAATACAGGAGCATGTGAAGTAGAATGTCCAAAAGGAATTTCTCTAGAAAACATCGCTCGTATGAACAGAGAATATTTAAAAGCTTCTGTGAAGTAATTTACTTACTTTTTAAAATAATTTAAAACGCATTCATTAATTTGGATGCGTTTTTTTTATCTTTGAAAGACAAACAAAACTACAATGAGAAATTTCTTTTCAATAATAATTCTATTTACCTCAATAGTCTCCTTCGGACAGAATTATCACAAATATGTCAATCCTATAATTGGAACTGGTGGTCATGGACATACTTATCCTGGAGCAACGGTACCTTTTGGAATGGTACAACTTTCACCAGATACCAGAATTGATGGAAGTTGGGATGGCTGTTCAGGATACCACTATGATGATTCAGTAATTTATGGATTTTCACACACCCATTTAAACGGAACAGGTTGCACCGATTATGGCGATATAATGCTAATGCCAACTATGGGAGAACACAATTTTATTCCAAATGAATATGGTTCTAAGTTTTCCCATTCTAATGAAAAAGCTACTGCCGGATTCTATTCAGTGAAGCTTGATAAACATAATATTGATGTTCGTTTAACATCTTCTACACGTGTCGGATTTCATGAATATACCTTTAATAACGCTGGACAAGCTAATATAATTCTAGATTTAAACCATAGAGATAAATTGCTATATGGCGATGTGAAAATTATTGATAAAAAAACGATTCAAGTTCTAAGAAGAAGCGAAGCTTGGGCCAAAGATCAATACGTTTATGCTCAAATTGAATTTTCTGTACCGTTGGAAATTTCAAATTCTCATTCAAATGAAGAAATTAGCCCAACATTTTTTGCTGGTACGGAACTAAAATTGGCATTTTCGAAACAAGTTAAAAAAGGTGAAAAAATTTCAGTAAAAGTTTCGCTTTCTCCAACGAGTTATGAAGGAGCAAAATTGAATATGTCTGAAATAAAAGGTTGGGATTTCAATAAAGTTAAACAAGAAGCCGAACAACTTTGGGACAAACAATTATCGAAAATAGAAATTACTGAAACGGATAAAGATAAGTTGTCCATTTTCTACACTGCTTTATATCATACGATGGTTCAACCTAATATCGCGCAAGATATCGATGGAAAATATCGAGGCAGAGATAATAAAGTGCATAATGGCGAAGGTTTTGATTATTATTCGGTATTCTCACTTTGGGATACTTTTCGAGCAGCACATCCATTGTATACTTTAATCGAAAAGAAACGCACTGCCGATTTCATAAATACCTTTCTAAAACAATACGAACAAGGTGGAAGATTGCCAGTTTGGGAATTAGCGTCCAATGAAACCGATTGTATGATTGGTTATCATTCTGTTTCGGTTATGGCAGATGCAATGTCAAAAGGAATTACAGGTTTTGACTACGAAAAAGCATTTGAAGCCGCAAAACATTCTGCTATGTTAGATCATTTAGGATTGGATGCCTACAAAAGACAAGGTTTTATTTCGATGGATGACGAGCACGAAAGCGTTTCTAAAACCTTAGAATATGCTTATGATGATTGGTGTATTGCCCAAATGGCTCAAATTTTAAACAAAAAAGAAGATTACGAGTATTTCATGAAGCGTTCTCAAAGTTGGAAGAACATTTTCGATTGGAATACCGGTTTCATGCGACCAAAGAAAAACGGCGGTTGGGATAAACCTTTCGACCCAAGAGAAATCAATAATAATTTTACCGAAGGAAATTCGTGGCAATATTCGTTTTTTGTGCCACAAGATATTCCCGGAATGATTGCGGCTTATGGCGGAAACGAAAAATTTGAAGCCAAACTAGATGAAATGTTCAACTCAGAAAGTAAAACTACTGGAAGAGAGCAAGTTGACGTAACAGGATTAATCGGTCAATACGCACACGGAAACGAACCAAGTCATCACATGGCATATTTGTACAACTACATTGGAAAACCAGAAAAAACCACTGAAAAAGTACATTATATTCTAAATAATTTCTATAAAAACACACCAGACGGATTAATTGGAAACGAAGATTGCGGGCAAATGAGCGCGTGGTATGTTCTGAGCTCTATGGGAATTTATGCGGTAACTCCTGGAATTCCTAAATGGGATCATTCAAAACCTTTTTTTGAGAAAATAAAGTTTAATCTAGAAATTGAAAAAATCAATGAGATTTCTAGAAATTCTACAAATGACGAACTAAAAAGTATTGGCGGCTTTTATAAAAAAGCGATTATGAAAAGTAATATTTTTGTGAACGAAAATATTATTCCAGTTCCAGTAATTGAAGCTGAAAGTAAATCGTTTAAAGATAAAATGACCATTGAAATAAAATCTAAAGATAGAAATGATAAATTGTTTTTTTACGTTTTTACAAAAGATACTAGCATGGTTCTTATACCATATAGAAAATATGAAAAACCATTCGAGATTGATGAATCTTCTCATGTAATTGCATATTCAGAGAATAATGGATTGAAAAGCAACACAATCTCAGCAACCTATTTCAAAAAACCAAACAATTATACTATTGACATAAAATCTACTTACAATCCTCAATATCATGCTGGTGGAAAGGATGGTTTATTAGATGGAATTAATGGTTCTACCAACTGGAGAAAAGGAGATTGGCAAGGATATCAAACTCAAGATTTTGAAGCCGTTGTTGATTTGCAAAATGTAAAAGAAGTATCCAATTTTAGTGCAACCTTTCTACAAGACCAACGTTCTTGGATTTTAATGCCAACCAAAGTAGAATATTACAGTTCAACAGATAATATCAATTTTACATTAATCACATCTGTAGCCAATGATGTAGATCCAAAAAAAGACGAAAACACTATTAAAGATTTTAGTTTTACAGCATCAAAACCAATCAATGCAAGATATATAAAAGTAAAAGCTTACAATTACGGAAAACTTCCAGAATGGCATTTGGGTTTTCCTTACAATGGCGATGCGTTTATTTTTATAGATGAGATTACAATAAAAGAAGTAAATAAAGACCTTGAAACTACTATCGAACCACAAAATTTATATTTTAAAAAAAATAGTTCAAGTTTTAATGATGAAGCTACTATTAGAGTAAAAAGACTTTTATATTTTATGAAGGAACAAAATCCAATCGCTAAAATTGAAATATGTTCTCATTCTGATTCACATGAAAAAAATAAAATTAGCTTATCTAAAAAAAGGGCAGAATCAGTATATAATTATTTAATTGAAAATGGAATTGATAAAAACAGAGTTTCAAAAAAATATTACACCGATGAACGACCTGTTAACAATTGTCATGAAAGAAAAGATTGTTCAGAAGAGGAATTAAAACAAAACAGAAGATGTGAAATTATAATAACAGAATTATAACTAATCAGTGCAAATCTGTAAAATCCGTTTAATCTGTGGCAACAAAATAAAAAATGAATCTAAAAACAGCCCTAATCCAAACCGAATTATCCTGGGAAAATCCCAATGAAAACAAAGCTTTACTTCAAGAAAAGATAAATGCTATTTCGCAATATGTAGATTTAATTGTTTTGCCCGAAATGTTTACCTCTGGCTTTACAATGAATCCCAAAAACGTAGCTCAAACTATGCAAGGCGAAGCTATTTCTTGGTTAAAAGAGACAGCAAAAAATAAAGATTGTGTCATCACAGGAAGTTTAGTAATCGAAGAAAACGGCAACTATTTCAACCGATTGGTTTTTGTGTTTCCATCAGGTGAAATCCAAACTTATGATAAACGACACCTTTTTACTTTAGCTGGTGAAGAGAAAGTTTATACAGCTGGAAAAGATAAATTAATTGTAGAATATAAAGGATTCAAAATCTGTCCGCTTATTTGTTATGATTTACGTTTCCCAGTTTTTGCCAGAAATGTTGAAGATTATGATGTCTTGATTTATGTTGCCAATTGGCCAAAACCACGTGTAAACGCTTGGGATATTTTGCTAAAAGCACGCGCAGTAGAAAACATGAGTTATGTAATTGGTGTCAATCGTGTTGGTATGGACGCCAATAACCTCGAATACATCGGACATTCGCAAGCTATTGATTTTTTTGGGAATTACCTTCAAGAACCACAAGAAATAGAAGGCGTTTTTATAGTAGAATTAGATAAAAATGAAATGCTGGAAACTAGAAAAAAATTAAATTTTCTAAATGACAGAGATGAATTTAAGTTGGTTTAATTTTCCTAAGCCTAAGTTTGAATGTAAACTCGAAACTCGCAACCTAACTATTTCCCAACATCAACTGGTTGTTCAACATCCCAATTAGCTCTTACATCAACTTCTTTTGGAAAGTAAATTACTTCTTCACTTTGACGTTGTTCTAAAAAACTTCCTGGTGTCCATCGCTTGTTTTTATCATCGTCATAGATAACACGAATGGTATATTTTGCAGGATCAATTAAATCAAAATTTAATGATGTTTCCTTTTCAGAATATTGACTTACAATAACTTTTCCGTCTTTATCAGTCAATTCTACAATGACAGGAAAACGCTTTACATTCTCGAGTTTTATACGAAGATTTCCATAATCAGAAAGATTGTTGGTAGAAAAATCAAAAGATAAGCTATCATTTTTTCTATCATAATAATCCGTTAATGCATCTGGCAAAACTTTTAAATTGTATTTTTCTAAAGGTTCTTTGTTAAAAATAAACTTCAACTCTTGTTTGAGTTCGTCATATTCATTAGTAAATTTTACTTCTACAGAATCCTTATTAATAAGCTTCATCTTCGTTACATCCCATTTTGTCAAAGGAACATTAGATTTTATGGCAAAATTATCTCTAAAGCTTATGGTTCCTTGTTGTTCTGAACTAAATCCTAAAGTATCTCTTTTTTGTTCTTTAATTTTTAAAGAAAAGGTCTTTTGAAATTTATTTTTTGAAACATCAATACTTAATGAATCTCCTTTTACGGCTTTAAACCATACTTGAAGTGAATCTTTCTTAGGTAATTGTGTAACCACAAAAGGAATGGCTTCAGAGTTCTTTTTAAGCGTTATTTTTACGTCTTTAGGATTTCCTTCGTATCCAACGGTAAATCTTGAACCAGAAGCCTGTGATGCGTTTACAGCTCTAAAGGTTGGTTCTTCTTTAAAAAGTTCTAATTCATAAATGGTATCATTCGGAATAGTGATGAACTCTTTTTGAAATCCTATTTTTTCAACTTTAGGATCAAATTTATTGTTTCCGTTTACATCTTTCAAAGCAATCAAACGGTATTTTCCTTCTTTAAGATTCTCAAATTTAACTAATTGCAAACTGTCCAAAGTGTTAGTAATATATCTTGGAACTTGTTTGTAAATTATAGAATCATTGTATTTATCGTTAGCATCATAAAGCATTATGGAAACATAATTATCTACTTTTCTCTCAATAGCATCTTTTACTTTTGCACCCAAATTCAATGAATCTATATAACTTCCAGTAGAGAAAACATATTTGAATTGTTGGTAAGGATTTCCTTCGTTGTTGTCTTGAATACTTTTTCCGAAATTAAAACTATAAGTAGTGTTTGGAAGAAGCGTGTCTTTAATTCTGATAGTGATGAATTTACTTGCGTTGTAAGGTAAAATCTCTGGTTGACGCTTCATTGGTGGCGAAATGATAAGCTGCTTATTAATATCTTTCAACTTAATGTATTCGTTAAAACTGATTTTTATTTCCTTTCCAGTGAAATTTGTTGAGAAATTTTTAGGTAAACTATTGACCATTTTTGGAGCAATAGTATCTTTCATACCGCCTGTGATAGAGCCTCTTTTAGCACATCCAATCACTAGAAAAACTAGTAATAGTAAAACATATTTAAAAATACCTTTTTGCATCAATTCTTTAATTTCTTAGCGCAAAATAACAATTATATTTAGTGGAAACGAAATCTTTTTATTTATAATTAACTAAAATCATTACTGTGTCATCGCCATACAAACAATACTGATTTTTGAACCCGGAATTTTTAGCAGTTCTCTACCACAAGCTTCAAGCGTTGAACCAGTTGTAATTACATCGTCAATCAATAAAAAATGTTTATTGTGATGGGATTCGTTATAATTAATCCCGAAGATATTTTCTACAACTTCAGCTCTTCCTAAAATCGATTTAGTAGTTTGAGTTTTTGAATATACATTTCTTACCAAAATAGTTTCATCATAAGATTTTATCCAGCTTTTTGAAAGAGCTTCACCAAAAGTAGTTACTTGATTATAACCACGTTCTTTAAATCTTTTTTTATGTAATGGAATTGGAATTATGAAGTCAACATCATTTAATTCTTCAACATCTTTTAACTCTTCTGCATACCAATATCCAATTGCTTCACCAATTTCTTGATGACCTTTGTATTTCAGTTTGTGAATCATTTCTTGAACAATTCCTTTTTTGTGGAAATACATCAAGCTTGAAGCAAATTCTATAGGAATACGACCATAAAATTTAGAATAAACATCATTATTTTTGCTTAAATGATGGTTTGTAAGCGGAATATCATGTCGGCAGGAAGTACAAATTACAATTTCATCTTTCAATAAAAACGAATTACAACCTGCGCAAGCTTTCGGAAAAAAGAGATTTATGATGCTTTGAATCATGAAATTGGGCTAATATTTTTATAAAAATATAAAAATCAACGATTCATTGGTTATTTATATTAAATTTTAATTTCACTTTTATATTTTTGCACCATTATGGCAAAACAAGAAGATTTATTTAAAAATGTGGTTTCGCACGCAAAAGAATACGGATTTATTTTTCCGTCAAGCGAAATTTACGATGGTTTAAGTGCGGTTTATGACTATGCACAAAATGGTGTTGAATTAAAGAAAAACATCCGCGAATATTGGTGGAAAGCAATGGTGCAAATGCACGAAAACATTGTTGGACTTGACGCGGCAATCTTGATGCATCCAACAACTTGGAAAGCTTCAGGACATGTTGATGCTTTTAACGATCCATTAATTGACAACAAAGATTCTAAAAAAAGATACAGAGCTGACGTTTTAATTGAGGATTATGCCGAAAAATTAAATCTGAAAGCTAAAAAAGAAATCGAAAAAGCGCGCGAACGTTTTGGCGAATCTTTTGACGAAGAACAATATAAAACAACAAACCCACGTGTAATGGAATATCTTTCAAAAGAAAGAGAAATTCTTGAACGAATGGGTAAATCGTTAGGAAATGGTGATTTAGAAGACGTGAAAGCATTAATTGAAGAATTAGAGATTGCTGACCCAGAAACAGGTTCAAGAAATTGGACAGATGTGAAGCAATTCAACTTAATGTTCGGAACTAAATTAGGTGCGTCTGCTGAAAATGCAATGGATTTGTACCTTCGTCCAGAAACAGCACAAGGAATTTTTGTTAATTTCTTAAATGTTCAAAAAACTGGTAGAATGAAAATTCCTTTTGGAATTGCTCAAACAGGTAAAGCTTTTAGAAATGAGATTGTTGCAAGACAATTTATTTTCCGTATGCGTGAATTTGAACAAATGGAAATGCAATTTTTTGTAAAACCAGGCGAAGAAATGAAATGGTATGAATATTGGAAAACTAACCGTTTAAAATGGCATTTATCTTTAGGATTGGGTGAAAAAAATTACCGTTTCCACGATCATGAAAAATTAGCTCATTATGCTAATGCTGCTGCTGATATCGAATTCAATTTCCCATTCGGATTTAAAGAATTGGAAGGAATTCACTCAAGAACTGATTTCGATTTGAAAGCACACGAACAATTTTCAGGTAAAAAATTACAATATTTTGATAACGAAACTAATTCTAACTACGTTCCATATGTTGTAGAAACTTCAGTTGGATTGGATAGAATGTTTTTGGCAGTTTTTGCAACATCACTAAAAGAAGAAACTCTTGAAGATGGTTCAACAAGAACAGTTTTAAGTTTACCAAGTGTTTTAGCTCCAACAAAAGCGGCTGTTTTACCATTAGTTAAAAAAGATGGACTTCCAGAAGTTGCTCAAAGTATTATTGATGATTTAAAATGGGATTTCAACGTAGCTTACGACGAAAAAGACGCTGTAGGAAGACGTTACAGACGTCAAGACGCACTTGGAACACCATTTTGTATCACAGTTGATCATCAAACGTTAGAAGACAAAACAGTTACTATTCGTCATAGAGATTCAATGAAGCAAGACAGAGTTGCCATTTCTGAATTAAGAGAAATTATCAACGAAGAAGTTTCTATGAGAAATTGGTTGATGAAAACGATATAAAGCACTAAGTTTGAAATACGAAGTACGAATAATAAAAAAGGCGAAAAGTTACACTTTTCGCCTTTTTTACTTTAATTATCGTTTGTTAAAATCTATAGCCTACAGAAATTGCTATCTTTCCTGTTATTCTTGAATAATCAGTGTTAGGAATGTTAGAATTTATAGATAGGTTTCTTCCAATTCCTCCTCCAATTTCAAACATTACATCTCGTTTTGTGTACCATTTTCCACCTAGAGCTATTCCTAAAGCAAATGCTTTTACTTTTTCTTCACTATAAAAATTATTTCCTTGATAGTAATAAACTTCTCTGTTAATGCTTTGATATAAACCAAATCCTTCCATGTAAAATCCGGCAACAGGTTTTTTGCCAAAATAAAATCTATAGTAAGGAGAAATGGCAAATGCTGTGTTGACGTCGGCTTCTTTATCTAACAAAAAGGTTATGGAAGTTCCAACACTTGATTCGTCGTTGATAGCACGTTCATAAGTAGCATCAAAGGCTCCTAAAACTAAATACAACGCATTTATTTTTACTTCGTTTTTCTTGAAATCTGAAGTTTCGTTTTCTTTCTGGCCAAATCCTTTTAAGCAAAGAAGTGAAAAGGCAAATACAATAATTGTTTTTTTCATATATATAAAATTTGATTTTTTAGCGGTCATATATTGTATCGTCTTTTTATTTATAGGTGTTTGCTCACGCAAACTTGTTGTAAGTGACGATTTCATATTAATGGTTTAAGTTTTTAAAATCTATATCCTACTGTTATTCCACCTCTACCAACAAAAGTGTGTCCAAAATAGTCGTTTTTTTCAGGGTTTAGTAAATTTCTCCCAATTCCGGCGTTAGCTTCAAGAACTAATCCTCTTTTTGATAGCAGTTTAAAACCAACACCAAATCCTAAAGCAAAATCGGTATAACTGTCACCATTTTCTGTAATTGTGGTGTAGGTATTTGTTTGAAAATTGTAATCAGTGTAAGTTCCTTCATCTATGTCAATTGTGTTAAGCATAGCAAAACCCTCAACAAAAAAACCTGCTGCTGGCTTTTTGCCAAAATAAAAGCGATAATAAGGAGTAAGACTAAAAGTAGTTTCAAAGTCTTTTTCTAATGCAAAATTTACAGAAACACCTATTCCAGATTCGTTATTTAAAATTCTTTCATAACTGAATTCTGGTTGACCTAAAATTAAAAAAAGAGCATTGCTTTTCAATTCATTTCTTTTGAATTCAAATTTTTTTAATTCTTGGCTATTTGCAAAGAGCGAACAAAGCAAGATGGTTAAGAACAATAATTTTCTCATAGTTTTTTTATCAAAAATAATGATATCTATAAAGTGACAAATTACTTTAACATTAATTTTAATCTTCCTTAGGTAAATTGATTTCACTTAATACAAAATCTCGCACTTTTTCCCAAGTTTTAACATTTAGTGAATAATATATATTGTTTCCTTTGTTTTTTCCTTTGATTAATTTTACTCTTTTTAATTCTGAAAGGTGTTTTGAAACTGTTGATTGCGCCAAAGGTAATACTTCAATAATATCTCCACAGCAAGATGTTGGATTATCCATTAAAAACTGAATAACTTTCAATCTAGATGGATTTCCTAATGCTTTTAAAACATCGGCCATTTCATTGATTTTAAAGGAAAATCCGAAGGTTTTAGTGATTCCCATATCGCTATATATAATTTAAATAGTTTGTTTTTCTTATCATTTAATTCACACGAAAAGTATCTTCATCATTTGTAATTGAATTACAATTTTTAGATAATTTGTTTCCAAATTTAGAAAAGATTCTTTTACTGCATATTCATTTAAAGATATTTTTTATCCTTAGATTATTGTTTTTACTTTTATCAATCTGTAATTGATAGTGTTACGGCTTTATTTTATATTTTGATATAGATATAATACGATAAATAAAACACTTGATTTTTGTCAATTTTTTTGAAGGTTGTTAACAACATCAACATAATTATTATTTGAAACGATTTTTTTAGCTTTTTTACTTTTTCTGACGATTTTACTTACAATTCGATGATGAGAATTATTTCTTTGTTTGACTTTTATTTTATATTTATTTTTTAATAAATACATTTAAACAACTAAATTACAATGTATTATGATATTTAATTAAATTGTATTATAGCTATATGTAGATATAATATGATTTTTATTTTTTCTCTTCCATTTTTATAAAAAAGTAAGAAAAAACCTTAATAATAATGCGTTTAATCGACGTTTCCTACCTTTCAACTAAAAAGGGTATATTGTTAAAAAGTCGTAGTTCACATCTGTTTGAATATTCTACAAAACTTCTAATTTAGTAACGTTGTAAAATGTGTGATTTACAGCAAAAAATAGTCCCCAAAACTATCTATATTTTAACATGAGTTGTGTGAACTCATAAAAACTGATGCTTTACCCCAAAAAGTAAAGCAATTGAAGAATTTTACATTCGTAATTATTGATGACAACCCAAAAAATAGGTTGAAGACTAAAGCCACGGCCGAAAGTTTTCAAAACCTTACCTTTTTGGCAATGGCTGATAATTATGAAGATGGAATTGATATTGTTTTAGAATACCACCCAGACGTAATTTTTCTTGAAATTGATCCTCCAGATGAGGAATCTAAGTTGTCATTGGCTTTTATCAATGAATTACACCGTTATTTATCAGTAATTCCTAAAATAATTGTTACTACTACAAATGATGCACTTTGTTTACAATCATATAAATATGGTGTTTTTGATTATTTAATCAATCCTATAGAAACTAAGGAGCTTCGTAAAAGTATATTCCGTTTAGATAAAGAATCGTCAAATAGTATTTCTTCTACTGTATCTAATAAGGTTAGCGCGCCATCAATAATAGTTCCAGACGTTGCTAAGGTTGAATCAACTGTAGTTGATTCAGAAATCACTCCAATTGAGTTGGTTACTGTTGAAGTTCAAGAAGAAGTTATAGAAACTAATGAATCACATATTCCTAGTGAAGAAATCAATGATGTTGAAGAAACTGAATTAATCGATGATAAAATTGATATAAGCGAAGAAGTAGCTTCTGAACCAAAAGAAAATAACACAACGTTTGAAATTAAAGGAGGAAAAGATAAACCTTTAATTATTTGTGTTAAGTCTTACGGTGATTACCGTTATATAGATGCTAAAGATATTTGTTATCTACAAGCAGACAACAACTCTACTGATATTCATTTAAATACAGGAGAAATGATTACTGCTTTTAAAACACTAAAGCATTTTGAAGGCGTTCTTAGTTATCCTTTCGTTAGAATTCACAATAGTTATATACTTAATATTGATTATGTTTCTAGAATTCACACTGGAAATGCTGTTTGCCACATTAAAAATACAACTACAAAACTTCCGTTTTCTAAATCTTACAAAGAAAATATTGATGCCATTATAACTTCAATAGCATCTGGAAATTACTTAGAAATCTAATTACCCTTTTCTTGATTAAATCAGCGCTTCATTTTGCTGTTTCTTATTAAAAATTAATTATAGACCAACTGCACTTTTTCTCGTTAAAATGATATTTGTTTTTAATAAAATATCATAAATAATTGATAATCAATATTTTAACTTCATTTTTTTCTTTTTTAAAACCACGTAAAACTACGTGTTTTTAAAAAATGTCATTCACCCAAATTTGAGCATCATTCACTATCAAATGATGTCATTCTACATTATACACGTCAAAACGTATTTATCGAAACCTAATGCTGTAGTACTTTTACGACGTCAAAAGCCCCAAACAAGTTTTAAACGACTGGCTTTGCGAATAACAATTAAAGTCTAACAAAAACATAAAATTACAATCATGAAAAAATCATTAGCAATATTCGGATTATTCTCTTTAATGATGGTATTAACATCTTTCACTTCTCCAGTTGAGATTGGAGGAAGAGATAGAAATGTAGGAACAGGAAATTTTGAAATTGGTGGAAGAGATAGAAATGTAGGAACAGGAAATCTTGAAATTGGCGGAAGAGACAGAAATGTAGGGACAGGAAATTTCGAAATCGGTGGTAGAGACAGAAATGTAGGAACAGGAAACTAAAAAAAATATGTATTTATAAAAAAAGCTATCATTTTATGTTAGCTTTTTTTTATTTTGTAGATTTGTTCAAATCAAAAATTATAATTTGAAAAATTTCTACCTTTTTTTAATTCTTCTTACATCTTTTGGATGTAAAAAAAATAACATAAATGCAGACAATCAAACTGTAAAAAAAGTTGATTTGTATCTCAAGAATTCTTTAGATAAAAAATATTCAGAAAAACAGCAATCTCTCTATAATGATAAGTCTGTGGAATTATTATCTCAAATGGAAAACTCTTTCTTCAAGAGAAAAAGTTTGGATTTAGTAATTGATAATTACTTTTATTTCAATCAATGGGATAAATATAATAAATTTTCTAAAGAACTATTAGATATTTCTAAGTCAGCAAAAGATACTATCCACTTAGCCAAAGCTTTAAGATATCGAGGAAATTATTACTACAAAAAAAATGTTTTAGATAGTTCATTTTATTTTTATAATAAATCTGAATTTTTTTTCAATAAACTTAAAGATTACAATAGTTATTCTGTTGTTTTACTAAAAAAAGGTATTGTACAATTAGAATTGAATGATTTTTTTGGTGCTGATGTTTCATTAACTAAAGCTTATAATATTTTAAAAAAGACTGAAGATTATCAACGAATCTATGCTGCTTTAAATTCTTTAGGAACAGTTTCTAGTGAGCTTAAAGAATATGATAGAGCAATAGAAAATTATAAAAATGCTCTAAAAATTGTATCTAACGCAAATTTAGAAACTACCGAACATCAAACTGCTAATTGTTATAATAATATAGGATTAGTTTATTTAGAATTAAAAAATTATAAAAGAGCGATTTATTATTTTGAGAAAGCACTGTCAGAAAAAAAATTAAAGGATGAAAATCAATTATTATATTCAAATGTAATTGATAATTTAGCTTATTCAAAATTTAAAAATAATGATTTGAAAAATATTGAAAAACTATTTTTTGAATCACTTAAGATTAGAGATAGTTTAAATTATTCGAGTTATAAGGTATTGACTTACATTCATTTGTCAGAATATTTTTTTAAAATTAATGATATAGTAAATGCAAAAAAATACTCTTTAAATGCAATCGAAACTGCTAAAATCTCTAATTTACCCTATTATTCAATTGCTGCACTTAAGCAAGCAACATTAGTTGACAAAGAAAATTCAGCTAAATATTCAGAGGATTATATTAGAATTAGTGACAGTCTTCAATTAGTAGAACGAAATTCAAAGGACCGTTTCGCTCGTTTGCAACTAGAAACTGATGAAATTATAAAGCAAAAAGATGATCTTGTTGAGCAAAACAGAGATATTCTTAACTACTTTATGGGAACTATGGCTTTTGTTGGAGTTCTGTTTTTTATGAGAGCACAAAGAGCAAGAAGAAGAGAACTTGCTCTTACCCAAGCTCAGCAACGCGCTAATGAAGAATTATATAAATTAATCATATCACAACAAAATAAACTTGACGAAGGCAAAGTCTATGAAAAAAACAGAATTGCCAAAGAACTTCATGATGGTGTTCTAGGACGAATGTTTGGTTTGCGACTCAATCTTGATGGCTTAAACAAAAGAACAGACGAGGAAGCTGTTCAAGAAAGACTAAGGTATTTAGAAGAATTAAAAACTATTGAGCAAGATCTTCGTGAAATTTCTCATGAGTTGAGTAGGGAAAAATTTGTTTTAATTAATAACTTTGTGGCTATTGTTAATGGATTGCTTGAAGAACAAACTAAAGTAAATCCAGCAAAATTAACAGCGACCATTGGCGAAAATATTGATTGGGATAAGCTTTCAAATACTACAAAAATTAACTTGTATCGTATTTTACAAGAGAGTTTACAAAACATAAATAAGTATGCCAACGCAAATTTTATAAAAGTTGACTTTAAAAAAGATAAAAAAGGAAATTTAATTCTTAATATTGTAGACGATGGCGAAGGCTATGATCTAAAAATGAAAAGTAAAGGAATTGGAATGAAAAATATGGTTGACAGAACCCACGAAAGTAATGGAACCATTGAAATAAAATCTGAAAAAGATAAAGGAACTCAAGTATTAGTTGTAGTTCCGCTTGAACATAAAACTATAAAAGTATAACAATGCCCCAAAACATTAATGTATTAATCGTTGATGATCATCCTTTTATTATTCAAGGATATAAAAATGTGATCAAATTATTCCCTGACAAAAAAATAGAATTCACATTCTATGAAGCAATAGATTGCAAAACAGGATTTGAAGCTGTAATTAATCCAGAAGTAAAATATGATATAGCTTTTCTTGATGTGAGTATGCCTCCCTACGAAGAAAAAAACATCATCACAGGTGAAGATATTGCAAAGTTGTTAATTAGCGAGATGCCAGAATGTAAAATTGCATTATTAACAATGCACTCTGAAAGTCTAAAAGTACAATCTATAATAGATGAAATTGATCCTCTTGGTTTAGTTATAAAAAATGATTTGGGTTTTGAAAGTATGATTTTGGCACTACAAACAATGCTTAGAGGAGAAAAATATTATAGCGATTCTGTAATTAAATTTTTAAACAATCAACAAAAAGAAAAAGTGTATGTTGATGTTATAGACAAACAAATTTTACACTACTTGAATAAAGGTGTAAGATATGACGATATTCCTCTTTACATAACAATTTCATCGAGTTCTGTGAAAACTAGAAAAGAAAATATGAAAGAGCTACTTGGAATTAAAGGATGTAAAGACTCAGAATTAGCTGCAGTTGCCAAAGACCGAGGCATGTTATTATAAAAACAAAAGCGATACTAATTGAAGTATCGCTTTTTTTATATCTATTCTTCCAAAGCATTCCAACCACGAGCTTTTAACGGAATTTTAGTGTTGGCTCTTGTTATCAAATGCGTTCCTTCACTTTCACCAACCATATGTCCGATTACTGTGAAGTTTGGATTGGCTTTTATTTTGTCAAAATCTTCCATTGCGATGGTAAACAATAATTCGTAATCTTCTCCACCATTTATTGCAACCGTTGTAGAATCGATATTGAATTCCTCACAAACATTAATAAACTGCGGATCAACCGGAATTTTCTCTTCATATAAATTACATCCAACTTTACTTTGCTTACAAATATGAATAATTTCAGAAGATAATCCATCCGAAATATCAATCATCGAAGTTGGTTTTACTTCCAATTTTGATAATAATTCTTTAATATCATGACGTGCTTCTGGACGTAATTGTCTTTCAATTAAATATGTGTAAGCATCCAAATCGGGTTGATTGTTTGGATTCACCTGAAATACTTGTTTTTCGCGTTCCAATACTTGCAATCCCATATAAGCCGAACCCAAATCGCCTGTTACAACCAATAAATTATTTTCTTTGGCGCCGTTTCTATAAACAATGTCTTCTTCGTTAGCTTCACCAATTGCGGTGATTGAGATAATCAAACCTTTTTGAGAAGAAGTAGTGTCGCCGCCAATAACATCAACATTGTAAAATTTGGCAGCCAAAGCAATTCCGTCAAATAATTCTTCCAATGCTTCAAGCGGAAAACGATTAGAAACAGCAACCGAAACGGTAATTTGAGTTGCTTTCGCATTCATAGCACAAATGTCAGAAACATTTACAACAACAGCTTTGTAACCCAAATGGCGCAAAGGCATGTAAGCCAGATCAAAATGTACGCCTTCAATTAATAAATCAGTTGAAACGACTACTTTTTTATCTTTAAAATCTAAAACAGCAGCATCGTCACCAATACTTTTTAAAGTGGAGGTGTTTTTGACATCAAAATTTTTTGTCAAATGGTCTATCAATCCAAATTCGCCCAATTGCGAAAGTGATGTTCGTTGCGGATTTTTATCTTCTATCATTCTGCAAAGGTAAGAAAGATTAACGATTGCGGATTAACGATTTTTGATTTTTGATTTTTTCTAAATAAGAAAATGAAATAATTTTTTTGCTTTAAAGGCTTAAAAGTACGAGGTATTTTGCAACTTTCATTTCGACCTTTTGGGAGAAATCACATAATAAGGTTAAATTCAAAAGTATAATCTTAATTTCTTGATAGTTTAAAAAAGAAAATTTTATCTTTAGGGACAATTACAATTATAAATGAAAAATCTAAAAATCACAACACTAACCATAAATCCATCATTAGACAAATCAACTCATTTTACAGGATTGATTGCCGAGCAAAAAATTCGTTGCGAAAAACCACGCTATGATGCTGGCGGTGGCGGAATAAATGTGTCGAAAGCAATTGCAAAATTAGGAGGAAAATCAACTTGTATTTTTACTTCTGGTGGTTCTTCTGGAGAAATGCTGGAAGAATTAATTGCGAAAGAAAGCTTAGAAAATGTTGCCATAAAAACTAAAAATTGGACTAGAGAAAATTTCATAGCATTCGAAAATGTAAGTAAAGCTCAATATAGATTCGGATTTCCTGGAAATGAATTTCATGAAGATGAAAAAGATGAAATTCTGAAAACCATAAAGGAATTAAAAACCGATTATTTAGTCATCAGCGGAAGTTTGAACGAAGGATTAGCAACTAATTTCTATCAAAAAATTGCAACAATAGCTAAAGAATCAAACATAAAAGTTATCGTCGATACATCAGGTGAAGCTTTGAAAAAGGTTTTAGAAACAGGTGTTTATTTAATCAAACCCAATATTGGAGAATTAGCAAAACTAATTGGCGTCGAACGATTAGAATTATCAGATGTAGAAAAAGCAGCAAAAAAGCTAATTGAAGATAAAAGCGCCGAAATTGTAGTAGTTTCACTTGGAGCTGATGGCGCAATTTTAGTCACAAACGAAGAAACATATCTTGTAAAAGCACCAAAAGTAGAAAAGAAAAGTACGGTTGGCGCAGGCGACAGCATGGTTGGCGGAATGGTTTGGGCATTATCACAAAACAAAACCTTAAAAGAAGTAATCCGAATAGGAGTTTGTTGCGGAACAGCAGCCACAATGAACGAAGGAACACAACTTTTTAAAGCTGAAGATGTGATGAAGTTGCTGGAAGAACTGAATTAAGCTTTAAATTTTCTAAAAGATTGAATCATTTCATAGATTCCGAAAGCAATTACAATTTTACCAAAAACGAAAATTAACCAACTTAAAGGATTTGTCAAGTAAACTCTATCAGTTTCTAATGGATTATAAAAATCTGTTACGAGGAAAAATCTAAAATAGCCAGATGTAAATTGAGTCCAATTTTTTAAGTCAAAAGAATTGAAGTAGTTTTCATTAATGAAGAACAAAGTAAAAAATAATAATGCAGATAAAAGAGTAAAGCCTAGAGCTTTCGTCCAACTATTTCCAAAATCAGTCGAAATTTTTGTCATATAAAGTATTGATTTGTCGACAAAATTTTTCTTCCAACTTAGTTCTTTATAATAAGTTGCCATTTCATAGTTTTTAAATCGATTAAAATCAATTCTGTTTTCTGCTTTTTGAATTTCTTGTTTTATTGTTCTTATCGTTCTTCTATTACAGTCATTAATATTAGTTATCTGAATGTCATCAAACAAAACATTTTTTTCAAAAGTAGTTCGGTCAATTGAAATGGAGTTAAATTGTGAATCTTGAAAAGTTAGTTCCTTGAAATTATTATCGTTTATTTCTAGTTTGTGGAATTTAGAATTATTGAAATTTACTCTTTCTATAAATTTTGACTTTTTAATATGAAAGCTTGATGAATTTTGACTAACTAAATTTTGAAAGGAAGCAAATTTGTTAAACAAACAATTTAAAAAATTGACTTCTCCAGTAAAATTTGAATTATCAAAGAAACATTCTTCAAATGAACATTCTTCAAAAGACAAATTACTCAAAACTGTTATGTTTTTAAAATTTGCTATATAACCAAAATTAGAATTTGAAATGAAAAAATCATTAAACTTTGCATTCTTGAAAAAAGTTCTAAATTCTTCTTTCTTTTCAAGATTTCCATTATTTACTATTAATTCTAATTTACCATTTGTTTGATTAAAATCTTCAAAATTTAATTCTTGAATAATTTCAACATTAAGATCAAGACCTCCATTTAATGGTGTATTTTTGTTGTTAAATCTAATTCTAGTAAACTTTCCTGAAATATCAACATTCGTTATTTTTTTAATTTCAACAAATATTAATCCACCTAGGTAGACATCAAAAAAATTTACGTGATCATTAAAAACACATTCTTTGAAAAAAATCGTCAAATCAGGTTGATTTAAATCTTCGATCTCAAAAAAATTAAATTCACAATTAATGAAATCTAATCGATTTAATTCCAAAAAGGCAGTATCAGTTTTTATGGATTGATATATAGGTTGAAAAATTTCATTTTCAAATTTTCTCCTACCGTTTTCAATTTCAGTATATAAATCAATCATTTCTACAATTTAACAAATCAAATATAACAAAAAACCCAACAACTTTTGTTATCGGGTTTAGTCTATATTCTATTCTCTATTTTCTTTATTCTTAAAAAATTAATCATTCAACTTCAAAACAGCCATAAATGCTTCTTGAGGAATTTCAACATTTCCTACTTGACGCATACGTTTTTTACCTTTTTTCTGTTTTTCAAGAAGTTTACGTTTACGAGAAATATCTCCACCATAACATTTTGCGGTAACGTCTTTACGTAACGCTTTTATAGTTTCACGTGCAATAATTTTAGCACCAATCGCAGCTTGAATTGGAATATCAAATTGCTGTCTTGGAATCAATTCACGAAGTTTTTCGGTCATTTTTTTACCAATATTGTATGCATTATCTTCGTGAATCAACGCAGAAAGCGCATCAACCGTCTGTCCGTTTAATAAAACGTCTAGTTTCACTAATTTAGAAGTTCGCATTCCAATTGGAGAATAATCAAACGAAGCATAACCTTTAGAAACTGTTTTCAATCGATCGTAAAAATCGAATACGATTTCAGCTAGTGGCATGTCAAAATTTAATTCAACTCTTTCCGTTGTCAAATAGGTTTGATTAGTTATTACTCCACGTTTTTCGATACACAAACTCATTACATTACCTACGAAATCAGATTTAGTGATGATAGTAGCTTTTATGTAAGGTTCTTCAACTCGGTCTAATTTTGAAGGTTCAGGTAAATCAGATGGATTGTTAATTACAAATGATGTTTCAGGATCTTTTTTGGTGTAAGCCAAATACGAAACGTTTGGAACAGTTGTAATTACAGTCATATCGTATTCACGTTCCAATCGTTCTTGAATAATTTCCAAGTGCAGCATTCCTAGGAATCCACATCGAAAACCAAATCCTAAAGCTGCTGAACTTTCTGCTGTAAAAACTAATGAGGCATCATTCAATTGCAGTTTCTCCATTGAAGCACGTAAATCTTCAAAATCATCTGTATCAACCGGATAAATTCCAGCAAAAACCATTGGTTTTACGTCTTCAAATCCAGTGATCATATTGGTCGTTGGTGTTTTTGCATCAGTAATTGTATCACCAACTTTTACTTCTTTCGCTTCCTTAATTCCTGAAATTAAATAACCAACATCACCAGCAGAAATTACATTTTTTGGAACTTGATTTAACTTTAATGTTCCTACTTCATCGGCAAAATATTCGTTTCCAGTTGCCATGAATTTAATCTTCTGACCTTTTCTAATTTCACCATTTTTAACACGGAAAATAACTTCAATTCCACGAAACGGATTGTAATGTGAATCGAAAATCAACGCCTGTAATGGTTCGTCTTTATTACCTTTTGGCGCAGGAATTTTTTCTATAATTGCAGCTAAGATATTTTCTACACCAAAACCAGTTTTACCTGAAGCGTGAATAATATCTTCCAATTTGCAACCTAATAAATCAATAATATCATCGCTAACTTCTTCAGGATTAGCACTTGGTAAATCGACTTTATTCAAAACCGGAATAATTTCCAAGTCGTTTTCTAAAGCCAAATATAAATTAGAAATCGTTTGTGCTTGAATACTTTGCGCAGCATCAACAATTAATAGCGCGCCTTCGCAAGCTGCAATAGATCGAGAAACTTCGTAAGAGAAATCTACGTGTCCGGGAGTATCAATAAGGTTTAGGATATAATCTTCACCTTTATATTTATATTCCATTTGAATGGCGTGACTTTTTATGGTAATTCCACGTTCACGTTCCAAATCCATGTTGTCAAGCAATTGTGCTTTTTCTTCACGAGCTGTAACGGTTTGTGTGGCGCCAAGAAGTCTGTCGGCAAGCGTACTTTTTCCGTGGTCAATATGTGCAATAATGCAAAAATTTCTAATATGCTTCATCTTCTGTATCTGTCAATTTTACTAATGCTTTCGCATTTAATCTGCAAATATAAAGCAAAGTTTTGATTTATAAGACTGAAACTTGAAACCTTAAACTTGAAACCAACAAAAATTTGTATCTTTGCAAAAAAATTAGTCCAATGCCCAAAATAGGCAACATCATATTACCAGATTTTCCACTTTTACTTGCGCCCATGGAAGACGTGAGTGATCCGCCATTTCGTAGGTTGTGCAAATTGCACGGTGCCGATTTAATGTATTCCGAATTTATTTCTTCGGAAGGATTGATTCGCGATGCCGTAAAAAGTCGTCAGAAATTGGATATTTTCGATTACGAACGTCCAGTTGGAATCCAAATATTTGGTGGCGATGAAGAAGCTATGGAAATGTCGTCACGTATAGTTGATGCCGTTCAACCCGATTTGGTGGATATCAATTTTGGTTGTCCTGTGAAAAAGGTTGTTTGTAAAGGTGCAGGCGCAGGAGTTTTGAAAGATGTAGATTTGATGGTGCGTTTGACTAAAGCAGTTATTAAAGGAACTAATCTTCCGGTAACGGTAAAAACGCGTTTGGGTTGGGATGAAAATTCTATCAATATCGATGAGGTTGCAGAGCGTTTGCAAGATATTGGTGTTCAAGCATTAACGGTTCACGCAAGAACTCGCGCTCAAATGTACAAAGGTCATTCCGATTGGAGTCATATTGAACGTGTAAAAAATAATCCAAGAATAACGATGCCAATCTTTGGAAATGGTGATATCGATTCTCCAGAAAAGGCTTTAGAATATAAAAATAAATACGGTCTTGACGGGATGATGATAGGTCGTGCCGCAATTGGGTATCCGTGGATTTTTAACGAAATCAAGCATTATTTTGCTACTGGAGAACATTTGGCAAAACCAACAATTGCTGATAGAGTAGAAGCAGCAAGAAATCATTTAATTTGGTCAATGGATTGGAAAGGTGAACGCCTTGGAATTGTAGAAATGCGACGTCATTACACTAATTATTTCAAAGGAATTCATGGTTTTAAAGAATACAAACAGCGTTTAGTAACGACAGACGAACACAACGGATTGATGGATATATTTGAAGAGATTAGCCAAGAATACGCTAATTATCAAATTGTTTAGTCTAAAAGCTTTTTTGTTACTCTACTGCTTGCAATAAAACTTGCAATAATTCCTAAAGAAACAATCGTTAAAAACACAATCAATACATTTAATATTGAAAATTCAACAGGATAGGCCAATGTTGGAGTTATCATAATAAGCTGGAATTGTTGTTGAATTAAAACAATGATAATTCCTAAAACCAAACCTATTAAACCACCTAAAACACTTAATAAGCTTCCTTGTAGCAAAAATACTTTACGTAAATCTTTAACTTCTGTCCCAAGATTATACAAGGTTTTTAAGTTTGCTTTCTTGTCTAAAATCATCATTATTAATGCTCCTATTAAATTGAAAAGAGCAATAACAATTACAAGAGTAAAAATAAGATAAACAGCAATATTTTCAGTATTTAACATTTTGTGTAAAGTTGCGTTTAATTCAGCTCTTGTTTTTACGTCAACTTTATTATTGAAAATGGCTTTTATTTTGGTAATTACTTCAGCTTCATTTGAATTAGGTTTTAATTTCAATTCAATTCCCGAAACTTGATTTGTTTTGTATTGTAATAACTCTTGTGCCAAACCTAAATCGGCAAATACATACTTAGAATCAAGTTCTTCGCTGATTGCATAAATTCCAACAGGAATCAAGACCGATTTATTAAAAGAATCTTCTGGATTTAAAGCCAAATCTCCTTTGCCGGGCTTAGGTGCCATTACTTCAAAAGCATTATTGAAGTCAAACAAACCCATAGATAATTTTTCAGAAATTCCATAGCCAACTACAACTTGGTAAGTTTTAGGCTTTAACCATTGACCGTTAAATAGTTTTTGAGATGCTTTACTTACGTTTTTAAAGTTGTTGTCAACTCCTTTTAGAATGGAAATTTGTTGTTTTCCATCGAAAGAGAATAATACTCGCTCTTCAATTATTTTACTAAAGTCAACTACACCTTCTGTATTTCTAATTTGCTTCTCTTGATCAGTTGTAATGTAAAATGATTTTCCTATGGATGGATTTACTTTTAAATCTGGGTCAAAATCATTTGAAAAGGATAAGCTAAATACTCTCAATCCACTAAAAACAGAGAGAACTACAAATAAAGCCATGGCTCCAACAATAATTCCTCCTGAAGCAATTTTAGTAATGATGTTGATTGCATTATTTTTGCTCTTACTAAAAAGGTATCGTTTAGCTATGTAAAAAGGGAAACTCACTTACGATCTCTTGCGTTTTTCTAGTAATTCTCTATTTTCTATAGGGTTTTCTTCTCTTTTTAAAGCATTGTCAATTTTTTCGATATAATCTAGTGAATCGTCAATGTAAAAAGAAAGATTAGGCACTTTTCTCAACTGCAATTTAACGCGTTGAGACAAGTCATGTTTTATTAATGGTGCATTAGATTTTACTGCAGCTAAAATTTCTTGAGCTCTATTTTGAGGAAAAACACTTAAATATACACGTGCTACACCCAAATCAGTTGTAACAACAACTTTAGAAACCGAAATTATCAAATTTGTAAGTCCGTTTTTTCTCACTTCACCTTGAAGAATATCTACTAAATCATTTTGTAGAACGCTTCCTATTTTTTTCTGTCTATTTGTTTCCATGGTGCAAAAATACGATTTTAAGTTTAATTTCAAGTCATAGCGTTCATTATGATAAAAATCATTAGTTAATAAAGTTCGGAATTAGTAACTTTGATTTCTAATAAATCATTGAAAACAATAGTAAAATAATGAGAAAAATAGAACATATAGGAATTGCTGTAAAAAATTTAGAAACTTCGAATTTATTATTTGAAAAATTATTTGGTGCACCAGCTTACAAACAAGAAGAAGTTGCAAGTGAAGGAGTAAAAACTTCTTTTTTTATGAACGGACCAAATAAAATAGAATTATTAGAAGCGACAAATCCTGAAAGTCCAATTGCTAAATTTATTGATAAGAAAGGCGAAGGGATTCATCATATAGCATTTGATGTAAAAGATATTGTTTCAGAAATGAAAAGATTGAAAGATGAAGGATTTATACTATTAAACGAAATACCTAAAAAAGGAGCAGACAACAAACTAGTAGCTTTTCTTCATCCAAAGACCACCAATGGAGTTCTGATTGAACTATGTCAAGAAATTGATTAGAGGAATTGAATTTCAAATGATTATAGATTTTGTAAAATTCTAATAAATCAAAAATTTAAAAACACTTGCAATAAATTAAAAATAGTAGTAATATTGCAACCTCATAACCGGTCCTATAGCTCAGTTGGTTAGAGCACCTGACTCATAATCAGGTGGTCCCTGGTTCGAGCCCAGGTGGGACCACAAGTAAAAGACCTCGAAAAAAAGAGGTCTTTTTTATTATACGTAAACCAAAATCGTTTTTTTTACGTTAATATTGAAAATATATGGTTGTTTGTAAATAAATTGTCAATTGTTTACTACAATAATTAAAATATAAGACAAAAAATTTTGATAAAGAGATTTTTTTTTTACTTTTACGCCCTATGAAAATTGTCCCAAATAAGATAATAGTATTAATCGTCGGGTTGCTTAGTGTAAATTTTACATTTGCAGCACCAGATCCGCCAGCGCCAATTCCACCACCACCACCAGGTTTACCTGTAGATGGAGGAGTAATGGTCTTGTTTTTTGCGTCATTGATTTTTGCATTTTACAAAATATATACAATAAAAAAAGCTTCAAGATAATTGAAGCTTTTTTGTTTTAATAAGTTTATATTCATTTGATAGCATTCAATTTTGCTACATATTTCCCAATTACATCAAATTCTAAATTAATTTTTGTTCCAATTTTAAAACTTTTGAAATTAGTATGCTCAAAAGTGTAAGGTATTATAGCAACACTAAATTCATTGATTTTAGAATCTACAACAGTTAAACTTACTCCATTAACAGTAATTGAGCCTTTTTCAATAGTAATATTGTTTAATGCAGCATCATATTCGAAAGTAAATTTCCAACTTCCGTCTGTTTCTTCAACAGATTTACAAAAACCAACTTGGTCAACATGACCTTGAACAATATGTCCATCTAGTCTATCTCCAAGTTTCATTGCGCGCTCTAAGTTTACAATATCGTTTATTTTCCAATCACCAACGTTTGTTTTGTCAATTGTTTCTTTAATCGCGGTTACAGTATAGTTGTCGTTTTCTATTCCAATCACTGTTAGGCACACACCATTATGAGCAACACTTTGGTCAATTTTTAATTCGTTCGTTATGGATGAGTTAATAGTAAGATGAAGGTTTTCTTCTTCTTTTACAATGTCTTTTACTATTCCAAGGGTTTCTATTATTCCTGTAAACATTTGTCGTTTTATTTTACTAAATTTGCACTTCAAAATTAGCAATAAATAAGAAGAAGTCACTATGAAAAAAGCAGAAAATATAATCGTTGGAATTTCTATAGGAGATTTAAACGGTATTGGAAGCGAAGTAATATTAAAAACATTTGAAGATACTCGAATGTTAGAGTTGTGCACACCGGTAATTTTTGCTAATGTTAAGATTTTATCCTTTATTAAAAGAAACCTCAATTCTGAAGTTGCACTTCATGGAATTGATAAACTGGAACAATTAGTAAAAGGAAAAATTAATGTGCTTAATGTTTGGAGAGAGGGAGTAGATATTAATTTTGGTCAAAATGATGAAAACGTAGGAAAGTATGCTATAAAATCATTTGTTGCTGCTACCGATGCTTTGAAAGAAGGACTAATAGATGTTTTAGTTACTGCTCCAATTAATAAATATAATATTCAATCGGAAGAATTTAAATTTCCAGGACATACTGATTATTTGGACAAGGAATTGGAAGGTAATGCATTAATGTTAATGGTTCAAGACAATCTAAGAGTTGGATTATTAACTGATCATGTTCCAGTAAATGATGTTGCTAAGCATTTGACAGAAAAATTAATTTTTCAAAAAATTGAAACTATTAATTTGACTTTAAAACAGGATTTTAGCATAACTAAACCTAAAATTGCGGTTTTAGCTTTGAATCCTCATGCTGGTGATAATGGAGTTATTGGTAAAGAAGATGACGAAATTTTAAAACCCGCAATTAAAAAATTATTTGATAAAGGAATTCTAGCATTCGGACCCTATTCTGCAGATGGATTCTTTGGAAGCGGTCAATATGAAAAGTTTGATGCTGTAATTGCAACCTATCACGATCAAGGATTAATTCCTTTCAAAACGTTGGCTTTTGGCAATGGTGTGAACTACACTGCAGGTCTAAATAAGATAAGAACGTCTCCAGATCATGGAACAGCTTATGAAATTGCAGGAAAAGGATTAGCAGATGCATCCTCATTCAAAGAGGCTGTTTATCTTGCGATTGACATCTATCACTCAAGAAATGAGTATTTAGAGTTGTCAAAAAACCCTTTAAAAATAAAAGAAAAACAATTAGAAACAAAAAAAGGTGCTTAACGCTTTTGGATTTACAATAAATTTATATCTTTGCACTCCCAAACCCGAATCTTCGGATGGGACAAATTGATGAAATGATGAAAGTTACAAATGAATTTTTAATTCCGTTTATTGGATTAAAGTTAGGAAAACATCAATTTGAATTTCAAATAAAGAAAAAGTTCTTTGATAGTTTTGATTATCACGAATATGAAGATTGTGATATCAAAGTAAATGTAGTTTTAGAGAAAAAAAGTACCATGTTGGAGCTTTCTTTCAAACACAAAGGAACAATTCATGTGCCTTGTGATTTAACTAACGAAATGTTTGACCTTCCAATAAAAGGAAAAATAAGATTAGTAGTTAATTTTGGAGAAGAGTTTAATAACGATAACGAAGAGTTATTGATTTTGCCTCATGGTGAGCATCAAATAGATATATCACAATATATTTATGAAATGATTGTGCTTTCGGTTCCGTTAAAAAGAGTTCATCCTGGCATAAAAGAAGGAACTTTACAAACAGAAACCCTCGAAAAATTAACAAAACTATCTGTAAAAGAACAGAAAAAAGAGAGTAAAAAAGAAGAAAATACGGACCCTAGATGGGACAAATTAAAGCAACTATTAACGGATAAATAATATAGTAAAATGGCACATCCTAAGAGAAAAATCTCCAAAACGAGAAGAGATAAGAGAAGAACACATTACAAAGCTACTGCAGCTACAATTGCAACTTGTCCAGTAACTGGAGAAGCACATTTATACCACAGAGCTTACTGGCATGAAGGTAAAATGTATTACAGAGGTCAAGTAGTTATTGATAAATCAGTAGTTGCTGCTTAATATATTTTTAAAATTACATTTAAACTCTCACGACCTGTGAGAGTTTTTTGTTTTTTATAAAATTTGATTATAACTAAATATTTTTTTGTAAATTCCACCTCTTTTAAAATTTGATTTATAAAGAGGTTATAAATAAACTATATGAGTAAAATTACAGCCGCAATTACCGCTGTTGGTGGATATGTTCCAGATTATGTTCTGTCTAACCAAGTATTAGAAACTCTTGTAGATACCAACGACGAATGGATTACTACTAGAACTGGTATTAAAGAAAGAAGATTGTTGAAAGAACAAGGGAAAGGAACTTCTTATTTAGCTATAAAAGCTGCCCAAGATTTATTTAAAAGAGGAAATATTAATCCAGCTGAAATTGATTTGGTAATTATGGCAACTGCTACGCCAGATATGCCTGTTGCTACAACTGGAGTTTATGTTGCTACACAAATTGGAGCAGTGAATGCTTTTGCTTATGATTTATCTGCAGCATGTTCAAGTTTTCTTTATGGTATGTCAACAGCTGCGGCATACATAGAATCAGGTAGGTATAAAAAAGTTTTATTAATTGGAGCAGATAAAATGTCTTCAATAATCGATTATACCGATAGAGCAACTTGTATCATCTTTGGTGATGGAGGAGGAGCTGTTTTATTTGAGCCTAATAACGAAGGACTTGGACTACAAGATGAATTTTTACGTTCCGATGGAATTGGTCGTGAATATTTAAAAATTGACGCAGGAGGTTCTATTTTACCAGCTTCTAAGCAAACGGTAGAAAATAGTCAACATTTTGTTTTTCAAGATGGGAAAACCGTTTTCAAATATGCTGTCTCTGGAATGGCTGATGTTAGTGATAAAATAATGCAACGTAATAATTTGACCAAAGAAGATATAAATTGGTTAATTGCTCATCAAGCTAATAAAAGAATTATCGATGCAACTGCATCAAGAATGGAACTTGACGAAGAAAAAGTCTTAGTAAATATTCATAAATATGGAAACACAACTTCAGCAACATTACCTTTGTTGTTGAGTGATTTTGAACATAAATTTAAAAAAGGAGATAACCTTATTTTTGCTGCTTTTGGTGGCGGATTTACTTGGGGTTCAATATACCTTAAGTGGGCATACAACAAACAATAAAAACTATAACTTAAACAAATCAATTATGGATTTAAAAGAAATTCAAAACCTAATCAAATTTGTATCTAATTCAGGCGTTGCGGAAGTAAAATTAGAAACTGGTGATATTAAAATTACCATCAGAACTACTTTAGAAGGAAATACTCCTGATATAACTTATGTGCAACAAGCACCAATGCAACAAGCTGTGCAACAATCGGCTCCAGTTCAACAAGTTGCAGCACCAGCGGCTCCTGCTGCACCTGCAGTAGATGAAAATGCAAAATATGTTACAATTAAGTCACCAATGATTGGTACATTCTACAGAAAACCAGCTCCAGACAAACCAACTTTTGTTGAAGTTGGATCTTCAATAGGTAAAGGTGATGTTTTATGTGTTGTTGAAGCAATGAAGTTGTTCAATGAAATTGAAGCTGAAATCACAGGAAAAATTGTTAAAATTCTTGTTGACGATATGTCTCCAGTTGAATTTGACCAACCATTATTCTTAGTAGATCCATCATAATTTTAAATTCCAATATTTTAAATTCCAAATCCCAAGTTTATTTCTTAGGAATTGGAGTTTGGGATTTGTTTTTTGAATTTTAAAAAAAATAAGATGTTTAAAAAAATATTAATTGCCAATAGAGGAGAGATTGCACTTCGTGTAATTAGAACCTGTAGAGAAATGGGCATAAAGACCGTGGCCGTTTATTCAACAGCTGATGCTGAAAGTTTACACGTGAAATTTGCAGACGAAGCTGTTTGCATTGGTCCGCCACCAAGTAATTTATCTTACTTGAAAATGTCAAATATCATTGCAGCTGCCGAAATTACTAATGCAGATGCAATTCACCCAGGATATGGTTTCTTGTCTGAAAATGCTAAATTTTCTAAAATCTGTCAAGAACACGGAATTAAATTCATCGGTGCTTCGCCAGAAATGATTGACAAGATGGGAGATAAGGCAACTGCAAAATCTACTATGATTGAGGCAGGAGTTCCATGTGTTCCAGGTTCAGAAGGGATTTTAGATTCTTTTGAAGATGCTCAAAAAGTTGCTAAAGAAATTGGTTACCCAGTAATGATGAAAGCAACTGCTGGTGGTGGTGGAAAAGGAATGCGCGCTATTTGGAAAGAAGAAGATTTACTAAAAGCATGGGAAAGTGCGCGTCAAGAAGCTGCAGCAGCATTCGGAAATGACGGTATGTATATGGAGAAACTTATTGAAGAACCACGTCATATCGAAATTCAAGTTGTTGGAGATTCTTATGGAAAAGCTTGCCATCTTTCAGAAAGAGATTGCTCTGTTCAAAGACGTCACCAAAAATTAACCGAAGAAACTCCTTCACCATTCATGACAGATGAATTACGTCATAAAATGGGAGAAGCTGCGGTAAAAGCTGCTGAATATATTAAATATGAAGGAGCAGGAACAGTTGAGTTTCTTGTAGACAAACACAGAAATTTCTACTTCATGGAAATGAATACTCGTATCCAAGTAGAACACCCAATAACGGAACAAGTTATTGATTACGATTTGATTCGTGAGCAAATTCTTGTTGCTGCAGGAGTGCCAATTTCGGGAAAAAATTATTTACCACAATTACATTCAATAGAATGTCGTATTAACGCCGAAGATCCATATAATGATTTCCGTCCTTCACCAGGAAAAATCACAGTATTGCATTCACCAGGCGGACATGGAGTACGTTTAGATACTCACGTTTATGCTGGATATACAATTCCACCAAATTATGACTCTATGATTGCAAAGTTGATTACAACAGCGCAAACACGTGAAGAAGCTATCAATAAGATGAAGCGTGCTTTAGATGAGTTTTATATTGAAGGAATTAAAACAACCATTCCATTTCATAGACAGTTGATGGATGAACCAGATTATGTAGCTGGGAATTATACCACAGCATTTATGGAATCTTTTAAAATGAAAGATTTACAAGAATAATACAAAAAACCATTCGAATTAACGAATGGTTTTTTTTTGAATTTTGTTTCATAAAAAAAACCCTTTCAATACTGAAAGGGTTTTTATTATCTAAAATAGTTTAGATTATGCTTCAAAAGGAATTACAGATACAAATGACTTTTCATTTGCTTTTTTCTGAAATTTCACAATACCATCAACTTTAGCATGTAAAGTATGATCGTTACCCATGTAAACATTTTCACCTGGATTGTGTTTAGAACCTCTTTGTCTTACGATAATGTTTCCAGCAATTGCAGCTTGACCACCATATATCTTAACGCCTAAACGTTTAGAATGTGATTCTCTACCATTCTTCGAACTACCGACACCTTTCTTGTGAGCCATGATGTATTGGTTTTTATAAGTTAATACTAAAATTAAACAGCTTTACCACCGTTTAATTCATCTTGTAATTTTTTTAATTCATCCATTTTACCATCAGCAGCTAATTGAGCTTGTTGCGCCCAAGTAGTTGGATCTAAATGTTGTACTTTTGAAGTAGATGCATCTAAAATTGCTTTAACTTCTTCAGCAGAAGCAGCAGCTAATTTTGCAAATGTATCAATTCCAGCAGCAACTAATGCTTCAGCAGCTTTTGGACCAATTCCTTCAATGATTACTAAATCATCACCAGATTTTTTTGCTTTTGGAGCTTTTGGAGCTTTTTCTTCAACAGCTTCTACAAGTTTTTCTGCTTTTGGAGCTTTCTCAGCTTTTGGAGCTTCAACTTTTTCTGCTTTTGGAGCCGCTTTTTTAGCACCTGTTGCAACAATTCCTTCAATAAGGATTTGAGTTAAATACTGACGGTGACCATTTCTTTTCTTGTAACCTTTTCTTCTTTTCTTTTTGAAGATAATTACTTTATCACCTTTTAAGTGTTGTAACACTTTTGCTTCAACAGAAGCACCTTCTATAGCTGGGGCGCCTAAAGTTACATTTCCATTATCGTCTAATAAAAGAACTTTGTCAAAAGAAACTTTTGAACCTTCTTCACTAGCCAAACGGTGAACATAAACCTTTAAGTCTTTGCTTACTTTAAATTGTTGCCCTGCTATCTCTACGATTGCGTACATAACAAATTGTTTAGTTAATTTTTTTAAGGTTGCAAATATACAAATAAATATTTCTCATACAACCCATTTTTAAAAAAGTTTTCACTTATAAATCAATTGATTATATATTTTCAAATTTAAAGTTAAATACTTTTTTAAGTAGGAATAAAAAAATCTATTTTTGTGTAACAGAAATTGCAATTATTACACTAATTGTACTATCAACTAAAATTTATAATAGTTTTTATGAAAAAATCTTTAATCGCTTTAAGTTCAGTGCTTATGCTTGGAGGAACAGCTCATGCCCAAAAGGTTGCTTTTGAGGAATATGACTTAGCCAATGGAATGCATGTTGTATTACACAACGATCAATCCGCACCTGTTGTTATAACTTCGGTTATGTACCACGTAGGTTCAAAAGATGAAAATCCTGAAAGAACAGGTTTTGCTCACTTTTTTGAACATTTATTATTTGAAGGAACTGAAAACATCAAGAGAGGTGAGTGGTTCAAAATTGTTACAGGAAATGGTGGAACAAACAACGCCAACACTTCTGATGATAGAACCTACTACTTTGAAGTTTTTCCATCAAACAATTTAGAATTAGGTTTATGGATGGAATCAGAGCGATTAATGCATCCAGTAATCAACCAAATTGGTGTTGATACTCAAAATGAAGTTGTTAAAGAAGAGAAACGTCTTAGAGTTGACAACCAACCTTATGGAAGTTGGATTGCTCAGGTAAAAAAGAATTTATTTAAAGTACATCCTTATCGTTGGGCAACTATTGGTTCTATGGAACATTTAGACGCAGCAACTTTAGAAGAATTTCAAGCTTTTAATAAAAAATTCTATTCTCCTAAAAATGCAGTTTTAGTAGTTGCAGGACAATTAGACATTGCAAAAACTAAAGAATGGATTCAAAAATATTTTGGACCAATTCCTGCTGGTGAAAAACCGGTTAAGCAAACATTTGTTGAAGAACCAATTACACAACAAATAAATGCTAGATATGAAGATCCGAATATTCAAAAACCAATGGTTGTTGCGGCTTACAGAACACCGTCAATGAAAACTAGAGATGCTAGAGTTTTAGACATGATTTCAACTTTATTGAGCGATGGAAAAAGTTCAAGATTGTACAAAAAAATCGTTGATGAAAAGAAAATGGCTCTTCAATTAAGTTCATTCAACTATAGCCAAGAAGACTATAGTTCTTATATGATTATCGGAATTCCTCAAGGTGAATTTACTTCTGCAGATTTAATTAAAGAAGCAGATGCAGAAATCGCTAATCTGCAAACAGAATTAATTTCTGAAAATGATTTGTTGAAATTGAAAAACAAATACGAAAATAACTATGTAAACGGAAATTCAACCGTTGAAGGTGTTGCTGAAAATTTAGCTACATATTATATGTTATATGGCGATATTAATTTAATCAACACAGAAATTGAAATCTATCGTTCAATTACTCGTGAAGAAATTAGAGATATTGCTAAGAAGTATTTGAATCCAAATCAAAGATTGATTTTAGATTATGTTCCTGCAAAAGACAAAGCTGAAAATAAATAAATTACACGAAAATGAGAAAATCACTAATCATATTATCAAGCTTGTTTTTAACTATCACTATGCAAGCACAAGACAGATCACAGCCAAAACCAGGACCAGCTCCTACTATTAACATTAAAAAACCAGTTTCATTTGTTTTACCAAACGGATTGAAAGTTTTGGTTGTTGAAGATCATAAATTACCTAGAGTTTCATTCAATCTTTCTATCGACAATGCTCCTTATGCAGAAGGCGATAAAAAAGGTGTAGATGAATTAACAGGTTCATTAATTGGAAATGGTTCTAAAACTATCAGTAAAGATGCCTTCAATGAAGAAGTAGATTTCTTAGGAGCTGATATAAACTTTAGTACAAACGGTGCATTCGCAAGTGGATTATCTAAATATTCAAAAAGAATTTTAGAATTAATGGCTGATGGTGCATTAAACCCAAACTTTACTCAAGAAGAATTTGATAAAGAAAAAGAAAAACTTATTGAGGGTTTAAAAACACAAGAGAAAAGCGTTCCTGCTGTTGCCGGAAGAGTTGAAAACGTATTGGTTTACGGAAAAAATAATCCAGCTGGAGAATATCTAACAGAGCAAACAATTAATAATGTTTCTTTATCAGATGTAAAAACTAACTATAGTACTTATTTTGTTCCAGAAAAGGCTTATTTAGTAGTTATTGGTGATGTTAAATTTAAAGACACTAAGAAATTAGTTGAAAAACTTTTTGGTTCTTGGGTTAAAGCTAAAGCACCTCAAATTACTTACAACACTCCAAGTAACGTTCAATACACACAAATTAACTTTGTGGATATGCCAAATGCAGTTCAATCTGAAATTTCTTTAGTGAACACTGTAAATTTAAAATTATCTGACCCTGATTTCTTTCCAGTTATTGTTGCAAATCAAGTTTTAGGTGGAGATTTTAATAGTTATTTAAACATGAACTTACGTGAAGCTCATGGTTGGACTTATGGCGCTCGTTCTAATGTAGGTTCAAGTAAATACATGGCTAGTAAATTTAAAGCTAACTCACAAGTGAGAAACGCTGTTACTGATAGTGCTGTTGTTGAATTCTTAAAAGAAATTAAAAGAATTAGAACAGAAAAAGTTTCAGAGCAAACATTAAATGATGTAAAAGCTGGATATGTTGGAAGATTTGTAATGCAAGTTGAAAAACCGCAAACAGTAGCTCGTTATGCATTAAACATTGAAACAGAAGGTTTACCTGCAGATTTCTATGAAAATTACATCAAAAACATTCAAGCTGTAACTGCTGATGATGTTATGAGAGTTATGAATAAATATGTTCTTGAAGATAATTTAAGAATTATTGTTACTGGTAAAGGTTCAGAGGTTATTCCTGGTTTAGAACGATTGAAAATTCCAATGTTCTATTTTGATAAATTTGGAAATCCAACAGAGAAACCAGCTATGAAAAAGCCTACTCCTGCTGGAGTTACTGTAAAAACAGTTATGGATAATTATATCAAAGCTATTGGTGGAGATAAAGCTGTTGCTGCTGTGAAAACTATTTTCTTAACTGGTTCTTCAGAAATAGAAGGTGCACCAGCACCATTATCTTATGTTGTGAAAAAAGATGTGAAAGGAAAAACATTATCTAAACTAGAATTAGTTGGAATGATGGAACTTTCTAAACAAGTTATAGGAGATATAAGCGGATATAATTCTTCTCAAGGTCAAAAGAAAGATTTAACTCCAGAAGAATTTGCTGAGAAAAAACCTTTAGCAACAACATTCGAAGAATTAGCATTAGCTAAAAAAGCTGACGTTGTTGTAGACGGAATAGAATCAATAAATGGAGTTGATGCTTATGCTATCAAAAATGGTAAAACAACTATTTACTATGATGTAAAAACAGGTTTAAAACTTTTATCATCAACAACATCTGAAAGAAATGGTCAAAAAATGACTTCTACAATTACTTTCAATGACTATAAAGATGTTAAAGGAATTAAAGTACCTCACAATATCATCATGTCTCAAGGTAGAGATATAGACATCAAAATTTCTGAAGTAAAAATCAACGAAGGTGTTACCGATGCTGATTTTCAATAATTAGGTAGAAATAATAAAGTTAAAAACCGTTTCATGTTATGTGAAACGGTTTTTTTATTTCTGAACACTGAACACTACTTTTTGCTCGACAAATAAACTCCAATCAAAATAATAAAAGCTCCAATAAATTGTATTGGTGTAAGCATTTCATTGTCTAATAATCCCCAAAAGAAAGCCACAACCGGAATTAAATAAGTTACTGAAGTAGCAAAAACTGGAGATGACATTTGAATCAATTTAAAGAAAATAATATTCGCAATTCCTGTTCCAACAACGCCAAGAATAATGATGTAAATCATCGAATTTTGAACTTCTACATTTTCTACAACAGATAAAAAGTCGGTTGATAATAATACAATCAAAGCTGGAACTAACATCACTAAAAAGTTTCCTGTAGAAATACTTAAAGGTTTAACATCGGATAAATGTTTCTTTAACAAATTCACATTCGTTGCATAGCAAATAGAAGCAATAAGAACCAAAATAGTATACCAATAATTTTGATTTGGATGATTTATTGCACCGTTTACAATCAGCAAAAGCGTTCCAATTAAACCAATGATTACACCAAAAACTTGTGTTCGTTTGAAGTTTAAGCCAAATACTAATCCACCAATAATTAAAGTGTTTAAAGGTGTTAGTGAATTTAAGATAGAACTCACGGAACTACTAATCTGTGTTTGAGCAATTGCAAAAAGAAATGCTGGAATAAATGTCCCAAACAAAGAAGTTAATGCAATATACTTCCATTGATGTTGTTTGATTTCTGTGATGCTTTTAAATCCGATTATGATTAGGAATATTGCAGAGAAAATAATTCGTAACGAACCCAATTGCATCGGCGATAAACCAACCAATCCTTTCTTGATTAAGATAAAGGAACTTCCCCAAATCAAGGCAAGAACAGTTAAAAACAACCATTTCAATGTATTTGTTTGCATAGCATTTTTTTAGCACCACAAAATTGACATAATTTTATGAATTGTCGCATAAAAAAAGTTGTAATTTTGTAAAACTAATAAGAGTCAAAAAATTAAAAACATATATACAATGAGAATTTCAAAAGGAATCGTTGGTTTAGCATTGGCATCAGTGCTTTTTGTGGGATGTAAAAATACAGATAGCAAACCAACAGAAGTTAAAGAAGAAGCTACTGCCAAAAAAGAAATTGCAGCTGCAACAAAACCTGAAACAGCAACATTTCATATTGAAGGAATGACTTGCGCAGTAGGATGTGCTAAAACTATCGAAGAAAAATTAGCCGAAATGGATGGCGTTCAAAATGCAAAAGTAGATTTTGAAACAAAAACGGCTACTGTAAATTTTGATTTAGACAAATTAAAATCAGAAGATTTAGTAAAAGCAGCAGAATCTTGCGCTGATGGTAAAACCTATAAAGTTTCTGATGTAAAACTTGGAAATAAAGCTTAAATTTAAATAGCATTGTCACAAGAAAACCGCTACAATTAAAGTTGTAGCGGTTTTTTAATGCTGAATTAATAATTATTTTGGCATAACTACGCTATCAATAGCGTGAATAACACCATTTGAAGCAGCAACATCAGCAATAACAACTGTTGAAGTTTTACCGTTTGCATCTGTTAAAGTAACTTTACCATCTTTTAAACCTAAATCAATTTTTCCGCCTTGTACTGTTGTAACTGTAAATTTCCCTTTTCCTTTAGTTATAGCTTCTGTAACCGCAGCAGCATCAAATTTTCCTGCAACCACATGATACGTCAACAAACCTTTTAATTTTTCTAAATTCTCTGGTTTCAATAAACTATCAACAGCTCCTGCAGGTAATTTATCGAAAGCGGCATTTGTTGGAGCAAATACTGTAAAAGGACCTTCACTACTTAAAGTTTCTACAAGACCTGCAGCTTTAACAGCAGCAACCAATGTTGAAAAATCAGGATTTCCTAAAGCCACATCTACAATTGTTGAAGCAGTTTCAACTTTAGTTGTGTCAGCTACAACTTCAGTTGTGTCTGTTGCAACATCAGTAGTTTCTCCTTCTTTTTTCTTACCATCACACGAAATAGAAATCGCAGCAATTACTACGATTGTACTAATTTTTTTTACTAAGTTCATTTTTGTTTTTTTTATGTTAGTTGTAAAGATAAGTTAATCTTTATTTTGTTCAACCTTTTTAACAATATATTAAACAAAGTTTAATATAGAAAACAAATTGAAAACCAAACAATTAAAAAATTACTTCCACTTCAACGATTCCATCAAATTTTGCATATCATTTTTAATGTAATCTGCAGCTGGCATTATCGAATCATAGTTGGGTTTGGCATAAAAATAAACCGAACCTGTCAAGAAATGTTTTGTGCTATCGGTTACGTAAAATTGTGAGTTAGTTGCAGCATTTCCTCCAACACGATAAAACATACCGTACACTTTCTTTTCATCATTTATAAAAGGTTGTTCTAAGATGTCGTCGGCTTTAATAACGTGTTCGTAAGTTAGTTTTTGAGCATCACGCAGCAGTTTGTCAATGTTACCATTTACAGATTTATAAGTTAAATAAATCGTTGCTTTCATCTTCGGATAAGTTATCGTAAAACCACAATCAGTTTTTTCTTTTATTACAGCTTCCGAATTGATATTGAAGGTAAACGGACAATGATTTTCAAAAGCAGCATATTCTGCCACAGGATAATCTAATCGCAATTGGCTTGATGGTTTTGGCAAAACATCGTCTTTACAGCTTGTAAATAGTAATCCTGTAAAAACCAATGTTAATCCTACTATATAATGAAATGGTTTACGCATCAATGGTAACTTTTATTTGTTTAACTCGTTTTTTATCAACTACTTCTATGGTAAATAGGCAGTTTTCAAATTGTATTTTTTGTCCTTTTTTTGGAAAATTCCCTAATATTTCTAAAATAAATCCGGCTAAAGTTTCGGCTTCTCCTTTTCTTATTTCAAATAAATCTTCGTCAACATCAATAATTCTGTAGAAATCTTTTAGGTTAATTTTACCTTCAAATAAGTAATTTCTATCATCTATTTGAGAAAAATTAATATTCTCATCGTCAAATTCGTCACTAATATCACCTACAATTTCCTCAATAACATCTTCTAAAGACACAATTCCTGACGTTCCGCCATATTCGTCAACCACAATTGCTAAATGACTTTTCATGCCTTGAAAATCTTTCAATAAATCATCAAGTTTCTTATTTTCAGGAACAAAAAAGGGTTCACGAAGTAATGTTTTCCAATCAAATTCTTTTTTGTTAATATGTGGAATCAAATCCTTAATAAACAAAACGCCTTCTATGTGGTCAATATTGTCTCTGTAGACTGGAATTCGAGAATATCCTTTTTCAACAATCTTTGGAAAAATTTCTGCAAATGTTTCTTCAATGTCTAAAGCAAATAAATCAATCCTCGGACTCATGACTTGTTTAGTATCAGTATTTCCAAAGGAAACGATGCCTTCCAATAGTTTTTGTTCTTCTTGGGAAGTATCATCTGAAGAGGTTAATTCTAAAGCTTGTGATAATTGATCAACGGAAAAATTGGTTTTTTGTTTGCCTAATTTCTCTTGAATAAAGTTGGTTATTGAACGTAAAGGTATGCTCACAGGCGACAAGACTTTATCTAAAATCGAAATAGGATAAGCAATAAAACAGGCAAATTTTACATTGTTTCTATTGGCATAAACTTTCGGCAAAACTTCTCCAAAAAGTAAAAGTAAAAATGTAACCAAAACAACTTCAACTATAAATTTTAGAAGAGTTGATTCAATTACTGAAAAAACGCTATTTAACGAGTAAGAAAAAAGAATTACAATACCAATATTGATAAAATTATTAGCCACCAATATTGTTGCCAATAATTTTTTTGGTTTGGCAAGTAATTCTGAAATTACTTTGGCTGTTGAAGAATTTTTTTTTGACAATTCGTCCAAATCGGTTTGATTTAGAGAAAATAATGCTACTTCTGATCCTGAAATCATCGCAGAGCAAAAAAGCAAAATTATAATTCCAATGATGCCAAAAAGCATGTTGGTGTCAACGGTAGAAAATAATGTAAAACTGGGCTCTGGGTCCAAATTAAATTAAATTAGTTAAACATAATTAATAAGGCATGTCGTTTTCGATAGCCGAATTAGGTGCGTCAAAGTTACCGCTTTTAGGTTCAGATCCTGAAATTTGTTTATTGCCTTCAGTATCTTTTTTCACATTCAAAAAGGTAAATTCTGTAACTTGAATTTCTGTAGTATATTTTGTTGAACCATCTTCTGCTTGCCATTGGCGCGATTTGATTCTGCCTTCAACATATATTTTATCACCTTTCGTAAGGTATTTTTCACAAATTTCGGCAGCTTTATTTCTAACTACAAGATTGTGCCACTCCGTAGAAGTGATTTTTTCGTTGGTAGATTTATTGATATAAACTTCATTAGTCGCCAATGGAAAACGCCCAATGCAGTTTCCTCCTTCAAAATAATGCATCTTAATATCGTCACCTAAATGACCAATTAGCATAACTTTATTCAATGTTCCGTTCATAATTCAATAATTTGAGAAATTCAAAATTACAAATTAAATAGAATATTTCTCAATAAAATTATAAATTACTATCGGAAATGGATAATTTCTTAAGGAATTCAAGCTAATTCCATTCATTAATTTATTTGAAACTTCAACTTTATAAAAATTAATATGCAGTTTTTGATGTGATAATTTGTGAATAATCTGATTATCATTATAAATTGAAATGTCTTTAATTTCTAAATCAGAATAGTTTTCATGGACTAACTTAGACAAAACATCAAAATCCATTTCATTTTCAGTTTCAATTATCGGAAATTCATATAAGTTGTGCCAAATTCCCTTTTCAGTTCTTTTATTGATTAATGTTGTTTCAGAATCATCTAAGAAAATCAAATAGTTAAAAAACTTATCGGTAACTTTAGTTTTCTTCAATTTTACAGGAAGTTCAGCAACCTTTTTCTTTTGTAAAGCAGCACAACTACTATTAAAGATACAAATTTCACAATTAGGATTTTTAGGAACACATTGCAAAGCTCCAAATTCCATGATTGCCTGATTGAATAGTGCTGGATTATCATTCGGAATCAATTCTTTCGCCAAAGCAGTAAATTCTTTTCTAGCCGAACTCGAAGCAATATCGGTTTCAACATCAAAATATCTTGCTAAAACCCTATAAACATTTCCATCAACTACTGGAACAACTTCGTTGAAGGCAAAAGATGCTATTGCAGCAGCAGTATATTCGCCAATTCCTTTAAGTTTTAATAAGTCATTATAGTTATTTGGAAAATTTCCGTTGAGGTCAAAAGCTATAATTTGTGCAGTTTTGTGCATGTTTCTTGCTCGTGAATAGTACCCCAAACCTTGCCAAAGTTTTAAAATTTGCTCTTCATCGGCTTTTGCCAAATCAAAAACAGTAGGAAAAGCTTCCATAAACGATAAAAAATAAGGCATTCCTTGTGCTACACGAGTTTGTTGTAACATAATTTCAGACAGCCAAATAGGATAAGGGTTGTTGGTGTTTCGCCACGGTAAATCGCGTTTATTTTGTAAATACCAATGCAATAATGAGTTAGAAAATTCCATATAAATTTTAAGATTAACAAAAGTATAACTTTATGTAATTAAATTTTAATCAATTATCCTTGAAATATTGTTTTTTTAATTCCTATATTTGCACTCTCAAAAAAAATACACATAATTATTAAATACGAAAGAAAATGACGAAAGCAGACATCGTAGCGAAAATTTCAGAAAAATTAGGACTTGAAAAAGGTGATGTTCAATCAACGGTTGAAGCATTAATGGAAGAAGTAAAAACTTCTTTAGAAAATGGAGATAACGTTTATTTAAGAGGTTTCGGTAGTTTTATCATCAAAACTAGAGCTGAAAAAACTGGTAGAAACATTTCAAAAAATACTACAATTAAAATTCCTGCTCACAATATTCCTGCATTTAAACCTGCAAAAGTATTTGTTGAAGGAGTAAAAACTAAAACTGAAGTAGCAGTTTAAAAACTTATTTATTAATCACAAAAAATCAACCTATGCCAAGCGGTAAAAAAAGAAAAAGACATAAGGTAGCGACGCACAAACGTAAAAAAAGAGCGAGAGCTAACCGACACAAAAAGAAAAAGTAGTTTTAAACTACTTTTTTCTTTTTAAACGTTCATTGAAAATGAAGATTAGTAATCAGTATTCAGTCACAGTAAGCAGTCTGCTAACTGAAAACTGCTACTGCCAACTAAAATTCACCGGGTAAAAACCTGTAAAAAATGTTTAATCCATCCTAACATTTCAGTTGCGAGTTGAAAGTTGAAAGTTGCGAGTTGAAAAACCCGAAACCCGAAACCCGAAACCCGAAACCAAAAAGTTTGGATAAAAATTTACAACATGAATAAAGAATTAATCATTCGCAAGGATGACAATGCTGTAGATTTTGCCTTATTAAAAGATGGAAAACTAATTGAATTACACAAAGAAGAAGAAAAAAAGAACAGTTTTGCTGTAGGTGATATCTTTATTGCCAAAATCAGGAAACCTGTTGCCGGATTAAATGCTGCTTTTGTAAATGTTGGCTACGAAAAAGATGCCTTTTTACATTATCATGATTTGGGTCCGCAGTTAGCTTCTTATTTGAAATTCATTAAACTTGTAAGCGCAGGTAAAATAAAAGATTTCTCCCTAAAAAACTTTCAGTTTGAAAAAGAGATTGATAAAGATGGTGCCATTTCAGATATTCTGAGCGCCAATCAATCTGTTTTAGTGCAAGTGGTTAAGGAACCAATTTCTACCAAAGGACCAAGAATTAGCTCTGAGCTTTCTTTTGCTGGTAGGTATTTAGTTCTTGTCCCTTTTTCTGACCGAGTTTCTGTTTCTCAAAAAATAGAAGACAAAGCCGAAAAAGACCGATTGAAAAAATTGGTACAAGCTGTCAAACCAAAAGGTTTTGGTGTTATTGTGAGAACAGTAGCAGAAGGCAAAAAAACAGCCGAACTAGAAAAAGATTTGCAAAACCTAAACGATAGGTGGCTTGCAATGTGTAAGAAATTACCAACTGCTCATCATCCTTCTAAAGTGTTAGGAGAACTTAACAAAGTTTCTTCAATGCTTAGAGATATTTTCAACGATACTTTCACAGGTATTCAAGTAGATGATGAAGAGTTGTACCAAGAAACGAAGGACTATATAGCCGAAATAGCACCTTCAAAACAAAATATGGTGAAGCTTTATCAAAATAAAGATCTTCCTATTTTTGAGAAATATCATATAGAGCGTCAAATAAAAACCTCATTCGGGCGAACAGTTTCCATGAGTAAAGGAGCTTATTTGATTATAGAACATACAGAAGCGCTTCACGTTATCGACGTAAACAGCGGAAACCGTTCTAACAAGGCAACCAATCAGGAAGATACTGCTCTAGAAGTGAATATGATTGCCGCAGCAGAAATTGCACGTCAGTTAAGACTTCGCGACATGGGCGGAATTATTGTTGTCGATTTTATCGATATGCAAAATCCTGAAAACCGTCAAGTGCTATACAATTTCTTGAAAGAAGAAATGGAAGATGATAAAGCCAAACACAAGATCTTACCACCAAGTAAATTTGGATTAGTTCAAATTACTAGACAAAGAGTAAGACCAGAAGTAAATATTGAAACAAGGGAAGAAAATCCTAATAATTTGAGTAGCGATGTAGATGCGCCAATCCAAATTATAGATAAGATTACTTTTTCACTTGAAAAAATTATGAAAGACCACAAGAAAGTAAAACTTAATGTTCATCCTTTCGTGGCAGCATACCTTAAAAAAGGTTTTCCATCAATACGTTCAAAGTGGTTCTTTGAACATAAAAAATGGGTGAAAATCATACCTCGTGACGCTTACACGTACCTAGAATATCATTTTTTTGATAATCAAGGAAAAGAAATTAAATAAGAAAAACCGCCTTTCGTAAGATTGGCGGTTTTTTTGTGCTTTTTATTTTCGAATTAAATAAGTTAATCCCTCACAAACTCGACCTTTCTATTAATTTCATTACCAAATTCATCTACAACCGTGATGTAATGAAAACCGGTGTTGGCTTCAATTTGCATTTCGTGAAACGTTTGGGTTTCGCCTTTGTAAACGTTGTCAACATACCAAAAAAGTTTGGCTTCTTTGTTGGAATGCGCTACTTTTAGAATTACAGGTTGTACCTTACTTTGAAAGTTTTTGGTGAGATAAATTTTGCTGTTCGTTTTTGGGTAAATAAAATCCATTGACACTTGTTGCGTTTGTTGACAATCGGTGCGAAATGGTGGCAATGGCATATAATCTATATGCTGACTTTTGTAATACCATTCCATAACTGACGGTAAAACAAACCATTTTTTGGTGACAATATTATCTACATTTTCACAACTGCTGTTTACTCGATATTGTTGTGAGGCATCCAAATGCACCAATTTATGATACGGACAAATACTGGTTTTTTTACCGTTTTTAGGAATCAGCTGATTCGTTTTCGGGCAATCATCTTGTGCTAAATGACCACTTTTGGTACAAACATCGGCATATTCTAAATCATTTAATGGCGGACTGAAGAACGCTTTTCGTGGCAATAAATTAAAAACATCAAATAATATTGGAGCTGCGCTATCAACGCCTGTCAATTGTGGTCGTCCTTCACCTGAAGCATTTCCAACCCAAACGCCAACGACATATCTCGAATTGGTTCCAATTGCCCACGCATCACGATTTCCAAAACTGGTTCCTGTTTTCCAAGCAATATCTAATGACGAATCGTAAAAACGCCAAGCTTCATCGCCTTCAGGTCGATTAACTTCTTTCATAGCGTTGTAAGTCAAGTAAATAGAACCTGCTCCAAGTATGGGTTTTTGGTTGGTTTCATTGCCATAATCTTGTTCAAATCCGTTTGTGTAATTCAACTCGGTAAATTCTTTATTTCGGTATTTTCCTTTAGTTTTATTGAAATGATTTACGGTTGAAGATAAATTAGCATACGTTCTACACAAATCCCAAAGATTACTTTCGGCACCACCAAGAATGAGCGATAATCCATAATGATCTGGTCGTTTATTGATGTTTTTCAGTTGGAATTTTTGTAGTAATTCATAAAAATTATTCACGCCGTGTTCTTGCAACATCAAAACTGCCGGAATATTCAACGAACGCGACAAAGCTCGTTGTGCCGGAACTGCGCCATCAAAAGTCAGATTAAAATTCTGCGGTGCATAACCCGAAATTTGTGTTGGAATATCAGCAACCAAAGTATTAGGAAGAAGTTCGCCCGAATCTAACATCGATGCATAAAGCAAGGGTTTCAAAATACTTCCAGTGCTTCTCGGTGCCGAAATAATATCAACATCTTTGTCGTGATCTTTATCTGTTGGAGCATTTCCTACATAGCTAATTACGTTTCTGTTTTGAATATCAATTACCATAATTGCCAAGTTGTGAACTTCATTTTGCTTATATTGATTGTAATAATATGCAGCAATATGATTTACACGATTTTGCAACGAAATATCAACTGTAGTTTTGATACGTTTTCCTTCGTCAGATTTTGCAACTCGCTGCAATAAATGAGGTGCAATTTGCGGAACATTATAAGGTTTTTGAGGCAACGGTTCTTCAATTGATAACTGATACGTCATTTTATCAATAACTTTTTCGTTGTATAATTTCAATAAAAGAGTATTGCGTTTTTTGAGTAATTTCTGTTGATTTTTACCAGGATAAATTAAACTTGGAGCATTCGGTAAAACAGCCAAAGTAGCCGTCTCTGCCCAAGACAATTGATGAGATTGAACACCAAAATAACGCCAAGACGCCATTTCGAGTCCAACAACATTTCCGCCGTAAGGTGCGTGTGCCGCGTATAATTCTAAAATTTTTTCTTTAGAATGACGAAATTCTAATCGAGTGGCAAGAATAATTTCGATTACTTTTTCAAAGTAGGTACGTTTTTTATTTTTACGAGACAAACGAATCACTTGTTGTGTTAAAGTACTTCCGCCACGAACAACTTTTCCTGCGCTTTGATTTTGTTGAATAGCTTTGACCATCGCCACAGGATTAAAACCCCAATGGTAATTGAAATGTTCGTCTTCAAAATAGACAATACATTTTTTAAATTTATCAGGAATACTATCTTTTGAAGGAAAGCGCCATTGCCCATCGCGAGCAATTTTGGCAGCTAATAATTCGCCATCACTACTTTCAATAACGGTAGAATAAGGTTCTTCAAAAAGTGTTCTTGGCAGAGAAAAATAGTAAACTACAAGAAGAATAAATGCAATTGCAGATTTCTTTTTGTTGGTTTTAATGTATTTTAAAATGCGTTGAAGAAACGCTTGGAGTTTTTGTTTCATTTTTGTTTTAAACCACAAAAGGCACAAAAGATTTTAACTTTTCAGATTTAGAATTATAGAAGACACAAAGAAAGTTAGAAATTTCTTTTGCTTTCTTTGTGTCTTTTGTGTTTAAAAAATTACTTCACCACTTCAACCCATTGACCTTTAGTACGAGCCAAGAATTCATTATCATACATAGCTTCACATTGTAATCCTGGTAAGTAATATTTACCTAAATACGAAGCGTTTAATAAGATTTTGAACGTTCTTGTTTCGCCACCACGAAGACTAAAATAGTAATTGGCTCTATCATCACGAATGTCGATATAGTCTGCAATATTGGAAGTTGATTCTCCAAATTCAGTATATCTTGTATTTACAATTTCAAATCCTGAAGGTAGAATTTGCGAAAGCGCAATGTTTTCTACTCGTTCATTTTTACGATTGGTTAGCGTAACTTCTGCAATGAATTCGGTTCCTTGAGCGATTTTAGTTACCGATATTGCTTTGCCTTTTCGGTCTTTGAAAACCACATTCGCTGATAAGTTGTTTTGAACAACATTTTCTTTTCCAACTGGAAGAATTCCGCTATTCAAGACACGAACGAATATGGTGTTATTCTTGTTGTTCTTAATCGTAACCGAATTATTACCTGAAACTAAAGCTAAATTTCTTTGTGCAACAGTTTTATTCGTATTGATTACAACTGATTTTCCGCCATTTGTATATTGAACAGAAACGCCTTTACTACCATTACTTTGAGCAAATTTTGACATCGCGTACAATCCGTAAGCAGTTGTTTGTGTGCTCATCCATTGGTTGCTTGAAAGATTTTTAGCCAATTTGGTTGCCATTGAAAATGCTTTTTGTTTTTGACATAACAACACCAAAGTTTCTAAAGCCATGGCACGATTTCTTTCGTTCGAACCATAATAATAGTAGTAACCATCTTCGTTTTGTTCGTCAATCATTGATTTGCTCAATAAGGCCAAACCTGCCGAATTTTGTTTGATAATTGCATAAGTTGCAGCCAAACGCAATTTGCTTTCGTTAGAAATTCCAACCGTTTCACGAAGTCTGTTCATCGAAGCTAAATCGGCTGAACCTGCAAGAGCAAGAGTGTAGAGACGATAGGCTTGTGCAAAATCGTTACCATATTGTTTTTCAAAACGCCATTGTTTTGCCATTTTTTTCTGGTAAGAAATCCATTTATTTTTGAAAGAAATTGGTAAAACATATCCTTTTTTCTCTGCTTCAATTAAGAAATGTCCTGCGTAAGATGTTCCCCAATCGTCTGCTTCTGCATTTCCTGGCCAATAAGCAAATCCGCCATTCGCAACTTGGAAATTTCCTAACTTTTGGATTCCTGCCGTTACATTTTTCTGAATTCGTTGTTTGTAAGTGGCGTCTAAATCCATCACATCATTCAAATACAATTGTGGAAAAACAGACGATGTAGTTTGTTCTACACAACCATGCGGATATTGAATCAAATAATCCAATCTTCGGCTGAAATCTACCGTTGGAACCGATGAAACTTCCATTTTAGATTTATTGCTTCCGGTTACTCCAAATAAATCCCAAGATATTTTTTTAGAACTATTTGGTTCAATAATAATATCAGTGTATGTTGTGGTTATTGGATTTGGATTCATCACATCAATTTCAACATCATAAGTAGATTTCTCTTTACCTGATGTGGCGATGATTTGCACTTTTCCAATTCCTGTGACATTTCCAACACTTAAATTGAAATACGCCATTTTTTCGTCTGGCTCTGTGAATTTTACAATTTGACTTGCTTTTCCTAGAACTCTTACAGCATTATTTGTTTTAATTTGAAGTGTAACATTTTTAATGTTTTTCTCTGTTGCAAAAAGCGTAACAGGAATCGTAACATTTTCAGAAGGAGAAATTTTTCGTGGCAACGAAGCCAAAACCATCAACGGACTTTTTACTTGTGTAGCTTTTTCAGCCATTCCGTATGCACTATTTTCTTTATTGGCAGCCACAACCATCGTACGAACCGAACCAATGTATTTTGGAAGTTTAATTTGATGCGTTTTAGAATCACTTTTTCCTAATTCAAATGGACCAAAATACATCACCACTGGTTTGAAACGATTGGCTTTTTTAGCTTTTCCGCCACCTAAATCGGCATCACCACCAATGGCAAAAACCTGATTTACTTTTCCGCCATAAGCACCAATTACATCATCATAAATATCCCAAGTTCTTACACCTAATGCTTCGCGAGTATAGAAATTATCCCAAGCATTTGGAGTTTTGAAACGCGTTAAATCCAGCAAACCTTCATCAACTACAGCAATTGTATAAGTCATCGCTTTGCCTTGTTTTTCGGAGACTTTTACATTTACCGTTTGCTCCGGACGAAGCACATCTGGCATCGAAATTTGTGGTTCCAAAACCGTATTTTTATCGACAACTTCTATTGGGACAATTCCGTACATTCTTATTGGCGAATCGTTTTTAGTAGATGCGTGAGGTTGTAGTAAAGTTACATTTATGTAAACATTTGGTGCCATTTCACTTGTAATTGGTAATTCGACAGAAGTTTCACCTTTTTTGGTTTTTGCCCAAAGCGTTTTCACGACTTTAGTTCCGTTTTCTACAGAAATTAAAGCTCTTCCACCTTCACTTGATGGGAAAAATATTTTGGCAGTTTCACCAACAGCATATTTCTCTTTATCGGTTGAAAAACGTAACATTGTCGCGGCTTTTCCATCTTCATTTTTAGAACGTGCTGACCAATAAGGCGAGTCAATATAAACTCTTGTTCCTGTTGCGTGACCGTCATTAGGATCGGAAACACGAACTAAATAATTACCCCAATCGTTTTCTGGAACCACAAACGAAATGCTTGCTTTTCCTGAATAATCAGTTGAAACTCTAAAGTTTTTGTAGGCAATTGTTGAGGTTGACGAACTATAATTCGACAAATTATCATTGGAAGCATCCCACCACCAACGTGATTCTAATTTATAAATACGAACATCCAAATTCTGAACTGATTTTGGTTTTCCATTTTCTGAAACGGCTACAATATCAAATCGGTTGGCTTTTCCGGTTTCTAATAAACCATATTTGTTAGGTTCAGGAGCTTTTACACCAATATAGGTTTGGTATGGAGAATAAGTTGTTGAAGCTACATCGGTTGAAACATCTCCACCTTGTTCGTAAACTTTTGTGATGAAAGCAGCTTTCAACATTCCTGGCGCTTGACCTTGCAATGTTGGTTTTATCGGGATGGATGCACGACCATTTCCATCAACTTTTCCAGAAAAAATATTGATTTCTTCAGTTGAAAAACTTCTTGTTGGATCGTCAAAAACGTATTTGTCAAATCCTTTAAACGTTGTAATCTGTTGTGAGAATTTAGCTTGAACTTCCGTTTTTAAATCTTTTGCTACAGCACCATGAAGCCACAATACTTGTATGTTATTGACATTGCTTTTGCTTGTAGAAAGAACTGCATCGTTGAAACTATTTTTAATTTTTAAACGATTAGGTTTAATAGTTTCAATTTTCAAACTTTTGTAAAAACGAGCGCCACCAACACTTACAACCGCTTCCCAATTTCCTGTTGGAGCACTTGATTGCGTTGGAACTATGAATTTATAATGACTTAAAGCCGTTCCTTTTTGAACCGATTGATACACGGTTTTTCCACTGGGATCATTTACTCTAATTTTTATCGGATGATTTTCGGGTAATTTATTGGCGTTATCATTTAAAATGAATGACAGATACAACGTATCGCCTGGACGCCAAACGCCACGCTCACCATATAAATAGCCTTTCAAACCTTTTTGCAAAGTTTCGCCTGAAACATCAAAATCACTTACAGATAAAGACAATTCGTCGTCTAACTTCACGTAAGTGCTTTGGTCACCTTTGGTAACAATAGCGAAATAGGCAATTTTTTCTAATTGAAATGAAGCCATTCCATCGCCATCAGTGCTCGAATCGGCAATTTTTTGTTGTTGGTAATTGTATAAAGTTACGGTTGCACCCGAAACAGGATCAGTAGAAACGATATCACTAACTGCAATTGTCACTGATTTATCTGTTCCACGTTTCGCAATTACACCTAAATCGGTTGCTAAAATATTGGTTCCAATGGTCGTATTGTTGTAATAATAATAGTCGGTGCAAGGATCAAGACTTTCTCTGTAATCATAATCTTCTTCGTAGTAATAATAATCGTAATTGTTGCCGCTATAATTGACGTCGTCTTCATTTTCTTCTTCAGAATCTTGATTTTCTTCTTCGTTATTTGGCGTTTCATTTCCGCATTTGTAAAGTGAATATTTCTTTTTGAATGAAAATTCTACACGATAAATCGCACCTGGTTCTGGAGTTACAATTTTAGAAATGTCTAAAGCATAGGTATTCCATTTGGTGTAATCTAGAAGGTTGTTTTGTTTTAATTCGATGGTTTTTTTGGCGACTGATTGTCCAACTTGTTTCAGATTTCGAGTTCCGTTAAGTTCATTATTTTGCAAGAATTGCATTATGTTGTTTTTGTAAATTTTGTACACTTTTACATCAACAGCATTCAAATTGGCCGCTTGAAAATTAATTTTTAAATTATTAGAACTTGGTAAAATCGTTCCGCTTTTTAGTAATCGTACAGCTGGTTTTATTTGTTCAAATTGTAGTTTTTCAGAATAATTTTGCTTCATTTTGTAGCCGTATTCGCTTTCAATTCCTTGAAAAACTTCGACTAGTTTTGTTCCGGCAAAAGATTGAATATTAGATTCTTCTTCAACAGCTTCAACTACTGGTGCAACATAAGCTACAGCCGAATCAACTGCAACAGCAGCAGTGTCAACAGCAACGGCTACCGAATCAACAACCGCAGTTACACTTTCGGTGATAGTTTCAGTTGAATTTCCTTTATCTACTTCAGAATTTTTGGCTTCATTGCTGAAAAACACTTTCAAAACGTTGCCCATTGTGGCAAATTTCAAATTGTTAGTGTTTTCAATTGCGATTAATCCTTTAAAATCTTGATCTCTTTTTAATGGATCGGAGAAGTTTATCAATAACGATTGGTTGTTTTCGTCACCAATTTTAATGTCTAAAACTTTGAATTGATTTTTACCTGGAATAGGATATTTTACTTCGCCTTCTTGCCCAATATCAGCATCATCGCCATCCCAAGCAATGGTGATTTCACTATCGTCATCGAAACGTTTTATTTTGTCAATAGTAAATTTAAATTCCGTTGAAGTACTTGTAGCTTTATCGAAAATTATTTTTAAATCATCACCATTTTGCGTTGCTTTCAACAATTTTTGAGCATCTTCAAATGATAAATTATCAGCTGTTTTAATAGTTCCGTTCAAATAATAAGTGTCTCTATCATACGATTGTAAATCTAAAGTATTGACAATAAAATCTTGCTTAATGGTTTTAATCGAAAACTTAAAATCTTCCAATTCTTTGGGAGTTTTATCATTGATTTGCGAAAGATGTAGTGTAATTTGATACAACGTATTTTGTTCCAATTTGTCTTTTGGAATAAAAGCAATGGTATTATTAGAAAGTGCCACTACTTTTCCAGAAACACTTGGAGAAATGTCGAACAAATCTTCGTCTAATTCTTGATTAGGTTTCCAATCACTTTTATTGAAAGCCAATTGAACACGAATATCGGAACTGACCGATACAAAACCAGAAGAAAAACTCGATATATAATCCTTGTATAAAGTGAAGTCGGAATCAAAATCGGCAGCCGATTTTTTAGAACAAGAATGCAATACAAAGATTGCAAGAAACAAACCGATTAACTTACTGGTTTTCATGTGTTTTTTGGAATTATTGGTTAGAACTTTTTGACTTGAAAATATGATTTTTAACACTTTCAATTAATGCTATAACAGAAATAAATTTTAAATATTGTAGTAAATGTAAAATAAATTTTTGGACTATTTTTCTTGTAAAAAAAGGAATTTTTCTACTTTCTTTTTTCGGCAAAAAAACGCTTCATTAAGTCACCACATTCTTGAGCCAAAACACCTTGATTTACTTGAGTTTTTGGATGTAATTTTGTTCCTAAAGTTTGAAATCCGCGTTGTTCATCGCGAGAGCCAAAAACAATTTTAGAAATTTGACTCCAATACAATGCACCAGCGCACATTTGACAAGGTTCAAGAGTAACATATAAAGTACAATCTTTTAAATATTTTCCTCCAAGGAAATTGGCAGCGGCAGTTATCGATTGCATTTCGGCATGAGCCGTGACATCGTTTAATAATTCGGTAAGATTATGACTTCTAGCGATGACTTTGTTATCGATTACAATAATGGCACCAACAGGAATTTCACCTTTTTCAAAAGCGGTTTCGGCTTCTTGCAAAGCTTTTTTCATGAAGTATTCGTCGGTGAAAATGTTTTCCATAGAACAAAAGTACAATTTTGATGCAATTTTTCGTTATAATTGTATAGTCAACATTTTATTATGGAAAATAAATTTAAAGTTACAGTTCCAAAACCATGTCATGAAGATTGGAACTTAATGAATCCTACAGAAAAAGGAAGATTTTGTGATGTGTGTACGAAAAGTGTAGTCGATTTTACTGACAAATCTTCAACAGAAATTCAAGAATATTTTTTAATAAATAATAATCAACGAGTTTGTGGAAGATTTAGGAATGAACAAATAAGTAAGTTTGATATTAAAATCCCAATAAACGTATTAATTAAACAAAAAACATTTCAAAAAGCATTTTTATTAGCTTTATTTATTGCGATGGGAAGCTCACTTTTTAGTTGTAAAAACCACAATGATGAAACATTAGGAGAAGTTTCAGTGGTTGACTCTACCAAACAAATTAAAGAAGTACCACAGAGAACGATTGGAATTGTACTTCCACCAAAGGAAAAAGAAACACTTATAGGTGATACTATATATATTTCAACTGATTCCACAAAAACAAAGAAAATTGAATAATAGAAATTTTCATTTTCATGTTGTACATTTGCTACATGTCTGAAAATTTACTTCAAAACATCAATAATCCATCTGATTTGAAAAAATTAGAACCATCGCAATTGCCTCAATTGGCTAAAGAGTTGCGTGATTTTATTATTGATGTAGTTTCTGTAAAAGAAGGTCATCTTGGCGCAAGTCTTGGTGTGATTGAATTGACAATTGCATTGCATTATGTTTTTGATACGCCAAATGATTTATTGGTTTGGGATGTTGGTCATCAAGCGTATGGTCATAAAATTTTAACTGAAAGAAAAGACATTTTTCATACCAATCGTCAACTTGGTGGAATTTCTGGTTTTCCTAAACGTAGTGAAAGTGTTTACGATACTTTTGGTGTTGGACATTCATCAACATCGATTTCTGCTGCTTTGGGAATGGCGATTGCTTCTCAATTGAAAAGTGAAAATAAACATCATATTGCTGTGATTGGTGACGCCTCAATTGCAAGCGGAATGGCATTTGAAGGATTGAATCACGCTGGAGTTACTGATGCTAATTTGCTAGTAATTTTGAATGATAATGCTATCGGAATAGATCCAAGCGTTGGTGCTTTGAAAAACTATTTGACTTCGGTTAAAGAAGGAAAAAATCCGAAGCAGAATAATATGATTAAATCTTTGAACTTTGATTATTCAGGACCAATTGACGGACATGATTTTGAAGCCTTAATTTCAGAATTGGAACGTTTGAAAAAAGTAAAAGGGCCAAAATTTCTTCATATAATCACTACCAAAGGTAAAGGTTTGCAACAAGCTGAAGAAGATCAAGTGAAATATCACGCGCCAGGAAAATTTGATAAAACTACTGGTGAAATTCATCCAAAATCGGAAGAAAATTTACCTCCAAAATTCCAAGATGTATTTGGTTGGACTTTGGTCGAATTGGCTACAAACAATCCGAAAATTATTGGAATTACGCCTGCAATGCCAAGTGGGAGTTCTTTAAAGTTCATGATGGATGCTTTTCCTGACAGAGCTTTTGACGTTGGAATTGCAGAACAACATGCAGTGACACTTGCAGCTGGAATGGCAACACAAGGAATGGTGGTTTTTTGCAACATTTATTCTACGTTTTTGCAACGTGCTTATGACCAAGTGATTCATGATGTGGCTTTGCAAAATTTACCTGTAATTTTTTGTTTGGATAGAGCAGGATTGGTTGGAGAAGATGGCGCAACACATCATGGAGTTTTTGATTTGGCGTATTTGCGATGTATTCCAAATATGATAATTTATGCTCCGAAAGACGAAATTGATTTACGAAATATTTTATATACAGCTTCTTTAGGATTACATCATCCGATTGCTATTCGTTATCCTCGCGGAAGAGGAAAATTTTCAAATTCCAAATTTAAAATTCCAAATTCCAAATTTGAGAAAATTGAAATAGGGAAGGCACATTTGCTTAAGAGTGGAACTAAAATTGCAGTTTTATCAACAGGATTTATTGGGAATAATGTGGACTTGACTTTGGATAAAGTTTCAAATGCTGATGAAATTGCTCACTATGATTTTGGATTTGTAAAACCATTGGACGAAAAGTTGTTGCATGAGATTTTCAATTCATATGATACAATAATTACAATTGAAGATGGCGTAATTAAAGGTGGATTTGGGTCTGGAATTATCGAATTTGCATCTGAAAATAATTATAAAAATACCATAAAAACGCTCGGAATTCCTGATGATTTTATCGAACATGGAACAGTAGAAGAGTTGCAACAAATCTGTAAAATTGACGTTAAAAGTTTAGAAAAGCTTTTTTCTACTATTTGATTTTACGATTTTTGCGCAACTTTTAATTTTTATGTCATGAGATTCTTCTTCAAATCTTCTGTAGTTTTACTTTTGCTATTTACACAAATCACTTTTTCTCAGAAAATTCAAACTAAGTTACCAGATACTATTTCTCATTGGGAAAAGAAGAATATTGTAGGGTTGGATATTAGTCAAATAGCATTTATGAATTGGAATGCCGGAGGAAATAGTTCGGTTTCTGGTTTATTGAAAGGTAATTTTGTTAGAAAATATACTACAGACAATGTTAGATGGGTTAATGAGTTGATATTTAAGTATGGTGTAAATAAACAAGATGGTGTAGAACTAAGAAAAACAGATGATGCTTTTCAATTAAATTCTACTTTTGGTTATAGACATGACACTATTTCAAATTGGTATCATTCTGCAAAGTTTAATTTCAACACACAGTTTACTAATGGATATTCTTATCCTAATACTGATAAAGCTATTTCAAAACCTTTTGCGCCGGCATATATTTTTCTTGGAATTGGAGCTGAGTATTCCAATAAAGAAAAAAAGATTAATGTATATATTTCCCCATTAACTCAAAAAACAACTTTAGTTTTAGCTCAAGAATTGGCTAATCAAGGTGCTTTTGGAGTAAACAAAGCTATTTATGATGAAAATGGAAATCTGATTAATAAAGGGAAAAAATCTAGAACAGAATTAGGTTTTTTAGTTTCAAGCGGTTACAAAAAAGAAGTTTTTAAGAACATAATAGTTGAAAACAGATTGAATTTATATTCAGATTATATAAACAAGTTTGGGAATATTGAAGTGGATTGGCAAATGCAATTTGATTTAGTTGTAAATAAGTATGTTAGAGCTAATATTGGAGCGCATTTAATATATGATGACGACATTAAGGCAAAAGAGGAAATAAATAATGTTCAAGTAACTGTTGGTCCAAAAGTTCAATTAAAACAAATGTTGGGAATAGGAATAATTTATAATTTTATTTAATAACAAAAGGCTTTCAAATTAATGAAAGCCTTTTGTTTATTTATAACTATTATTTAGTTTTTAATAATTTTTTGAGTGAAGTTAACATTGTCACCATTCACTTTTAAAATGTACATTCCAGATTGTAAACTGTTTAAGTTTAATGATTTCTCAGTATTAAAATCTTCATTTTTATATTCAGTTACTATTCTACCATTGATATCAATAACCTGAATATTTACTTTTCCTACGTAGTTGTTGATTCTTACATTAAGTAATCCATTTGTTGGATTTGGATAAATTCTGAATAATTCATTGTTTTCAAAATAATCAACGCTTAAAGTACAGTTTGGACCTGGAGCAAAAGCTGTAAAATCTTCAACTTGATCATTGCAATTTTGATTACTTCCAGCAGAAGCATTTAAACCAACACCTCTTCTTCTGAAAACTTCGGCAATTAAGCAATAATCTTGTCCTCCAGTTGTAGCTTGATCTGCTGCAAATAAAGCGTCTCTTGCTGAAATAACTGTTGGGCTACATGGTTGTAATTTAAGTCCATCAAGAACTAATCTCATTACTTTATTATTACCACCTGTTCCAGTATATTTATTATCATCATATCCATATTTTTGAATATAAGCCCAGTTTAAATCCCAAAGAACTGTTGCCCAAAAATCACCATTTACATATCTGTATGAAGTATTGGCAGGGTCTGATGGTATCGGAGAATTTGAATCTGCATACGTTAATGGGTTTATAGACATATCAGTAGAATATGGATATGATCTTAAACCATTACCAGTAGTTGGTTCACTTAATACGAAAGTTGCTAATCCTTTTGGTGTAGTACCTACATCACCTGGTTTAATTTGCATCATCATTGCAAACCAATCTGACCAACCTTCTCCCATTTGGTCATAATTTTGAAGACAACTAGAATTTAATCTACCACCTGCTAACCTATTAGATATACCATGACCAAATTCATGACTAATGATACCATTATCAAAATCGCCATCAGAGTTTACGAAAGCTTGTTTTTGTAATTTAATTGTAACAGGACCATTTTGCATTTCGGCAATAATAGCTTCTCCAACTTCTTGTGTTACAAAAACAGCTGGAATTGTAACGTTAATATCCGCTCCACTCATTGTAACCAGTTGATTGGGAACATTGTTTACTACAATTACAGCAATAGCACCAGCATTTTGAGCATTAAGTACTTTAGATACAAACGTGCAATCTCCTCTTCTTAATATAACAATTTTTCCATTTAATTCTGTATCGTTAGAAGCTGGTGTACAAGCTATTGATGTTGATGGATCAGTATCTAGATATAAAGCAACCTCTGTTTGTATAAAGTCTGGAGCTGAGGGAACAGGAATGTTTCCAGGATCGAAACCATTATCAGCCGAATAATAATCTCCTGCAATTGAAGATGGAGACAGAACAAATAATGATTTTGGACCATAGTTCCATAAGAACATTTGCATTCTTGGTCTAGAGCCATCAACAGGAGTTGAAAAATTTGCATTATTTGTTGCTGGTGTAGCTACTTGTGAGCCGTCTTGTGCATCACCCCAAACTGCATCTGAAGCCGCTCCACCACTGATGTAGTTTGTTTGTTGGAAGTTTCCATTAGGCTCATTAAATCCATATTGATACCAAACGTCATGTAAAACATTTATCATGTAAAATAAATTGGTAGTTGCTGCACTAATGTAGGTATTTGCGCTTACAGTTGTACCTGGATAAGGAAAATCAAAACTTAATGCGGCACCACCATCAGGTGCAAAACCACTATTTGCCGGATTTGTATTGTGTGATGTTGGGTTTACACTTGTAAAATCTGCTCTAGCCCATGTATTGTTACCTCTTGTGTAAGTATATTTTAAACTTGCAGTGTTTAAAGCAATAGTATTTGTATCATGCCATCCTTTTGGAGAAGCTGTAGGGTTTTCTGGATTTGTAACTAATTGTCTTGCAGTATGGTTTGGACTTTCAAAGTTGAAAGGAATAACTCTGTAAGATCCACCTTGTATCTGAAGCGGATTAGCTAAACTTTCATCTTTAAATAAATTTTTGTAAAATGAAAAATCAGAAGAACCATGTTTGTGTCCTTTGTGGTTTTCAAAATTACATGAAATAACTAAGTCGTATTTCTGAAGAATAGTTCCTGTAACAGCATCAATTCTCATGTTCCAAAGATGTTTATAATCTTGAGTGTAAAACGAAAAGTCCCAAGCTAATCTTAAAGTTTCACCCATTGGTTGATAAACAAGTTCAGCAGTAATAGGATCCTCTGTTAAGTTACCATTAGAAATTTTGAATTCATTGTTGCTAATAGTTTCAATGATTTGATTGTTTGAATTTGATTGATTAACTGATTCAAATGCTTTGTTAAGGGCATTTAATACAGATAATGAAGGTGAAGTTGTGTTAACTTTTTGCGCAACATTAGAAATAAAAACTCCAGTAGAGTTGATTATTTCATCATTCTTAATCCAAATGTTTGAAACAGAGTTGAAGATTTCAATTCCTTGATGTCTTTGTTTAATCCAATAAGTATCAATCTTGGTTGATTCTGAATTACCTATACTTTCAATTGTCCAATCGCTAATATCTTGTGTTGTAAGATTAAATTTGGTTTTGTTTTTGTCTAAATAGCTTTGAATTTTCACTCTGTTTTCTTGTGAAAAACTCAAAATTGTAAACAAAATCATCAATAGTGATGTAATTCTTTTCATTTATTTAAAATTTAATTTGTTGGCTGTCATTTATGGTTTCAACTTTATTTATGAACGTTTGCTTGCACAAACTAATTGTTAATGGCGATTTCATAATTAAAGTTTGTAGTTTTTTGTGAAACAAATCTAATTTTATTTTCAAATAAAAGCAATTATTTTTGTTGAAAATCAAATTTTTAACTATTGTTAGAGGCTATTATTTGATTGAATAATACTGCATTTCCATCTGTTAGCATCGAAATGAAATGGCAAATATGTAATAATCGTTCGTATAATGATTCTTTTTCAATGTGATATTTTTCGGGTAAAATCTTTAATAATAGCTTATCATAATTGGTAGCTTTTCCCTCATAATTATTATTGTAAGCCGTTATGAATTTGTCTAACAAATTGTTAATCATCTGATAACCTGATAGTTCTTTCTCAATTACTTCACGACTTTGATAAATGTTTTTTACACTTAATTCGATAATATCATCAATTTGTGCTTTGTATTTACTTTTATCTGTTAATGCATATGTGAATTCACCTTTAAGAATTGCTTCTTCATTTTCTATAAATATACGAACCGCATCATTAATTAGATTTCCAATGGCTAGAGCACGTAAATAGCTAATTCTGTCTTCTTTTGTAGTGAGTGTTTGATATTTATTAGCGTCAATAGTATCTTTTACTAATTTAATCAAATATTCTAGAGCATAATCTTCCGAAACTAATCCGAGATTTATTCCATCTTCAAAATCAATTATAGTATAACAAATATCATCTGCGGCTTCGACTAGATAGGCTAGAGGATGTCTTTCATAACCAACATCATTTCCCGATTTGTTTGGAATTAATCCTAATTCATCGGCCACTTCTTTGAAAAATTCTTTATCGGTTTGAAAGAAACCATATTTTTTATCAGCAATATTGGAAGTTGGTTTTTTAGGCAAACTTTCTTTAGGATATTTCATAAATGCTCCAAGAACAGCATAAGTCAATCTAATGCTTCCTTCTATTCCAGGTCGTGAGCTTGTTAAAACAGAAAAACCGTTAGCATTTCCTTCAAAATCGATTAAATCTTGCCATTCTTTATCGGTAAGTTGTTCTTTGTATTTTTGTCCTTTTCCGATAGAAAAATATTCACCGATAGCTTTTTCACCTGAATGCCCAAAAGGTGGATTTCCAATATCATGTGCTAAGGAAGCTGCAGCAACAATGGCTCCAAAATCATTAGCTTGATAACCATGAATTTCTTGTAAATGTGGATATTTTTCAATGATTTTTTTTCCAACTAATCTTCCTATTGAACGACCAACTACTGAAACTTCTAAACTGTGCGTCAATCGCGTATGAACGAAATCGGTTTTTGATAACGGAATGACTTGTGTTTTATCTTGCAAACTTCTAAAAGCTGATGAAAAGATAATTCTATCGTAGTCAACTTCAAAACCTAACCTTGTGTCGTCTTGTTCTATTCGTAGTCGTTTTCCTTTATCGCCTTGACGTTTTAAAGATAAAAGTTGTTCCCAGTTCATCATATAATATTAGTTATTTGATTTTAGATGTTTTTTTTCATGCAAATGCTAGTTTCAACGCCTTGATATTGCCCAAAGTTTTCAATGACTTCATATCCTAATTTTTGATATAAATAGATAGCATCTTTTTGCAAATGACCTGTTTCTAATAAAGCAGTTTTATAATTTTCTTCTTTTGCCCAAGATTCTAATTCTGTTAAAACTTTAGTTGCAATTCCTTTTCCACGATGTTCAGGTAATGTAAACATTCGTTTCATTTCGGCAGTTTCAGCATCATATTCTTTGTAAGCACCAATTGCAATTGGAATTTCATTTTCATAGACAATCAAGGCATTTTTCAATAAACTTGACTTATTAAATTGCGAATAAAAGGCATGGTCTTCACCATCAAGAATTGCTAAATAGGCATCCAATTGAGTTACAAGTTTTTCAAAATCTGGATTGTCAGAAGTTGTGCGAACAATATGCATCTTATTGTTCTTCTTGCGGTTTTCCTATTTCATCTAGAGAATAATGTGCTTCAAAGGCTTTTTCAAATGCATCTTTTCTAACAACATAAGTATCTGGAATTGAATCGTGCCAACCTCTAGAATAACTTCCTATGAAAGAAAACGCTTCGAAAGGAATTATTCTGCAAAGTGTTCTTCTCAAAGTAGTTCCAAAATCGGGTTTTGAGCCATCTTCCATTACCACCATTGTTTTAGTAATATATTTTCCTATTGTTCGAGAAGTTTTGTTTTCTAAAACTGAATAATATGGGATAAAAATGGAGAAAAATATCAAATAGCTTTCTAAAGTAGTAATGCTTTGAAGTTTTTCAACAATTGTATTTGCCCCAAGTAAAAGGGCAACAATAGCTACTACAAAAGAAATGGAAAATATTGTAATATAAACTACAATTAAATCAATTATATAGTTAATAAATCGTTGTCCTGATGATGCTAATAAATCTCCTGATACTTCAAATTCTTTTTTGGATTCCATAATTTTTATTTTTTATCGTTAGCTAAGAAAAATACTCTTGATTTTTTAGGATATTGATTATAACTTTTATCACTCGGATTAGCAATAACCGATTTGATATTGATTTCGTCACCCAATTTAAAATCCTTTACAACAATTTGATAATCTAATAAATATTCGCCACAGAAATAGTTTCCGTTTTCGTCTTTTTCTATAATTCCTGTGTAAATTCCTTTTTCTTTCATGCTGAACTTGTTTCAGTATCGCTACTATTTTTTTTATTTGATTTCAAAGATAATTAAAAAACAAAACAGCCATCTTTTTTGATAGCTGTTTCTATATTCTTTTCTCTTTATTCTATTTTCTAATTACGAACCACACATTTCACAGTCGTCTGGTCCAGCATTTTTAGCCATTTCAATCATTGCTCTGTATTCTTCGGCAGTCATTTCTACCGGTTCGTTAAGAACTGCAATTGGTTGTAATGGTTCTGTGATAGCTTTTATTTCTGCTGCAGGTTGCTCTTGAACTTCAATTGGTTCTGCTTTTTTATCATTATTTAATGTAAACTTGATGGCATCAACCGCAGCTTTTGTTCTTAAGTAATACATTCCTGTTTTTAAACCTGATTTCCATGCGTAGAAATGCATCGAAGTCAATTTAGCATAATTAGCATCTTGCATAAACAAGTTCAACGATTGCGATTGGTCAATAAAGTAACCTCTTTGACGACTCATATCGATGATGTCTTTCATAGACATTTCCCAAACCGTTTTGTAAAGTTCTTTCAAATCTTGTGGTACTGATTCGATATTTTGAACCGAACCATTGTGACGCATAATTTCTTGCTTCAAGGTTTCGTTCCACAATCCTCTTTCTACTAAATCGTTTAGTAAATGTTTATTTACCACAATGAATTCTCCAGAAAGTACTCTTCTTGTATAAATATTAGAAGTGTAAGGTTCAAAAGCTTCGTTGTTTCCAAGAATTTGAGATGTTGAAGCCGTTGGCATTGGCGCTACTAACAATGAATTTCTAACACCATTTGCTAAAACTTCTTTTCTCAAACCTGCCCAATCCCATCTTCCAGAAAGTTCTTCGTCTTTAATATTCCATAAATTATGTTGGAATTCACCTTTAGAAATCGGCGAACCTTCATAAGAAGAATAAGGTCCTTCTTGTTTAGCCAATTCCATAGAAGCAGTTACTGCTGCAAAGTATAATGTTTCGAAAATTTCTTGATTCAATTGTTTTGCTTCGTCACTTGTAAAAGGCATTCTCAACATAATAAAAGCATCTGCCAAACCTTGAACACCAAGACCAACAGGACGATGACGCATGTTAGAATTTTCAGCTTCTTTTACAGGATAGTAATTTCTGTCGATTACTTTATTTAAGTTTCTTGTTACTCGTTTAGTTACATTGAAAAGTAATTCGTGATTGAATTTTCCGTTTTCAACAAACATTGGTAATGAAATAGAAGCCAAGTTACAAACTGCAACTTCATCTGCAGAAGTGTATTCCATGATTTCAGTACACAAGTTAGACGAACGAATAGTTCCCAAATTCTTTTGGTTCGATTTTCTGTTCGCTGCATCTTTATATAACATATATGGTGTTCCAGTTTCAATTTGTGATTCTAGGATTTTTTCCCAAAGTTCACGTGCTTTTACTGTTTTTCTTCCTTTTCCTTGTGCTTCGTACGAAGTATATAATGCTTCAAATTCGTCACCATAAACATTGTCTAATCCTGGACATTCGTTTGGACACATTAAAGTCCAAGTTGAATCTGCTTCTACACGTTTCATGAACAAATCTGATGTCCACATGGCGAAGAATAAATCTCTTGCACGCATTTCTTCTTTTCCTGTATTTTTTTTCAAATCCAAGAAATCAAAAATATCGGCATGCCAAGTTTCTAAGTAAATTGCAAAACTTCCTTTACGTTTTCCACCACCTTGATCAACATAACGAGCAGTATCATTGAAAACCCTCAACATCGGAACAATTCCATTTGAAGTTCCATTTGTGCCACGAATGTAAGAACCGGTTGCACGAACATTATGAATCGCTAATCCAATTCCACCTGCAGATTGTGAAATTTTTGCCGTTTGTTTCAACGTATCGTAAATTCCATCAATACTATCATCTTTCATTGTTAATAAGAAACAAGATGACATTTGAGGTTTTGGAGTTCCTGCGTTGAACAATGTTGGTGTTGCGTGCGTAAAGAATTTTTTCGACATTAAATCGTAAGTTTCAATTACAGATTCAAGTTCGTTTAAGTGAATTCCAACAGAAACACGCATCAACATGTGTTGTGGTCTTTCAACAATTTTACCATTGATTTTCAATAAATACGAACGTTCTAAGGTTTTGAAACCAAAATAATCGTAGTTAAAATCACGGTTATATATAATGTGAGAATTTAAAAATTCTGCATTTTCTTGAATTACTTTGTGAACTTCTTCCGAAAGCAATGGCGCTTCTTGATTGGTTCTTGGGTTTACATAATGATACATTTCATTCATCGTTTCTGAGAATGATTTGTTAGTGTTTTTATGTAAATTTGATATTGCGATTCTTGCTGCTAATTGAGCATAATCAGGATGCGAAATCGTCATTGACGCTGCTGTTTCTGCTGCAAGATTATCTAATTCTGACGTAGTTACTCCATTATACAATCCTTCAATTACACGCATGGCTACTTTTACAGCATCTACTCTGTCATTTAAACCATAGCATAGTTTTTTAATTCTATCGGTGATTTTGTCAAACATTACCGGCTCTTTGTGGCCGTCTCTTTTTACTACGTACATAAGTTTTAAGTTTTTGTGAAATAGAAAATCCCTTCGCTATTTCGGGTTATTTGTACTCGTTTTTTGTTTTGCCACGAAGACGCTAAGTCGCAAAGTTTTTTTAGTTTTTTAAAAGAATATAATTATAGACTCTACAAATCCTTAATTTTCTTTGTGCCTTGGCGTCTTTGTGGCTAATTTTTTCCGTGACTTATAATTAAAAATCAGCGTCGAAACTAATTTTACTTGCTTCAGAATCAGAATTCATTACACCTGCTTTTTGGTATTCTGCAACACGTTTTTCAAAGAAATTTGTTTTTCCTTGAAGTGATATCATATCCATAAAATCGAATGGATTTGATGAGTTGTAAACTCTATCGCAACCTAATTCTACCAACAATCTATCAGTAACAAATTCTAAATATTGTGTCATCAAAGTCGCGTTCATTCCAATCAAACTTACAGGAAGTGACTCGGTGATGAATTTTCTTTCGATGTTTAAAGCGTCAGTTAAAATTTCTGTGATTCTTGCTTTAGGAACTTTATTTACTAAATGGTGGTTGTGTAAATGCACCGCAAAATCACAATGCATTCCTTCGTCACGAGAAATTAATTCGTTTGAAAAAGTTAAACCTGGCATTAAACCACGTTTTTTCAACCAGAAAATTGAACAAAATGAACCTGAGAAGAAAATTCCTTCTACAGCTGCAAAAGCAATCAATCTTTCTGCAAAAGAATCTGATTCTATCCATTTTAAAGCCCATTCTGCTTTGTCTTTAATGGCAGGAAAAGTTTCGATTGCGTGAAAAAGTTCGTGTTTTTCTGCTTCGTCTTTTACATAGGTATCTATCAATAACGAATAAGTTTCGCTATGAATGTTTTCCATCATGATTTGAAATCCGTAGAAAAATTTAGCTTCAGGATATTGTACTTCACTTACAAAGTTTTCTGCAAGGTTTTCGTTTACAATTCCATCAGATGCAGCGAAGAACGCAAGAATGTGTTTGATGAAGTATTTTTCATCAGCATTCAGCTTATTATTCCAATCGTTCAAATCGGTGTGTAAGTCAATTTCTTCTGCTGTCCAAATGCAAGCTTCTTGTTTTTTATACCATTCCCAAATATCTTGATGCTTAATTGGGAAAATTACAAAGCGATCTTTATTTTCTTGAAGGATTGGTTCTACGAAAGACATAATTATGGTTTTTATTAAGGTTTTTTTAACTTATTTCAACTGTTACAAAGATTGATAATTTTAAACGAAAAAGAAAGTCAAAGTTATTGACAATCGGCTTTAGTTTTTAACAATGTGTAGGAATACTACTAATTTTCACTTTTTCATAACTATTTGTTTAACAATAGTTTACAAACGTCAAAAAATGAAAAAATCCCTAAAAATAAGGGATTTATGAATTTTTACGATAAGTTTTCGTAATGTTTTTGAAAGGAAATTTTAAGTAAAAAATTAAACAAAAAATGCAACTTTCGATAGGTAGAAAGTTACATTTTTAAATTTTCTAAGAATAGAAAGATTTACTCTTCTTGCTCAGCATCAATATAGGTTTTGTTACCGTTTTTATTGATGTAATATTTTCCACCTCTTGGTCCAGTGAAAACTTTTTTACCTTTATATTTTCCAGTTACTTTATCAGCAACTTTTTTCTCTGCAGTTTTAGAAGCTGCAGTTTCTTTCATGTCTTCTTTTTCTTCAGCTGCCGTTTTTTTAACTTTAGCTGCCGTTTTATTTGCAGTTGCTTTTGCTTTTCCTTCTGCAGCTTTAGCAGTTCCGGTTGCTGATGCTTTAGTTTCTTTGGCTTTTTCAGTCGCATTTTTGTAACGTTTGTCAACTGTACCGTCTTTTTTCAATTTAGCACCTTTTTCTTCTGCTTCTTTTTTAGCTTTAGTAGTTTTAGCTTTAGCATCATTTGTAGTTTTAGTTGCTTTTTCTTCTACTTCTTTTTTAGCTTTAGAAGTTTTTGCTTTAGCATCTTTTTCTGTTTTTTTAGCTGCCTTCTCAGCCTCTTTCTTAGCTTTAGCTTTCTCTTCTTTTAATTTGTCAGCTTTTTCTTTTTTAGCAGCTACTGCCTTTTCAGTTTTTGATTTTGCTTTTGATGCTTTTTCTTTTACGTCTTGTGCAAAAGTCATGTTTGAAAATACAAACACTAAGCATAATAAAATTAGTTTTTTCATTGTGAATTCGAAATTAGGTTATTAAAGTTTAAAATTAACGAATTTATTATTAACAATAATTATTCCAATATTATTTTTTTGATGTAGAACTATGTTTACACTAAAAGAATGCTCTCAATTGAACATTTCCTGTATGTATAGCATTGCTAGTATCAGATTTTCGTCCTTGATAGTTAATGTTAATGTCCAAATATTGTGTTAGATTTTTCTGTAAAAGTAAGCGCCAAGTACTGTTTTTACCAGGTTGTAATCCTTCAAGCATTTGAAAAGCAACAGGTGAAAGTGCGTTTCCAATGAACTCATTGTTATAAAGCGAGAATTCTCCATTGGCTGTAAATTTATTGTCGCTTGAATAATTAAACGAAATTCCGAAGCGTTGCTGTTTTAAAGATTCGAGTAAGTTTATAATGTTTTCTTTGTTTTTGTATTCATAAAACAGCGACAAACTTTTATTGTTCGAAAATAAATAGGAGATTTTGGGTTCTACAGCATAAGAATTCAATTCAAAGTTTCGTGTGGCATAATTATCTGAAATACTCTCGGAGTTTGAAACAGAAGAATCTAAATTAAATAACCAACTTTTTTTCACCAAATGTGCGTATTGCAACTGATTGGATTGTGTTGTATTTTCTTGCGAACCGATAGACAACAACGTTTTTACTCTTCCATTTAAATGAGTGTATGTTAATGAGTGACGTTGCTTGCCTCGATTGTAAAACAAACTATTTCTAAAATTGGTGTTGAGTCCAAGTAAATTATCTTCGCTTGTTGAAAATGGATTTAGATTAAAATTATCAGTATCGCGTTGAATTTTTCTGTCTAATGAGAATGAAGTTTGGTTATAAAAATAGGAGAGTAGTTTCTTGAAACCTTTATTGTTAATCCATTTAGAAGGACTTAAAGTTACCGATTGTGAAAATTTATTTTGATGTGTTTTTACAAAAATTTGATTTGGAAGAAAAATACGAACATACTTGGCTTGATCAGGAAAAGCAGCTATTTCAAACTCTTGTAGCTCTTGAATTCCGTTGTTGTTGTAATCATTCCACATGTAAACTCCTTGTCCAGGATTGACTTCTAAATAAGTGAATTCCTGTTGAGCAATGGTTCCTGAAGCAGTTTCGTAGGCAACTGTGGTTTGAATTAACTGATTGAAAAAATTGTCATTGTAAAGCAATCTAGAATTTAATGATGGTTCTGTTGGAATCGTTGCATCGGTATATTTTAATCTTCGATAATTTACAAAAAGCGATAAGTTAGTTTTCTTATTTTGAATTAATTTTGATTTCAAATAATAGGAATCAGAAGTATTTACTCTTTGCAAAATTCCTAATTGCAAACTATCGTTTTTTCGATTCAAATAACCAATTTCAGCGTAAACTTTTGTACTATCACCACGACCAATAAACGCTCCATATTCAGAAAAACGTTGACTTAAAGTGGTGAATTGATTTGTGGCAACCAATTGTTCCTGATTGTCTTCAAGATTAAAGCTTCCGCCAATCCAATTTTTTTTAAAATGTAGTTTTGCTCTAGTTTGATTTCGGACAAAGTCAGTATTTGAAATGGTTCCAGTACTTTTCATGAAACTAGAATTTTGCTGAACAACTAATTTTTTATGTTTGAAACTTCCTTGAACAATATGTCGTGTTCCTGAAAAATTATTGGTAAAATCTAGTTTTTCTAATTGATATTTAGCAAATCCTTTGGTTTTAAAATCAAAATTTAAACCTGAAACCAACAAACTTTGATTACCGGAAATGGTTGTTAAATTCCAATCACGATTGAATTCTATATTGAATAATCGTTCGATAGTCTTGAAATTTTGTTGCACTAACTGATAATTAGCAAAAGCATCAAGATTATATTTTCCTGAATAAAGCCTCTGTTTTCCATTGATTTTTGCTGCAATTCCTCTGTTGTTATTGTCGTCAATGGTTGAATAAAGATTCAAATCGTTGTTGCTAACTCCGAGTTCAAAATCAATTGCAGTTTTTTCATTTGGATTATAACTCCCTAAAATTGTCGCAATTTGAATTTTTGTTGGAGCAATTAATCGTGTTATTGGTTCGTAATTTCCTTGAGGAATTCCGGCAATTGGAGCAACATATTCGTAGATTTTTCCAACAGCATTGTTGTTAGCTAAAACGTAATTTCCTAAATTATTTCCAACCAATGAAAAGCGTACATTATATAAGGTATCATTTGCATCATTTGAATATTGAAAAACTTCAACACCACCAATAATGACTTTTTCATACAAAACTTTATTTTCAGAATAAGAATCTTCGTAAGCTGATGGAGCGGTCATTAAATTAGAATCATCTCCAGCATTTTTGAGAACTTCAACTTGTTCGCCAGATAAATTTTGTTGCAATGGTTGGTTTTTTACATCATTTTCAGAATATAAAAATCCGCCGATAGACCATTTTTTTGTTTGATGATTTGCACCACCATAGGTTACAAATCGAGTAAAATTTCTATCAGAATATTGGTATTCAATAACAATTCGCATTTCGGAAGTGATAGGAAACAGCGAAGTAAAGATGATTTCTCCTGCATTATAATCTATTATGTAATCGTTGTTTTCACCTCTCTTTAATAAAATTCCATTTACAAAAACGCGTTCTGAACCCGAAATTACTAGTACAAATAATTCACCATTAGCACCACGCAATTTATATGGACCTTGATTTCCTTCTTGTCCAGTGAAATTGCTTTTTGCATATTGACCACGAACAACAGCGCCAGAGGCAAAGACTTCAGTTTTATTTTGAGGTGTTCCAAAAGTGAATTTTGAAGATAATCCTTGAACTTTTTTGTTAAAATTTAAAAACTTAGATTGTCTATTTTCAAGAAATAAATCTCCAGCGCGAATACTCCATTTGTCTGAAAATAATTCGATAAATATTTGGTCAAATTCGTCTAAGGTTTGCGAATAGCCGCCAGCTTGCAAAGGAATATTACTATCTTGAATAGAAGCTCGAAGCGAAACTTTATTAGAAATCTTACCTGTAATTTGCAAATCAAGATTAGAATTTACAGTTGAATTTTGATTGTTTCCAACAGTAATTCCACGAGTTATACTTCCCGAAGTATTTAATCCGTCAAAAGGTTTGAAGGTTTTTAGATTGTCTCTTTTTATAATGTATAAATTTCCAGCTTCGTTTGAAACTACTCGTTTATCGTCATAAATAGAATAGGTTTTGGTAAGAAATTCAGGAAACTTTAAATAACGAATGGTCAATGAATCTTGAGAAACGTAATTGTTTTTAAAAATCAATTTTGAGTTTTGAAAATCTACTTTATAATAGGAAGAGTCGATTTCAATTCCTTGTTTGTTCAGAATTTTAAAGAATGATTTATTGATGCTAACGTTATCAATAGCGATGGTGTCTTTAGAAAAAGCTATTTTTTTGTTTTTATACGGCGTCTCTATTTCTTGAGCAAAAATGCCCGAAAAACAGAATAATAACATCCATAAAAAACTATTTTTCAACATAAATAAGATAACTCATAAATGTCAAAAGTAGTATTTATTATTGGAAAAAGTTGATGGAATTGTAACGCAATTTTGTCAAACTATAGTTAATTCTAATGTGATTCCTACGGAATGACAAAATTGCGATAGGTTTTTGGATTGTAATAAATTTACTCTTTAGTTACAATCTGCATTGTTTCTCTGGAAATTTGTTTTACTAAAACGGTTTTATCTTTTTCTACCATTTCTGCTGCTTCTTTAGAGAAGTGACGAATGGTGTAAAGAGAAACATTTTCGTTGTAAGAAACTTTAAATTTCTTTGATAAAATAGTTTTCAATTCATTGAAATTCCCAAATTTATCTTCAATACAAATAGAAAAACTGATGGCTGTGTTTTGAATCAAACTTACTTTGATTTTATACTTATGTAAAAGCGCAAAAATTTCACTGATATTTTCTTCCATAATAAAAGAGAAATCTATGGAGGAAAGTGAAATTAATAATTGGTTTTTCTTTACAATAAAACAAGAAGCTTTTGGTTCTAAATCAGCACCTTTAGAAACAGAAGTTCCAGGTAACATTGGATTTATAAAGGATTTTACAAAAAGCGGAATTTCTTTTTTCTGTAAAGGTTGCAACGTTTTTGGATGAATTACTGAAGCTCCATAAAATGCTAATTCTATTGCTTCACGATACGAAATTTGATTTAACAAAATCGCATTTTCAAAATATCTTGGGTCGGCATTCATCACTCCAGGAACGTCTTTCCAAATCGTCACACTTTCTGCACTCAAGCAATAAGCAAAAATTGCAGCTGTATAATCAGAACCTTCACGTCCTAAAGTTGTGGTAAAATTATTTTCGTCTGAACCTAAAAATCCTTGTGTAATGTTTAATGCTTTTTTCTTAATTCCTTTAGAAATTAATTTTTGAGTTTGCTCCCAATCTACATTAGCATCACGATATGTTGCATCGGTTTTAATGAAGTTTCTAACATCAATCCAATTGTTTTTTAATCCGTTTTCATTGAAATAATAACTAACAATTGTGGTTGAAACTATCTCACCAAAACTAATTACTTGGTCGTAAACAAAGTTATAATTTGGCGATTTGTTACTTCTCAAGAAATATTCTAAATCGGCAAAATGACTATTTACAGCAAAGAATACATCATGTTCTTCATCGTCAAATAAGTCTAACAAAATTTGGTTGTGGTATTTTCTAACTTCTTGCAAAGAAGCATGAAATTCGTTAGATTTTTCAAAATAATTTTTGATTACAATTTCCAAAGCATTGGTTGTTTTTCCCATTGCGGAAATTACGATTAAGACATCTTCATGACCTGTTTTTTGTAAAACATCAAAAACATTTTTTACACCATCAGCATCTTTCACTGATGCACCACCAAATTTAAATATTCTCATAATTAATTAAATTCCAAAGTTTATTAAATTCCAAATTCCAACTTTGATATTAAAACTGTATACGTTTTGGGATTTGGAATTTTATTTTTATTTTATTTTTTGCTTTTCAAATTCATTAAAAAATTTGATATAGCTTTTTCATCCATTTGAACAACATCCCATTCATCAAGAATTTTTGCTCCACTTTTTTTGTAAAATTCAATAGCTGGTGTGTTCCAATCTAGAACATTCCATTCAATTCTTCTCACATTATCCCGTTTCCCTTGGGCTATGATTTCGCTGTAAAGTGCAAATCCTGCTCCGGTTCCGCGTTTGTTTTCTTTTACAATTAAATCTTCAAGGTGAATAGTTTTTCCTTTCCAAGTAGAATATCTGTAATAATAAAGTGCAATTCCGATGATTTGGTCATCGACTTCAGCTACAAAAGTATGAAACAAAGGGTTTTCTGCAAAACCATCACGAATTAAATCGTCGACAGTTATAACAACGGCATCTGGTTCTTTTTCGAAAATTGCTAATTCTTTTATCAACTCTAAAACAGATGGCATGTCGTTTGGAGTTCCTTTTCTTATAATCATTTAAAAAAAATTAATTTCCAAAATTACAAATTGCTTTGTCAATAAACAAAAAAACAAATTCCAAATCCCAATGGAAATTGAGGGATTTGGAATTAAAAAAAATTGGGGTCTAAAAAATTTATTTTTTCTTTTTCTTGGTAGTAGTTTTTTTGGTAGTAGTTTTTGTTACAACCACTTTATTATTTATTGGTTTTTGAACGTATGCTTTGTATAGTCCATCAGCAATTGCTCTCTGTTTAGCAGTTTCAGCTCTGTCTTTTGGGTCAGGATGTGAACTCATCATTCTAGATAGAAAATCGGCTGATGCACCACCACTTTGAGAAGCTAATAAATTAAAAGCTGATTCAACTGCGTTTACATCATAACCATGTTTTTTCATAAAATCATAAGAATAGGTATCTGCTTCAGATTCTTGTTTTCTGCTGTGTTTGCTGTCTAACATTGCGTTTCCAATTTGACCTAATTGGCTGTCTGTTAGTTTGGCAACTTTATCAGATTGAGATGAAATAGCATCAATCAAAGCAGCTTTTCTTAACGTAGCTTTCATAGCATCTTTCGTGTCTTCATTGGCAACGTGACCAATTTCGTGACCAATAACTGCAAGCAATTGATTGTCATCCATAATATCCATTAAACCTGAATAAACACGAACACTACCATCTGCAGTTGCAAATGCATTTACCTCTTTTGTTAGATATACTTTGTAGTTTAATGCTAATCCGTTTTCGCTTGCATGTTTTCCAAAAATTCTGTTTAGTCTAAGTGTATAACCATCTTTTGGTCCAGCTACAACATTAGTTGAATCCATTTTTCTAACAGCTTCTTTAGATAATTTTGCTGCATCTTCATTTGAAAATGTAAAGCTTGCAACTCCATTTTGCAAAGCACCGAGAGCTTTTTCTCCCAAGTTAATTTGAGCATTTGCTTTAGAAATATTCAAAATAACTAATAAAGCAATTGCTAAAAACGATTTGATTTTCATTGTATTATAATTTAATAAATTGAAGAACAAAGATAAAATAAGTTTGATAATAAATTTGTAATATTAATTCGTTTAATTGATTTGAAATTTAATAAAATAAACGATATTTGCACAAATAACTACAACGATTTCGTAATGGAAGAACGCAACAAAACCTTAGGTGAATTTATCATTGAAAATCAAAATGCTTTTCAGTATTCCTCAGGAGAATTATCAAGAATTATAAACTCAATTCGACTGGCAGCAAAAGTTGTTAACTACAAAGTAAATAAAGCTGGATTGGTTGATATTGTTGGAGCTGCTGGAGAACAAAATGTTCAAGGAGAAGACCAACAAAAATTGGATGTTTATGCCAATGAAGTTTTTATTCAAACGTTAATCAATCGTGAAATTGTGTGTGGAATCGCTTCAGAAGAAAATGATGATTTCATTACTGTTGCCGGTTCAGATAATTCTCATAGTAATAAATATGTGGTTTTAATGGATCCTTTAGATGGTTCTTCTAATATTGATGTCAATGTTTCTGTTGGAACAATTTTTTCAGTTTTTAGAAGAAAAACTCCTGTTGGAACTCCAGTAACAAGTGAAGATTTTTTACAACCAGGAACACAACAAGTTGCTGCTGGATATGTTATTTATGGAACTTCAACGATGTTGGTTTATACAACTGGTCATGGTGTAAATGGTTTTACTTTAAACCCTGCTATTGGAACTTTTTATCTTTCACATCCAAATATGCAGTATCCAAAAGATGGAACTATTTATTCGATAAATGAAGGAAATTATGTGCATTTTCCTCAAGGAGTGAAAGATTATATAAAATATTGTCAGCTAGAAGAAGGCGATAGACCTTATACTTCAAGATATATTGGAAGTCTAGTTTCCGATATGCATCGAAACATGATTAAAGGTGGAATTTATATTTATCCAACAAGTTCAAAAGCACCAAATGGTAAACTTAGATTGCTTTATGAATGTAATCCAATGGCTTTCATTGCTGAGCAAGCAGGTGGAAAAGCAATTGATGGTTACAGAAGAATTATGGAAATTCAACCAACAGAATTGCACCAAAGAGTTCCTTTTTTCTGTGGAAGTTACAATATGGTTAGTAAGGCAGAAGAATTTATGAAAGCATCTAATTTGTAGAAAAAATTCTACAAAAACATAAAATACTGAAAAGTAGCTTAGTTGAAAGAAAAATTACTAAATTTGCAAACATTTTTTTCAACAAAAACTACTTACTTATATGTCTAAAAATCAATCAAAAGAAACAGAAGCTCCAGCAGTAAACCCACTAGAATCTGCTCAAAGATTGGAAGCTATCAAAAACCTGATTTTTGGTGAAAATATTCAGCAAATTGATCAGGAATTTCAAGCGATTAAAAATCACATTGAAAAAAGAAAAGAGGAATTAGAAGACTTTATTGCTGAAACTCGTAAGGAGTTGAACAGCACTATCGATAATTTAGCAACCGATTTAAACATCAGAATTACTGATTTAGAAAACAGTATGAATGATAAAACGGACGAATTAAACCACAAAAAAGTCGATAGAAATTTACTTGGAACGCTTCTAGTTTCTATGGGTGAAAAGATAATGAAGGACTAATTCATTATTATGACAGATTCAGAGAAATTAATTAAGCTCAAAGAACTTCTTCTTAGTGAGGAAAGAGATTTTGCGCAAAATATTTTACAAAAATTAGATTCTCTTGAAGATACGGTTAACACGCACGAAAAACTTTCTGAAAAAGTAAACCCAATTATTGATAAAAAAATAGACACTTTTGTGGAAGAAATTCCAACAAAATTAGGTCCAGTTATTGCCGATGCTTTGACCAAATCGCAGGATAAAGTGGTGGAAGCTCTTTTTCCAATCATTGGTAAAATGATAAAGAAATACATCCAGCAAGAAATTAAGGTGCTTTCTGATAGTATTAATAGTCAGGTTCAAACTACTTTTTCAATTAAAACCTGGCAACGAAAAGTTAAAGCGATTTTCACAGGAGTTTCCGAAAAAGAAATCATTTTGAGCGAAATGAATCAAACTTCTGTCGAACAAATTTTTGTTATTGAAAAAGGTTCAGGTTTGATTATTTCAAGTGCATCCAAACAAGAAAGTATTGATGAAGATATGATTGCTGGAATGTTAACCGCGATTAAAAGTTTCGTCGAAGATGCTTTCAAAAAAGACCAACAAAGCTTAGAATCAATTCAATATGAATTGTTTGAAATTCATATTCAAAATTTTACTTCCTATTATTTTGCAGTTGTAATTTCTGGAGGATTTGATGCTTCTTTTAAAAATAAATTAGAAAATAAATTATTCGATATTGCTTCTCATATTAAAACAGATGCTGTCGATAAAGAACATATAACCATTAAGTTAACAGAATTCATCCATGAATAGTTCGAAAAAAGTTGTTTTAGTAGGACATTTTGGTGTTGGAAAATCTTCTTTGATGAGGCGATTTGTTCAAAACACTTTTTCTGATAATTATATTGTTACTATTGGTGTTCATATACTCAAAAAAGAAATTAAAATTGAAGAACTAAATCTAACTTTGGTAATTTGGGATATTGAAGGAAAAGACGATATTCAAAAAGTACGTTCGTCTTATCTTTTAGGTACTTCAGGATTTATTTATGTTATCGATCCAACGCGTTCACAAACCTATGAACGATTTAACGAAGAGATTGATTTTTTAAAAACAACCTATCCAACTTCAAAAATTGTTTCTGTTGCCAATAAATCAGATTTAATTGACATTGAGGAATTTAAAAACTTACTAGAGCAAAAAAACATTTCAATTGACTATTTTGCAAGTGCCAAAGAAGGAATTGAAGTTGAAAATTTATTTCAAGCAATTGGACTGAAAATGGTAAAAAATGTTTGAGCAAATTAGAAATAAATATCTCTATAATAAAACTCAAATTGTAGTTTTAGACAAGCAAGGAATTGTTTTACATTCCGATGATTTGCTTTATAAAATTCAGAAACAAACTTCGATTTCTGATTTTCATCCTTTTTTTGAGACCATTATTTCTTTGATTGATTTAGAATACAATGAGTTTACATTTAGCTGTATTCATATTGATTATGAAGGAATTAAAAAAACTATTGACGTCATTTTCAATTCAGGTTCAAATAATGAAAATCCGTTTCTAATTTTTATTGACTTTACAGAACACTACAATAATTTTCAAAGCATTGCCCAAGAAAAAAATGAATCTGTTCTTAGTTTTCATTTGGCGGAAATAAAAAACCAGCAATTACAATCGGAGAAGAATTTTAAAAACAAATTCTTAGCCAATGTAAGTCATGATTTGAAAACACCAATAAGCGCTTCGTTATGGTTTTTGGGAATGTTAGAAAAATCTGAAATTACTTCTTCTCAAAAAGAAATGATTGCATTAATGAAAGAAACAACAAATCATATAAAAGAGCTAGTAGATGATATTTTAGATTTATCAAAAATAGAAATGGGGCAAATAAAACTTCAAACTGCTCCATTTGATTTTATTGAAATGCTTTACCATATTGAAAAAATTATAGCTCCAAAAGCAAGAACCAAAAAACTTGATTTTCAAATTGTAAAAGATAAAAACCTGCCAAAATTAGTGGTTGGTGATAAAACTAGAATTGTACAAATTATTATCAATTTGCTAGATAATGCCATAAAATTTACCAAAAAAGGCAATGTTGTTCTTTCGGTTGTTGTAAAAGAAATTGAAAGTAATAATGCTACAATTTTGATAAAAGTTGCCGATACAGGAACAGGAATAAAAGCTAATGAAAAAGGCGAAGTTTTTCAAAGTTTCAAAAAACTTCACGATTCCAAAAAAATTGATGGTTCAGGTTTAGGACTTTCTATTGTTTCAAATCTATTAGAATTAATGGGAGGTAAAATAGATTATCAAACAGAATTAAATGTCGGTACCACCTTTGAGATTGAAATTCCTTTAGAAATTAAAGAAAGTGAAGTTGGTTCTAAACCATTTGAATTCATTGAAATCATCAATAAACTTAATGTCCTTATTGTAGAAGATGATGAAATTAATCAACTTTTATTGATGAAATTGTTATTAAATCATGGTGGATTTAATATTAATATTGCTAATAATGGTTTGCAAGCTATTGAAATGGTAGAACAAAATCCATATGATTTAATTTTTATGGATAAAGAAATGCCCCAAATGGATGGCTATCAAACTACAGTTGTTTTGAGGGAAAATATAAAAAAAGAAATTAATTCTATTCCAATTATTGGCGTTTCTGGCCATCCTGTCGCTAATCAAAAGGAGATTTTTGACGCAATGGGTTTTAATGGGTATATTACAAAGCCATACAAGAAAGAAGAAATTTATGAAATGGTTTATGAAGTATTAAAACTAAAAAAGTCCTAAGAAATTAGGACTTTTTTATATTTCAAAGAATAATTATATTATTTATTCATGTGAGTCATTTCAAAAGTAAATGTGTCTAAATCAACACCCATTACTAATAAAGACAATGCTTTGTCAACTATGTAATTTACATTTCCTGGAGTAAACCCTAATGCCAAAGCAAAACGAGTTAAAATTTCTTTTTGTTTTGGTCCAAGAATGTGATCTGCATAAACCATTCTTGATAAATCATACAAACGCTCCAATCTGTGCGCATAAGAATACGGCGGATTGATTGGGTATTTCAATGGATTTTCAAGAATTTCTTCATATTCAGCTGGCGAAATTTCTAATCTTACAGCTAGTTTATCTAAAAATTCTTTTTCTTCTTTGCTCAAATCTCCGTCAGAAGTGGCAACACGAACAATAGCCGAAAAATGACCTTTATTTCTCGTTTTAAATTCGCTATCAAATAAATCTGAAAATGACATAATTATAATGGTTTTATTATGCAAATATAATTCAAATTCCTCAAAAACCGAAAATGTTTTTCATCGAATTTAAGATAATCTTTTCTGCCAAATTCAAAATAAATTGTAAGTTTACATTCCTAAAAATTGCTAAAAACCGAACTTATGTCAGATTTTTGGATTTATTTCAAAATTGGTCTCAACCATGTTTTAGACATCAATGGCTACGATCACGTTTTATTTCTAATCGCGCTAACTGTTCCTTATGCTTTCAAGGATTGGAAAAGAATACTTTTGTTGGTTACCATTTTTACCATCGGACACACACTAGCTTTGATGCTTTCTGTTTTTAATATTATAACTGTTCAAGCTAATATTGTAGAGTTTCTGATTCCAATTACGATTCTAATAACAGCATTTTTCAATCTTTTTACCGCCGGAAAATCTTCTAAACAAGAAAGCATCACCTTTGTTGGAGCCATAACTTTATTCTTTGGAATCATCCACGGATTAGGATTTTCAAACTATTTTAAAGAGATTCTTCCAGGAAAACCAACTGACAAATTGTGGCCATTACTAGAATTTGCACTCGGAATTGAAGCTGCGCAAATTATTGTAGTTTTAGTGGTTTTAATTTTATCATTCATCGTTCAAACCTTATTCCGATTCAGCAAACGCGATTTTACATTAACCATGTCAGCATTTGTTATTGGCGTTGTAATTCCGTTAATCATCGAAAGCCCAATTTGGAAACGATAATATTAGAATAGGAGCGAATCAGTAGTTATATTTGTAAACCATTTTCCTGCTTTTCGTTGCAATCTTTTCTTTAAAAAAGAAAAGGATTTCCTCTACAATCAGGGCTAAAGAAGATACCATTTGAATAGAGTTCAGAAATAAATAAAATAAACTTTGTGCCTTCGTGCCTTAAATAAATAATGAAGAGAGATACTGAAACAAGTTCAGCATTAATATGAAAGACAAAAAACAAAACAAATACGATAAAGCCTACTTAAGAATTGCTGCTGAATGGAGTAAACTTTCTTATTGTAAGCGCAAGCAAGTAGGCGCAATAATTGTTCGCGACCGAATGATAATTTCCGATGGCTATAACGGAACGCCATCAGGATTTGAAAATTGCTGCGAAGATGACGAAGGATTAACGCAGTGGTATGTTCTTCACGCTGAGGCAAATGCTATTTTAAAAGTGGCGCGTTCTACTCAATCTTGCGATAACGCAACTTTATACATTACGCTTTCTCCTTGCAAAGAATGTAGTAAATTAATTCACCAATCTGGAATAAAACGAGTGGTTTATCAAAACGGTTATCGCGACACTTCAGGAATTGATTTCCTTGAAAAAGCAGGAATCGAAGTTGCTCAAATTGAAGAGTTAGATTAAGTTTTAGGAAATAATAGGATATGTTTAACGTTCTTATACTATAAACCTTTGTAATTTTGACAAGCTAATTAATTGTTTTTCATGAAAATTAATAAAATCTATTTACCATTACTTTTTTTCTCGTGCGTGGCGCTTGGCATTGTCATTGGTGGTTTGATTAATTATCCTGTGGCAAAACCTTCTTTGTCTAAAAACGATTATAAAACAAAACTTAATAGACTTATTAATTTTATTGATAATGAGTATGTTGATGATGTAAAAACCGACTCCATTGTAGATTTAACGGTAACTAATATTCTTGCCAATCTTGACCCACATTCGGTTTATGTTCCGCCAAGTGAGCAAACAGCGGTTGCCGAAAGTATGAAAGGAGATTTTGTTGGAATTGGTGTTAATTTCTATAATTATAACGATACTATTGCCGTAATAAAACCAATAGAAAATGGTCCCGCAGAAAAAGCCGGAATCAAATCTGGTGATAGAATTTTGTATGCTGATAATTTCAAACTTTTTGGTAAAAAACTAAAAAACGAAGTGCTTTACAGCAAATTAAAAGGCGAAAAAGAATCTTCGGTAACGTTAACCGTTTTTAGAAAATCTGAAAATAAAAATCTAAAAATCAAAGTAATACGCGATATCATACCTATAAAAAGTGTTGACATTGCTATTTTATTAAATAAAACTACAGGATATATTAAAATCAATCGTTTTGCTGAAACTACTGCCGATGAATTTCATACAGCTTTACTGAAATTGAAGAAAAGTGGTATCAATTCACTTGTAATTGATTTGCGTGAAAATGGTGGTGGATTTATGGAAATGGCAGTAGAAATAGCTGACGAATTATTGAAAGATAAAGAATTAATAGTTTTCACTAAAAACAAAAAAGGAAGTATAGATAAAACGTTTGCAACAGACGAAGGTAATTTTGAAACCGGAAAAGTAGCCGTTTTAATTGATGAAAACTCAGCTTCGGCAAGCGAAATTCTTGCAGGCGCGATTCAAGATAACGACAGAGGATTGGTTTACGGAAGACGTTCCTTCGGAAAAGGATTGGTGCAACGCGAAATGGATTTTGATGATGGATCGGCAGTGCGATTAACCATTGCAAGATATTTTACACCAAGCGGAAGAAGCATTCAAAAACCTTATGTAAAAGGTCATACTGAAGAATATTACAAAGAATCGGAAACACGTTTTGAAAGTGGCGAATTGTATGAAAAAGGCAAAATAAAAATTGCAGATTCTTTAAAATTTAAAACCAAAAAAGGAAGAACCGTTTATGGCGGCGGCGGAATTGTTCCAGACGTTTTTGTTCCTTTAGAAGCAGAACACGGACAAGAAAGTTTAGAATACATACTTCAAACAGGTATCGTTGGACATTTTGTTTTTGAACAATTAGACCAAAATAGAAATGCTTTCAAAGGTGATGATTTTCAAAAGTTTCAAGTTAAAATGCTAAACAATGAAACCTACATTAGTTTGTTTGAAAAATACCTTTCTAAAGCTGGTTTAGATATTAGTTTGAACAAAAGTAGAGCATTAGTAAATCGTTACATCACTGCAGAATTTGCTCGTCAATTGTTTGGAGAAAACCAATATTATCAAATTATTTTGAAAGAAGATAAAATGGTAAAAACGGTTTTGAATGGTAAAAATTAACTTTTTTACACTCAAAGTGTAAGTTAACCTACTTCCTTATAGAATCGTGCGCTTGACTCGAAATTCCATCATTCCATAACGTTAGAATATCGGTTGCTACGGCAGCGCCACTTCCGGCAGCTATTGCTAATTGACTTCTGTGTCCTGCAAGAGTTCCGGCTACATAAATTCCTTCAGTAACTTTGTGGTCATCGTTTTTTAATTGGATGCGTTGTTTTTCAGCAATTGCTTTTTTGTGAGGTTCAACGTAATGCAATAAACCTTCAATTGCAAACGTATTTGCTGAGCCAATTCCAACAACAATATTTTTAGTTTTGTAAGAGTTTTTGTTTGTGATTACATTGAAATTTGGAGAATCACCTTCAATTTTTAAAACTTTTTCACCTTCAATTTGAGTAACATGAGGATATAAATCGTGAAGTTGTTGCAAACTTTCAGTTAAAAGTTCTGAGCCTAATTTTCCAGCAGGAATTCCGTAAGCATTATTGAATAAAGCTTCTTGTAAAGAAGAGATTTTTTGATGTGTAATAATTCCGATTTTTTTATCTTGAGCAAAGGCTTTTTTATGAGCCGAACCTAATACTAGTGCACAAGAAACTCCAGAAACTCCACCGCCAATTATTAAAACATCAAACATGAATTTATTGATTTTTTAATTTCTCTTCAATTTTTTTAGACATTTTGAAGATAAGTAAAATTAAAACAGCGCAAAAAGCAGCAGCAATTCCAACTAAAGCAATCAAACTATCACCTTCAAATGGATTTTGAAAATCAAGTAAAGTAATGTTGAAAACCATTAAGCCAACAGCAAGTAAAATTAGTATAGTAGTAAAAATTTTCATTGATAAATATTTGATACAAAAATAGTAAAAATCAGATTAAATGAATAATCCTTTAACATTAGCTGCAAATAATTTAACAGCAATTGCAAGAAGCACCACTCCAAAGGTTTTTCTGATGACACCAAGTCCATTTTTACCCAATAATTTTTCAATTTTAGCAGAAGATTTTAAAACCGCATAAACCAAAATAATGTTTAAAACTATTGCAATTATGATATTTATAGTTGCAAATTGTGAACGCAATGAAAGTAAAGTAGTCATTGTTCCTGCACCAGCAATTAAAGGAAATGCTAATGGAACAATTGATGCAGAAGAATTGGCTTCTTCTTTATAAATTCTAATTCCTAGAATCATTTCTAATGCTAAAAAGAACAATACAAACGAACCTGCAACGGCAAAAGAGTGGACGTCAATTCCAATTAATTTTAATAATTCTTCTCCAACAAAAAGGAAAACAATCATAATAACTCCAGCAACAACCGAAGCTTTTTCGGATTCAATATGACCAAATTTTTGTCTCAAATCAACTATAATTGGAATTGTTCCAACAATATCAATTACAGCAAAAAGTACCATTGCAATGGTAATAATTTCTTTAAAATCTAATCCAAACATAATTTCTCCTTTTAGAAAGTGCAAAATTACTCCTTTCCAAATTCTTAAAATCAAAACGTTACGTTAATTTTAGGATATTTATCAAAACCATAAAATCATTTGTACTTTTGCCCAAAATTTCAGATAAGAGAAAACATCTAATATCTAAAATTTAATATCAAATATTTGACATATGTTTCAGTTAGGAAAAACGATAGTTTCGGAAGATATTTTAGAAAAAGATTTTGTTTGTAATCTTTCTGCGTGCCATGGAGCATGTTGTGTAGATGGAGACGCAGGTGCGCCATTGAGTGAAGAAGAAACTAAAATATTGGAAGAAATTTATCCAAAAGTAAAACCATTTTTACGCAAAGAAGGAATTAAAGCCATCGAAAAATTAGGAACTTGGGTAAAAGGTACCGAACAAGATTTGGAAACACCTTTAATAGATAATAAAGATTGTGCCTACGTAATTTTTGACGGAAAAACTGCTTTGTGTGGAATAGAACAAGCCTATAATCAAGGTGTTATTTCTTGGAAAAAACCTGTTTCGTGTCATTTATATCCAATTCGTGTAAAAGATTTTACTGAATTTGCAGCTGTAAATTATGATCGTTGGGATATTTGCGATGATGCTTGTTCACTCGGGAAAGAGCTTCAAGTTCCTATTTACAAGTTTGTAAAAGAAGCTTTAATCAGGAAATTTGGAGAAGATTGGTATCAAGAACTAGAAAAAGTAGCCGAAGATTTAAAGAACGGAAAATAACAAAACGCCTTGAAATTTCAAGGCGTTTTGTTTTCAAATTAGTAAACTTGATGATATTAGAATCAAAATATTTAATTAATTTTTTATAAAAATTAAAAACTTATTTGGTAAAATTTTGAACCTTAAGAGAGTCAAAATAAATATCAACTAATTAAATATTAAATAATTACGATTATTTTAAGTAGAGAATAAGGGCTCGAACCAACTATTTAATTAATTTTTTCTAAAAATTTAAGTAAAAACTATTTGGTAAACAAAAACGCCTTGAAATAAAGGCGTTTTTTTGTTATGTAAGTGGAGGAGGATATGGCTCGAACCAACTATTTAATTAATTTTTTCTAAAAATTTAAATAAAAACTATTTGGTAAACAAAAACGCCTTGAAATAAAGGCGTTTTTTTGTTATGGAAGTGGAGAAGATGGGGCTCGAACCCACGACCTCTTGACTGCCAGTCAAGCACTCTAGCCAACTGAGCTACATCCCCATTCTCCAAATATATTAATAAAATTTAAATTAACCTAAAGGTGTTTTTCAGTAAATTTGTTAAATAATTTAAAACATTTGAAATGAAATTTATTTCTTTAATTCAGCAAGTCAATATTGATGATAAAATCAATAATGCACCAGATAATGGCTATTTAATTGGTGTGTGGATAGGTTATGTTTTACCATTTGTAGTGCTAATAGGACTTGCTTATTACATGTATTATCGTGCAAAAAACAGAAAAGACTTAGAGTAAAATTCCTTAAATTTGCATTCTAAAATCTAAATGATGAGTAAAATCAGAATTACCAAACAATTTTCTTTTGAAACAGGTCATGCACTTTATGGCTACGATGGAAAATGTAAAAATGTTCATGGACACAGTTACAAACTTTCTGTAACCGTAATTGGAACACCAATATCCGACTCGAATAATGTGAAATTCGGAATGGTAATTGATTTTTCTGATTTGAAAAAAATTGTACGAGAAGAAATAGTGGATGTTTTTGATCATGCTACAGTTTTTAATAAAAATACGCCTCATGTAGAGTTGGCTGAAGAACTAAAAAATCGTGGTCATCATGTAATTTTAGTAAATTATCAACCAACAAGTGAAAATATGGTAATTGATTTTGCTAAGAAAATTCAAAACAGATTGCCAAATAATATTCAATTACATTCTTTAAAATTACAAGAAACAGAAAGCTCGTTTGCCGAATGGTATGCTTCTGATAATATGTAATTTACTACTTTTACAAAATGTCAAACAAAAAAATCTATTTCGCATCCGATCAACATTTTGGAGCTCCAACGCCTGAAGCTAGTTTTCCACGTGAGCAAAAATTTGTAGCTTGGTTAGATGAAGTGAAAAAAGATGCGGAAGCCATTTTTCTTCTTGGTGATTTGTTTGATTTTTGGTTCGAATATAAAACCGTTGTTCCAAAAGGATTTATAAGAGTTCTTGGAAAATTAGCTGAAATTAGAGATAGTGGAATTCCGATTTACTTCTTCGTTGGAAATCACGATTTGTGGATGAATGACTATTTTCAAAAAGAACTCAATATTCCAGTTTACCACGATAATAAAGAGTTTACTTTCAATAATAAAACGTTTTTAATTGGTCATGGTGACGGAAAAGGTCCGGGCGATAAAGGTTACAAACGAATGAAGAAAGTATTCGTTCATCCGTTTTCAAAATGGTTGTATCGTTGGCTTCATCCAGATATTGGGATGAAATTGGCACAATATCTTTCCGTAAAAAATAAATTAATTTCTGGAGCAGAAGACGTAAAATACTTAGGCGAAGACAACGAATGGTTAATCTTATACGCTAAGAAAAAATTAGAAACCAAACACTATAACTATCTAATTTTTGGTCACAGACATTTACCAATGACTTTAAAAATTGGAGAAAATTCAGAATACGTAAACCTAGGCGATTGGATTGGCTACTTTACCTACGGAGTTTTTGACGGTGAGAATTTTGAATTGAAAAAGTTCGAAAACTTATCTAAGTAAATAATCTAAAGTTACAGCATCTAGTTTTCCATCTGGGAATAAACCATTTTTTTGTTCAAATGCGCCTAATGCTTCAATAGTAGTTTGTTTAAAAAGGGCATCAACTGGAATGTTATAACCTTTTTTAACCAAAATCTTTTGCAATTCATATACGAAAGAACTGAAATCGCCAATCTTCAAACTATACTTTTCTGGATTGCTTTTAAAAGTTTCCATCAAGAATTTTCTTTTGATGAACTCGTTGTAATCTTTTGCTTTATAGCCACTTTCTTCAAAGGCAATTACGTCTTTGTCGTTCAATCCTTCGCTTTTCATTTTGGCCGATTGTACTAACTTTTCTTCATATAATTTAATGATTCCCAGCTTTTTGGTGTAGCCAGAAACAACCGCTTTTGTATCGTCATCGTCATCTTCTGGATTTCTAACATCTACATCATCATTTGCCCAAGCCATTCTTACATAACTATTCGCGTCTTCTATAGCTTGATAATAGTTTTGTAAAGTAGTAGCGTCATAATAGTTTAAATCAATCTTTTGGTTACTAACATAATCGCTTCCTGGCGAATGAAAACGTTGGTAATTACTATATAAATTATAGCCCAAAATCAATACGATTACTGCTAAAAGTACGATGATAATCTGTTTCATAATAAGTAGAGGTTATTTTGTAGACAAAAATAGACAAAATTCACGATACAATTTATAGTATTAATTTTTCAAATCTTTTAAACGCAATTGAATCGTCACAGTTCCATTAAATTCATTCTCGTCAATGCAATAAACAACATCAAATGGTTTTCTATTTTTAGTAGATTCTAGTTTATTTCCCAATCCAAAACCAATGGCTCCAAATCCTTCCGAATTGTTTTGTTTTACAAACAACTTTAAATGTTCGTTGTCTTTTCCTAATGGCTTTGCATAACCTGTATCATTTACGTTTTTAGTCATAAAAACAGGTGTCATATTTTGTGGACCAAAAGGTTCAAATTGACTCAATAATCGAATCAACTTCGGATTAATATCTGAAAAATTGATTTCTAAATCCACTGAAATTTCTGGAATTAATAAATCTGGGTGAATGGTTTTTTGTACTTCTTTTTCAAAAGCATCTTTGAATTTTTGGTAATTCTCTTCTTTCAAAGTCATTCCAGCCGCATACATGTGTCCGCCAAATTGTTCCAAATGTTCTGCGCAAGCTTCTAACGCATTATAAACATCAAAATCTTTTACAGAACGAGCTGAGGCTGCCAATTTATCGCCACTTTTTGTAAAAACAATTGTTGGTCGATAATAGGTTTCTGTTAATCGAGAAGCTACAATTCCGATAACGCCTTTGTGCCAATTTTCCTGATAAAGTACCGTTGTAAAGTTCTCTTTTTCATTATTGTTTTCAATTTGAGCCAACGCTTCAACTGTGATTTGTTTATCTAAATCTTTTCGGTCGGCATTGTGTTGTTCAATTTCGGAAGCAAAAATTTCGGCTTGTTCTAAATTAAATTCGGTCAATAAAGCAACCGCTTCGTTTCCGTGTTTGATTCTTCCTGCAGCGTTAATTCTTGGCGCAATGATAAAAACAACATCCGTTATGGTCAACACTTTTTTCTTCACATTTTGAATCAAAGCCTTAATTCCTGGACGCGGATTGGAATTAATCACTTCCAAACCAAACTTTGCCAAAACTCGATTTTCACCAGTAATGGGAACAATATCGGCTGCAATAGCTGTGGCAACCAAATCTAAATAAGGAATTAAATCAAAAATAGATTGATTTCTGTTTTCTGCCAACGCTTGAATGAGTTTGAAACCAACGCCACAACCGCAAAGTTCATCATAAGGATAAGTACAATCTTCACGTTTTGGATCTAAAACCGCAACAGCATTGGGCAATTCGTTTCCTGGTCGATGGTGATCACAAATGATAAAATCAATGTTTTTTGCATTCGCATAAGCGACGTGATTTATCGATTTTATGCCACAATCAAGAGCAATAATTAACGAAATTCCGTTGTCGTCGGCGTAGTCAATTCCTTTATAGGAAATTCCGTAACCTTCGTCGTAACGATCTGGAATGTAAGTAGCAATATTGGGGTAATAACTTTTTAAATAGGAAGATACCAACGAAACAGCAGTGGTTCCATCGACGTCATAATCGCCAAAAACTAGAATATTTTCTCCGTTTGCAATAGCTTTTTCAATACGAGAAACCGCTTTGTCCATATCTTTCATCAGATACGGATTGTGCAAATCGTCTAAAGTTGGTCTGAAAAATGTTTTGGCTTGGTCGTAGGTTGTAATACCTCTTTGTACTAATAAAGTCGCAATGATTTCATCGACTTGAAGTTCGTTTTGTAGTTTCTGAACTTGTTCTTTTTCTGGCTTCGATTGTAATGTCCAACGCATAGGATATTAGATATTAGATTTTTGATATTAGATTTTGGCGTGTAAATGTTTTGCAAATATATGAAAAAATATTTTTTATTTTAAAATTTTATATGCTGAAAATCAGCGAATTGTAATTTAATGTAAAAAAAACATTAAAATATTTTGCAAAACATTTATTGCTTTTCGTTATATAATTGTAGATAAATTTTTAAAACAGAAATATGGAATATTTGTACTTAATAATCATAATTGGTTTGCCTTCAATATTTTTAATTATTAAGGCTTTCGTCTTAAAAAAGATTTTTCCTGAAATGAAAATAAAAGATTTTATAGAATATGTTAAACATTCAAAGAAAGTTAACATAAATGTATCCGTATTTCCAGAAAAGAAAAGTAATGAATGATAACTACTTTAAATTGTTTCCATAAAAAAAAGCATAAAAAATAATTTTTTAACTTTTAATCTATAGTGTACTAGTACTTCAACTTCAAAGCTTCACCATCAAATGAAATTCCATCCCAACCAAATTTTATAAAATTTCTAATGTTTTGATGGTCATTTCCGTCAGGATTTTTTAAAACATCATCAAAATAATAACTTCCAAAAAGCGATAAAGTTGCGTCTTTTTCTAAATTATTTATTTTGGCGAAAGCGAAAATTTTGCAAGAACCATTATTTTCGTTTGCATTATTAAATTGATTTCCGTTTTTAAAAGCGGTTGGCGTGAAATTATATTTTTCATCGATATAAGCGATGGTTGCTTGAAACGATTTTTGGTTTATTAAGTCTTGCATAATTTTATAATGGTTCTTTCCTATCGTAAATTCTTAAATAGTGAAAGGATTCTCTTAAATTTAATATTTTTAATTTTATCATTTTTTTAAATACACTATCATTCAAATTTCTATTATCATCTTCTTTTAAAAATGTTAATGGAATTTCAAAAACTTTTGCAACAGAATCTCTGAATTTTAATGCTTTTTTATGATTTGAAAAGTCTAAATTTTTTAATTTTTCATCTATACTGACTGAAATTTTATAGAGACTATCATATCTTTTTCTTTTTAAGCTATCATCCTTGATTTCGTAATAATATTTATTATAAACGCCAATCAAAGTATTTTCATCTCTCGTAATAAACTCATCAAGTTTATCATTTAAATACTTATAACTATCATCTTTCTCCTCTTTTTTACAAGAAAATAGGATTACTGATATCACTAAAAGGATGAAATATTTTTTCATAACTAAACTTAATTATGTTTTAACTAACTGAACACTGACAACTGAACACTGCCAACTATTTTTTCCCACCAACTACAGCTACAATCTCACCTTTTGGAGGTTTTGTTTCAAAGTGTTTTAAAACTTCTTCGGCTGTTCCGCGAATGGTTTCTTCGTGTAGTTTTGATAATTCTCTCGATATAGAAACTTGGCGTTCGGCTCCAAAATATTGCACAAATTCGGCTAAGGTTTTTACTAATTTGTGTGGCGAAACATAGAAAATCATCGTTCGCGTTTCTTCTGCTAAAGCTAAATATCTTGTTTGTCTTCCTTTTTTTTCTGGTAGAAATCCTTCAAATATAAATCTATCGTTGGGCAAACCGCTATTTACTAATGCTGGTACAAAAGCTGTTGCGCCTGGCAAACAATCAACTTCAATATTATTTTCAACGCAAGCGCGAGTCAATAAAAATCCTGGATCAGAAATAGCTGGCGTTCCTGCATCAGAAATTAAAGCAATGGTTTCACCACCTTTTAATCGAGCAATCAAATTGTCAACGGTTTTGTGTTCGTTGTGCATGTGATGACTGTGCATGTGTGTGGAAATTTCGAAATGCTTCAATAGTTTTCCACTAGTGCGCGTGTCTTCTGCAAGAATTAAATCGGCTTCTTTTAAAACTTTTATAGCTCTAAAAGTCATGTCTTCAAGGTTGCCAATGGGCGTTGGAACGATATAAAGTTTAGACATTTATAAAAACTTTTTCTCAACCAATTCAATAAATCTATCAGCATAATCGTCTGCGCCAACCCAATTGTTATAATCGGGTTTGATGATTTCGTCAATAAAATCTTTCGCCTCTCTAAAAGTGCTAAACGTATTTAATTGTGATAAAACACGATTGTAATCTTCATTGCTGTCAGCAAAAAGGAATTTTACAAATCCCATTCTGTCGTTCAATCCAATATTGATGGTTTTAGAAAGTTTATCATTCAATGAAGGTGTTTTTCCTTCAAATCGATCTACAATAATGTCATCCGATTTTTCAAAAACCTCTTTTTTAGAAGTTGGAAGTGTTACATCATTCGGTTTTACAAAAACAGGTTCGGTATAATTTTGACCTAATAAATCTTCAAAAGAAATTTGCTGTGCTTTAGTCTGAACTTGATTCAGACTCTCGTCTTCTTCTTTTTTAGGTTCTTCGATTTCTATAGTTTCAACTGGAGTTTCTGCTGCTAATTCAAAAATAGGTTCAAAATCTAAGTCGCCTTTAGCTTCACCAACTGGAACTTCCTCTTCAATTTCCTCTTCTTCTTCAAGTGTGATTTCACCAACAATAACTGGTTCTTCTTCAACAGCTTCTTCTTGAACTTCTGTTTCTTCAGATGCAGTAACAATTTCTTGTTGAACAACTTCTTCCACTTCAACAGTTTCTTCAACAACTACTTTTGGAGTTGCAACAACTGTTTTATTTTCAACAAAACTTTCGATTTTTTCTTCGATATCTTCGTTAGAAATATCCGATTTTACTTGCTCATAGTTGTCACCATAAAACTTCAAAACCGTTAATGCTTCGTATAATTTTTGGGTTTCATGATACAATTGATCGATTTCCGATTTGTTTTTTAGCTTCAAAACTCGGTGTGCAATGCTGATTAATTCGGCTTCCAATCTTTTTTTCATATTTTTGAAATTATAGTGACTAGCTTAAGTTGATTTATTATAAATTTGTTTTTTACAAAGTAATAAAAACAATTCCTTTTTTAAGGTCTAAAAATACAAAATGTTTCTCGAAAATACAGTAAATCATAAAGAACAATTTGGTTGGATTGAAGTAATCTGCGGTTCGATGTTTTCAGGAAAGACTGAAGAACTCATCAGAAGACTCAAAAGAGCGCAATTTGCCAAGCAAAAAGTGGAGATTTTCAAACCTGCCATCGATACTCGATATGATGAAGAAATGGTAGTTTCTCACAACAAAAACGAAATTCGTTCAACGCCTGTTCCTGCAGCGGCTAATATTGCTATTTTGGCACAAGGTTGCGATGTGGTTGGTATTGACGAAGCTCAATTTTTTGATGATGAAATTGTAAAAATTTGTAACGATTTAGCCAATTCAGGAATTCGTGTTATCGTTGCTGGTTTGGATATGGATTTTAAAGGAAATCCTTTCGGACCAATGCCTGCGCTAATGGCAACTGCTGAATATGTTACTAAAGTTCATGCTGTGTGCACGCGTACAGGAAACTTAGCACATTATAGTTTCAGAAAAGCAGATAGTGATAATCTAGTTTTGCTTGGTGAAACGGAAGAATACGAACCATTAAGTAGAGCTGCTTACTTCAAAGCCATGCGCGAAAATATGGAAGTAAAAGATGCTGAACATTTGAGTGAAGAAAAAGAAAATTAGAAAAAAGGCGATTGTACGGAAACTTTTTTTAATTTTGTACGTATAATTATTAAAAATGTAATTATCATGGATACTAAACTCACTTTAAAATTAGATAAAGAGGTCATTGAAAAAGCTAAAATTTATGTTGCAAAACAGAATATTAGCTTATCATCTATGGTTGAAAACTACTTAAAAGCAATTACATCAAACAATAATGAAGAAACGAAGAATGTTGAAATTTCTGATTTTATAAAAAGTATTCCTTTAAAAAATGGTGGAATCCAAGCTGATTTTGATTACAAAAAAGATCGTCAAGATTATCTTATAGAAAAATACAATTCTTTATGAAAGTTTTTCTAGATACAAATGTAATGATAGATTTGATCATTGAAAGAAATCCTTTTTTCAAACAAATTGCAGAAATAACAACTATTGCAGAAAAAAACAAGATAGAATTATTTACATCTTCACTATCTTTTGTTAACACTTTTTACGTTGCCTCAAAAGTAAATCCTAAAGAATTAGTTCTTGAAACATTAAAGAAGTTCAGAATTATTTGTAATGTGTCCATTATTGATGAATTAAATATTGATAAAAGTTTGATTTCTGAATTTGAAGATTTTGAAGATGCAGTTCAATATAATAGTGCTTTTTATCATGAGTGTGATTATATAATTACAAGAGATAAAAAAGGATTTAAAAATTCAAAAATCACGATTATGAATCCAGAGGAATTTCTTATTTATTTTAAAAAAAATAAACTTTGACACTTTCCATAAGAAATATCATCCCAATCATTAAAGCACAATTTGTTGGCGTTAATGAAATTGCTGTAATCGATTCGGTTTCTATTGATAGTCGTTCGCTTCAAAATTCTGAAAGCACTTTATTTTTCGCTATTGTTGGTCCAAATCATGACGGACATAATTATATTTCTAATTTAATTTCAATTGGGGTTTCCAACTTTGTAGTGAATCATGTACCAAAAGAGTTTGAAAATAAAGCTAATTTTTTGGTGGTTGAAAATACAATTGAAGCTTTACAAAATTTTGCATCAGCTTACAGAAGTAATTTTGATTTTCCGATTATTGGAATCACAGGAAGTAACGGAAAAACCATCATCAAAGAATGGTTAAACTTTTTGTTAAGTCCGGATTATAATATTATTCGTTCTCCCAAAAGTTATAATTCCCAAGTTGGAGTGCCACTTTCGGTTTTAGGAATCAATGAAAAACACAATCTCGGAATTTTTGAAGCTGGAATTTCTACCATAAATGAGATGGAAAATCTTCAGAAAATTATCCAACCAACCATCGGAATTTTATCCAATATTGGTTCGGCTCACGATGAAGGTTTTCATGATATTGGGGAAAAAATCAAAGAAAAACTAAAACTTTTTACCTCAGTTGAAGTTTTGATAATGAATACGAACAAAACGATTGAAGCTTTTTTAAATCCAAAAATAAATCGATTTACTTGGAGTTCTGACGATAAAAAAGCCGATGTTTTTGTGATTGCAAAAGAATACCCAGATCAAACAGAACTCAAAATAACCTATCACAAACTTTGTTTCAAAATTACAATTCCTTTTAACGATCAAGCGTCTATTGAAAATGCTATTCAATGTTTGATGGTGCTTTTGTATTTCAAATACGATCAAGACACCATTCAAAATCGTATGCAATTGCTTTATCCTGTAGAAATGCGCTTGAAAGTTAAAAACGGAAGCAACAATACAACACTTATTGATGATAGCTATAGTTCTGATTATCAATCGTTAAAAATAGCATTAGATTTTCTTGAAAGTCAGAAACAGTACAAAAAGAAAACTTTAATTCTGTCGGATATTTTTCAATCAGGATTGGTTTTGGAAGAATTGTATTCTAAAGTTTCTCATTTAATTGTTTCCAACAAAATCAATCGTGTTATTGCCATTGGAGCAACAATTTCAACTTTTAAAAATAAGTTTCCAAATTGCATTGCATTTGAATCAACCGAAAAATTCCTTCAAAATATCGATACCATTTCTTTTGAAAATGAAACTATTTTAATAAAAGGTGCACGTCATTTCCATTTTGAAGAAATCGTTTCGTCATTAGAAGAAAAAACACATGAAACGGTTTTAGAAATCAATCTGAATGCGATTAGTCATAACTTGAATTATTTTAAATCCAAATTAAATCCAAAAACCAAATTGATGGTTATGGTAAAAGCTTTTGGATATGGAAATGGAGGTTATGAAATTGCCAAATTGCTTTCGCATCATAAAGTAGATTATCTCGGTGTAGCTTTTGCCGATGAAGGAATTTCGTTAAAAAATGCAGGAATTGATTTGCCGATTATGGTTTTAAATCCTGAAAACACTAGTTTTTCTGCAATTATTCAACATCAATTAGAACCCGAAATTTATTCGATAAAAGGATTGACGGCTTTCTTAAAAATTGCCGAACAAAAAAAGTTAAAGCATTTTCCAATACATATAAAATTGGACACAGGAATGCATCGATTAGGATTTGAAGAGGAAACGATGGATGAATTAATTGCCAAACTGAAAAACAACAAAACGGTTGAGGTAAAAAGTATCTTATCACATTTGTCAGCAAGTGATGATAGGATGTTTGTTGATTTTACTCTTTCTCAAATTAAATTATTTGAAAAATTATCTTCCAAATTAATTTCAGAATTGCAAATAAATCCGATTCGTCATATTTTGAATACTTCAGGAATTTCTAATTATCCTCAAGCACAATACGATATGGTTCGACTAGGAATTGGACTTTATGGAGTTTCTAATGATGAAGACGAACAGAAGTTATTAGAAAATGTAGGTACTTTAAAATCAATAATTTCTCAAATCAGAACTATTGAAGAAGGAGAAAGTGTTGGTTACAGCCGAAGATTCATGGCAACCAAAACCACAAAAGTTGCCACAATTCCAATTGGTTACGCCGATGGAATTTCAAGACATTGGGGAAATGGAGTAGGTTATGTAACTATAAAAAATAAAAAAGCACCGATTTTAGGAAGTGTTTGTATGGATATGCTAATGGTTGACATCACCGAAATTGATTGCAAAGAAGGAACTGAAGTGACTATTTTTGGAGACAATCCAACAGTAAGTTACATGGCAAAACAATTAGGTACCATTCCTTATGAGATTATGACAAGCATTTCGCAAAGAGTAAAAAGGGTTTTTTATAGAGAGTAATTTTTTAATTTAGAAGTTTAACGCAACCATTTTAAGGTTTTTGTATCTTATTATAAAACCAAGCGTATGAAAACACATGTACTTCTATTAGTTTCAATTCTTTTTTTCAGTGGCGCTGGTGCGCAAATCATAAATTTTCCAGATGCAAATTTTAAGGCGAGATTGCTAGCGGCAAGTCCTAGCAATGACATAGCATCAACAGAAACACCTTATGGATTTGGTTCTGTGGGTAGTTATAGCACTATTGATACTAATGGAGATGGCGAAATTCAAGTTAGTGAAGCAAGTGCTATTAAGTACTTGAGTGTAACTTTCGCAAGCATTTCTAATTTAGATGGAATTAATAGCTTTATTAATTTACTTTTCTTGCGTTGCTCTAACAATTCTTTAACCAATTTAAATGTAAGTGGTTTGACTAATTTACTTTTCTTGCGTTGCTCAAACAATTCTTTAACCAGTTTAAATGTAAGTGGGATGCCTAATTTAGAAATTTTTGATTGCTCAATTAATCCATTAACTAGTTTAAATGTTTCTGGGTTGACTAATTTACAAAGATTGTATTGTCATAGTAATTCATTAACAAGTTTAAATGTAAGTGGTTTGACAAATTTGGAAGAATTGAAATGTCAAAGTAATTCTTTAACCAGTTTAAATGTAAGTGGTTTGACAAATTTACAAGAATTATTTTGTTATAATAATGAATTGACAGATTTAAATGTAAGTGGTTTGTCTAATTTGGTATCATTGTCCTGTTCAAACAATTCATTAACTAGTTTAAATGTAAGTAGTTTGACTAATTTGCAAGCTTTTAATTGTGGTTTTAATCAATTAACAAGTATAAATGTAAGTGGTTTGTATAATTTGTATGCATTGGGTTGTTCAAACAATTCATTAACTAGTTTAAATGTAAATGGTTTTTCTAATTTTTCTAATTTGGATTGTTCAAATAACCAATTGGAATCACTTTTTATTAAGACTAACAATTTATTTGATTTTGCATCTACTTTATATTTTGACAACAATCCAAGTCTACAATATATCTGTGCAGATGATCAAGACATTGCTTTCGTTCAACAAAAAATAAATGATTATGGTTATGCTTCAACTTGTACGGTAAACAGTTATTGCAGTTTTACTCCAGGAGGTGTTTTTTACACCATTCAAGGGAACAATAAATTGGATGGAAATTCAAATGGCTGTGATGCCACAGATGGTTTTAATCCCAATTTAAGATTTTCAATTACAGATGGAACTAATTCTGGAAGTTTAATTTCAAACGCTTCTGGTAATTATTCAATTCCTGTTTCAGCAGGAACACATACAATAACACCACAATTAGAAAATTCTAGCTATTTTACGGTTTCTCCAACAAATGTAACCGTAACTTTTCCTGCAACAGCAAGCCCTTTTGTTCAGGATTTTTGTATTGTTCCAAATGGAGTTCATCATGATTTAGAAGTAGTTATTATTCCACTTGAACCTGCTCGTCCTGGATTTGATGCTACTTATAAAATAAAATACAAAAACAAAGGAAATCAAAATGAAACTGCAACTTTAGTTTTTGATTTTAATGATGATGTTTTAGATTATGTTTCGTCAACATTAGCTCCAACTTCTACAGGTATAGGTTTATTATCTTGGAATATTGGAACAATTATTCCGTTTCAAAGTGGTGAATTTGTAGTAACATTAAATGTAAATTCGCCAATGGAAACACCTGCTGTAAATGCCGGTGATATTTTGAACTATACAGCAATAATAAATGGATTAAATACAGACGAAACTCCAATTGATAACACTTTTACATTAAGTCAAATAGTTGTAAATTCTTTTGATCCAAATGATAAAACGTGTTTAGAAGGAACAACAATAAATCCTACTATGATTGGTGACTATGTTCATTACCAAATTCGTTTTGAAAACACAGGAACATTTCCGGCGCAAAACGTTGTGATTAAAGACATGATTGACACTGCAAAATTTGATATTTCAACGTTGCAAATCACGGACACTTCACACAGTTGCGTTACAAAAATTACAAATCCAAACAAAGTAGAATTTATTTTTGAAAACATAAATCTTCCGTTTGATGATGCAACAAATGATGGTTATGTAGTGTTTAAAATAAAAACAAAACCTACTTTAACCGTTGGAAGCACCATTAGTAATTTGGCAAATATTTATTTTGACTACAATTTTCCAATTGTAACAAACACAGCAACAAGTACTTTTCAAGCTTTGGCAAACAGCACTTTCAATTTGGATAATTATATTAGTTTATCACCAAATCCTGCCAAAGATATTTTAAACATCAATGTTCAAGATGAGATCAATATTAAATCAATTGCTATTTATAATATGTTAGGACAATTGGTTCAAATAACAACAAGCCCAATAAGCTCGATAAATGTTTCTGATTTAAAAACAGGGAATTACGTCATTAAATTGTATATTGAAAAAGGCGAAATCATTAGAAAGTTTATAAAAGAATAAGTTTTTTATAATTAAGAGTAGTAATATTTCTACAAAAATTATAATATTATGTTAATATTTTAACTAATTTTGCACCGATAACCAATAAAATAAAATATCATGTTAAAAGAATTTAAGAATTTCATAATGACAGGAAACGTAATTGAGTTTGCTGTTGCTGTAATTATGGCAGGTGCAGTTGGTGCAGTTGTTAATGGATTTGTTGCTGATATAGCAATGCCAATTGTAGGAATGTTAACTGGTGGTATGGATTTTTCATCTTTACAGTATGTTTTGTCACCAGAAGTTAAAGATGCTGCAGGTGTTGTAACTGCTCCAGAGAATGCCATCCGTTACGGTAAATGGATTAATTCAATTGTGAGTTTAGTTGTAGTTGGATTCGTTATGTTTATGATTATTAAAGCATACGGTAAAATGAAAAAGCCAGCAGAAGCTCCAGCTCCAGCAGGTCCAACTCAAGAAGAATTATTAGCAGAGATTAGAGATTTATTGAAAAAATAATAAACCGCTACAGTATATATTCTAATTAATGCTGAATTGATTTCAGTACTAAACCGCTTCTTAATAGAAGCGGTTTTTCTTTTTTAATACTTCAACATTTAAAATTCCTTACTGAATATTGAAAATTTTCTTTTTTCAAAGTATTTTCTACCTATTTTTGTACTTCCAAATTTTAAATATATTTATATGAGAGTTGCTGTAGTTGGTGCAACCGGAATGGTTGGCGAAGTAATGCTTCAAGTTTTAGCTGAGAGAAATTTTCCTGTAACCGAATTAATTCCTGTAGCTTCAGAGAAATCTGTTGGTAAAGAAATTGAGTTTAAAGGAACAAAATATAAAGTGGTTGGTTTACAAACTGCTGTAGAAATGCGTCCAGATATTGCTTTATTTTCTGCTGGAGGAGAAACATCTTTACAATGGGCTCCAAAATTTGCAGAAGTAGGTACAACAGTAATTGACAACTCATCGGCTTGGAGAATGGATCCAACAAAAAAATTAATTGTTCCAGAAATCAACGCCTCAGAATTAACTAAAGAAGATAAAATTATCGCTAATCCAAACTGTTCAACAATTCAAATGGTTTTGGTTTTAGCGCCTTTACATAAAAAATATAAAATCAAACGTGTTATCGTTTCTACTTATCAATCTATTACTGGTACAGGTGTAAAAGCTGTGCAGCAATTAGAAAATGAATATGTAGGAATTCAAGGAGAAATGGCTTATAAGTATCAAATTCACAGAAATGCAATTCCTCAATGTGATAGTTTTGAAGAAAATGGTTACACTAAAGAAGAAATGAAATTGGTTCGTGAAACTCAAAAAATTATTGGAGATAAAACAATTGCCGTAACGGCAACAGCAATAAGAATACCTGTTGTTGGTGGACATAGCGAAGCTGTTAATGTGGAGTTTGCAAACGATTTTAATGTAAGTGAAATCAGAGATATTCTTCATCACACTGATGGTGTTGTAGTTCAAGATAATACCGATACTTACACTTATCCAATGCCATTATTTGCACAAGGGAAAGATGAGGTTTTTGTGGGTAGAATTCGTCGTGATGAAAGCCAACCAAATTCTCTAAACATGTGGATTGTAGCCGATAATTTAAGAAAAGGAGCTGCAACAAATACTATTCAAATTGCAGAATATTTAGTTGCTAATAAATTAGTTTAATTAAATTCAAGTATACAAACCATTTGAGTTTACAAATCTTAAAATTTGTTAATTCAAGTGGTTTTTCATTGTTACTAGTATATATTTGCCGTAATGAAAGGAAAATACTCTGTAGTTAGTTTGTTTTTTGGTTTGGCAATATTGTTCGCAATATTGTTACAATCCCTGCATTCCTTTCACCACATAGAAGTTGCACTTTCAGAAAAACATTGTAATCACAAATATGTAGTTAACAAGACTGAAATAAGTCATAGTCATCACGAATCTGACCATTGTTTTGTTTGTGAGTTTACCTTAAACTCTTGTTCTCAATTAAGACTTGATGATTATTTTTTAAATTCCCATTCTTATTATAGAAAAGTAACGTTTTTTCATTCAACTGAAAATATTTCTTTTTTTTCAGGATGTATTTATTCACTTCGAGGACCTCCACTTTAATTGTTTATTTCGTTTTAATTTAACGTAAACAATTTAAAGAAAAATAAATGCAAAAAATCATAATGTTTTTTTGCTTATTGTGTTTTGCATCTAATTTTGGTCAAAATACAATAAGTGGAAAAATAGTAGATGAAAATGAAAAACCACTTGAAAAAAGTCAAATTCATATTTCTTCTAAATCAACTGTTAGTAATAGAAATGGAGTTTATTCAATAAACGACATTCCATTTGGTCCTACAAAATTTTTAATAAGTTATGTGGGTTACCAATCTATTGATACTATCATTACTGTAACTCAAACTCAAGTTATTAATTTTAAACTAAGGCAAAAAGCGGAACGTTTGAATGAAATTGTAATTAAGCACAAGGATAATTATTACAATAATACCGTGTCTGAGCAAAAAATTAAAGAGGCAGTAATAGAAAAGTTTAGTAGTCAATCTTTAGCTAATGTTTTGAAAGAAGTTTCAGGAGTTTCAATTTTGAAAAGTGGTAGTACTATTGCAAAACCTGTTATTAACGGATTGCATAGTAGTCGTGTACCAATTTACAACAATAATGTAAAAATAGAAGATCAACAATGGGGTGTTGAACACGCTCCAAATTTTGATATAAATTCGGCAGGAAAAATTACAGTTTTAAAAGGCGCATCTGGACTACAATATGGAGGTGATGCTATTGGAGGAATTGTTGTTATCGAGCCGATTAGTATTAAGAAGGACACGCTATTTGGAAAAGCATTAACCACTTTAGAGAGTAATGGTAGAGGTGGAACAATTTCAACTAGTTTGCATAAAGGTAATTTTTGTGATTGGAGCTGGAACGTTCAAGGTAGTTTTAAATATTATGGAGATAGACAATCGCCTAGTTATAATTTATCAAATACGGGAAATAGAGAAGCCAATTTTTCTGGTGATATAAAATACATCGGAAAGAAATATGATTTTTCTGCTTTTTATAGTTTGTATAATGCTACCATAGGAATTTTGAGTGCATCACATATTGGTAATGTAAATGATTTATATAATTCAATCAATAATAGCATACCTTATATTGTGAATGATTTTGATTATTCAATTAAAAATCCAAAACAAAAAGTGATGCATCATTTAGCTAAACTGAATTATAACTTCAATTTTAAAGATAATGAAGTTTTGGGTTTGCAATATTCTTTTCAATTTAATAATCGAAAAGAGTTTGATTTGAGAACCGGAATTCAAGATTCAAAACCAGCTCTTGATTTGAATTTAATTACACACACTTTTAATGCAGATTACAATCTTGTAAATGGAGATTGGGATTACAAACTTGGAGTTTCAAGTTCGTTTCAAAATAATACGGCTAGTCCAAATACAGGTGTTATGCCTTTAATCCCAACTTATGACAAGGTTGATGCTGCAGTTTATGGAATTGTTGATTATCATTTTTCTAGTGATTTTTCTGTTGAGTTTGGTTCGCGTTATGATTTTTCATCTATTCAAGCGACAAAATTTTATTTGAAATCAAGATGGGATGAAAGAAATTATAGTCCAGATTATAATGATTTTATTATAGGTGATTTTGGAAATCAATGGTTGACTAAGCCACAATTTTTGTTTCATAATCTTTCAGCTAGTTTGGGAGCACAATATTCATTTGGTTCAGATTATGATTTGTATTTCAATCTTAGTCGTGCAGTTAGAAATCCTAATCCATCAGAATTTTTCAGTGATGGTTTGCATCATTCTAGTGGTATGATTGAATTGGGCGATTTAAGAATAGTTAGTGAAAAGTCAAATAAAATCAGTACTTCACTTCAGAAAAAGTGGAATAATTTTGCTGTAAATATTGGACCATTCCTTAATTACATTGAAGATTTTATCTTTTTAAAACCAGTTGGTTTTGAAACAACTATTCGCGGAGCTTTTCCGGTTTGGGAATTCAACCAAACCAATGCTGTTTTAACAGGTGTAGATTTTAATTCACAATGGAAAATAACTAAATACTTTCAACATAAATTGATGATATCTTTTGTTAATGGAGCAGACATTACAAATAATGAATCATTAATTGATATGCCACCATTGAATATTAATAACCGTATTCAATTTAACAAAAAAGAATGGAGTAATCTAAAGTTAGAATTACAAAGTGAAATAGTTTTCAGACAAAATCAATTTCCGAATAATAATTTTATTTCAAATATTGTGGTTGATGGAAATTTAGTGCCAGTTGAAATAGATATTAGTTCACCGCCTCAAGCCTATAATCTTTTGCATTTTTCTTCAGATGTTGATTTTAAAACATCTAAAAATTCGTTTACATCCTTAGGTCTTTCAGTATTTAATATTTTTAATACAAAATACAGAGACTATTTAAACAGACAACGTTTCTATGCTGATGATCTTGGCAGAAACATTCAAATTCAAGTAAAAATTAATTTCTAAAATATAAAAAAATGAAAACATTTAAATTAACAAACAAACTTTTCTTATCTCTTTTTGCTTTTGCATTAATTTCTTGTAGCGATGATGATAATCCAGCTCCTGTAAATGAAGAAGAAGTGATAACAACAGTAAGAACAACATTAGTTGCAGGTAGTCAAACTGTAACACTTTTATCTAGAGATTTAGATGGTGACGGACCAAATGCACCAGTTGTAACTGTTTCAGGAAATTTAACAGCCGGAACAACATATACAGGTTCAGTCGAGTTTTTCAATGAAACAATAAATCCAGCTGATAATATTACAACCGAAGTAGAAGAAGAAGGTGTAGATCACCAAATTTTTTATCAAGCACCTGCATCAATAGGAACTTTTACCTATACTGATACTGATGCAAATGGGAAACCTATAGGACTAGATTTTACTTTGGTTACTGCTTCTGCTGCAACAGGTAATCTTACGGTAACACTTAGACATTTGCCGAATAAATCAGCCGCTGGAGTTTCAACAGGTAATATAGCAAATGCAGGTGGCGCAACAGATGCACAAGTTACATATCCTTTAGTTGTTAACTAATAATAAACCAATTTAATTTAAAAAGGTTATTCTTTAATTAGAATAACCTTTTTGTTTTTTAAAATCTATTATCACCGTCTAATAATCTCCCAATTCCGCCAAGAAGACTTCCTTCTTCTTTAGAACTTCCGCCAGCTCTAGGAGCAGAAGCGATAATTCTATCGGCAAGACGACTAAAAGGCAATGATTGAATATAAACTGTTCCAGGTCCACGAAGTGTTGCATAAAACATTCCTTCTCCTCCGAAAATCGTATTTTTAATTCCGCCGATAAATTCAATATCGTAATCAACATCTTTTGTAAATCCTACAATACAGCCAGTATCAACTTTTAAAACTTCTCCAGCAGCTAATTCTCTTTTAGCTAGAGTTCCACCTGAATGTACAAATGCCATTCCGTCTCCTTCTAGTTTTTGCATAATAAAACCTTCACCGCCAAAAAGACCACGACCAAGTTTTTTAGAAAATTCAATTCCAACAGAAACACCTTTTGCAGCGCACAAAAAAGCATCTTTTTGACAAATGAATTTTCCTTGAAATTGTCGTAAATCTATCGGAATAATTTTTCCGGGATATGGAGAAGCAAAACAAACTTTACTTTTAGCATTGTTCTGATTTAAATAGGCCGTCATAAAAAGACTTTCGCCAGTCAAAACTCTTTTTCCTGCAGAAAGTAATTTTCCAAAAACACCACCTTGATCTTGACCTGAACCATCGCCAAAAATGGTTTCCATCTTGATTCCATTGTCCATCATCATAAAACTTCCAGCTTCTGCAACGACAATTTCTTGAGGATCAAGTTCTATTTCTACATATTGCATTTCTTCACCAAAAATTTGGTAATCTATTTCGTGAGCTTGCATAATTTCAATTTTTAAGATTATTACTATTAGATAATTATTTAAACAAAAAGTTACAATGAAGATACTAAAAACACATCAAATACAGAAATGTTTAAAAAATTAAGTTTTAAAATATTTATTATATAAAAAATTAATTATATTTTTACCATATTACTAACCAATAAAATAAATATTTATGAATTCAATGTTTACAAAAATTGTTAGAATACTATTAGGAATTATACTTCTAGTTTTTGGAGCTAATAAGTTTTTTGGCTTTATTCCTTTGCCAGAATTGCCTGAACAAGCAAACAATTTTATGACCTCATTAGGTGCAACCGGTTATGTGCTTAAAATAGTTGGAGTATTAGAAATTGTTATTGGAGCTTTACTTCTTATGAAAAAGTGGGTTGCTTTTGCATTAACATTATTAGCGCCAATATCAATTAACATTCTATTATTTCATTTGTTTTTAGATGTGAATGGGATAGGTGGAGCACTATTAGTGGCCATTTTAAATGGAATTTTAATTTATAAATATTGGACACATTATAAATCGTTATTTCAATAAATTAAAAAGCTTCCATTTATCGGAAGCTTTTTTTTAGTATTCTAGTTTACCAACATGATTCATAACTCTTACAATTTTCCCTTTTCTTTTTTCAATGTAAGAAGAAGAATTCGTGGCTTTATATTTTCTTGGATTTGGTAAAATTGCTGCAATTCCAGCTGCTTGAATTTTAGTTAAGTTTTTTGCGTCTGTTCTGTACCAATGTTCGGCTGCAGCTTCTGCACCATAAACACCTTTGCCCATTTCTATTGAGTTAAGATAAACTTCCATAATGCGTTCTTTTCCCCATACAATTTCAATCAAAAATGTGAAATAAGCTTCCAATCCTTTTCTGATATAACTTCTGCCTTGCCATAGAAATACATTTTTTGCTGTTTGTTGTGAAATAGTGCTTCCTCCTTTAAGTTTTTTTCCACGATTGTTGTTTTTAAAAGCTTTTTGCATCGCTTTAAAATCAAAGCCATTATGTTTTAGAAAATTACCATCTTCACTAGCAATAACTGCTTTTTGAAGATTAACAGAAATATCCTCTAAAGGAACCCAATCATGGCTACAAGTCATTTCTTGTCCATCTATTTTTTGTTCAATTGCTCTTGTAATCATTAATGGAGTGAAAGGAACAGGAATCCATTTAAAAAGGACAACTAATAAAATGGAAATGCCAAAAAACCAAAGCATTGACTTCCAGATAAATGTCTTAAGCTTTTGAAAGAAAGTTTTGTTTGTCGATTTTGAAATATTCTTTTTTGTTGCCATTTATATTAATTCTGCTAATTCTTGTCCTATTAAACTTCCAATTGCTACACCCATTCCGCCAAGTCGAACGCCGCAATAAACATTTTCAGAGATTTGAGAAACAATTGGATTTTTATGTGAGCCAATTCCCATAATGCCACTCCAACGATGTGCAATTTGAAATTCTTGATTTGGTAAAATTACATTTTTTAACAACTCTTCCAATCTATTTTGAATTTTTTCTGTTTGAGATAAATCGGTTGTGGTTTCTCCTTCAAAATCTAAATTCCTTCCGCCGCCAAGAAGTATTCTGTCTTCAAAATTTCTAAAATAATAATATCCTTTGTCTAAATGAAAAGTACCACGAATTTCTAAATTTGGAATAGGTTCTGTAATTAAAACTTGTGCTCTGGCTGGTTTTACCGCATTATTTGTTAGTTTAGATGCAAATCCATTAGTAGCAAAAAGTAATTTTTTTGTTTCAAATGAGTAATCGTTTACAATAATTTCAACAGAATTATTTTTTTCAATATGTGAAGTAACTTCGGCTTGATTTAAAATTAAAATATCTTTAGAAATTGCTTCTTTAAGAAGTGCTTGCATCATGTTTCCGGTATCAATCTGACCTTCATAGGGATTGAAAATAGAATATTCATGTATGTTTTGAAAATTAAATCGATCAAATTCTTTAGAAAAAACATCTGATTTAAAAAGTGGTTTTATGATATCATTTATAAAAGGTAATTTTTGTAAACATTCATTATAAGTGTTTTCATCTTCTTTCAAAAATAATTCATAACCTCCATAAGGTTTGAAATCAATGGCTTCATCTCCAAGTCGTTTTCTTAAAATTTGCAGTCCATTCCAACGTTTTTGAATTAATTGAATGACTTCTTCTTCAGAATGAGATTTTAAATCATCAATAATTTCTGACAAACTCCCAAAACAAGCAAATCCGGCGTTTTTTGTACTTGCACCTTGTGGAAGAATTCCCTTTTCAAGTAGTAAAATTTTACTTTTTGGAAATCGTTCACGAAGATTTAAAGCACAATGTAAACCTACAATTCCACTGCCCACGATAGTAAAATCTACATTTGAAAACCAATTTTTTATTTCCCAATAACTTAATTGCATCGAATATTTTTTATAAAAATAATAATTTTTTAGAATTTTCATTTGAATTCGAATAATTTTATAAATTGTAAGAATAGTTGTGAATTTTATAAATTAAGAACATGCACTTCATCGATTTGTTAATAACTTTTATAGAAACATGAAAATATGACAAAATTCTTGATAATTTTGATATTCTATTTTTTAACCAAAAACTAAATATTATGAAGTTAAAGTTACTTTCTGTAGCATTATTAGCGATGACGAGTTTCGCTTTTGCTCAACAAAAAGGTTCATTTTGGAAAACTTCTACTAACAAGAATGTACCACTTCTTGAGAGTAGAATGCAGTTGCCAGAAAAAAATCTTTTAGATTTAGATGTGGACGCAATGAAAGCTACGCTTTCAAGTTCACCAAAAAGAGATTTATCTTTAAAGTCTGCTGTGATTGTTTCCTTACCAAACACTGATGGTGAAATGGAACAATTTAGAATTTATGAAAACTCAAATATGGATCCTGCTTTAGCAGCTAGATATCCAGAAATTAAATCTTACATTGGAATTGGAATTAATAATCCAACATCAAAAGCCTACTTCAGTATGTCTCCTCTTGGTTTTAAATCAATGGTTATTGGTCCAGATCAATCGGCCGTATTTATTGAGCCTTTTTCTCAAGATTTAAAAACCTATTCGGTTTATAAAAAAGCAGACAAAGCAAAATCATTTTCACCATTTGAGTGCAGCGTTGTTGAGGAAGTTTCTTCAAGTATTGAAGATTTAGCTTTGCGTCCTAATGCAGATGATTCAACTTTAAGAACATTTCGTTTAGCGGTTTCAACAACTGGAGAATATACAGCTTATTTTGGTGGAACAAAAGCGTTAGCTTTAGCAGCAATCAATAATACTATGACACGTGTGAACGGCGTTTTTGAAAATGATTTTGCTGTTAGAATGATATTGATTGCTAACAATGATGCTGTTATTTATACAGATGCAGCAAGTGATCCTTACACAACAAGTTACAATAGTCAACTACAAACAACTTTAACCAATGTTATTGGTAGTGCTAATTATGATGTAGGTCATTTGTTTGTAAGAGCAGGGAACAATGGGAATGCAGGTTGTATAGGTTGTGTTTGTAATGCTGCTAAAGGAAGTGGTTTTACTTCTAGCACAATTCCAACTGGTGATACATTTGATATTGATTATGTTGCTCACGAAATCGGACATCAGTTTGGAGCAAATCATACTTTTTCTATGAATAATGAAGGTACAGGTGTAAATATGGAGCCAGGTTCTGGTTCAACAATTATGGGTTATGCTGGTATTACAAGTCAAGATGTTCAAACAAATTCTGATGCCTATTTTCATGCAGCTAGTATTCAACAAGTGACTAATAACGTAAAAACTAAAACTTGTCAAACTAATACAGCAACAGGAAATTCTGTACCAACTGCTCTAGCTGGTTTAGATTACACTATTCCTAAAAGCACTCCATTTATGTTAACTGGTTCAGGAACTGATGCTAACGGAGATGTACTAACTTACAACTGGGAACAATTTGATAATGCAGCATCTACTGCAACAGGAGCAAGTTCAGCAGCAAGTGCTACAAGAACTTCAGGACCAACTTTTAGATCTTATAATTCTTCAACTTCTCCGGTAAGATATTTTCCAAATATGACAAGAGTTTTGGCTGGTGCAACTACAACAGCAGGAACTGAAATTACAGTTGAAGCATTGCCTTCTGTTGCAAGAACTATGAATTTTAGATTAACGGTTCGCGATAATAGAGCTGGTGGTTCTGCAAATAATTCTGATGATATGATTGTTACAGTAAACGGAACAGCAGGTCCATTTTCTGTAAGTTCACCAAATACAGCAGTTTCTTATGTTGGAGGAAGCTCTCAAACAGTAACATGGGCTGTAGCAGGAACAACTGCAAATGGCGTTAATTGTGCTAACGTAGATATTTTATTATCTACTGATGGTGGAGCTTCTTGGTCAACATTATTGGCTGCAACTCCAAATGACGGTACGCAAGCAGTAACTATTCCAAACACACCCGGAACTACTAACAGAATCATGGTAAAAGGAACAAATCATATTTTCTTTGATGTTTCAAATACTAACTTTACCATTACTTCTGGTGTAACAGACACTGTCGCTCCAACAGCTCCAATATTGGCAGCTTCTGTAACAACGCAAACTTCTACAAATTTATCTTGGTCTGGCGCAACTGATAACGTTGCTGTAACAGGCTATGATGTATACAGAGGGGCAACTTTAATAGGTACAACGGCATCTACAACTTTTGCAGTTACAGGTTTAACGGCTTCAAATACTTACTCATTTACAGTGAGAGCAAAAGATGCAGCAGGAAATGTTTCTGCTGATAGTAATTCAGTTTCTGTAACTACTTTAGTTCCAGTTGTTGATACAACAGCTCCAACAGCTCCAACATTATCAGCCTCAGGAACAACTCAAACTACTACAAATTTATCGTGGACTGGCGCTACTGATAACGTTGGTGTAACAGGGTACGATGTATTAAGAAACGGAGTTGTAATTGGTTCTACTTCAACAGCTACAACATTCGCAGTTACAGGTTTAACAGCTTCAACTTCATATGCTTTTAACGTAAGAGCAAAAGATGCTGCTGGAAATATTTCTGTAAATAGTAATACTGTTTCTGTAACAACTTTAGCTGTAGCTACAGTTACTTATTGTACTGCTTCAGCAAACAGCACAGCAGATGAAAGAATAGGAAGAGTTCAATTAGGGACAATTAATAATCCATCAACTGGAACTGCAGGTTATGAAAATTTCACAGCAATTTCTACAAATTTAGTTAGAGGAACATCAAATACAATAACGATTACGCCAACTTGGACTGGAACTGTATACAGCGAAGGATATAGAGTTTACATCGATTATAACAGAGATGGCGATTTTACTGATGCAGGCGAAAGCGTTTTCTCGCGAGCGAGAACAACAGCAACTCCAGTTTCAGGTTCGTTTACTGTTCCAACAACTGCAGCACTTGGAGCTACAAGAATGAGAGTAATCATGAGATATAACGCAACTCCGACAACTCCTTGTGGAACATTCGATTTTGGTCAAGTAGAAGATTACACAGTAAATATTACTGCTACAGCTAGAGTTGAAGAAGCTTCTAACAACCAAATTTCTTTCAACTTATATCCAAATCCAGTTTCAGGTGATGTTTTAAACATTTCTAATCTTGAAGCAGATTCAAGCTATAGAATTTACAACATGATGGGACAAGAATTAGGAAAAGGTAAAATTGAAAACGAAAGTATTAATGTTGGTAATTTAGCAGCAGGAACTTATTTAATTGAAGTTTCTAATGCAAATGGAGCAACATCAAAACGTTTTATTAAGCAATAATTTTTTAGTCAGTTAATTTTAAAAGCCGTTGCGTTTATCGTGACGGCTTTTTTTATTACTTTTAACGAATCATTAAATAACCTATTTCAGTATCGAAAGATGCTGAACTAAATTCAGCATAAAATGAAGAAAATATTTTTTATAATCGTTAGTACAATGAGTATAGCAGCATCAGCGCAACAAGTTTTATCCCCAGAATTACTTTGGAAATTAGGAAGAGTTTCTGTTTTAGGAATTTCAAAAGATGGAAAATCGGTAGTTTATAAAGTTGCCATTCCATCAGTAGAAGAAAATAAATCGAATTCTAAATTTTACACCATTCCAGTAAATGGTGGAAATGCAACCGAAGTAAAAGACACCAAAGATTTAGTTGCCGATAAAAATGTTTCTCCAGATGGGAAATATATTTTGTCCTCTCAAGAAGTGAAAGTAAATAAAGTTTTAGGTAAAGATATTTATCCAAACCTTGATAAATCAAATGCTCAAGTATACAATTCGTTAGATTACCGTCATTGGGATACTTATAACGATGGAAGTCACAACCACGTGTTTTATGCTGAAAATATAGATAAGGCTACACCAATTGACATTATGGCAAATGAGCCGTACGATTCTCCTCAAAAACCTCATGGTGGTGACGAAGATTTTATTTGGTCGCCAGATTCAAAAAGCATTATCTATGTTTCTAAAAAGAAATTCGGAACAGAATATGCTATTTCTACAAATACCGATTTGTACGAATACAATCTAGAAACTAAAACTACCAAAAACCTTACAGAAGCTAATAAAGGATATGATACCAATCCAACGTTTTCTCCAACAGGAAATCTAACTTGGTTGCAAATGAAGCGCGACGGATATGAAGCCGATAAAAATGACATCATTGTTCGTTTCAAAGGAATGGACATGAATCTTACGGCTAATTGGGACGGAAGTGTAGATAATTATGCATGGAGCGCCGATGGAAAAAAAGTATATTTTGTTGCCGCAGTTGATGGGACTAAACAATTATTTGAAGTAAACTTTCCAGGATTAACAAAAATCGCTGTTATGGTTACTCAGGTTACTAATGGTGATTTCGATGTATCGGATATTGTAGCGTTCTCTGGAGATAATGTAATCGTTACAAGAACAGATATGAATCATGCCGCTGAGGTATATTCTTATAATTTGAAGAAAAAAACTTGGTTGCAATTGACTAAAATTAATGATGAAACCTACAGCAAACTAGCTTTACCAAAATACGAAAGAAGATACGTTACAACAACTGACGGAAAGAAAATGTTGGTTTGGGTAATTTTACCTCCAAATTTTGATAAAAATAAAAAATATCCAACACTTTTATATTGCCAAGGTGGACCACAATCGCCATTGACTCAAAGTTATTCTTTCCGTTGGAATTTCTCTTTGATGGCTTCACAAGGTTATGTTGTAGTTGCTCCAAACCGTCGTGGAATGTACGGTCATGGACAAGAATGGAACGAACAAATCTCTAAAGATTGGGGCGGACAAGTAATGGACGATTACCTTTCTGCAATTGATGATGTAGCTAAAGAAAGTTATGTAGCTAAAGATAGAATTGGTGCTGTAGGAGCAAGTTATGGTGGTTATTCTGTTTTTCAATTAGCAGGAATTCACAACAACAGATTTAAAACTTTTATTTCACATTGTGGTGTTTTCAATTTAGAAAGTATGTACGGCACAACCGAAGAAGTGTTCTTCAACAATTGGGATCACGGTGGAGCATACTGGGAAAAAGACAACGCTGTAGCACAAAAAACATACGCAAAGTTCAACCCAATCAATATGGTTGATAAATGGAACACTCCAATATTAATCATCCAAGGAGGAAAAGATTACCGTGTGCCAATAGGACAAGGACAAGAAGCCTTCCAAGCAGCACAATTACGCGGAATTAAAAGTAGATTTTTATTATTTCCAGACGAAAACCATTGGGTACTAAAACCACAAAACGCTCAAGTGTGGCAAAGTGAGTTTTATAAATGGTTGAAGGAGACGTTGTAGAAAATAAAGTTTTTTATATTAATTATAAACTAATGAGACTTGTTTTTAATGTTTTTTTAATTTTGATATTTATTTGTTGTATTTCTTGTGATACACCTTATGTTTTATTTGTAGAAAATAATACAAATAAAGATGTTGAAGTGTTTGTGAAATCTAAAATAAAAATCAACTTTGATTCATTACGACATAGTGAACGGAAAATATCAAGAAAAGAGGTAAGTCTATTTAATCTCAGAAAAACAGAATCGCTTAATTTTATACATAAAAGTAAAATTAAAAAAATAGATAGTCTATCTTATTCTTTAATAATAAAATCAGGAACAACTTCAATCATTGGACCAAATCCATTGAAGAATCCATTTGAGACAATCCATTATTATAATTCAAAAAAGAAAATTTACTTTTCAAGTAGTAAAAGTGATTCGACAGAGATTTTCTACCCTAATAGAACGATATTAGAAATAAAGTAAGTTTCTATACCAAACAAAAACCCCGACTTCAATTGAAATCGGGGTTTTATATTTAATATCTAATATCAAAAATCTAATATCAGACTAGTATCTGTAATACTCTGGTTTGAATGGTCCAGTAACTTCAACACCAATGTATTCTGCTTGGTCTTGACGTAAAGTTTCTAATTCAACTCCTAATTTAGCTAAGTGTAAAGCAGCTACTTTTTCATCTAAATGTTTAGGTAACATATAAACTTCATTTTTGTAAGCTGCGCTGTTAGTCCATAATTCAATTTGAGCTAACGTTTGGTTTGTGAATGAATTACTCATTACAAAACTTGGGTGACCAGTTGCACAACCTAAGTTTACTAAACGACCCTCAGCTAAGATAAGAATATCTTTTCCGTTGATAGTATATTTATCAACTTGTGGTTTGATTTCAACTTTAGACGCACCGTGGTTTTTGTTCAACCAAGCCATATCAATTTCGTTATCGAAGTGACCAATGTTACAAACGATAGTTTTGTCTTTCATTTGCTCAAAGTGCTCGCCAAGAACGATATCTTTATTTCCAGTTGTTGTAATGATGATATCAGCATTAGCAATAACAGTGTTTAATCTTTTTACTTCAAATCCGTCCATTGCAGCTTGTAAAGCACAAATTGGATCAATTTCAGTTACTGTAACAATAGAACCAGCACCACGGAAAGAAGCCGCAGTTCCTTTTCCAACGTCACCATATCCACAAACAACAACTCTTTTTCCAGCTAACATAATATCTGTTGCTCTTCTTACAGCATCAACAGCCGATTCTTTACAACCGTATTTGTTATCAAATTTCGATTTAGTAACCGAATCATTTACGTTAATTGCCGGCATGAACAAAGTTCCGTTTTTCATTCTTTCATACAAACGGTGAACACCAGTTGTAGTTTCTTCTGATAAACCTTTAATTCCAGGAATTAATTCTGGGTAACGGTCAAAAACCATATTAGTTAAATCACCACCATCATCAAGAATCATGTTCAATGGTTTTCTATCTTCACCAAAGAATAAAGTTTGCTCAATACACCAGTCAAAAGATTCTTCGTCAAGACCTTTCCAAGCATAAACTTGAATTCCAGCAGCAGCAATCGCAGCAGCAGCTTGATCTTGAGTTGAGAAAATGTTACAAGATGACCAAGTAACTTCTGCACCAAGAGCAATTAAAGTTTCAATTAAAACAGCAGTTTGAATAGTCATGTGAAGACATCCTGCAATTCTTGCACCTTTTAAAGGTTGAGTTGCTCCATATTCAGCTCTCAAAGCCATTAATCCTGGCATTTCAGCTTCTGCCAATTCAATTTCTTTTCTTCCCCAAGCCGCAAGGTTAATGTCTTTAACTTTGTAAGCTACAAATGGTAATGTTTGTGTACTCATCAATTATGTATATTTGTATTTTTAAAATTTGGTGCAAAATTACAACATAGGTTTTGATTTTAATAATTTATTTTAAAATTTGTGAAATGTTTAAATGTTTAATCTTTTGAAAAACAACAAAATACTAAATGCCATTACATAAAGTCATCTATTTGTCTAACAACACCAAACTGTATCTTTGGAAGATTACAGAAGATTTTGACACGCTTTTCAGTCAAGTAAAATTGAAAGATTCTTCTTTAGCGCGATTGGAAAGTATGAAATCAGAAAGTCATCAAAAAGGATTTTTAGCGGTGAGAATGTTATTACAACATAATAACTATAATGATTTTGACTTGTATTATGATGAATTTGGGAAGCCACATCTAAAAGTTGACTTCGAGAGCCTCAGTCAACACGAGAACCTCAGTCAACACGAGAACCTCAGTCAACACGAGAGCCTCAGTCAACACGAGAATTCTAAAAAATTGTTGCCTGAGGCTCTCGAAGGCAACAATTATATTTCAATTTCCCATTCTGCCGATTTTTCTGCAATTGTTATTAGTAATTCAAAAGTCGGTTTGGATATTGAACGAGTAAAAGTGAAAATTCTTCGAATTGCAGCACGATTTATGGATGTTTCACATTTGCAAAATCTATCCGATGAAGAAAAAATAAAGAAAGCAACTACCGTCTGGGGAATTAAAGAAAGTATTTTCAAAATCAAAAATGAAAAAGGAATTAGTTTTCCAAACCATATTTTTGAAGACGATTTTTCTTTTGAAGACAAAAAAGCAACGGCAACATTAAAATTTAATAACAAAGAAGAAAAGTTCCAAATCCAATTCGATTCGGTAGAAGATTATATCTTTGTTTGCGCCTTTAAATCAATTAATAATTAGTAATTAAAATAAAATCTTCGTGACTTAGCGTCTTTGCGAGAAACACATGATAAACAGTTACAACGAAATACTAAATTCAAAAACCAAAGGTGAAAAACTCTTAGCCATTCTTCTCGATCCAGATAAGTTGGCAGTGGGAAACCTTTCGGATTTAATTCAAAAAATAAATCAATCACCTGCAACACATATTTTTGTCGGTGGAAGTTCCTTTGATGGAACACATTTAGATGAATTAATTATCGAATTAAAATCAAAAATCAACTTACCATTTCTATTGTTTCCAGGAAATCCATCACAAATTTCTGATAAAGCCGATGGAATTTTATTCCTAACTTTATTATCAGGTAGAAACCCAGATTATTTAATTGAACACCAAGTAAATGCTGTTCCAATTATAAAAAAGACCAATTTAGAGGTCATTTCAACAGGATATATTTTAATAGAAAGTGGTAATGAAACCGCTGTTGAAAGAGTTAGTCAAACCAAACCTTTAGATAGAACCAACCACGAATACGCATTGCAAACCGCACAAGCAGGCGAATTCATCGGAAATAAATTAATTTATCTCGAAGCTGGAAGTGGAGCAAAATTATCCGTTCCAAAAGAAATGATAATATTAGTTTCGCAAAATATAAACGTTCCATTAATCGTTGGTGGCGGCATTCGTTCCAAACAAGAAATCGAAAATGCTTTCAATGCTGGAGCAGATATAGTAGTAATCGGAACCGCATTTGAAAATGACACTAATTTTTTTAATTCTTAAATCAAAATTCAAAAATCGTTAATCAAATGTTAGATTTTCTGATATCACAATATAAAAACGCTACAACACTTCAAATTATATTGGAGTCACTAGCGTTTGTATTCGGAATTTTAAGCGTTTATTTTGCCAAAAAAGAAAATATTTGGGTGTATCCAACAGGATTAATCTCAACAATTATAACGGTTTATTTGTTGTATCAAGCAAAATATTTTGGCGATATGACTATGAATTTTTACTATTCTATAATGAGTATATATGGTTGGTACAAATGGTCTTCTAAAGACAATGAACCCGAATTAGAAATCACTAGAACTTCAACAAAAGAGAAATTAATAGGTATAGGATTATTTATTTTAACAATGATAATTACTTATTTAGTGTATCTTTTTTTCGATTATAAACTTGAAATTCCTAATTATATTGATATTTTTACATCTGGAATATTTTTTACCGCTATGTGGTACATGGCCTTAAAGAAAATAGAAAATTGGACCTTGTGGATTATCGGTGATTTAATAGCAGTTCCTTTATTTGCCCACAGAGGCTTAGGAATGTTATCATTACAGTATTTAGTTTTTACAATATTAGCTATTTTAGCCTACATTCAATGGAAGAACATCTTAAACAAGAACATACAGAAATAATAAAAATTGCTTTTGTAGGACCTGAATCAACAGGGAAAACCACATTAGCATCGCAACTTGCCGAAGAATTCAATACCATTTGGATTCCAGAGTTTGCACGCGATTATCTTCAAGACAAATGGGATTTAAAACAAGAAATTTGTTCGAGAGAAGATTTAATGCCAATTGCAATTGGACAAACGCAACTTGAGAATGAAGCGTTGAAGAATGCTAATAAAATTCTTTTTTGTGACACTAATGTTTTGGTGACCAAAGTATTTTCTGATATTAACTACAATTCTTGTGATGCAATAATTGCAAAAGCAGCCAAGAAGCACAAATATGATTTGATTTTTCTAACAGACGTTGATGTTCCGTGGGAAAAAGATGATTTAAGAGATAAGCCAGAGGATAGGGAAGCATCAATAGCCGCTTTTGAGCAAGCTTTAATTGAATTTAAGAAACCCTATATCAAACTTTCCGGAAATAAAGAAGAACGTCTTGAAAAAGCAACTAAGATCATTTCAGATTTTCAAAAAGCAAAAAAAATAGGTTTAAATTCATTTGACTATATAAAAATCTACAATAGAAATACTAATTTAGATGTCATTGAAGACCAATTTCAAATATTGAAAAGCGGAATTCCAAAGATAAATTTAGAACGACCGGCCATAATTAATGATGGTATTCTAAGAATAACCGATGACGAAGCTAAGTATTTTTCAAATTTTTTTGATGAGAAAAAGACTAATCTTAAACTGAAAAAATTTGTACCAGCTTCTGGAGCAGCAAGTAGAATGTTCAAGTTTTTAAACGAATTTTTGAATGAATTTAAACTTGGTGAAGAAAGTATAAACGCTTATATTAATAGAAAAAAGGATAAAAATTTACCTATCTTTTTAGTAGCAAAAGAAAAGTTCCCTTTCTACAATGAAATATTAGAGGTAGCCAAATCCTCATTGCCAGAATATGGTACATGGGAAAAAGATACGCGAGATTTTGGTTTTATAAAAACAATGCTTTCTCCTAAATATTTTGATTTCTCAAACAAACCAAAAGGTGTTTTACCTTTTCATAAATATGAAAATTATACTGCTACTGCGATAGAAGAACATTTAAATGAATGTGCTTTTTATGCTACTTCAAACGGAAAATCCCATCTTCATTTTACAGTTTCAGAGGAACATCAAAATGATTTTGAAACCATTATCAATGAAGTAAAGCCAAAAATTGAAAAACAAACCAATGCAGAAATTAATGTAAAATATTCTTACCAAAATAAAGCTACAGATGTTATTGCGGTTGATTTGGACGGAAATCCCTTTAGAGATGAAAACGATAATATCGTTTTTAGACCTGGCGGACATGGTGCATTGATTGAAAATTTGAACAACCTAATTGCAGATGTAATTTTCATCAAGAACATTGATAACGTCATTCAAAATCATATTCAAGAAATTGCACTTTACAAAAAAGCTTTGGCTGGAATTTTAATTCAATATCAAGAAGTTATTTTTAAGTATATGATAATGCTTAATAGTGAAAATGTTTCTAACGAAGATTTGAATGAAATTGTAAATTATATAAAATCAAAATTGAATATTGATATAAAAGATGATTTTTCAAAATTCACCAAAGAAAGTAAAGTAGATCATTTAAAAACGATTTTAAACCGTCCAATTCGTGTTTGTGGAATGGTTAAAAATGAAGGCGAACCTGGTGGAGGACCGTTTTGGGTAATCGATAAAAAAGGAAAGACATTTTTACAAATAATAGAATCTTCTCAGATTGACTCGAAAGATACAAGGCAAAAAGAAATCTTTGAAAGTGCTACACATTTTAATCCAGTTGACCTTGTTTGTGGAATAAAAGATTACAATGGACAAAAATTTGATTTAATGAAGTTCATAGATAAAAATTCAGGCTTTATTGTTGAAAAAAACAACAAAGGAAAATCATTAAGAGCATTCGAACTACCGGGACTTTGGAATGGTGCAATGGCAAAATGGCTTACTATTTTTGTTGAAGTTCCTCTAATTACTTTTAATCCAGTGAAAACAGTAAACGATTTGTTAAAACCTGCTCATCAATCAACAAATGGACAAGGATAAAATCATTTCAGAACTTTCTTTCAAAGCCGTTAGAAGCTCTGGAGCTGGCGGACAAAACGTAAATAAAGTTTCGTCCAAAGTAGTTTTAACATTTGATTTAAACAATTCTCAATCACTTTCAGACGAAGAAAAAGAAAGGTCTCAAAAGAAATTAAAATCCAAATTAACTCTTGACGGAATTTTGATTTTAAACTGTGATGAAGATAGAAGCCAACTTAAAAATAAAGAAATCGTTATTAAAAGATTTCTGGAGTTGATAGAAAAATCATTAGTAATTCCAAAAGAAAGAAAAGCTACCAAAATCCCTAAATCAGTTATCGAAAAAAGATTAAAAGACAAATCATCAACTTCCGAAATAAAACAAAATCGTAAAAAACCCGATTTGTAGAAATCCAATTTAAACAAATTTTGGAATTTGGAATTTTTGTATTGGAATTTTAATTAATTTTGCATCGTCTCAAAAGGGGTGCTCTAAATTACGAGCTGAGATTATACCCAATGAACCTAGAACAGGTAATGCTGTTTAGGGAAAAGTGACAAAACAGAGTGCACGCTGAACTTTGTCACAGGAAAGAAACATTTTTATTTTTTAACCAAAGAATAATTACCTCTTTTTATTCGTATAATTTATTTTACGAATGGAAATTTTATTTAAAAAAACTTGCCACAAAAACACAAAGAATCGAAAGGTTTCGCTGTTTATTTTCTTTTTTCTATTATCTATTTCCTCTATTGCACAAGAGAAACCCAAAGACACAACAAAAGTTACAAAACTTGATGAAGTTTTAATTGCTGGTGTTCGAGCTCAAAAAAACAATCCAGTTACTTTTACTAATGTAAGTAAAGAACAAATTGCTCCTAGAAATCTTGGACAAGACATTCCAATTTTACTTAATTATTTACCTTCTGTAGTCTCAACAACCGATGCAGGAAACGGAATTGGTTACACTTACATGAGAGTAAGAGGAACAGATGGTTCTAGAATCAATGTCACTTTAAACGGAGTTCCGTTCAATGATAGCGAAAGTCAAGGAACATTTTTTGTAAACCTACCTGATTTTGCTTCATCTGTAGAAAGTCTTCAATTACAACGTGGTGTAGGAACTTCTACTAATGGTGCTGGTGCATTTGGCGCAAGTTTAAATATGCAAACCAAATCTTTTCAAGAAAAATCTTATGCAGAAATTGCTAATTCTATTGGAAGTTTCAACACAAGAAAACACACATTAGCTTTCGGAACAGGATTACACAATAATTTTGAATTTAACGGAAGAATTTCTCAAATCGCTTCTGATGGATATGTTGATAGAGCTTCTACTAATATGTTTGGCTATTTTTTTAATGCCAATTATATTCATAAATCAACTCAAATTAAAGCCTTGTTTTTTGGTGGAAAAGAAAAAACATATCAGGCATGGTATGGAATTGAAGATTTAGATAAGTTAAAAAATGATAGAACGTTCAATCCAGCTGGAATGTATTTTGACGCTGATGGAACCATGCGTTTTCATGATAACGAAACCGATAATTATTGGCAAAATCATTTTCAATTGCATTGGTCAGAAAAATGGTCAGAAAAATGGTCTTCTAATGTTGCTCTTCACTATACCATTGGTAAAGGGTATTTTGAACAATATAGAGAAGACGAAACTTTATCCGATTATTTCTTACCCGATTTTCAAGGGAATGGAACCTCAGATTTAATTAGAAAAAGATGGTTAGATAACGATTTTTTTGGTACGACTTTTAGCTTAAATTATAAAAACAGCAAAACTGACGTCTTGTTTGGTGGCGCTGCAAACCGTTATTTAGGAAAGCATTTCGGAGAAGTAGTTTGGACGCAATATTATGTTCCAAATTCAAATAGATACTACAATAATATTGGAAACAAAGATGATGTGAATGTTTACGTAAAAGCATCACAAACTTTTGGGAAACTAAATGTGTTTGCAGATTTACAATACCGAATGGTATTTTATGAAGCCAATAGTTTCCGATTTGATGATGTAAATGATGCGTTTAGATTTTTTAATCCAAAAGTTGGTTTAAATTATCAATTGAACAGCAAAAATGCTTTTTACACTTTTGCAGGAATTGCCAATAAAGAACCAAGAAGAGACGATTATGAAAACGGAAGCACAAAATCCGAACGCTTATTTGATTTTGAATTGGGTTGGAAATATTCTTCCAAGAAAATGATTGTCAATGCAAATGCTTTTTACATGCAATATAAAAATCAGTTGGTCTTGACAGGAGCTTTGAATGATGTTGGTTCGCCAATTTTTACCAATAGTGGTTCAAGTTATCGATTGGGATTGGAGTTAGAATCTACTTTAAAATTGGGAAGCAAGTTTACACTTCAACCAAATGTGACTTTAAGTCAAAACAAGAACGAAGATTTCTTTTTTCAACGTGATGGAGTTCTTCAAAACTTAGGAAATACTGATATAGCTTTTTCACCAAATCTTGTTATTGGTAATGCAATAACCTATTCGCCAAAGAAAAATTTGAATCTAACAATCTTAAATAAATTCGTCGGAAAACAATTTATGGGAAATATTGATTCAGAAAGATCTATTCTTAAAGAGTATCACTTTCATGATATCAATATTACCTATTTATGGAAAATTAATAAAGGACTTAAATCGATTCTTTTCTCAGGATTAATTAATAATGTTTTGGATAATAAATTCGAGTCTAATGGCTATTTCTATACTTTTGACGATGATTTTTCAAATCCAGGAACTATTACAACTATAGAAGGTGCCGGTTATTTTCCGCAAGCAACAAGAAACTTTTTAGTTGGTGCAACACTAACCTTTTAATTATAATCTATTTCTTATTAAAAAGCCAAGTTAGAATTAATTCTACTTGGCTTTTTATATTAATTGAAGACTCTAACAACATCTCCATTAACTTCAACACGATATCTTTTTAATTCGTATTGTTGTCCAGGAGATTGTCCGGTAAATAAATTATAGTTTTCGCTATTACAAGGACAATTTGCATTTGAACCACTTATGTTTAACGTAGAGCAAGTAGTTAAAGCCTGATTTGGACATGCGCCATCAAAAGCATTAAAACCGCTTCCATTATTAAAAACAATAATGCCTCTTGACGGACCATTTGCTGGAAAAGCTTTTACGGCATTACCAGTGAATTTTAAACTAGCATAGATTGGTAAATTAGTATTTAAGTCTATGGAGAAATTATAATTAGGAAGAAAAGGATTGTCATTATTAAACCGGTCTTTACTGCAGCCAAAAATGAAAGTAGCGAGAATAATTAATAGAGTTGTTTTTTTCATTTTAAAAATTTTACAAAAAGATTAGTTCAAAAAAAATTAAATTAGTTAACTTTGTATAACATTACTAGACAAAAATAGGAATTTAATAAACAAAAAATATATCTTTGAAAAAAGAAATCCCGTTCCGATGGGATTTTTTCTATTTTATGATAACGATGAAATAGTAACTTTCGATATAAAATTAACAGAAAAATAACTTCATTTAAGTTAAAAAGTGGAGCTTAATAAAGAATAAAATTATGAGTACAGTATCGTATTATACAGCTGAAGGATTAAAAAAATTAAAAGAAGAATTAGAACAATTAAAAAGTATAGAGCGACCAAAAGCTTCACAAGCTATAGCTGAAGCAAGGGATAAGGGTGATTTGTCTGAAAATGCTGAATATGACGCTGCCAAGGAAGCTCAAGGAATGTTGGAAATGCGTATTGCAAAATTGGAAGAGGTATATTCGAATGCGCGATTAATTGATGAGAGTAATTTGGATTTGTCCAAAGTCCTGGTTTTGTCTAATGTAAAGATTAAAAATCAAGCCAATGGAATGGAATTAAAATATACCTTGGTTGCAGAGAGTGAAGCCGATTTAAAGACAGGGAAAATTTCAGTAACTTCTCCAATAGGAAAAGGATTACTTGGTAAGTCTGTTGGAGAAATAGCAGAAATCACGGTGCCTAACGGAACTTTAAAATTTGAAATTGTAGAAATTTCACGTGATTAATTATGAGCAGTATTTTCACCAAAATAGTAAACGGAGAAATTCCTTGTTATAAAATTACGGAAGACGAGAATTTTTTAGCTTTTTTAGATGTAAATCCAAATGCTAAAGGACACACTTTATGTATTCCAAAACAAGAAATCAATAAAATCTTTGATATTGAAGATGATTTGTATTTAGGATTGATGGCTTTTTCAAAAAAAGTTGCAGTTGCTCTTGAAAAAACAGTTCCATGTAAAAGAATTGGTATGGCTGTTATTGGTTTGGAAGTTCCTCATGCGCATGTTCATTTGATTCCTTTAAACGAAATGGATGAAATGCGTTTTCAAAACAAGGTTACTCTAACTAAAGAAGAGTTTGAAGATTTAGCGAAAGCGATTCAAAACAATTTATAAAACAATTTATCGTTTCTTAAATACAAACCTGTTACGTTTATAGCTTAACGGGTTTTTTTATTTTTACTTTATGAAATTTAATTATCATATAATATTCTTATTTTTTTTCTCATCTGTAGTAGCTCAAATAAAAAATGAATATGCAACAATTGATGCAATAATGAATAAAATCCCAGCTGAGAAAACAGCATCAACGACAGATATAGCAGATTATATTAATCTTAATTTTAAATCAGAATCGGATAAAATTAGAGCTGCATTTTATTGGACTGCAAACAATATTAGTTATGATATTGAGAATATGAATGAACCAAATTTTGTTTATTCCTCTTCAGAAAAGATTGCAAGTGCTTTAAAAAACAAGAAAGGTGTTTGTATTCATTATGCTGAGGTATTTAATGAAATTTCAAATAAACTGAATATAAAAACTTTAATTGTGGTTGGTTATACTAAACAAAATGGAATTATTGCACCAATTGGTCACGCTTGGAACGCAGCAAAAGTTGATGGCAAATGGTTTCTTTTTGATCCAACTTGGGGTGCAGGTTATGTTAATAATATGAAGTTTTATAAAAAACTAAATAATAATTTTTTTAAAACATCAGCTGCTAAAATGATTCAAACGCACATGCCATTTGACTATTTATGGCAATTTTCTAATGACCCGATTACAAACCATGAGTTTTTTAGTGGAATTATACAAAAAGATAAACCTAAAATGAATTTTAATTTCGATTCAGAAATTGAAAAATATGAAGCACATCCAAAGGAAGAACAAGCATTTGAGGCAGCTGAACGCATCGAAAAAAACGCTGTCATTAATAATCTAATTGCTGAATATTTGGCTTCAAAAAAAGAGGAGTTTAATGTGATTCGTCAAAATAAGAACATTGAAAAAGTAGCACAAATTGTATTAGACTATAATAGTGCTGTAGCATCTTTAAATGATTTTGTTTTTTATAGAAATAATAAATTCAAACCACTTTATTCAGACGAAATCATTAGTGAAATGATAAATACTCCACTGAATGCATTAAAAAAATGTCAAGATGCTATTTATGGTGTAGGTTCTGTTGGAAAAGATAACACATCCAACTTGAAAACGCTTAAATCACAAATGGCTCAAAACATCAAAATCGCAACAGAACACGCTCAGTTTGTTAAAGATTATTTGAGTAAAAACAAAGTGCAAAGAAAATTGATGTTTACAAAAACTAGATAATTATTTAGCTTTTTTATAAAGAATTTGCATCGTAGTTCCTTTATCAATCTCTGAATGGGCAACTTTTATTTTTCCATTATGATATTCCTCAACAATTCTTTTAGTTAGTGATAAACCCAATCCCCAACCACGTCTTTTAGTTGTAAATCCTGGTTCAAAAACTCGTCTGTATTGATTTTTTGGAATACCTTTTCCTGAATCGATTACGTTGATTTTTATGTTTTGTCCTTCTTTTTCAATCATGATTTTCAACTTGCCTCTGCCTTTCATAGCGTCAATAGCATTTTTCATTAAATTTTCAATGGTCCAACTGTGTAAAGCCGGATTGATAGAAACCAAAATCGGATTTTTTGGAGCAGAAAAGGTAAATTCAACTTGTTTCGAAAAACGTGATTTTAAATAATCAAACGAATTTCTAGTTTCTTCAACGATATCTTTAGTTTCCAAAACAGGTTCGGAACCAATTTTAGAAAATCGTTCGGTTATAGTTTGCAATCTGTTGATGTCTTTTTCAATCTCAGAAACAGTCGTTTCATCAACATTATCAGCTTTCATTATTTCTAACCAACCAATTAAAGAGGATAAAGGAGTTCCAATTTGATGTGCAGTTTCCTTCGCCATTCCTGCCCAAAGCTTATTTTGGGTGGCCATTTTAGTGCTTTTATAAAAATTGTAAACCACAGCTCCAAACAAGAAAATGATGAATAATAAAGCGATTGGGTAGTACTTTAGTTTATTCAATAATGAGGAATCACCATAGTATAAATTGTGCGTTCGACCTTCAGAAATTTTCATCACAATTGGATCATTCTGGTTTTTTAGTCGCTGTAAAAAGGCTCTTAATTTGGTTTTGTCATTTACAATATCATCATCAATATTTATCTTATTTATAATAGAATCTTTTTCAGTAACTATTATAGGAATATTGGCAGTTTGAATAATTTGCAAAGGCAATTCCAAATCAGCATTTAAATCATCTGTATTTATTTTTTTTTGAGATAATGCCCAATGTTGCATTTTCACTCGTTCTTCTTGCTTAAAAATTTGAAAAAACGAATACGTATTCCACAAAATAAGAGAAACAATCACAAATGAAGTGATGATGATAATCCAACGCGTTGTGTTTCTTCTATCGGAGAATTGCATATTTAAAATTTGTTTAAAAGTAATGATTTTTTTCAAATTGAAATTGATTTTTCAAATTGCCATTGTCATTGAATTCTTATCTTTGTAAAAATTCCAAATTTTATGCTAACAATTGATCCAAAAGAACTTTCTCCAATGAAATTGCAAGGCTATTTGCAAAGTGCTATAGCGCCAAGACCAATTGCATTTGCAAGTACAATTGACAAAAACGGAAAGCCGAATTTATCTCCGTTTAGTTTCTTCAATATTTTTAGTTCTAATCCGCCAATTTTGGTTTTTTCACCTGCGAGAAGAGTTAGAAATAATACAACGAAACACACTTTAATTAATTGTGAAGAAACACGTCAAGTAGTAATCAATGTTGTGAATTTTGATATTGTGCAACAAATGTCTTTATCAAGTACAGAATATCCAGATGGTGTAAATGAGTTTGCAAAATCGGGTCTGACTCCAATTCCATCAGAAATAGTAAAACCTTATCGCGTTGCCGAAAGTCCAGTGCAATTTGAATGTAAAGTCAATCAAATTATCCCATTAGGTACTGAAGGTGGAGCCGGAAATATGATTATTTGTGAAGTAGTTAAAATGCACATCAATGAATCGGTTTTAGATTCAGATGGAAATATTGATCCAATGAAAATTGACTTGGTTTCAAGATTAGGAGGAAATTGGTATTCGAGAGCCAATCAAGGACTTTTTGAAGTTGAAAAACCATTGGCAACATTAGGAATAGGAGTAGATGCGATTCCAGATTTTGTGAAAGAAAGCCCTATTTTTAATGGTAATGATTTAGGTAAATTAGGAAATGTAGAAGCATTGCCAACCAATGAAGAAATTACTATATTTGTAAAACAAAATTTTGAAGTGAAAGGTGTTTTGAGTGCTGATGATGAGGTTAAAAAACACCAATTAGCCAAAGAATATTTAGATAAAAACGAGGTGCTTACCGCTTGGAAAGTGCTTTTAGCAAAACAATAAACAATAATATTATGGAAGTTTCAGGAAAAGTAAAAGTAGTAAGTGCAGAAATTCAAGTTAGTGCTACTTTCAGAAAAAGAGAATTAGTGGTAACTACAGATGAGCAATATCCACAACACATTATGATTGAATTTACTCAAGATAAAAGTGATTTATTAAATAATGTTGCCGTTGGTGATGCGGTAAAAGTTTCTATCAATTTAGGTGGAAGAGAATGGGTGAATCCTCAAGGAGAAACTAAATATTTTAATTCAATAAGAGGTTGGAGAGTTGAAAAACTTCAAACAGAAGCTCCAGCAGCAGCTCAACAAATGCCTCCGATGCCTGCAGCAGAAGCATTTGCTCCAGCAACTGATTTTAAAGAAGAAGAACACGACGATTTACCTTTTTAATTAAAAGGAAAATTCCAATTTTTAAATTCCAAATTCCAATGAAGCACATCTTATTTGGAGTTTGGAATTTATTTTTTGGAATTTATAATTTTATCTTATGTATTTCCTAACCAAAGAACTTTATTTTCCACCAGTTGAAGAAGCTTCGTATGAAGGAATTCTTGCTGTTGGCGGTGATTTGTCTGTAGAAAGATTGCTACTTGCCTACAATAATGGAATTTTTCCTTGGTTTGATGCCGACGAACCAATACTTTGGTGGTCACCAAGTGAAAGAATGGTTGTGAATCCAAAGGATTATAAAGTCTCTAAAAGTCTTCGAAATATTATTAATCGGAATATTTTTGTAGTGACTATCAATAAAAATTTCGAATCCGTCATAAAAAATTGTCAAGAAATTGAAAGAAAAGGTCAGGATGGAACTTGGATTTCTAATGATATTATTAAATCGTATACCGAATTATATAAATTAGGAAAAGCAAAATCATTTGAAGTTTGGCAAAATGGTGAGCTCGTTGGCGGACTTTATGGAGTTGATTTAGGACATGTTTTTTGTGGTGAAAGTATGTTTTCTAAAGTGCCAAATGCCAGTAAAGTAGCTTTTGTAAAATTGATTGAATATTTGAAACAAAACAACTACAAACTTTTGGATTGCCAAGTTCATAACGACCATTTAGAAAAATTAGGAGCTTTTGAAATTTCGAGAGATGTTTTTATGATGATTTTGAATAGTTAGTTCTCTTCTTCATGAAAACTTGATTTTATTTTTCTTTTTGTAAGATGATAGTAGATAATAATATTATCGAATAGAAGCGCAATTATTAATGAAAGTGCTGCGAAAAGAAGGATTTTCAGTTCATATTTTTCATAGAAAATTCCTCCAAGAACACCTCCTAGGAAAAAGCATAAGATGATAGAAAGTCTGAGAAAAATACTTCTACGCAATCGCGATTTTTCAACTGGTTTTCTGTAGAAAAAAAGTTGCGATATTTCAATTCCTAAATCAGTAAATAAGCCTGTAAGATGCGTTGTTCTTACTACAGATTGGGATATTTGAGTTACCAAAGCATTTTGAATTCCCATCGAAAAAAGCAATAAATAAGCAATATATTCTTGATGTTTTACAAATCCAAACCCAATGATTAGCAAAATAGCAACTTCGATTATCATTGGAAAAGCATGAGCAATTCTGGGTTTTTTTAACGAAGTGATTTCGATTAATGTATTGCATGTAAAAGCACCCAACAAAAAAGATAAAATAAATAGGAGGAAAGTAATTGCTTTTGAATAGTTTTTCAAAGAAATTTCCTCAGCAAAATATGCAAAATGACCTGTGACATTTGTTGTTAAAGTCGCTACAGAAAGTACACCTGCAATATTTACAATTCCTGCAATAAATGAAAGATTGGAAGCAAGTCGTAAATTGTGTAAAAACGTTCTTCTACTTCCTTTGTGGCGAAACATGTTTTTTGTTTTAACTAAAGGTAGTGATTTTAATTTTCAAACAGCGAAATAGTTGAGTAAACTACTTCTGGGTCCAACAGTCAGCAACATGATCATTTACCATTCCTGTGGCTTGCATATGCGCATATACAACAGTTGAACCTACAAATTTGAATCCGCGCTTCTTTAAGTCTTTACTAATTTCATCGGAAAGTGGTGTAGTTGCCGTAACTTCTTTTAAGGATTTTCTGTTGTTTTCAATGGGTTTTCCGTCAGTGAAATTCCAAATGTATTTAGAGAAACTTCCAAATTCTTTTTGCACTTCCATAAAGGCAATGGCGTTTGAAATTGTTCCTCTTATTTTCAATTGGTTTCTAATAATTTCTGCATCTTGAAGTAATTCTTGCACTTTTTCTTCACCATAATTTGCTACTTTTTTGTAATCAAAATTATCAAAAGCTGCTCTGAAGTTTTCTCTTTTCTTCAAAATGGTATACCAACTCAATCCTGCCTGAAAAGTTTCTAGAATTAAAAATTCAAATAATTTATCGTCATCATAAACAGGTTTTCCCCATTCATTATCATGATAATCTCTATATAAATCGTCTTTTTCGCACCAGGCGCAACGTACTTTATTTTCCATCTTTGGCTAAATATTGTTCTATCAAATAATGTCCTAAATAGATCATTGGCGTCGTCAAAATTGCAATCACTAATTTCACAGAATATCCAGTGAATCCTGAAATAATATAGGTTTTCCCATCCATAATTCCAGGTAAGTAAAACGCAATTCCTAGTACAATAAAACTATCAAAAAGTTGTGAAATTACAGTAGAACCAGTACTTCTCAACCAAATCATTTTGTTACCAGTTCTGTTTTTTACAAAATGAAAAATGGTAACATCAATTAATTGTGAAACTAAAAATGCTGCTATACTTCCAATAATAATCAATTGACTTTGTCCAAAAACCGCCGTAAATTGTTCAGTAGTAACCGAACTAATCCCAGTTGACGGGATTTTGATTGCAAAAAACAAAATGATAAAAGTATATGCAATTAATCCTGCAGTAATAAGCGAAAGTTTCTTAACGCCTTTTTCACCAAAGTATTCGTTGATTAAATCGGTTGTGATAAAAACAATAGGCCAAGGTAAAATTCCAATGCTCATCGGAACTCCAAAAACATCAATTAATTTTCCACCAGTTAATTCAGCAACAATAGCATTTGTGATAAAAATACCAGCTAGAATTACATAAACAATATCTTTTCTGTTTTGAAACATAGTTGTTTTTGAAGTTTAGTATTAATCATACATATTAAAATTCATACGATCGATGTTTTTTTCAAATGTTGCCCTTCTGTGCTCTTCGTTTAATGCTTTATTTGTTATAGCATTGATACGTTTTGTAATATCATCATCATCTTCAAGCTTCTTTTTATCATAAATTTTGTAAGCTAAAGGATTAATTTTTCCTTTTTCACTTAAAAAAGCTATGGTGTAGATGTAGGTGTTTTTAATTTTTCGATAACTACTTGTTTTGTCGAATTTATAAAAATAAAGAGTAATTTCTTTGTTGTTTTTAGTTTCAATTCGTTTTTCAACAAATTCAATAGAATCTTTGGTTTTAAGATTTTCAAAACTTAAAATGGCAGATTCAACAATTTCATCATCTGTTAGCGTTGGCAGCAAATTGAATTTGTCTTTGTAATGTAATAATAGAATTGAAGCAAATTTTGTCTTTTCATTTTCTAATGTTGATAAAATTTCCTCTTTGCTAATTTTATCGTTTACAACACCCAAACGCAATAATTCAACATTTAATTCGGGTATATCCAATCCTTTTATTTTCTGAAATAAAGCATCCGTGTCTTTATCTGATTGAAAATTGTATAATAAATCAATATAGTTTATCAAATCATCAACAGGAGCTGAAGTTTCCTCTGAATTGTAATCTTCTTCATCTCCATCAATTGCAACTGCAACAGTAGTATCAACAGCAGTTTCATAAGAGATATCATCTGCTAAATCCATTTCTTCTTCTGGTTTGATGTTTTTTTCTTTCCAGCTTACGACTCTTTTGTATTCTAACTTGGCATTTGTTAATACCATTTTCTTGAAAGAACTGATTTTCTTTGGAGAAATTAAATTTTTGTCAAACAATGAGTTACATAAATTTAATGTAGGTTTGTTGTATTCCTTAATGCTATAAAATTGGAATATTTTCGGAAACAATTCTTTACTGTTTTCTAAATCTAAATTAAACAAACTAAACAAACTTGTGATATCATATTGCTTGTCGGTTATCGGTAAATCGTATTCTAATAATTCAATTATTTTCTGATAAGCCGCTTTTGATTTTTGACGAGTTAATGCTTTTAAAATTTCAATCTGAGTATTGGTTTTTATTTTTTCATCTTTATATTTTGCTTCCAAATACGGAATTGTTTTTGGATTCTTTAAAGCACCAATTCGCATCAATAAACTCGAAGGAGCTTCTTTTTCAGATTCTTTAAACTTGAATGTGTCTATGAAGTTAGTAACAGCATCAAAATCTTTATCGGCAATTTTTAATTCATCAATAGATTCCATCGCTGAGAATCTTATGGTGTCTTTTTTGCTATTTACATCATTTAAAAAGAAATCAAATTTGTCTTCAAAAATGGAAGTAGTATCTTTAGAAGTAGGTTCTAAGGAGCTAAATGTTTTTTCTATAAAGGCATCGTCATTTTTATAATCTCTCTCAATTAAAGTTTGCATTTTATAGTAGGCATTTCCTTTTACAAAAGTTTTGTATTTTATTGCTTGAGTTGCATTTGACTTTGACACAACGGCTTCAAAAACATGGGTATTGTCTTCTTTATTAAAGTTGTAGGATTTTGAAAGAAATTCATATTTCTCATCATTTTTCTCTACTAAATCAAACCACTTTGAATAGGAAAACCCTTTTTTATAAATAAAATTATAAATCAAAGATTCATTAGATTGATAATCATAGTCTTCATCATAGTCTTCTTCATAATTTTCTTCAAAATTTTGAAATCTACCATGTGAATCCATAAATGATTTATAATCTTTGGAATAGTCTCTAAAAAAATAATTTTTTAAGGAATCCAAATTTTCAAAAGACTCATATTTGTGAAATTTATTGTATTCTAAATCTATATCTCTACCATTGTCTGCATAGAAAGTATAATTTTTGTTTCTTGATAAAAAGGAGTTTTTAGTTTTAAATTCATAATCTTCAAAATTCAAAAATGTTTTTTTATTGATTTTTTCTGGAATCTCAACTTTAAAATCGTTTATAGTATCGTTATAAACTTTATTAATTACAATTCGACCATTTTTAGTAAAATCAAATGATTGGAAGTAATTATCTGTGTTTTTGTCTGAGACATTTACAGTTCCAAGAAGGAAATATTTGTTACCTTTAATAAAGGTTTTTAGTCTAATTTTTTTCTCACCAATCTTTGACGATGATTCGTTTGTTGAAGTGTTGTGTGTTACATCATCCAACTCGTTTTGCATGTAAAATTCTGCTTGTATTTGTTTGTGTTCATAGGCAGTATTTTCTAACTCTGCAGTTCCGTTAAACGATTCTTCTGTTAAAAAATAAAATGCATTTTCAGATTTATCATAAGATTGAATCGTGATATCATTATCAATTCTATCAATGTCATTACCATGTATTACACTATAAGAAGGTATTTTTACACTAAAGCCACCTTTTAATGGAGTAAAACTATCCCAAGAGCTTTGTAGATTTTTAATTTCAATTTTGTCAAATAGTTGGTTTTCATATTGTCTTACATAGTCACCAGTACCTGTCATTGAAACAGCAATAATTTCTAAAGGCGTAATGTAATACCTATAGCGTTGTGCATTGCCAGATTTTGTTTTGTTTTTTATGTCGTATCCTTTGTAGTTTTCTGTTTCAAAAAACTTTTTTTCAATGATAGTTCCTGCAATATTCTCAAAGAAAAGACTGTCTAATGCTTTTGGATTGAAAGTATCTTCTTTTTTCTTTAAAAAATAATTCAAAGGCAATCTATTTATATTGACAGAGCCACCATTAGTCAAATCAATACAAGCTGTTACTTCGTTTATAGTCCTCGGATTTTTAAACAAAGGCATTTTTAGCATCCCATCTTTAGTAGTAAAAGGATTCAATACTGGATTTGGAAAATACTCTTCAATTGTTTTTTTCTGTTTTTCTCCAATAGTTGTAAGTACATCTATTATTGGTTTTACAGTATATCCTTTTTTGATTAAAAGTTGTAAAACACCTTCTTTTCCTGCCAAATGCGCAGCACCAACAGCAGCAAATAAACTTCCGGTTTTAGCAATTGAATCAATGCTGTTTGCCATAGTAACATTTCGTTCTGTAATTAAAATGTTATGCGATTTTTTAGAATAAATCAATTTATAAATAGAGTCAAGCATTACGATGTCTTTTTCTCTATAAAAATCATTAGATACCGTTTGGAAGTTTCTGTTTTTTAATATTTTCATTAAAGCCATTCTCACTTCTTCTTTTGGCTCTTCCATGTCGTTTTGCATTTTCATCACTTTTAGAAATGACTCCTGTGCGTCTTCTAGACCAGTTACTTTTTTGTTGTATTTTTTACCAGTTTGGTGTATAAACATATCAAGAACGGTGTTTTCTTGAAAGTCAGCTTGTTCACTATTGTTTCCAGAAGTCATCGTGTTGTAGATGTTTACATTAGAAAATAACGGATACAATGCTTCTTTTTTTAGTGGCGCTAAATTGAAACGACTATAAAGTTTTTGTGAGTTATCATTTTCTTGGTTGGTCAACAAATCAAATAGTACTTCCCAACTTTCAGGATTACTTTCGTTACTCACGATATCGGCTTCTAGCAAATGTTTATAAAAAGCGTCGGAGAGATGATAAGAAATCTTTTCATTTACATGCATAGTGCCATATAAATAAGACTTTTTAGCTAAGCCGTTTCCGGAAATTTCCCAAAGCAAAGTTTTTTCAGTTTGAGCAATAGAAGTAAAACTCAATAATAATAAGAAGGCAGCGAATATCTTTTTCAAAGTGTGTGATTTTTAAACAAATATAATTAGAAAATAGTCATTTCAATATAACGGCTAAATTTTTCATATATTTTTTGTGAAGATAAATAAAATAAAAAAACCTCGATTCAATTAAGAACCGAGGTTTATATTTTTTGAATTACTTTGTACTTCGTACTTCGTAAATCGTACTTTATATTTATCCTAAAGCAACTCTTTTAAATCCTGTAACAGTTAAACCACCGTCAACAGATTTAATGTAAGAAGCAACGCTCATAGAACCATCTTTAATATAATCTTGGTTTACTAAAGTATTGTCTTTGTAGAAACGTTGGATTTTACCTTTAGCGATATTATCTAACATAGCTTCAGGTTTTCCTTCTTGACGTAATTGATCTTTAGCGATTTCAATTTCTTTTTCAATGATTGATGCATCAACACCAGCTTCATCTAAAGCAATTGGATTCATTGCAGCAGCTTGCATTGCTACGTTTCTTGCAGCTTCTTCAGCACCTTCAACGTTAGCAGATAATGCAGTTAAAACAGCAATTTTGTTTCCAGCGTGAATGTAAGAACCAACGAAAGCACCACTTAATCTTTCGAAAGAAGCGATTTCAATTTTTTCTCCAATAACACCAGTTTGCTCAATTAATTTGTCAGCAACAGTGATACCATTAAAATCTGAAGCTAAAAATGCTTCTTTAGTATCATAGTTTAATGCTTGGTTAGCTAAATCTGTAGCTAATTTTACGAAACCTTCATTTTTTCCAACGAAGTCAGTTTCGCAATTTAATGTGATAACAACACCAGAAGTTTTGTCAGCATTAACAACTGCGATTGCAGCTCCTTCAGTAGATTCTCTGTCTGATCTGTTAGCAGCAACTTTTTGACCTTTTTTTCTAAGGTTTTCGATTGCTAAATCAAAATCTCCATCAGCTTCTACTAATGCTTTTTTGCAGTCCATCATACCTGCACCTGTGATTGTTCTTAATTTATTTACGTCTGCAGCAGTAATTGTTGCCATTTTGTTTTTTATTTTAAGATTAAAAATAATTTGTGTAAAAAAAGAAATTCCAATTTACAAATCCCAAACTCCAATTTTAATAAATCATCAAATAATTGATAATTTCTTGGAATTTGGAATTTATATTTTGGAATTTTCTGTGTTTTATTCTTCAGTACTTGTTTCAGTAGCTTCTACTTCTGGAGCAGCAGTTTCAACAACAGCAGCTTCTGTAGCAGCAACTTCTTCAACAGTTTCTACTTCTGTAGCATCATCAGCTTCTTTATCAGAAGTTCTGTTTGCTAATCCGTCTTTAACTGCGTCAGTAACTAAAGTTAAAATTTTGTCAATTGATTTAGAAGCATCATCATTTGCTGGAATAACATAATCTACCTCACGTGGGTCAGAGTTTGTATCAACCATTGCGAAAACTGGAATGTTTAATTTTTGTGCTTCTTTGATTGCGATGTGTTCAGCTTTGATATCTACTACGAAAAGTGCAGCAGGTAATCTAGACATGTCAGCGATAGAACCTAAGTTTTTCTCTAATTTCGCACGAAGACGATCAACTTGAAGTCTTTCTTTTTTAGAAAGCGTCATGAATGTTCCGTCTTTTTTCATTCTATCGATTGTTGCCATTTTTTTAACAGCTTTACGGATAGTAACGAAGTTTGTTAACATACCACCAGGCCATCTTTCTGTGATGTAAGGCATGTTACAAGCCAATGCTTTTTCTGAAACGATATCTTTTGCTTGTTTTTTGGTAGCTACGAAAAGTATTTTTCTACCAGATGCTGCAATTTTTTTCATAGCTTCACCAGCTTCTTCAATTTTTGCAGCAGTTTTATATAGGTTAATGATGTGAATACCATTACGCTCCATATAAATGTAAGGAGCCATGTTTGGATCCCATTTACGAGTCATGTGTCCGAAGTGAACACCTGCTTCTAATAATTCTTTAACGTCAATTTTGTTTGCCATTGTGTAATAGTTTACGTTCCGTGTTATAGCAATTTTCAAGTAGTCACTTTCGGTATGTCTTGAAAATTTAGATGCTAAACTAATTCCCTTTTTATAAGGAATATCGACAACTTTGTTTTAAATTCAATTTTAATTGTAAAAATGTATCTGAAAAAATATTCTGATAAATATCGAATATTAACGTTTCGAGAATTGGAATCTCTTTCTCGCTTTTTTCTGACCGAATTTTTTACGTTCTACCATTCTTGGATCTCTTGTTAGTAATCCTTCTGGTTTTAAGATAGCTCTGTTTCCTTCGCCAACTTCACACATTACTCTTGCTAAAGCCATTCTTACAGCTTCTGCTTGTCCTGTTGAACCACCACCGTAAACATTTACTTTTACGTCAAAGTTGTTTACATTTTCTGTCATAGACATTGGTTGTAATACTTTGTACTGTAAAGTAGCTGTTGGGAAGTAAGTTGCAAATTCTTTTTTGTTTACAGTGATTTTACCTGTACCTTCAGTAACATAAACACGTGCAACTGCACATTTTCTTCTACCGATTTTGTGAATAACTCCCATTACTTTAAGTCGTTAAGGTTAACGGTTTTTGGTTGTTGAGCGCCATGTTTGTGCTCAGTACCAACATTTACATCTAAATTGCGGAATAATTGTGCTCCTAATTTGTTTTTAGGCAACATTCCTTTTACAGCTTTTTCTACTAATAATGCAGGGTTTTTTTGTTGCATTACTTTAGCAGTTAAACTTCTTTGTCCTCCTGGATAACCTGTGTGTCTGATGTACGTTTTGTCATCTAACTTGTTTCCAGTTAAATTAATTTTCTCTGCGTTGATAACAATTACGTTATCTCCACAGTCAACGTGTGGTGAATAACTTGGCTTGTATTTACCTCTTAAAAGCATCGCGACTTTTGAAGCAAAACGACCTAAGTTATGACCTTCAGCGTCTACAACAATCCACTGTTTTTCAGCTGTGGCTTTGTTGGCAGAAACTGTTTTGTAGCTTAATGCGTCCATAATATTATTTTAATTAAACATTCCATTCCCAATTAAGGGAGTGCAAAAGTACAATTATTTATTATATATGCAAAAAGGATTTTGATTTTTAATTATTATTTTGAATTATAACGATTTATAGTATCCAAATTGATGGCTAATTAGCCCTGATTGAAGTGGAAATCCTTGTCTTTTTAGACAAGATTGGAACGTAAAGCAGGAAAATGGATTACAAAAATGCGCAAACCATTCGCTACTATCCATAATTTTCTTAAATTTACACCTTATATATATGTAAGATGAAATCGAAAGCCACTTTAAAACAAATTGCTAAGGAACTAGGAGTATCTGTTTCGACAGTTTCTAAGGCGTTGAATGATAGTCCGGAAATCAGTGAACCAACAAAAATTCGTGTTCAAGAATATGCGAAATTGAAAAATTACAAACCAAATGTTATTGGGTTGAACCTTAAAAACCGTTCTACCAAAACTATTGGTGTAATTATTCCGAATATTCTAAATCAGTTTTTTGCAAAGGTTTTTACCGGAATTGAAAAAGTTGCCGATGAGAAAGGTTATAAAGTGATTACCTGTATTTCTAACGAATCAATAGAAAAAGAAATTAGTGCTTTAGAAATGTTGAGTAATGGGACTATTGATGGTTTTATTTTATCCATTTCGGAAGAAGCTCAAAAGTTGCAACAATTTGGTCATTTCAAATCGATTATCAATGAAGGTACGCCAATTGTGATGTTTGACAGAATTGCTGACGAAGTAAATTGTGATAAAGTTATTGTTGACGATTTAGATTCAGCGGTAAACGCAACAGAACATTTGATTAAAACAGGATGCAAGAAAATTGCATTGTTCTCGTCTATTGATAATTTGAGTGTTGGAAAATTACGCGCCAAAGGTTTTTATAAAGCATTAGAAAATAACGGAATTAAAATCAATGAAGATTTAGTTATTTTAACAGAAACTGCAGAGGATTTTGATGCTAAATCGGCAAACTTCTTTGACAAAAATAAAGTGGATGCTGTATTTGCTTTAGACGAGCACGCATCTGTTATGGCAATGAAACTAGGAATAAAGAAAGGATTGAAAATTCCAGAGGAACTTTCTATTATTGGTTTTGCTGATGGTGTTTGGTCAAGAAGATTAACGCCTAGTTTATCAACGGTAAGCCAGCATGGTCCAGAAATTGGTGAAGTAGCTACAAAAATGTTGATTGAAAAACTAGAAAGTAAAGAGGAAGTTTACAGTCACAAAACTACTATTGTAAAAACAGAATTACGTCAAAGAGAATCGACTAGGAAGATTAAATAGTTCCTTTTTTCTTATCATCATCCCAAGTGATATAACCAATAATAGCGTTGAAAAGGTAAAAAACATATTTAGCAGTATTGGCTATATTCATTTGCAATATGTTTTGAACCAATTTAGTAATGTTGTAAAACTGCCACATAAACCAGTTATCAGGATACATTCTGGCGGTATTGAAAGTAGCACCAAAAGTTATTCCAGCTGGAATTGCGATGGCAAAAAACAATCTCCAATCAATTGGTTTTTCAGAAAGATATTTGAAAGCAATATAATTAAGAACCAATGAGAATAAAAAACCAAGAACTAAATTACGATAAAATATAAAGTCAATAGAACGCAAAATGGTGCTTTTTTTCCAAGCTTTGAAAACCAAATAATTTCCAATAAAAGTTACTGGATAAGTTAAAATCGCACCAACATTTCCAAGTAAATAATCAATTGAACCGCTCAAAAATGTATTGCAAGTCGCAAGAAAGTTTCCAATATTATTCTTTTTAGTAACCAAACGATTACCAATCATAGACAATCCAGTATTGACAATGGAAACGTAACCCAAAAAGAAAACATAGTTTTTGCCTTGAAATGTAAATTTGTATTCGGTGTTGTGGTAGCCTAAAACAATCGAAGCCGTGATTACGATTATCAATCCAATAATATCTAAATAGGTACTATTTGTTATTGATTTTATGGTTTTTATGGTTTTTTCTGAAAGCGAAAGTATTGACATTCAAATAAATTTCGACAAAGATAGATAAATTTAAAGGAAAGGATAATTTTTATATTTTAACAAGAATGATAATTATTATAATAGAAATTATTAGAACCCGATTGATAAATATATCATATCGATGTTTTGGTAATTTATGTTCAGGATAATCAATTGTCCATTTTTTAGAATTTGCGAATTCAGTTAACATTTTTGGAGTTATTGGTATTTCTTTAACTCGTTGACGAGGATTTTTAAAAAATAAATTGCCAATACTGAAAGACAAACTTCCCTCTTCTTGATAATGAAAATACCACAGAAAATTATTCATATCAACAGAATATTTTTCGGAATATTTAACTAATAATTCTTCACAATCATCACCATCAATTCTTACTTCTTTAAAAACATCTGAATCAGAATTTAAATTTGATTTCCAAAATTCTTTTTCAATGAAATTGATTATTTCTTCTTCCAAAATCATACTTTCTGTTTTTTAATGAAATCATAATGTTTGTAATAAAAAAAACAACGCTTAATACAATTGAATAAAAAGTTACATAATTATAATTATTGTTATAATTACTAAATGTAAGAATTGGAATCGTTATTAACAATATGTGAATTATCGAAATTGTCAAATGTGTTTTTATCTTAAAAGCAAACAAAATTCCATAACTTATCAAAAACAAAAGATAAAGTGGGAAATATATGAAAATAAAATCTGTAATATCCCAAGCCCAACCAACTGTTTTATTCACTCCCCAATTTGCAACTGTATTTTTATCAAAAAGAAAATACATTAACAACAATAATATTGGTGAAAGTAGAACTAAAAATAAGTTTTTTGTAAATAAACGACTTATGATTTTCATAAAATATTACTAAAATTAACGTGCTTTCAACCAATTTTTTAAATTCAATTTCAACAACTAATGATAATTGTATTTAATTAGTGAAATTTTTAAAACAAATAATTATCAAAATTAAAAATTTCAATTTAATCTATTCTATTTTGTTTGATGTAATCCGAGGGTGTTATTCCTACTTTGTTTTTGAATGCATTATTAAAAGCAGATTTCGAATTAAAACCAACAATTGCACTAATTGCTTCAATGGTATAATTAGAATATTCTTTAGAAATCAATATTTTTTTTGCTTCTTCAATTCTATAGGAGTTAATAAAAGTTACAAAATTACAATCAAGCGAATTATTTAATATGTTGGAAATGTAATTACTATTTGTATTGAGTGCTTTTGCTACATCATAAATTGTCAAATCTTTTTGTAAAAAAACTTTTTCATTTTCAATGTAGTCAATCATTTGATTTTTTAAAATTTCTCTTTTCTCATCATTAATTGAGTTTGTTTGCTTGTTTTGTTGATTTTCAACTTCAATAGTAATGTTTGTATTTTGAATAATAGAACTTTCTAGTTCAACCGTAATTTGAGCATCTCGTTGAAAGAAAGTGTAAATCATAATTAAAAGAAATGGTAAATAAACTACATAGGGAGATGAATCTGGATTGAGAATAAAAAAACAAGTAACAAATGAAAGGTAACCCAAAAGGAAAAACAAAATCCAATTTAAGCTTATTCCAATTTCATACGATAAAATGTTTTTAATTTGTTTTCGGTGTTTTATATACAATAAGATAGTATGTGTCAAATAATAAATATTGAGTGCAATAAATATAACTTTCAAACTAAAATAATTGGTGTAATCAAGGTTTTTTCGCAAAGATTCATCTGCCAAATTATCTAAACTTATGTGAGGATAAATATTAAAAATTAAAGATTGTAATGGAATAAAAAAGTGTGGTAAAACAGCATTAACTTCTTTGTATTTTTTTATTGTATCTGTTAAGGATGAGATATAAAAGTATATAATTACTGGCAAGGATAACATTATGAAATAAAAAGTGATTTCAATTAAGTAAAAATAACTTTGAATGAACGGATAAAATTCTTGTAAATATTGAAACAAAATAGCTATTAGAGCAAAGCAAAAAAACAAAAAGAACACACCTAAAATCTTGATAGAAATCGTACTATTTTTTTTAACAAAGAAAAACCTAATGCTCAAGAAAAGCGTTATCAGAATTGGGAGCATTAATAATATAAGTTTCATTCCTAGTGTTTTATTTTATAAAAATATAAAAAAAAGAATACATCAAGTATTTTACAAAACAAATTGGTTTTTTTGTAGCGATTATAGAAATCAATACGATTGTAATATAAAATAATGTGATATTATAGAAAACTTAAAATAAATTTACTTTCTTAAACTTAATTTTTATGAAAAAAATTTACATTCAGTTTATTTTTATATTTTTTACATTTGGAATGTACTCTCAAGTTGGAGTCAACACTACAAATCCAACGGCTACATTGCATGTTTTTGGGAATACTACTTTACCAAGTGGAGGCACAACAACATTATTAAACCAAAATTTTAACACTAACGATTTCACTTTTTTGAATAGTGGAACCGCAACTAATAATAATTGGAGGTATGGATCTGCAGCTGGAAATCCCTCTAGCGCTATTTATATATCAAATGATAATGGAATAACTAATAACTATGCAACTACATCAACTGCTACTGTAACTTTTGCCTACAGAGATGTTGCTATTCCGACTGGGACAACCACTTCTACTTTTTCGTTTGATTGGAGATGTAATGGAGAAAGAACAGTTGGTACCGATTATGATTATTTCAGAGTTTGGCTAACTCCAACTTCTTTTACACCTACATTAGGAACGCAAATTACAGCTGGTGCAGGAAGAATACAAGTAGGAACAAATTTCAATCAACAAAATACTTGGACTACTTTTTCTAATGCGGCCTTGAATGTAAGTAGTTTTGCAGGATCTAGTATGCGTATTATTTACGAATGGAGAAACGATAGTTCTGGAGGTAATCAATTTCCTGCAGCTATAGATAATGTAATTGTAACTATTCCATCTACTCCGGTACCTGGCACATATGCTTTTAGATTAGAAGATGGAACTCAAGGCGTAGGAAAAGTTCTTACTTCGGATGCTAATGGAAATGGATACTGGCAAACAGCTTCTGGCGGTTCCGGAACAGATAGCCAAACTTTAAGTATATCCGGAAGTACATTGTCAATTTCAAACGGAAACTCAGTTACATTACCAAGTGGAAGTGGTACATATACTTTTACAAATGGATTAACAAATACTGCTGGAACAGTAAGATTAGGAGGAACTTTGACACAAGCAACAACTTTGAATTTAGACTCATATGATTTAAATTTTAATAGTAATACTTCAGTAGCTTTTCCAGGGCAAATCAAGTTTAATGGTGCTAATAGAGTTATGATGGAAACTAATTTTGCTAGTGATTATATTAGTTTTGGTGGTGGTTCAACTCTAGTTGATGGTGACGATGGTTTGACTTTTGTTGATTCTGGAGGTGATACATATACTCGTGATTTTGCGCTAGGTTTTTATAAAGGTGCATCTGGAGGTTCAGCTATGGCAACTGGTTCTATTGAATATATTGTAGATGGTTTGGATGAACTATTGTTGGAAGCATCTAGTTTGAATCCATTAGTAGATAATGATACTCGATTGGGAGGTTCTTCAAAAAGATGGACTGCTGTTTGGGCTACAAATGGTACTATTCAAACTTCAGATATGAAACTTAAAAAAGATGTTGTTGAATTAAAATATGGTTTGAAAGAAGTGATGCAATTGAATCCTATTTCATACAAATGGAAAAGCAATAGAATTGGAAAAACAGCAATTCCCGATCAACTTCAAGAAACTAAATTGGGTTTTTCGGCACAACAATTATTAGATGTTTTACCTGAAGTTGTAGAAACACACTCTTGGTATCCGAAAGATGAGGAAGGAAATTTTGAAAGAAAACAAAATGAAAATTTAGGTGTAAGATATGCTGAAATTACACCTGTGATAGTAAAAGCAATTCAAGAGCAACAAGAACAAATAGAATCTTTAAAAGTTACTGTAGAAGAACTAAAAAAGCAAAATGAAATATTATTGAAGTTGCTAGAAAAAAAATAGGATGATTAATGTGCTTCCAACCAATTTTTCCCAACACCAATTTCAACATCCAACGGAACATCCATTTTAAAGGCGTTTTCCATTTCGTGTTTGATCATTGGTTTGATTTTTTCTAATTCAGAGTTGTGAACGTCAAATACAAGTTCGTCATGAACCTGAAGTAACATTTTTGATTTCCAATTCTCAGAAGTTAGTTTCTTGTGAATATTAATCATCGCAATTTTGATAATATCTGCTGCCGAACCTTGAATTGGTGCGTTAACTGCATTTCGTTCAGCGCCACTTTTCACCATCATGTTGGCCGAATTGATGTCTTTTAAATAACGACGTCTTCCTAAAACCGTTTGTACATAACCGTTTTCTCTTGCAAAATCTACTTGATTGCTCATGTACGATTTCAGTTTTGGATAAGTCGCATAATACGCATCAATCAACTCAGCACTTTCTTTACGTGAAAGCGATGTTTGATTAGAAAGTCCGAAGGCTGAAACACCATAAATAATTCCGAAATTCACCGTTTTGGCATTGCTACGTTGTTCTTTTGTAACTTCTTCTAATGGTACATTGAACACTTTTGCAGCGGTACTTCTGTGAATATCTTCGTTGTTTTGAAAGGCTTTAATCATATTTTCTTCACCAGAAAGTGCTGCGATAATTCGAAGTTCTATTTGCGAATAATCGGCAGAAACTAAGGTGTAATTTTCATCACGAGCAATAAATGCTTTTCTGATTAATCGTCCGCGTTCAGTACGAATTGGAATGTTCTGCAAGTTTGGATTATTCGAACTCAAACGACCAGTCGCTGCTACAGTTTGCATATAATCGGTGTGAACACGTCCAGTTTTTTTATCGACTTGGTTCGGTAAGGCATCAATGTAAGTACTTTGCAATTTTACCATTTGACGCCATTCGAGAATGTCTTTTACAATTTGGTGTTCGTTGGCTAAGTAACTCAAAACTTCTTCGCCAGTCGCATATTGACCAGTTTTGGTTTTCTTTTGTTTTGCTCCGCCAATTTTCATTTTGTCAAATAAAACGTCGCCTAATTGTTTTGGTGAAGCCAAATTGAATTTCTCGCCAGCAGTTTCATAGATTTTTTGTTCTAATTCTGAACTTTCTTTTGCCATTTCAACCGACATTTCTTTCAAGAACGGAACGTCAAGATTGATTCCTTCCAATTCCATTGCAGCCAAAACTGGAATAAGTGGAATTTCGATTTCATCAAAAAGTTTTTTGGTTTCGGCTTTGTCTAGAATCGGACTGAAATTTTGTTTTAATTGAAACGTTACATCAGCATCTTCGGCAGCGTACTCTTTGATTTCCTCCAAAGAAACATCGCGCATTGATTTTTGATTTTTACCTTTTTTACCAATTAAATCTTCAATTGATTTTGGCGAATATTTCAAATAAGTTTCACTTAAAACATCCATATTATGACGCATATCTGGATTGATTAAGTAATGCGCAATCATTGTATCGAATAATTTGCCTTTGATTTGAACTCCATAATTAGAAAGAATTTTCAAATCATATTTTATATTTTGACCAATTTTTTCGATGTTTTCATTTTCAAAAAATGGCTTGAATTTATCAACTAAAACTTGCGCTTCTTCTTGATTTTCTGGAAATGGAACGTAAAATGCTTCGCCTTTTTGCCAAGAAAATGACATTCCAACCAGTTCAGCATTTAAGGCATCAATTCCGGTAGTTTCGGTATCAAAACACACTGAAGTTTGATTGAGTAAATTTTGCAAAAACAATTTTGTACCCAAATCACCTTGAATTATCGTATAATTATGGTTGGTGGTTTCTAAAGTTGCGTAAAACGAATTTGTTTTGACTTCGCCACTTTCTTCATCAGAAAATCCGAACAAATCAAATTGATCTTCGTTGGATTTTTTGGCTGGAGCTTTTTTGGCTGGTTGTGGCGTATCGCTTGAAGTTCCATTACCATTTGTGTCAATCTCGTCGTACTCTTTTCCAGTTCCGAAATATTTATCGAACTGTGCTTTCATTTGACGGAATTCCAATTCGTTGAACAACGCATCAGTTTTTTCAACATCAGGTTTTGAAAGTTCAAAATCTTCTGCATTAAATTCCACTGGACAATCGAGTAAGATAGTAGCTAATTTTTTTGACAATAATCCCAACTCAGCATTGGCTTCAATTTTATCTTTAATCGCACCTTTTAGTTCGTGTGTATTCGCCAAAAGATTTTCCATCGAACCATATTCTTTTAAGAATTTCTTCGCTGTTTTTTCACCAACGCCAGGCAATCCCGGAATATTATCGGCTGCATCACCCATCATTCCTAAGAAATCTATTACTTGTTCTGGTCGTTCGATTTCAAATTTTTCTAAGACTTCTGGAATTCCCCAAATTTCAATGTCGTTACCCATTCTTGCTGGTTTGTACATAAAAATATTTTCGGAAACCAATTGCGCAAAATCTTTATCAGGTGTCACCATGTACACTTTGTAACCTTCTTTTTCGGCTTGTTTTGCCAACGTTCCAATTAAATCATCGGCTTCAAAACCTGCTTTTTCCATAATCGGAATGTGCATCGCTTTTAACAATTCTTGAATATACGGAACGGCAATTTTAATTGCTTCTGGAGTTTCGTCTCGATTTGCTTTATATTCTTGATACATTTCGTAACGGTAATCGCTTCCACCTTTGTCAAAAGCTACGGCTAAATGATCGGGTTTTTCTCGTTTGATTACATCCATTAAAGCATTCATAAATCCCATAATGGCCGAAGTATCCATTCCTTTAGAATTGATTCTTGGGTTTTTTATAAAGGCAAAATATCCGCGAAAAATTAGTGCGTAGGCATCAAGAAGGTAAAGGCGTTTTTGTGACATAAAAATAAAATTTGAATTTGTAAAAATAGATAAAGTTTCAAAAACTTTGTTTCTTTTCTAAGTGAATTTAAACCAATGTTAAAATATAACTAACAAAAGTATTTGGCAACATCTTTCTTTGTTAATTTGCAAAAAATATTAGAATGTCTGCACGTTGGATTATCCTTTTCGTGATTATTGCAATCATTGAAATTTATGCATTTCAAGCTGTTAAAACTTTTACTAAAGTAAGATGGGTTAAACTTACTTATATTATAATTTCTGTTCTTGCAGTGGCTTTTGTTTTTTATGGTTTTTCTAAATTTGATAGAGGCGTAGGTCAAACTCAAATGTTTATGATGACCATTGGAGTTATGTTATTAGTTATTGTTCCAAAATTATTGATAACATTTATAATGCTCCTTGAAGATACTCTTAGATTGATGTTAGGAACTAAGAATTATTTTACAAATTATGGAAATGATACTTTTTTACCTGAAAGAAGAAAGTTTATTAGTCAAGTTGCGCTTGGAATTGCAGCAGTTCCATTTATATCATTGATTTATGGAATGACGATTGGGAAATACAATTATAAAGTATTAAGACAAACGTTGTTTTTTGATGATTTACCAGATGCTTTTGACGGTTTTAAAATCACTCAAATTTCGGACATTCATAGTGGTAGTTTTGATAATCCTGAAAAGATTAGCTATGCAGTTGATTTAATTAATGAGCAAGAATCAGATTTGTTATTATTTACTGGCGATATTGTAAATACTCATGCAACCGAAATGCATCCATGGATTGATACTTTCAAGAAGATTAAAAATTATGAATTTGGAAAATTTTCTATACTTGGAAATCATGATTATGGTGAATATGTAGATTGGAAATCGGAGGAAGCAAAAAATAAAAATTTTGAAGACATCAAAGATTTACATCAACAAATAGATTTCAAGTTGATGTTGAACGAAAATACGAAAATAAAAAAAGGAAACGACGAAATTGCATTGGTTGGTGTTGAAAATTGGGGTGTAAAATTCAAGAAAGTTGGTGATTTGAATAAAGCTTCAGAAAACTTGAACAAAGAAGATTTCAAAATTTTAATGAGTCACGATCCAAGTCATTGGGATGCAGAAGTAAAAGATCATCCTAAAAATTTCCATTTAACACTTTCTGGACACACTCACGGATTTCAATTTGGAATAGAAATTCCAGGAATTATAAAATGGAGTCCTGTGGAATATGTTTACAAACAATGGGCTGGTTTATATGAAAATGTTGGAAAATATATTTACGTAAATAGAGGTTTTGGGTTTCATGCTTACCCTGGAAGAGTAGGAATTATGCCTGAAATTACTGTAATTGAACTAAAAAAAGGCAAAAATGTAGTATAATTAGTTAAAAATGCTACATTTGTATTACTAATACTTTCTTTTTTATAAAAAGAACATATAAATAACTAGGTTTTATGTCAAAATTTGGCGAACTTATAAATGCTCAAGTTCCTGTGTTAATTGACTTTTACACAGAGTGGAACGAATCTTCAGTGTCGATGCATCCAGTTATTAGAGATGTTGCGGCAGCGCTTGGCGATAGAGCAAAAGTGATTAAAATTGATGTGGATAAAAACCAAGAATTAGCCGAAGCACTTCGAATAAAAGGTTTACCAACACTTATGATTTATAAAGAAGGTCAAATGGTGTGGAGACAATCAGGTGAATTGGATGCTAATACTATAATTGGTTTAGTTCAAGAACAAGTCTAATCAATTTTTTCACAAACAAATCCTTTTTTCTTTAAGAATTCTAAGGTTCTTGGTAAGACATATTCCAAGTTCGTGAATGCTTTTTTGCTATCGTGAAAAACGATAATACTTCCAGATTTTACATTTTTTAAAACATTTTCTAAACATTTTTCCATAGAAATTGTATTATCAAAATCATAAGAAATGATGTCCCACATTATTATTTTATAACCAAATTTTCGTAATATTTTAGATTGCGATGGTTTTATTTTGCCATAAGGTGGACGAAATAGTTTGCAGTATTCAGTGTTCAGTTTGCAGTGTTCAGTTTCGTATAATTTGACATTTTTAATGTAATCTGAAGTATTAGTTTTCCATCCATTTAAATGATTGAAAGTGTGATTTCCAATAGAATGTCCTTCGTTGATTACTTTCTGAAAAATATCCGGATATTTTCTAACGTTATCTCCTATGCAGAAGAAGGTTGCTTTGGCATTGTATTCTTTTAAATTTGATAAAACCCATTCTGTGATTTCAGGAGTTGGTCCATCATCAAATGTTAAATAGACTTTGTTTTCATTGTTAGGAATATCCCAAACATAGTTTGAAAATAGTTTCTTAAATATCCAATGTGCTTTTACCCAATTCATAATTCAAATGTAAATAAAAAGTGCCGATAAATTAATCTATCGGCACTTTGTTATTTTTATAAAATCAATTATTCCATATCGCGTTGAAATCTTGGGAATCGATTATTATAACTATTAAATTCATTTCTGTTTTTGTCATAAAATTCAATATCACCATTAGCTTTCATTACTTTTAATAAACTTCTATAACGTTCTATATCGGTAACGATATCTGTAGCCATAAAACTTTGGTCAGAAGAATTGAAAGTACTATAATATCTCAAGTTGTCTTTATATTTTGATGCGAGTTTAGTTATTAAATCTCTTGCTTTTTGTTTTTCGCCAGTTTTATAATAACCACCAACAAATGGTTCAAGAGTTAAATAATAACCATAATAATCTATTGGTGTCTTAGTAATTGCCAAATCAATAACTTTTTTGGCCTTATCAATTTTACCTTCTTTTATCAATAATTCCATTAATCTAGAAAGATTGGTTCTATATGAAATACTATTTCTTCTAGTTTCTGGATCATGATAAATTTTAGTGCTTTCTCCATTACCCCATTTCCAATTGGTTGCAAGTTTGTACATTTTTTCTGTATCAATTTGCCCCATATCTGGATAGTTTTCTTCAATTACTGGAGTTTTTATTGGCACTAATTTATACACCATACCATCAAGCTGAAGATAATCTTTCATCCATAGGTAATCATCATCTCCAAAACTTCCTGGGCTAAAATAAATAGGTCTTTTCCAATTATTGTTGTTTAAAATATCAAACATAATTAGTCGATTCTTATATAACGCACCACCTTTTAAGTCGATATCAATAAAAGGAACAATCGAATCATTTTGTGCTGGATTAACAACCTTATTTGCTATCACAGCATTTTTATCAATAGGAATTCTAACTTTATTTGTTGGAAAGAAATGAAGTTTGTGTCCGCTTTGCATCTCAACAGTAGTTATGGTGTCTTCACTTTTCGCAAAGTTTATAAAATCTTTAAGTAACCATCTGTTTTCAGTTTGCTTATTAAATAGAATAGCGTCTCTGTTATCTGCTACATATTGCTGATGCTCGAATGAAATTGGTAAACCATCTGCTTTATAGGTTTTAAGTTTCATTTGATCAATGTACCAATCGGTCATTAATAAGCTAGTATTTACAATTTTCACATCGGTTCTGTATCCTTCAATCTCTTGAGCATACCATAATGGGAAGGTATCATTATCACCAATTGTAAATAGTATAGCATTTGGACCACAAGAGTCAAGGTAATTTTTAGCCATTGCTAATGCTGTATATCTTCCTGAACGATCATGGTCGTCCCAGTTTTGTGATGCCATTAAAACAGGAGCAGCCAATAAACTTATAGCAACTACTATTGGTCCGGCAATTTTTGCAGCTACTTTTTCTTTTATCATTTCATAGATTGCATAAACTCCAAAACCAATCCAAATTGCAAATACATAAAATGAGCCAACTAAAGCGTAATCTCTTTCACGAGGTTCAAATGGTCTTTCGTTAAGATAAATTTTTAATGCTAATCCTGTAAATAAGAACAAAGCCAATAATACGTAGAAACTTTTTAAATCTCTTTGTGCATGATACATCAAACCAATCAAACCTAAAAATAGAGGTATAAAATAGTATAAGTTTCTTCCTTTATTATTTTTAATATCTTGAGTTAAATTTTCTTGTGAACCTAAGTGAATTTCATCAATGAATTTTATTCCGCTTAACCAGTTCCCATCCAGATTATCATATCTACCTTGATTGTCGTTTTGTCTTCCAACAAAATTCCATAACAAATAACGACCATACATATAACCAAATTGATATTCAATCATAAAACTAAGATTGTCAAAAGTTGATGGTTTTTCAATGTCAAGATAGTCACCATATGCTTTTAAGAAAGAAACATAACCATCATTATCAATTTTGCCACTTGCGTAGGCTTGTCTGAATTCTGCAACAACGTCGGTTAATTCTTTTTCTTCAACATATTCAGATTTTACTTTGAATTTTGGAACTCCTGTAAAATTTATATATCCTTCAATGTTGTCAGTACTCCACATTCTTGGAAGTATTGCTTTATGATTATCATCGGTGTTTTGCTCTGCATTTTTATAATCGTTTACAATCACATATTTTCCAGAAGCTTCGTCTCTTTCATAGTTTGGAGCTTTGTCTAAATATGGATTATCCTCATCCAAACCAGCAAAGGCATCAGTATATTGTGGACCATAAAATAATGGATTGATTCCGTATTGTTCACGATTGTAATAAGCTAATACTTCGGCAGCATCTGATGGTTTATTTTCGTTTATTGGTGTGTTTGCATTAGCTCTAATAGGTAACATCATCCAAGTTGAAAATCCTATTAATACAAATAGAATACAAAGTAAAACAGTGTTGTATGTTGGATGTTCTTTTTTTCTAGTGTATCTCAATCCAAAATAAAAGAAAGCTACAATAAGAAGTAACGCAAAAATAGTTCCTGAGTTAAAAGGTAACCCAAGGTTGTTTACCATGAAAATTTCAGTTTTACCAAAGAAAGCTAATGTGTAAGGCAATAAAAGCTTAAAAATGAAAAGTAATACTGCAATAATAATTATATTGGCTAGAATGAAATTTGTAACAGTTACTTTTTTGTAGTTTTTAAAGAAGTATAAAAAACCAATTGAAGGAATGGTTAATAAAGCCATAAAGTGAACACCAAACGATAAACCAACTACTAAACTAATTAGTAATAACCATCTGTTTCCTTTTGGCTCATGCATTTCTTGTTCCCATCTTAAGCCAAGCCAAAAAAGTAGTGCAATAAGTAAAGTTGCCATTGCATAAACTTCTGCTTCAACAGCATTAAACCAAAAACTATCTGAAAAAGTGAATGCTAATGCTCCAACAAATGAACTTCCTAAAATAACTTTGATGTTATTGTTGTCTATTTCTGTATATGACGAAATGATTTTCTTTAACAAAATGGTAGAAGACCAAAACATAAAAAGAATGGTGAAAGCACTAGAAAACACAGACATCATGTTAACCATAAAAGCTACTTTGTCGCTACTAGTTGCAAACATTGCAAAGAAAGCTCCAAGCATTTGAAATAATGGCGCGCCTGGTGGATGTCCTACCTCAAGTTTAGCAGCTGTTGCAATATATTCTCCACAATCCCAGAAACTCATTGTGGGCTCTACTGTTAATGTATAGGTTATCAGTGCAATTGAAAAAGCAGCCCAACCTAAAATGTTATTCCACTTTTTGAAATCAAATGTTGTCATATATAATTATGATGTTAATTCAGATGCAAAGAAACTATTTTTTTATCGAAACCACATAAATTGAGGTTGATAAAATTTTCTTAATTACTTGCTGCTAAAAGTTTTTTATTAATTATTCTTTAATTTTAAATTCTAATCCAATAAATCTTGTGCTTTCAATTGAAATATTTTTGTCTTCTTGAAAGTACTTTCTGATTTTAGTTATAAATACATCCATACTTCTTCCTGAAAAGTAATCGTCATTTTTCCAAATATTTTTTAAGATAGCCTCTCTTTTAATTAATTGATTTCTATTTTGATAAAGATATTCAATTAGTAGTGCTTCTTTTTCAGTTAGTTGTTGTGTACTATTATCTTTTTTTAAACATAACCTTTTGGTGTCAAAAATGTACTTGCCTATTGAAATTTCTTCAACTGTTGGTGTCTTAAAATTGAGTTCACTTCTTTTTAAAATGTTATTTAATCTTAAAATTAATTCTTCAACTTCAAAAGGCTTGACAATATAATCATCTGCTCCTAGTTGTAATCCTTTTATTCTATCTTCTTTCAATTGTTTTGCAGTGAGAAAAACGAAAGGTGTTTCAGGATTTATTTTTATTAATTCTTCAGCTAATAAAAAACCATCCATTTTTGGCATCATAACGTCTAGAATACAAATGTCAAAACTATTTCTTTTAAAAATTTCTAATGCTTTAACTCCGTTTTCTGCCCAAACAACATCAAAATCATGAAGCTGTAAGTACTGAATTAATACATTTGAAAAATCAAAATCATCTTCGGCTAAAAGTATTTTTTTCATAACACTAAGATGGAATTGATAAAATGAATTGTGTTCCTTTTCCTAATTCGCTCACCAAGTTAATAGTTCCTTTGTGTGCTTTAATAATTTGGTCTACATAATACAGTCCAAGTCCTAAACCTTTTGTGTTATGAAGGTTTCCTTGTTCAACTCTATAGAATTTGTCAAAAAGTAACGATTGTTTGTTTTTTGCAATTCCTATTCCGTCATCTTCAATACAAATTTTGAATTCATTATTTTGCAAATTTGTTGTTACGAAAATGGTTTTGGCGCCATATTTAACAGCATTGTCTAAAACATTAATTATTGCAGTTGTGAGATGAAATCTGTCTAAAGTTAATTGTGTTTCTGAATTAAAATTTGTTTTAATATCAATTCTAGGATTAGCCATTTTGAAATCATTTACTATGGTTTCCAAGAAAGCATTAATTTTTGTTTTTTCTTTTTGCAATTCAATTTCTTCAAAACCTAAGGAGTTACTCATTACCTGATCTATCAAACTTTGTAAACGCTCATTTTGACGATTTATAGTTTGAATCAATTGGTTGTAAACTAAATCATTTTCTTTTACTTCTTTACGCTCCAATATTTTTGTAGAAACCGATAAAGTTGTAAGTGGTGTTTTTAGTTCGTGAGTAATGTTGTTTATGAAATCTGTTTTAATATCACTAATTTTCTTTTGTTTTATTAATGATTTTAGAGTTACTACAAATATCGAGATTAAGGTAATAATTGAGGCAATTGCAAAAAACAGCAATAAAGACATTCTTTTAAGAATAATTAATTCCCAGTTTTTTACAGAAACATATAAGCTATCCTCAGTAAGCAATTTGTAATTTGATTTTGATGTATTTGAACTTGTGGTTCCAACGTAGTTTCTAACTAAAAAAGCGTCTTCAAGCGAAGCTAAATTGCCATACATTTTGTTTTCAATAAAAGGTTTTGCAGCAAATAATGTATCTGCTTTTTTAGTGTTGTTGTAGATTACAAATTTGTTTAAGATTATTGCAAAATCGATTTCGTTATCTGGAAACTCTTTTTCAAATTTCTTTTGTAGTTTTTCGGTTAATTGCTTTCTAAAATGATTTTCTATGAATTGTTTTTTTATTTGACTTCTATAATTTCTATCAATAAGATAGTTTTCTGCTAATTCTTTGTACATGAAATCTTTATTGTTAAATAAAGTACTGTCAATATCGCTATAATCATTTGTAATAGAGGCAAGTTTTTCTTTTACTTCAAGACGAAATTGCGCTACTTTATAATTGTAAGTAGTTTTTACCAAGTAATATTGCATGACGCAAAGCACTACAAGGATAAATCCTGATAAAAGAGTTAATATGTTTATTTTTCGCTTCATAATAAAATCAGATTCAAAAATAGCACGATTTATTGTAAAAATCATTTTTTATTCTTCCTTTAACCTACGATTAACTTTCAAATACATTCTATGGAGAAAATGGTGGTTTTGTAATATGTATAAAATTAGCACATTAGGTTTCGGATTAAATTCATTTTTTAAAATTTTAAATAAAAGTTGAATAAATGTTTGCTTAAAATAAAATTTGTATTAAATTTGCACCCGCATTAAAGCACTTATTGGTCTATGGTGTAATGGTAACACAACTGTTTTTGGTGCAGTCTTTCTAGGTTCGAGTCCTAGTAGACCAACAAAAAATCCCAACAGAAATGTTGGGATTTTTTATTTTAATAAGTATAAAAAATCTATCAATTTAATTGATGGATTTTTATTTTATATGATTGTTATATTTTAAATGTAATAACCGGTCTTGTAGCGTGATTAACTAAGTCTTCACTAATGCTTCCATTAAAGAAATGTGAAAGACCTTTTCTTCCATGTGTACTCATTCCTATTAAGTCAGCATTTATACTATTTGAAAAGTTCAATATTCCTTTTTCAACATTAGTTTCATTGTACACGTGTGTCTCAACTTTTTGAACATTGAAGTTAGAAAGGAATCTTTTCATTGTTTCTTCAGATGTAGAAGTTGATTTAAAATTGTTTGGTGTATTAACCATAACTAAATGTAATGTTGAATCAAATTTGTTTGCAAAATCAACTACTTTTTCAAATGGTTTTTTTACTTCGTCACTAAAGTCTGATGCAAAAACAAAATTATTTACAGTAAAATCGTTTTCTTCTTTTTTAATAATTAATACTGGAACTTCAGAGTTACGGACTACTTTTTCGGCATTAGAACCAATAAACATTTCTTTGTAGCCACTTGCACCATGCGAACCCATTACAATTAAATCTACATTGTTTAGTTGACTAATTTTTAAGATACCATCAAAAGCCAATTCAAATTGCACAATTTCAGAAACTTTTAAACCATCAAGATAATCTTCATCCATAAGGTCTTCTAATTTTTTTATAGCGGCATTTTTGAAAAACATGATTTCTGGAATAGCTGCACCAGATCCGATAGCGTCACTTGCTTGATTTGGAAATTCTAACATGTGTAATAAAATAATTTCGCCATTATTTTTTTTAGCAATTTGTGCAGCAACTTTTAAAGCATATTCAGCATTTTGAGAAAAGTCTGTAGGGATTAGGATTTTTTTCATGATAGTTTGTAAATTATTGGTTTTATTCAAATTAAATTTCAAAGGTTAAAGGTAAGAATTTTTTTTAAGATTTCTAAATGATATTTGTCATATAAAAAAAAAGACTATATTTGCAGCATTATTTATTAGTACAAACTAAATAATGAGGGAAGCACTGCTTCCCTCTTTTTATAAGAATATGACATTTAGAGAACAAGTTGCAAAACTTTTAGAAGAAGGTTTGTCTGAAAAACCAGAAATCTTTTTGATAGACTTATCAATTTCAGATAATTACAAAATTATTGTAACTTTGGATGGTGATAAGGGTGTTAATCTTCAAGATTGTATAGATGTAAGTAGAATTATTGAAAATAATCTAGATAGAGAAGAGCATGATTTTGAGCTTGAAGTAGCGTCTGTTGGTGTTGGTTCGCCATTAAAATTAAAAAGACAATACATAAAGAACATAGGAAGGAATTTAAAGGTTAAAACCGGAAAAGAAACTATAGAGGCAGAATTGATTGATGCAGATGAGCAAAAAATAGTTTTATCTTGGATGACAAGAGAACCAAAAAAAATAGGAAAAGGGAAGGAAACAGTTAAAAAAAAATTAGAATTACCTTACTCAGAAATAATAGAAGCAGTTGTTACAATAAATTTTAATTAAATAGAATAATGGAAAATATTGCATTAATCGAATCATTCTCAGAGTTTAAAGATGATAAACTTATTGATCGAGTAACGCTTATGGCGATTTTGGAAGATGTTTTTAGAAATGCTTTAAAAAAGAAGTATGGTTCTGATGACAATTTTGATATTATCATAAATCCTGATAAAGGAGATATGGAAATCTGGAGAAGAAGAATTGTTGTTGCCGATGATGATTTAGATTTAGAAAATGAAGAAATTACACTTACAGAAGCTAGAAGAATAGAACCTGATTTTGAAATTGGAGAAGAAGTTTCTGAAGAAGTTAAATTAATAGATTTAGGAAGAAGAGCTATTTTAGCTTTGCGCCAAAATTTAATTTCAAAAATTCACGAACACGATAATACTAACTTGTACAAACAATTTAAAGATATTATTGGTGAAATTTATACAGCAGAAGTACACCATGTTCGTCCAAGAGTTGTAATTTTGGTTGATGATGAAGGAAACGAAATTGTATTACCAAAAGAAAAACAAATTCCATCTGATTTTTTCCGTAAAGGAGATAATGTTAAAGGAATTATTGAAAGCGTTGAATTAAAAGGAAATAAACCTCAAATCATTATGTCTAGAACTTCTGAGAAGTTTTTAGAAAAATTATTTGAACAAGAAATTCCAGAAGTTTTCGATGGTTTAATTATGATTAAAAAAGTCGTAAGAATTCCTGGTGAAAAAGCAAAAGTAGCTGTTGATTCTTATGATGATAGAATTGATCCTGTTGGAGCTTGCGTTGGTATGAAAGGGTCTCGTATTCATGGTATCGTTCGCGAATTAGGTAACGAAAATATTGACGTAATAAATTATACAACTAATGCTTCTCTATTGATTACAAGAGCATTAAGTCCAGCAAAAGTTTCTTCTGTGAAAATTGATGAAGAAACAAAACATGCTGAAGTGTTTTTGAAATTAGAAGAAGTTTCTAAAGCAATTGGTCGTGGAGGACAAAATATTAAATTAGCAGGTCAATTATCTGGATACGAATTAGATGTTATCAGAGAAGGAAGCACAGCAGAAGATGATGATGTTGAATTAACTGAATTCTCAGATGAAATTGATGGCTGGATTATTGATGAATTTGCAAAAATTGGGTTGGATACTGCAAAAAGTATTTTAAAACAAGATGTTGCCGATTTAGCTAGAAGAACCGATTTAGAAGAAGAAACAATACAAGAAGTAATGCGCATATTGAAAGAAGAGTTTGAAGACTAATTTTTCACCCCAATAAAAAAAGAATTTATAAAAGATTTTATGTCTGAAGAAAGAAATATTAGAATAAACAAAGTTTTAAGGGAATTAAACATTTCATTAGAAAGAGCTGTCGATTATCTTAAGGATAAAGGAATTGCTATTGATGCAAACCCAAATGCTAAGATTTCCGATAAAGAATTTGATATTCTACAAAATCAATTTGCCGGCGACAAAGGCAACAAAGAAGCGTCCAAAGGTGTTAGCGAAGAAATTAAGAAAGAAAAAGAAGCCCTTCGTCTTGAAAGAGAAAAAGAGATAGAAGACAAAAGAAAACAAGAAGAAGAGCGTCAACGTCTTGAAGTTATTAAAGCTAAAGCTGTCGTTTCTGGGCCAAAACAAGTGGGTAAAATTGATTTAGAACCTAAACAGGTTCCTGCAAATAAACCTGAAAGTGTAAAATCAGAAGCAAAAGTTGAGGAAAAATCAGCTCCTTTAAAAGAGAAACCTGTTCAATCTAAAGAAAAACCTACATTAGCTGAAGAAAAACCTAGTCAAAAAGAGGTTGTTGTTGAAGCAAAAGTTGAAGAAGTAAAAGTTGATAAATTAGCTGATAATCTTCCAGTTGAAGATGAAACACACACAACTCAATATCAAAACCTTTCTGGACCAACTTTAACAGGTCAAAAAATTGATTTATCTCAATTTAATAAACCTAAAAAGACCACTCCACCTAAAATCAATAGTGCTAATAAGGTTGATCCAAACAAAAATAAGAGAAAAAGAATTCCACCAAAACCAGGTGAAGTTCGTCCTGGGAATGCTGGAGGCAATGCTGCTGGAGGACAAAATAAACCAGGTGGTGCAGGTGGTAATAAATTTGTTGCTAACAAACCAGGTGGTGGAGGTTTCCAAAAAGGAAATAGACCAGCTATAGTTCAAAAAGTTGAGCCTACAGAAGAGGAAGTTAAAAACCAAATCAAAGAAACTCTTGAAAGACTTCAAGGGAAAGGTTCAAAATCTAAAGCTGCAAAATATAGAAGAGATAAAAGAGATACCCACCGTCAACGTTCAGATGATGAGCAAAGAGCATTAGACGAAGGAAGCAAAACTATCAAAGTTACAGAATTTGTTACTGTTGGTGAAGTTGCTACTATGATGGATGTGCCTATTACTAAAGTTATCGGTACTTGTATGTCTCTAGGAATTATGGTTACAATGAATCAGCGTTTAGATGCTGAAACATTAACTATTGTTGCTGATGAGTTTGGTTATGAAGTTGAATTTATTACAACTGATCTTGAGGAAGCAATAGAAATTGTTGAGGATAGAGAAGAAGATTTAGTAACAAGAGCACCTATAGTTACTGTAATGGGTCACGTTGACCACGGTAAAACCTCTTTGTTAGATAATATCCGTAAAGAAAATGTAATCGCTGGAGAATCTGGTGGAATTACACAACATATTGGAGCTTATGCTGTACAATTAGATAACGGACAAAAAATAACATTCCTTGATACACCTGGTCACGAAGCGTTTACCGCTATGCGTGCTCGTGGAGCTCAAGTAACCGATATTGCAATTATCGTAATCGCTGCCGATGATGACATCATGCCACAAACTAAAGAGGCAATCAGTCACGCACAAGCAGCTGGTGTTCCAATGATATTTGCCATAAATAAAGTAGATAAACCACATGCTAATCCTGAAAAAATCAAGGAAAAATTAGCAGCAATGAATTTACTTGTTGAAGATTGGGGTGGAAAATATCAATCGCATGACATTTCTGCCAAAATGGGAATGGGAGTAAAAGAGCTTTTAGAAAAAGTATTGTTAGAAGCAGAAATATTAGATTTAAAAGCAAATCCAAATAAACCTGCTGTTGGAACTGTTGTTGAAGCACAATTAGATAAAGGTAGAGGATATGTTTCTACTATTTTAGTACAATCTGGAACTTTAAGAGTTGGTGATTATGTATTGGCTGGTAAAAATCATGGTAAGGTTAAGGCAATGTATGATGAAAGAGGAAATAGCGTAAAAGAAGCTGGTCCTTCAACTCCAATGTCTATTTTAGGTTTGGATGGTGCGCCAACTGCTGGAGATAAATTCAATGTTTTTGAAGACGAAAGAGAAGCAAAACAAATTGCTGTTAAACGTACACAATTAATGCGTGAACAATCTGTTAGAACGCAACGTCATATCACACTTGCAGAAATTGGTCGTCGTATTGCGCTTGGACAATTTAAAGAATTGAACATTATCCTTAAAGGAGACGTTGATGGTTCTGTTGAAGCATTATCAAATTCATTCTCTAAATTATCTACAGAAGAAATTCAAATCAATATTATTCATAAAGGTGTTGGAGCAATTACTGAAACTGACGTTATGTTGGCTTCAGCTTCTGATGCTATCATTATTGGATTTAATGTTCGTCCTGCTGGAAATGCACGTCAACTTGCAGATAAAGAAGAAATCGACATCAGAAATTACTCAATTATCTATGATGCAATTGATGACTTGAAAGATGCAATGGAAGGAATGTTGTCTCCAGAAATGAAAGAAGAAATTACCGGAACTGCTGAAATCCGTGAAACATTCAAAATCTCTAAGGTTGGTACAATTGCTGGATGTATGGTTACAGATGGTAAAATCTTTAGAAATTCTAAAATACGAATTATTCGTGAGGGTGTTGTAATATTTACAGGAGAACTTACAGCTTTAAAACGTTTTAAAGACGATGTTAAAGAAGTTTCTAAAGGATACGATTGCGGTATTCAAATTAAAAACTACAACGAAATAGAACAACTAGATATAATAGAAGCGTTCCAAGAAGTAGAGGTTAAGAAAAAACTTAAGTAATTATAATTTTATAAACAAAAAATCCCGAGCAATCGGGATTTTTTGTTTACTGTTTTGAAGGCTTGATTAGAATTGCGGAAGGGTATTTTTTCTTTAATAAATTTAAGTTTCTTTCAGCTTCAATTCTTGTTTTAAAATTGCCTACCCATACTTTATATAAAGGTGTGCTAAATATTATCGTCGCATCATAGTTTTTGTTCTCTTTTTTAAATTGTATTAGAGTTTTTTTAGAGGCATCGCTTGTACCGTTAAATATTTGTATTTTATATCTGTTATTTATTGTTATTGAAGAGTTTATCTTTCTTTTTTCGTTTAATAATTGTTCAAATTTTGGGTCTTGATTCACATTAGTATTCTGTGCTTTTATGGTGTTAAAATTGAAAAATAAAAAAATAAATAGTAAGTGTTTTAAAGTTCTTTTTTCTTTTAGATATTTCATAATGATTTGATTTTAATGCAAATGTAATTGAAAAAACATAAGTCGAAATAAAAATATTATTTAGAATTAATATAAATTGATAATTAAGATATATTTAAGGTTTTGAGAATAGTTGATAAATCGTATTTTTGCTCAAGTTTTAAAAAAAGTGTATTGGTAATTTGTTTAATCATAAGAAAAAACCGTACCAAAATTTAGTCGATAATCATTTATAATATGAAAAAAGTGGGTAACCATAGTTCGATTTCTAGAATTTATTCATTTGGATTAGCTTTAATGCTAACCATCTCTTTGTCTTCATTTGCTCAAGAACCTGCTGCTCCTGCTGCAACAGCTACACCAGCTGCTGCTCCTGCTGCAGCTGCTCCTGCCGCAACTGCTGGAGGAGATGCGGTAAAGGGAAAAGAATTATTTAATGCAAATTGTGCGGCATGTCATAATTTAGACAGAAAAATGACTGGACCAGCACTTAGAGGTGTAGCTGCAAAATATGATATGCCTTGGTTGTACAAATGGATAAATAATAGTTCAGCATTAATCAAATCTGGTGATGCTAAAGCTGTAAAAATTTATGAAGAGTACAACAAGTCTGTAATGACTGCGTTTCCTCAATTGTCAACTACTGATATTGATAATATCATAGCTTACACTTCGGAGCCAGCACCAGTAGTTGAAAATAAGATAGAGTTACCAGATGCAAAAAAGTCTGATAATGGTGGTCTTTCAAATAACATTATATTGGGTGCTTTAGCTTTAGTGATGTTAATGTTAGTTGTAATGTTGTTTTTAGTTAACAATGTTCTTACTAAAATTGCTAAAGCAAATGGAATTGAAGCTTCAGCAAAACAACCAACAATGCCTATTTGGAAAGCATTTGCTAAAAACCAGTTTTTAGTTCTTGTTTCTGCAATATTTTTATTGTTGGCTAGTGGTTATTTTGTATATGGTTTCTTAATGCAAGTTGGTGTTGACCAAGATTATGCACCAGTTCAGCCAATTCATTATTCTCACAGAATTCACGCAGGTAGTAATGGTATCGATTGTAAATACTGTCACTCTTCTGCTAGAGTTAGTAAGCATGCAGGAATTCCATCATTAAATGTTTGTATGAATTGTCATAAGAATATTGCTGAAGTTTCTGATACTACTGCTACTGAAGAGTACTCAAAAGCTTTCTATGATAAAGAAATTCAAAAATTATATAAAGCCGTAGGTTGGGATCAAAGTACTCAAAAATATACTGGTAAAACTGAGCCAGTGAAATGGGTGAGAATTCATAATTTACCTGATTTTGCATATTTCAACCACTCTCAACACGTAACTGTTGCGGGTATTGAATGTCAAAAATGTCATGGTGAAGTTCAAACTTACGAAATACAAAAACAATTTGCTCCTTTAACTATGGGATGGTGTATTGATTGTCACCGTAAAACTGATGTTAAAATGGAAGGAAATGCTTATTACGATAAAATTCATAAAGAACTTTCTAAAAAATATGGTGTAGACAAATTGACTGCAGCGCAAATGGGAGGTTTAGAATGTGGTAAGTGTCACTATTAATCAAATTATTAAGAAGCTAATATTTATATACGATGTCATCTAACAAAAAATACTGGAAAAGTGTTGAGGAACTAAACGAAAATAGTTCTATTGTTGAGACGCTTAGAAATAATGAGTTTGTAGAACAAATCCCAACGGATGAATTCTTATCAAACGAATCATTATCATCTTCATCAACTACTCGTCGTGATTTCTTAAAGTACGTTGGTTTTACAACTGCAGCTGCTTCGTTAGCTGCATGTGAAGGACCAGTTCATAAATCAATTCCATACGTGGTTCAACCAGATACAATCATTCCTGGTGTTGCTGATTTTTATGCAACATCTATGTTTGATGGTTTTGATTTTGCAAATCTTTTAGTAAAGACAAGAGAAGGTCGTCCAATTAAAATTGAGAATAATACAATTGAAGGAGCTAAGTTTGCAGCTAATGCAAGAGTTCACGCTTCAGTATTATCTTTATATGATAGTATGCGTCTTACTTCTCCAAAAGTTGATTCTAAGTCAGCAACATGGAATGAAGTTGATGCAAAAGTTAAAGCTAGTTTAGCTGATGCAAAAGCATCTGGTAAGCAAGTTGTTTTATTGACAAATACTTTAGCGAGTCCTTCTACAGAAAAATTAATTTCAGACTTTATCTCAAAAAATCCTACTGCTAAACATGTAGTTTATGATGCTGTTTCTGAATCGGCTGCTTTAGATGCTTTCGAATCTGTTTATGGAGAAAGAGCTTTAGTAGATTATGATTTTTCAAAAGCAAATACAATTGTTTCTATTGATGCTGATTTCTTAGGTGATTGGCAAGGTGGAGGTTTTGATAAAGGTTATGCTCAAGGAAGAATTCCTCAAGCAGGAAAAATGTCAAAGCATTTTCAATTTGAAGCAAACATGACATTGTCAGGAGCTGCTGCTGATAAAAGAGTTCCAATGACTATTGCTAATCAAAAATTAGCCTTAGTAAAAATATATAACATTATAACTGGTGCTTCTGTTTCAACAGGAAAAATCGAAAATGAAGCGGAAGTTGTAAAAGCTGCTAGTCAATTAAAATCTGCAGGAAGCAAAGGTCTTTTGGTTTCTGGTATTCAAGATAAAAATGCTCAGTTATTAGTTATTGCTATCAATCAAGTTTTAAAAAGCGAAGCTTTATTAACTGCTGGTGCAAGATTAATCAGAAAAGGATCTAACGAAAAAGTTGCTCAATTAATTTCAGATATGAATGCAGGTTTGGTTCATACACTTATCATGAGTGGTGTTAATCCTGTTTACACATTAGCAAATAGCAAATCTTTTGTTAGTGGTTTGAAAAAAGTTAAAACATCTGTTGCTTTTTCTCTTAAAGAAGACGAAACTGCAGAGCTTACTACAATTGCAGCTGCAACACCACATTATTTAGAATCTTGGAACGATTTAATGTTGACAAAAGGGACATATTCTTTAGTTCAGCCAACTATTCGTCCATTATTCAATACAAAACAATTCCAAGAATCATTAATGTCTTGGAATGGAGTAGCTGGAAATTACTACGATTATATAAAAGCAAATTCTGCAAGTTATATTTCAGGTTCATCTTGGAATAAAGTACTTCATGATGGTGTTTTTGTTTCAGGAGTTAGCACTTTAGCTGGTGGTACTGCTGATTATAACGGAGCTGCATCAGCTTTATCTCAATCTAAACCTGCACAAGGTTTTGAGTTGGTATTATATACAAAAGTTGGTTTAGGTGATGGTCAACAAGCAAATAACCCATGGTTACAAGAATTCCCAGATCCTATTACAAGAGTTTCATGGGATAATTATGTTACTGTTTCTCAATTTGATGCTAATAAATTAAAATTAGAAAACAAAATTGTTGCTAATGGAGGTCTTAACGGAAGTTATGCTACTCTAACTGTTAATGGAGTAAAATTAGAAAATGTACCTGTAATTGTTCAACCAGGACAAGCTAAAGGGACATTAGGATTAGCTCTTGGATATGGTAAAAAAGCAGCATTGAAAGAAGAAATGCAAGTAGGTGTTAATGCTTACGCTTTATATAATAATTTTAACAACGTTCAATCTGCAACTATCACTAAAGGTGATGGAGAGCATGAGTTTGCTTGTGTTCAATCACAAAAAACTTTAATGGGTAGAGGAGATATTGTTAGAGAAACTACACTTGAAATTTTCAATACAGCAAAAGATAGCAGAGAATGGAATCCAGTTCCTATGGTATCTTTAGATCATAAAGAAGTAGAAGCAACTAAAGTTGATTTATGGGAATCATTTGATCGTTCAACCGGTCACCATTTCAATTTATCAATTGACTTGAATGCTTGTACAGGATGTGGTGCTTGTGTTATAGCTTGTCATGCTGAAAATAATGTACCAGTTGTTGGTAAGTCTGAGGTAAGAAGAAGCCGCGATATGCATTGGTTGCGTATTGATAGATACTATTCTTCTGAAGATACTTTTGTTGGTGACAACAAGAAAAAAGAAGAATTTGACGGATTGTTTGGTGATAAAGGTTCATTAGGTGGATTTGGTCAAATGGAAAGTCCTGCGGATAATCCTCAAGTGGCATTCCAACCAGTTATGTGCCAGCATTGTAATCACGCTCCTTGTGAAACTGTTTGTCCAGTAGCTGCAACTTCTCACGGTCGTCAAGGTCAAAATCAAATGGCTTATAACAGATGTGTTGGTACTCGTTACTGTGCTAACAACTGTCCATATAAAGTACGTCGTTTCAACTGGTTCTTATACAACAATAACAGCGAATTTGATTTCCATATGAATGATGATTTAGGTCGTATGGTTGTTAATCCAGATGTAAATGTTCGTTCTCGTGGAGTAATGGAAAAATGTTCTATGTGTATTCAAATGACACAAAAAACTATTCTTGATGCGAAACGTGAAGGAAGAGAAATAAAAGATGGTGAATTCCAAACAGCTTGTTCAAATGCATGTTCTTCAGGAGCAATGATATTTGGAGATGTAAATGATAAAGAATCTAAAGTAGCTGAGTTACTTGAAGATAAAAGAATGTATCATTTGTTAGAGCACGTTGGAACTAAGCCAAACGTTATCTACCACGTAAAAGTTAGAAATACCTAGTTTAAAAAAGATTAATTAAGAAACAAGATAAAGGATTATGTCGTCTCACTACGAAGCACCCATTAGAAAACCATTAGTTATTGGTGATAAAAGTTATCACGATGTGACTGTCGATGTTGCTGCTCCTGTTGAAGGAAGAGCAAACAAACAATGGTGGACCGTTTTTTCAATCGCATTAGCAGCTTTCCTTTGGGGAATAGGTTGTATCACTTATACCATTTCAACTGGTATCGGAACTTGGGGTCTTAACAAGACTGTAGGTTGGGCTTGGGATATTACCAATTTCGTTTGGTGGGTTGGTATCGGTCACGCAGGAACACTTATTTCTGCAGTACTTTTACTTTTCCGTCAAAGATGGAGAATGGCTATTAACCGTTCTGCGGAAGCAATGACAATTTTCTCAGTTGTTCAAGCAGGATTATTCCCAATCATCCACATGGGTAGACCATGGTTAGCTTATTGGGTTGTTCCAATTCCTAATCAATTTGGTTCACTTTGGGTTAACTTTAACTCACCTCTTCTTTGGGACGTATTCGCAATTTCGACGTACCTTTCAGTATCATTAGTTTTCTGGTGGACTGGTTTACTTCCTGATTTTGCAATGTTAAGAGATAGAGCAGTTACTCCTTTCAACAAAAAGATATATTCTATTTTGAGTTTCGGATGGAGTGGTAGAGCAAAAGATTGGCAACGTTTTGAAGAAGTTTCTTTAGTATTAGCTGGTTTAGCAACACCTTTGGTTCTTTCTGTACACACGATTGTATCATTTGACTTTGCTACTTCGGTAGTACCTGGTTGGCATACAACTATCTTCCCGCCTTACTTCGTTGCTGGTGCGGTATTCTCTGGATTTGCAATGGTTAACACCTTATTAATCATTATGAGAAAGGTTTCTAACTTAGAAGCATACATAACAATTCAACATATCGAATTAATGAACATTGTAATCATGATTACTGGTTCTATCGTTGGTGTTGCCTATATCACAGAGTTATTCGTTGCTTGGTATTCAGGTGTTGAATATGAACAATATGCTTTCTTGAATAGAGCAACTGGTCCTTATGCTTGGGCTTATTGGGCAATGATGACATGTAATGTATTCTCTCCACAGTTTATGTGGTCTAAAAAATTGAGAACTAGTATTATGTTCTCTTTCATAATCTCAATTGTTGTAAATATTGGAATGTGGTTTGAACGTTTCGTAATCATTGTTACTTCATTACACAGAGATTATCTTCCATCATCTTGGACTATGTTCTCTCCAACATTTGTTGATATTGGTATCTTCATTGGAACTATAGGATTCTTCTTTGTTTTATTCTTATTGTATGCTAGAACTTTCCCAGTTATTGCTCAAGCGGAGGTTAAAACAATCTTGAAATCTTCTGGTGAGAATTATAAGAGAGAAAGAGAAAAAGAAGGTCATAATCATTCAGAAAAACATTAGTATTTGTTATGAGTAATAAAGTTATACACGCAATATACAATGATGATGATATTTTAATGGATGCTGTAAAGCAAACAAGAAAAGCGCATCATCATATTGAAGAAGTTTTTACTCCATTTCCTGTTCACGGATTGGATAAAGCGATGGGATTGGCACCAACCAGACTTGCAATATGCGCATTTATTTATGGTTGTATAGGTATCAGTGTTGCAACAACAATGATGAATTACATTATGATACAAGATTGGCCTCAAGATATTGGAGGAAAGCCAAGTATGAGCTACATACAAAATATGCCAGCTTTTGTGCCGGTAATGTTTGAAATGACAGTTTTCTTTGCAGCTCACTTAATGGTAATTACTTTTTATATGAGAAGTAAATTGTGGCCATTTAAAAAAGCAGAAAATCCTGATGTGAGAACAACAGATGATCACTTCTTAATGGAAGTAGCTGTAAATAATAATGAAGAAGAATTGACTTCTTTCTTAAAAAATACAGGTGCAGTTGAAGTTAAAGTAATTGATAAGCACTAAACAGACATGAAAAGTATAATAAAAATAACATTAGTATTAGGTATAATAGTATCTCTTTCTTCATGTAAAGATAATGCATCACCTAATTATCAGTATATGCCAAACATGTACGAGTCAGTTGCATATGAAACATATTCTGAATCAAATGCTTTTAATTCGCCTTATGGATTGAAAGGTCAAGAAGGTCAATTACCTGCTAAAGGTTCTATTAAACGTGGTTATGTTCCTTACGAATATGCTGATACACCAGAATCTTTTGCAGCTGTTAAAGCAGCAAATTTAGCCTCTCCGTTAGATCCTGCAAAAATTGATATGAAAAAAGCAGAAGAGTTATATGTGATTTATTGCGCAATTTGTCATGGTAACGCTGGAGATGGTAAAGGTAAATTAGTGACTCAAGGTAAATTTCTTGGAGTTCCAAGTTATGCTGACAGAGTTATCAACGAAGGTAGTGTTAATCACGTTATAAATTATGGTTTAAATTCAATGGGTTCGTATGCTACTCAATTAAATCAAGAAGAACGTTGGATGGTTTCAGCTTATGTAATGAAGCTTAAAAGTGAATTATAATTGTAGAACAAACAGATTGTTATAGATATGTACACATTTTCAAAAGGTTTAAAAAACACAGCGCTTGTTCTAATGATTTTAGGATTAGTTGGTATAGTGTATGGTTTTTTATCTACTCCAAAGACTATAGAAGAAGTTGAAAAAATAGTTGCCGCTAGTCATCATGGTAATCATGACACAAAGGCTGACGCTCACAATACACATGAGGTAGTAGCGAATCATCATGAAGCAAAAGAAGAAGTTAAAAATGAAGCTGAAGTATCTAAAACAGATACTACTTCTATAGTTGATCACAAAGATACAACCAAAACTGAAGTTGCTCCTTTAGTAAAAGAAGATCAGAATCATCATGATAATCATGCTGCTAGCAATGTTTCAGAATCTAAAGTTGATGCTGAAAAAGAGCATAAAGAACATTTAGAACATGTTTTACACCAGTTACAAAACAAACCTTGGTCTGCATTATATGTTGCTTGTATTTTCTTCATGTTAATTTCATTGGGTGTTTTAGCTTTTTATGCTATACAACAAGTTGCTCAAGCAGGTTGGTCTCCAGTTTTGTTTAGAGTAATGCAAGGTATTACTGCATATTTACCAGTTGGTTCTTTGATATTTTTTGGTCTACTAGTGTTATCTGCTTTACACTTAAATCATTTATTTGTTTGGATGGATGATGGTGTTACTGAAGTTGGTCATGCTAATTATGATAAATTAATTGCAGGAAAATCTGGTTATTTAAATGTTACGTTTTGGTTGGTTAGAGCCGCAGTTTTCTTGATTGGTTGGAACTTATACCGATATATGTCTAGAAAGAATTGTTTAGCTCAAGATGAATCAAATGATAATACTTTCTACAAAAAGAATTTTAAATTATCTGCTGGATTTTTAGTTTTCTTTATTGTTACCGAGTCTATTATGTCTTGGGATTGGTTGATGTCTTTCGATCCTCATTGGTTTAGCACACTTTTTGGATGGTATGTTTTTGCTAGTTTCTTTGTAAGTGGAATTACCACAATTTCAATGGTAACATTATATTTAAAATCTAAGGGTTATTTAGAAAATGTAAACTCAAGTCATATTCACGATTTATCTAAATTTATGTTTGGTATAAGTGTTTTTTGGACCTATTTATGGTTTTCACAATTCATGCTTATTTGGTATGCAAATATTCCAGAAGAGGTTACTTATTTCATAACTCGAATTAATGACTATAATTTACCTTTCTTTGGTGCTGTTGTTATGAATTTTGTTTTCCCATTATTAGTTTTAATTAATACTGATTTTAAACGTATAGCACCAATTATTGTAGGAGCAGGTATTGTTATTTTATTAGGACATTATATTGATTTCTTTAACATGGTTATGCCAGCAACTGTTGGTGACCAATGGTTCATTGGTGTATCTGAAATCGCTTCTGTATTATTCTTTTTAGGATTGTTTATTTTTGTAGTATTTACAGCTTTGTCTAAAGCACCACTTACTCCAAAACGTAACCCTTTCATTGAAGAAAGTAAACATTTTCATTATTAATATTTAAAGAAAAGAACAAATGACAAGTTTATTAGTACTTCTTGTTTTAGTTTTATTATCGATTGCCCTATGGCAATTGACTAAAATTTTTGACCTAACGCAAGTTGGTAAACAATCTGATGATACTCAGGTAGCAAACGACAATGATAATAGAGTAAATGGCTATTTATCTTTTGGATTTTTAGCATTTATTTATTTAATAACAATATTTTGTTTAGTTAATTACGGAAAGTTTCCATTGATGAGTAATGCTGCTTCTGTTCATGGAAAAGATGTGGATCAATTGATGTGGATTTCAATGATTCTTATTTTTATTGTTCAAACTATTACTCAAGCATTATTATTTTATTTTTCTTATAAATACAGAGGTAGAAAAGGTCAAGTAGCAACATATTTTTCTGATAATAATAAATTAGAGTTTATTTGGAGTTCTATTCCTGCTTTAGTATTAGCCGTTTTAATTTTCTTCGGATTATATTCATGGACTGATATTATGTTTGTAAATGAAAAAGAAGAAAAACCAATTATAATCGAAGTTTATGCTCAGCAATTTAATTGGAAAGTTAGATATGCAGGGGATGATAATGTACTTGGAAAAGCTAATGTAAGGCTTATTGAAGGTGTTAATTCACTTGGAGTAGATTTATCTGATCCAAATGCACAAGATGATATTGTTGCTGAAGAAATGCATTTGCCAAAAGGTAGAAAAGTACTTTTCAAGATTCGTTCTCAAGATGTATTGCATTCTTTCTACATGCCACACTTTAGAGCTCAAATGAATTGTGTTCCTGGAATGGTAACTCAGTTTGCTTTCACTCCTTCTATGACTACTTCAGAAATGAGAGAGACGAAAGAAATGACAGAAAAAGTGGCTAATATTAATCAAATTAGAGAAGCGAAAAGTAAAAAATTGGTTGCTGAAGGTAAGCCTGGTTTAGATCCTTATCAATTTGATTTCTTGCTTTTATGTAACAAGATTTGCGGATCTTCTCACTACAATATGCAAATGAAAGTAGTTGTAGAAAGTGAAGCAGATTATAAAAAATGGTTGAAAGAGAAAACTAAATTAGTTCAGTCAGTTAAAACAGCTGTTGCTGAGGAAGCTGCTGCTAAACTTGCTGAATCTAATCCAGCTAAAATTGATACTACTTCTGTAAAAAAAGATACTACCTTGGTAGCTGAAGCCCCAACTAAATAATAAAAATATAATATATTTTATAATATGAGTCACGCACACGATAATCACGCACACGATCACCACGACGATCATCATGAACACCACCATAAAGATACTTTTATTACTAAATATATCTTTAGTATAGACCATAAGATGATTGCTAAGCAATATCTTTTGACTGGTATATTTATGGGAATTATTGGTGTTGGTATGTCCTTGCTTTTTAGATTGCAATTGGCTTGGCCTGAACAATCTTTTAAAGTTTTTAGTTTTTTCTTAGGTGAAAGAATGGCACCAGAAGGAGTTATGACTAATGAAGCATATTTATCATTAATTACAATACACGGAACTATAATGGTTTTCTTTGTATTGACTGCTGCTCTTAGTGGTACTTTTAGTAATCTATTAATTCCTTTGCAACTTGGCGCAAGAGATATGGCTTCTGGATTCCTTAATATGGTTTCTTATTGGTTATTCTTTTTATCAAGTGTGATAATGGTAGTTTCATTATTTGTTGAATCTGGACCTGCTTCTGCCGGTTGGACAATTTATCCTCCATTAAGTGCTTTGCCACAAGCAATTGCTGGTTCTGGTTTAGGTATGACATTATGGTTGGTTTCAATGGCAGTATTTATTGCTGCATCATTGATGGGTTCTTTAAATTATATAGTAACTGTTATTAATCTTAGAACTAAAGGAATGACAATGACAAGAATGCCTCTTACAATTTGGGCTTTCTTCATCACAGCTATCATTGGTGTTATTTCTTTCCCAGTTTTATTGTCAGCTGCTTTGTTATTAATTATGGATAGAAGTTTTGGTACTTCTTTCTTCTTGTCGGATATATATTTAGCTGGCGAAGTATTAAATTATCAAGGTGGTTCACCTGTATTATTTGAACACTTATTTTGGTTCCTAGGTCACCCAGAGGTATATATCATCTTATTGCCAGCTTTAGGGATTACTTCAGAAGTTATAGCAACAAATGCTCGTAAACCTATCTTTGGTTACAGAGCGATGATTATGTCAATATTAGCGATTGCATTTTTATCAACAATTGTTTGGGGACATCACATGTTTATTTCTGGGATGAATCCTTTCTTAGGGTCAGTATTTACTTTTACAACATTATTGATTGCAATACCATCTGCGGTGAAAGCATTCAACTATATTACAACTTTATGGAAAGGTAATTTACAACTTAATCCAGCTATGTTATTTTCTATTGGTTTAGTTTCTACATTCATTACTGGTGGATTAACTGGAATTATTTTAGGTGATAGTACTCTAGATATTAATGTTCATGATACTTATTTTGTTGTTGCTCACTTCCACTTAGTAATGGGTATTTCTGCTCTTTACGGAATGTTTGCTGGTATCTATCACTGGTATCCAAAAATGTTCGGAAGAATGTTAAACAAGAATTTAGGATATGTTCACTTTTGGGTAACTGCAATATGTGCCTATGGAGTTTTCTTCCCAATGCACTTTATTGGTATGGCAGGTCTTCCAAGACGTTATTATACAAATACAAACTTCCCATTGTTCGACGATTTACAGGATGTAAATGTTATTATTACAGTTTTTGCACTTGTTGGAGGAGCGTTTCAGTTGGTATTTATTTATAATTTCTTCTCAAGTATTTTCTACGGAAAACGAACAGTTCAAAATCCATGGAGATCTAATACTTTAGAATGGACTGCACCAATTGAGCATATTCATGGTAACTGGCCAGGAGAAATTCCTGAAGTTCATAGATGGCCTTATGATTATAGTAAACCAGGTCATGATGAAGATTTTGTTCCACAGAATGTTCCTATGAAACCAGGTGAAGAAGTTTTACATCACTAAGATTTTAAAATACAATACAAAAAAAGCCTTTCATTAGAAAGGCTTTTTTATTTAGATGTAACTTTGTTATATATTTGTAGTATGAATGAAAATTTAGATCCAACTAACAATAATTACAATTCGGAAGAGCTTGACCTTGAAAAGAAATTAAGGCCGCTATCTTTTGATGATTTTACCGGACAAGAACAAGTTTTAGATAATTTGAAAGTCTTTGTTGAGGCTGCAAATCAAAGGAATGAAGCTTTAGATCATGCATTGTTTCATGGGCCACCAGGATTAGGTAAAACAACTTTAGCTAATATTTTGGCTAATGAACTTGGAGTTGGTATAAAAATTACATCAGGTCCAGTTTTAGATAAACCAGGTGATTTAGCTGGATTATTAACCAATCTTGAAGACCGTGATGTTTTATTTATTGACGAAATACATCGTTTAAGTCCAGTTGTTGAGGAATACTTGTATTCTGCAATGGAAGATTTCAAGATTGATATAATGATTGAATCAGGTCCTAATGCAAGAACTGTTCAGATTAATTTAAATCCTTTTACATTAGTTGGGGCAACAACTAGATCAGGTTTGTTAACTGCGCCAATGCGTGCTCGTTTTGGAATTCAAAGTAGATTACAATATTATAATACGGAATTATTAACTACTATCGTTCAACGTAGTTCTGCAATTTTAAAAATGCCTATTACTATGGAGGCAGCTATTGAAATAGCAGGAAGAAGTCGTGGTACTCCAAGAATCGCAAATGCACTTTTAAGACGTGTTCGTGACTTTGCTCAAATTAAAGGTAATGGTAAGATTGATATTGAAATTGCTCGCTATTCTCTAAAAGCATTACATGTTGATGCACACGGCTTAGATGAAATGGATAATAAAATTCTCACTACTATTATTGATAAGTTTAAAGGAGGTCCAGTGGGGTTGTCTACTCTTGCAACTGCAGTCTCAGAAAGTGGAGAAACAATAGAAGAAGTTTATGAACCATTTTTAATTCAAGAAGGTTTTATTGTTAGGACTCCTAGAGGTAGAGAAGTTACAGAAAAGGCCTATAAACATTTGGGTAAAATCAAAGCAAATATTCAAGGAGGATTATTTTAATTTTGATAAACAATAAAGAAAAATATTCACAATTAATTAAAGCCGAATCCAAAAGACTCGGCTTTCTTTCTTGTGGTATTTCTAAAGCAGAATTCTTAGAAGAAGAAGCTCCAAGATTAGAAAGTTGGTTGAATAAAAACCATCACGGTCAAATGACCTATATGGAAAATCATTTTGACAAAAGACTAAATCCAAAACTTTTAGTTGATGATTCCAAAAGTGTTATTTCATTGCTATTAAATTATTTCCCTTCAGAAGAGCAAAATAGTGATAGTTATAAGATTTCTAAATATGCTTACGGAAAAGATTATCATTTTGTAATTAAAGAAAAACTAAAGGAACTATTAAATACAATTCAATCACAAATTGGGGAAGTTTCTGGACGAGCATTTGTAGATTCTGCTCCTGTTTTAGACAAAGCTTGGGCAGCAAAAAGTGGTCTAGGATGGATAGGAAAAAACAGTAACCTAATTACTCAAAAAGTAGGTTCCTTTTATTTTATTGCCGAACTAATTATAGATTTAGAATTAGAATATGATTATCCAACAACAGACCATTGCGGAACATGTACTGCTTGTATAGATGCTTGTCCAACCGATGCCATTGTTGCTCCTTATGTAGTTGACGGAAGTAAATGTATTTCTTATTTCACAATTGAATTAAAAGACAATTTACCAATTGAAATGAAAGGTAAGTTTGACGATTGGGCATTTGGTTGCGATGTTTGTCAAGACGTTTGCCCATGGAATCGTTTTTCAAAACCTCATAATGAACCATTATTTAATCCAAATCCTGAACTTTTATCTTTTTCTAAAAGAGATTGGGATGAAATTACAAATGACACCTTCAACAAGGTTTTTAAAAACTCAGCAGTTAAAAGAACAAAATTTGAAGGTTTTAAGAGGAATATCAATTTCCTGAAGTAGATTCTCTTTCTATAATTGAAGTTTGTAATTCTATGGTCTTAGGTTTGAATTCTAGTAATTCTTTTCTCTGATTAATTTCTTCCAACAATAAATTAAAAGAATTTACACCCATTTCATAACTAGGTTGATCTATAGTACTTAACTTCGGAGTTATAACTTGCGACATAAACCAGTTACTAAATCCAATTACTTTTATCTGATTAGGGACATTTATATTATTTTCATTGAAATAAGCTATAACTCCTACAGCTACCAAATCTGTTATCACAAAAATACCATCAACATCAGGATGATCTTTAATAATTTGAGCAGCAAATTCTTTTCCCTCGTCAAAAGTTACGTTTTTACATGTATAAACTAATTTTGAATCAAAATTTAAGTTATTTTTCTCAATAGCTTTTTTATATCCAAGAAATCGGTCAATTGAATTTTGTGGATTTACTGGTCCGCGAATATGAGCAATTTTTTTACAACCTTTACTTATTAAGTGTTCTACAGCTTCAAACGCAGCTTTTTGATCATTTATAATTACTTTAGAACAATTGATAAGCTTGGAAATTTTATCAAACATTACAAAAGGAATTTCACGTCTTATAATATCTTTTATATGTTCATCATCATTAGATTCATTTGAAAGGGACATTATTATCCCATCAACTCTTTTGTTTATCAATAAATCTACTTGTTTCTTTTCTAATTCTAAAGATTCATTAGATTGGAGGATAATAACTAAATAACCATTCTTCTCAGCTTCAGCAATAATTCCATTAATAACATTAGAAAAAAAGTGATGAACTACTTCTGGAATAATTAAACCTATGGTTCTAGATTCTCTAGTTCTAAGATTTACTGCAAAACTATTTGGTGTATATTGTAAGGTTTGTGCAAGTTCTAAAACCTTTTTTTTAGTCTTTGCACTTACATCCGGATAGTTTTTTAAAGCTTTTGATACCGTAGTTATAGAAATTCCTAAAGTTTCAGCTATTTGTTTTAAAGTTGTCTCTTTCATTTAACAAATATGATAAAAAAAATCTAAAATAAAAATCGAAAACGTTTTCGGAGTTTTCGAAAACGTTTTCGATAATAATTCTCTAATATATTAATAACAAAAAATATAATTTCGGAATTATTATTAACTAAATTTACTAATCAAACAATTATTAAAAATGAAAAAAAGTACTTTATTTTTGAAGAACTTACTATTCTTAACAGCATTATTGTTGTTTAATAGTGCTTTCTCACAAAGTAGCTTGAGCGGAAAAGTAACAGATGACAAAGGAAATGTCGTTTCTGGCGCTAATGTATCTGTTGCAAAAAAGGCTACAACTACTGATGCTGATGGTAATTATGCAATATCAGGACTTTCTGATGGAGCTACAACTGTTACCGTTTCTTACATTGGTATGAAAACTTCTAAAAAAGAAGTTGTAATTAGCGGAGCTACTACTGCTAATGTTCAACTTGAGCAAGAAGCTACTTCACTTGAAGAAGTTGTTGTAACCGGTGTAATCAATCCACGTTCTAAGCTGCAATCAAGTGTTTCTATCAGTTCTGTGTCAGTGGCACAAATTGAGCAAGGAGCTCCAAGAGCAACAGCAGAATTATTTAGAATGCTTCCTGGTATAAAATCTGAATCAACAGGTGGTGAAGGTAACGCTAACATAACTGTTCGTGGTATTCCAATAGCATCTGGTGGAGCAAAATTTTTACAATTGCATGAAGATGGAATGCCAGTAATGCAATTTGGAGATGTTGCTTTTGGTAATGCAGATATTTTTGTAAGAAATGACCAAACTATCAGTAAAGTTGAAGCTATCCGTGGAGGTTCAGCATCTACTTTGGCAAGTAATTCACCAGCAGGTATCATCAACTTTATCAGTAAAGATGGTAAAAAAGAAGGTGGTTCGTTAATGCAATCTATTGGTGTTGATTTCGGAAGCAACAGAACAGATTTTGAATATGGTTCACCAATTTCAGAAACATTACGTTTTCACGTAGGTGGATTTTTCCGTCAAGGAGAAGGACCTAGAAATGCAGGTTACACAGCAAATTTAGGAGGTCAATTCAAGGCTAATATGACTAAAGAATTTGAAAAAGGATATGTACGTCTTTATTTCAAATATTTAAATGATAGATCAATTGGTTACTTACCAATGCCAGTAAAAGTTTCAGGTACTAATGAAAATCCTAATTGGAGTTCATTATCAAACTTTAATATTTTGCACGATACTCCTCATAGCCCTTACTTTTTAGATAACCTAACTGTTGGTGCTGATGGAGAAAGAAGAAGAAGTAATTTAGCAGACGGAATGCGTCCTGTGGCAACTTCTTTCGGTGGTGAAATGAAATTTGATTTAGGTAATGATTGGAAAGTTGAAGAACGTTTCAGACAAAACTATCACAATGGTAGATTTGTTTCTCCATTTCCTGCTGAAGTTGCAACTGCTGCTTCATTTGCAACAGGATTCGGAGTTCCAAATTTAACATACGCTAACGGACCATTAGCTGGTCAAAACTTTGCTAGTAATGGATTAGTAATGAGAATTCATACATTTGATACTGAAATAAACAATTTCAACAACTTTACAAATGATATGAAATTGACAAAAAAATTCGGAAACTTTGATTTGACTTTAGGATATTACAAAGCATTCCAAAATATCAATATGTCATGGTTGTGGAATTCTTACTTACTTGAAGTTAAAGGAGAAAATGCAGCGTTATTAAATGCTGGACCTAACTCGGTAAACGGATTGTATGCATATGGTGTTCCAGCTTGGGGTAACTGTTGTACAAGAAATTATGATGCAAATTATGAAGTAACTGCTCCTTATGTTGCAGGTCAATTAAAAGTGAATGATAAATTTAATGTAGATATGAGTTTGCGTTTTGATTCAGGAAAAGCAAGAGGATCTTATGCAGGTGCAACTCAAGCTCTAAATTTAGATGTTAACAATAACGGAACAATTGAAGGACCAGAAGCAAGTGTTTCTGTAGTTGATAATGCTAACAGAAAACCAATTAACTATGATTATGATTATGTATCTTACTCATTTGGTGGAAACTATTTATTAACTGATAATCAATCTGTTTTTGCAAGATACAGTCGTGGTGGAAGAGCCAATGCTGATCGTTTATTATTCGGTCCAAATGTATTAAATGATGGTTCTGCAGTTCCTGGTTTAAGTGCTGATATGGTTAATCAAGCAGAATTAGGTTTCAAAAGAAAAGGTCAAAATTCATCAATTTATGCTACAGCTTTTTATGCTAATGTATCTGAACAAAACTGGGACTTTGGTGGTTCTGGTGGTGGAATTAGACAAATTCAAAGAAAATATAATTCTTATGGTTTAGAATTAGAAGGAAACTATAAAGTTAAAAATTTCTCTGTAAATGGTAGTGTAACTTACACAAAAGCTGAAATTGCTGATGATGTAGTAACTCCAGCTTTAAATGGAAACAAACCTCGTCGTCAAGCAGATTTTATTTACAACATTGTACCAGCTTTCAAATTTGGTTCAAACAAGCAACATAATTTTGGATTCTCTGTAATAGGAACTACAAAATCTTATGCTCAAGATGATAACAAACTAGTTATGCCAGGATATGCTTATGTTAATCCATTTATCAATGTTGAGTTAACTAAAGGACTTTCAGCTTCTTTAAATGTAAATAACGTATTTGATACAATCGGTATTACAGAAGTAGAAGAAGGAAGTATTACTGAAAATACAGATAACATTGTTAGAGCTAGATCAATTAATGGAAGAACAACTTCATTAACAATTGCTTATAGATTCTAATAAAAAAGTTCATGTTTAATTTTGATAATTCCTATATCAGTCAGAAGCTGATATGGGAATTATTTTTAAAACACTAAACTATTTAAAAACATTAAAAAATGAAAAAAATACTACTTTTACTTTTCTTTTTTACGGCTTTTATTCCTTCACAATTGCACGCACAAGAAACATCAAAAAAAGCGATTATCGTATACGGAAGTGATGATTGTCATCATTGTATTGATACAAAAGCTTACCTAAAAAAAAATAATATTGAATTCGTTTTTTTTGATATTGACAAAAATGCTGATGCACTAAAAGAAATGCTCGCCAAATTAAAAAATGCTGGAATAAGTACTTCCAATTTAGGGATTCCAGTAATTGATAAGCAAGGTGTTATTTTTACAAATAATGGTGTTTTCGAAGAGTTTTTAAAAAAACTAAATTAAAAAATGTCTAACAAACCTTCACTAAGCTTTTGGCAAATTATAAATATGAATGTTGGATTTTTCGGAATCCAATATAGTTTTGGTTTGCAACAAAGTGCTGTAAATCCTATATACGATTTTCTTGGTGCAAGTCCAGATGAATTGCCTTTACTTAATCTTGCAGGACCACTTACAGGTTTACTAATTCAACCTATAATTGGTGCTTTAAGTGACAAAACCTGGTTGCCAAAATTTGGAGGAAGAAGAAAGCCTTACTTTTTTATTGGTGCATTGGTTTGTAGTATTGCTCTATTTTTATTTCCATTTAGTAGTTCTTTGTGGATGGCCGCAGGTTTATTATGGATTTTAGATGCAGGAAACAACACTGCAATGGAACCATATCGAGCTTTTATTGCCGACAAACTAGACGAATCGCAACAACCATTGGGTTTTCAAGCGCAAAGTTTTTTTACTGGTTTTGGACAAACATTAGCGAATGTCTCCTTATTTATTTTTCCATTAATTTTTATAGGAACCACCGGAAAACTTCCAACATGGGTTTTTGCTTCGTTTATTTTAGGTGCAGTTTGTTCTGTAGTCTCAGTTTGGTGGAGTTCGCACACTACTAAAGAAATTCCTCCAACCGAGGAAGAATTACAAAAAATAGAAGCAGAAAAAATTAATCTTCTCACACCATTTATAGATATTTTTTCAGCAGTAAAAGATATGCCAAAAGTAATGTGGCAATTAGCTTTAGTTTATTTATTTCAATGGTATGCCTTGTTCTGTTATTGGCAAAACTCATCTAAAAGCATTGCGCTTTCAGTGTGGAATACTTCTCCAGAAAAGGATATGAAATTATATGGTGAAGCTGTAAGTTGGACAGGATTAGTAAATGGTTGGTACAATATTGTTACTTTTTTAGTTGCCTTTTTACTAGTAGGTTTTGCTAAAAAATATTCTGCAAAATATGTCCATTTCACTTGTTTGATTCTTGCGGCTATAGGATTTTTATTGTTTCCACATATTGAAAATAAATATTTATTATTTCCAGCAATTACCGGTTTCGGAATTGGTTGGGCAAGTATGATGGGAATTCCTTATTTGATGGTTGTTGCCAATATTCCAAAGGAGCGATATGGAGTTTATATGGGAATTATAAACATGATGATTGTAATTCCAATGTTTATTCAAACGTTGACTTTTGGTTATGTTTTAAAGAATTTTCTAAATAACGACCCTAGACAAGCTATAACTTTTGCAGGAATTTTATTAGTAATTAGTGCCATTTGCACTCTTTTTATTAAAGTAAAAAACAGTAATCAAAATACTTAATTTGAAAAATATAGCATACAATAAAGCCATTGAATTATTGCATAAAGTCGCTACTCCAAGTGGTTTCTTAGCAAGCGCAGAAAAAACAACTAATTATCAGAGAGTTTGGGCTCGTGATGGAGTTATTTGTGGTTTAGCAGCTTTGGCATCTGGCGATGAAATGCTAATTGAAACATTCAAAAAAACATTAGAAACATTAGCAAACAATCAACATAGTAACGGAACAATTCCTTCAAATGTATTAATTGATGGTAGTTTTAAAGAAGTAAGCTATGGTGGATTAGCTGGAAGAGTAGATGCTGTTACTTGGTTTGTAATTGGAGTATGTCAATATGCTAAGCAAACCGATAATGCCGAGTTTGTTATAAAATATGAATCTCATATCGAAAAATGTTTGTCATTATTAGAAGCATGGGAATTTAATAATAAGCATCTTATGTATGTGCCTTTGTCAGGTAATTGGGCTGATGAATACATCACCGATGGATATGTACTGTACGATCAATTACTACGAATTTGGGCTCTAAAAAGTTATAATTATTTTCAAAAAGAAGAGATAATTTCAAATAAAATAGACAAAATTATTGAGCAAGTTGAAATAAACTTTATACCAAAATCAACTGGAGAAAAATACCATCAAAGAGCTTATGATGAAATGAGTTTTCAAGATTTCATGCCTTGTTCTTTTTCTCCTTCTGGATATAAAACACAATTTGATGCTTTTGCAAATTCATTAATTTTATTGCTAAATATTGGTTCAGCAGAGTTTCAAAAGAAGATTATTGATTTTTCAAATTCGTTAGCATCTGAAACTAATTTAGGTTTGATTCCAGCTTTTTGGCCTCCAGTTTTTCCAAATGATGAACATTGGAATTTATTGAAGAACAATTGCAAATTTGAGTTTAGAAATTATCCGTATGAATTTCACAACGGCGGAAGTTGGCCAATGGTCAATGGCTTTTTTGGATTAGCATTACTTTCAAAAGATAAAAATGCTGATGCAGAAATTATTTTAGAGAGAATAAATCATGCAAATGCAATAAGTGAGTTTTCATTTTATGAAAATTTCAATACTACAACTCAAGAGCCAAATGGTGTAGCTTTTTGTGCTTGGAGCGCAGCAGCTAGTGTTCTAGTTCATCAATCATTATATAATAATTTTAAAATATTTTTTTAATTGAAATCTATAGATATCATAAGTATAGGCGAAGTTTTAATCGATTTTATTGGTCATGAGGTGAACACTTCAATCAATAGAACCAAAGATTATCATCGTTTTTTAGGAGGTTCTCCTACAAACGTTGCAGTTAATGCTTCTCGTTTAGGATTGAATGCAGTATTAGTAGCATCATGCGGACAAGATGGTTTAGGCGATTATGTTGTTAGAAAATTAAAATCGAATAATGTAAATACATCACAAATTAGAAAGTCAGAATCGGCTCCAACATCTGTAATTTTTGTTTCAAAATCAACCGAAACACCCGATTTTATTCCTTACAGACAAGCCGATTGCGAAATTTTTGAAACTCAACTGCCAGATGAGATTATTGCAGATGCTAAAATTTTCCACACAACTTGCTTTGCATTAAGTAAAAATCCGGCTAGACAAACAATTTTAAATAGAGCAAAAAAAGCTAAAGAGTTAGGATTAAAATTAAGTATTGATATTAATTTTTCTGAGAGAATTTGGCCAAATAGAGAAGAGGCAAAACAGGTTTTAAAAGAATATTTAGCAAATGATCCATTAGTTAAATTAAGTGAGGATGATTGTTACCGATTATTTTCAGAAGTAAAATCAGAGGACTATATATTCGAATATTTTCATAATCTAGGAGCAACAACAATTTGCTTAACTAAAGGGAAAAATGGCGTAGTTGTCTCTGATTTAAATCAAGGTTTGTTTTTTCAAAAAGCTATTCACATAGATGAAATAAAAGATACAACAGGTGCTGGAGATGCTTTTTGGACCGGTTTTTTATATGCTCAAATTGAAGGTAAAAACCTTAACGAGAGTATCACAATTGCACAAAAATTAGCAACCATAAAGCTTCAAAATGTTGGACGATTGCCAGACAATATAAATATAAAAAGTATAATAGAATAATAGAGTTAGTTTGAGTTTTGTTTAATGTAAAGCTGTGATTTTAAATCACAGCTTTTTCTATTTGTATCAATTTGAAATTTATTTAAAAGAAAAGCTATAATTGTTTCCATTTTCCATTCAGACTTTTACCTTTGTAGGTCAGAATAAAAAGAAAAGAAAATGCATAAAGACAATAAACGTAGAGAAGCACTTTTATATCACGCTAAACCCACTCCAGGTAAAATTAAGGTTGTTCCAACTAAAAAATATGCAACACAAAGAGATTTGTCTTTAGCTTATTCTCCTGGTGTTGCAGAACCATGTTTAGAGATTGCAAAAGACGTTAATAACGTTTATAAATATACATCCAAAGGGAATTTAGTTGCTGTTATTTCCAACGGAACTGCTGTTTTAGGATTAGGAGACATTGGACCAGAAGCTTCAAAACCAGTAATGGAAGGAAAAGCATTATTGTTTAAAATCTTCGCAGACATAGATGTGTTTGATATTGAAGTAGATACTAAAAACATAGATGAGTTTATAGCTACTGTAAAAAATATTGCTCCAACTTTTGGCGGAATTAATCTAGAAGATATCAAAGCGCCAGAATCTTTCGAAATAGAAAGACGATTGGTTGAGGAATTAAATATTCCTGTAATGCATGATGATCAACATGGAACCGCAATTATATCTTCTGCAGCATTATTAAATGCTTTAGAATTAGCAGAAAAAGATATCGAAAAGGTTAAATTAGTTGTTTCTGGAGCTGGTTCAGCTGCATTAGCTTGTGCCAACTTATATGTTTTGTTAGGAATCCAACCTCAAAACATAATTATGTTTGATAAAGATGGAGTTTTATCAAGTGACAGAACCGACTTGTCTGAACTACAAAAAAGATATTCTTTCGGTAAAAAAGGAACTACACTAGCAGAAGCATTGAATAATGCAGATGTTTTTTTAGGACTTTCAGCAGGAAATATTCTAACTCCAGAAATGCTATTGGGAATGGCAAAAGATCCTATTGTTTTTGCAATGGCAAATCCAACTCCCGAAATTGATTACAACCTTGCAATAGATACTAGAAAAGATATAATTATGGCAACTGGTCGTTCAGATCATCCTAATCAAGTAAATAATGTTTTAGGTTTCCCTTATATTTTTAGAGGCGCGCTAGATGTTAGAGCAACTAAGATTAACGAAGCTATGAAAATGGCAGCAGTTAGAGCTTTAGCAGCATTAGCAAAAGAAATGGTTCCTGAGCAAGTGAATATTGCCTATGGTGAAACTAGATTAAATTTTGGTAGAGATTATATAATTCCAAAACCATTTGACCCAAGATTGATTACTATGGTGGCTCCAGCTGTAGCAAAAGCCGCAATGGATAGTGGTGTAGCTTTAAATCCAATTACAGATTGGGAAAAATATGAAAGTGAATTGTTAGAACGAATGGGTTCTGATAATAAAATGGTTAGATTGCTTACCAACAGAGCTAAAACAGATCCAAAGAGAATTGTTTTTGCAGAAGCTGACCAACTAGATGTATTAAAAGCAGCCCAAATTGTTTATGAAGAAGGTATCGGACATCCAATTTTATTGGGAAGAAAAGAAGATATTTTAGAACTGAAAGAAGAAATTGGTTTTGATGCTGATGTACCAATTTTAGATCCTAAAACAAAAGAAGAAGATAAAAGAAGATTAGAATACGCCGAAATCTTTTGGAAAGAAAGAAGAAGAAAAGGAATATCACAACTCGATGCTCAAAAGTGGATGCGTGAACGCAATTATTTTGCCGCAATGATGGTAAATCAAGGTGATGCCGATGCTATGGTTTCAGGATATTCAAGAAGTTATCCTTCAGTAGTAAAACCATTAATGCAATTAATAGGAAAAGCCCCTGGAATATCTCTAATTGCTTCTACCAATATGATGATGACTAATCGTGGACCTATGTTCTTGTCAGATACTGCAATTAACCCAAATCCATCTGCTGATGATTTAGCTAAAATTGCTTTAATGACTGCAAAAACCGTTAGAATGTTTGGTATTGAACCTGTAATTGCTATGGTTTCGTTCTCAAATTTTGGTTCGTCAAACTATGAAAGTGCTAATAAAGTTAGAGAAGCAGTAGCATATTTACATCACTATTACCCAGATTTAATTGTAGATGGTGAAATTCAAACTGATTTTGCATTAAATCCTGAAATGCTTCAAAAGAAATTTCCATTTTCTAAATTGGCTGGAAAAAAAGTAAATACTTTGATTTTTCCTAATTTGGAAGCAGCAAATATTACTTACAAACTTCTTAAAGAATTATATAAAGTTGATTCTATTGGACCAATTGTAATGGGAATGGATAAGCCAGTTCATATCTTCCAATTGGGAGCAAGTGTTGAGGAAATGGTTAATATGGCAGCAGTTGCAGTTGTTGATGCACAAGAGAAAAATAAACGAATTAAGAATTTTGACGTAAAAAAATAGCAGAAAATCGGCATTAGTTATGCCAATTAAACTTTTTTGTTATATTTGGAAAGCATAATAAAAACTATGATAGCACATATTCAAGGTAAATTAGTTGAAAAAACACCAACAGAAGTTGTAATCGACTGCAATGGTGTAGGTTATCATATTAATATTTCACTACATACTTATTCCTTATTACCCAATGCCGATTTTGTAAAATTATTTACGCATTTGATGGTAAAGGAAGATTCCCATTCATTGTATGGATTTGTAGAAAAATCGGAGCGTGAAATATTTAAAATGTTACTTTCAGTTTCTGGTATTGGAGCAGGAATTGCAAGAACAATGCTTTCCTCATTAGAACCCAAACAAATTATTCAAGCATTAGCCAGCGGAGATGTTGCAACTATTCAGTCCATTAAAGGGATTGGAGGTAAAACAGCACAACGAGCTATCCTTGATTTGAAGGATAAAGTGTTAAAAATTTACGATTTAGACGAAGTTTCTATGTCACAAAGCAATACAAATCGAGATGAAGCGTTATCTGCTTTGGAGGTTTTAGGTTTTGTTAGAAAAACTTCCGAAAAAATAGTAGATAAAGTGATAAGTCAAAATCCCGATGCTACCGTTGAAGTTATTATTAAACAAGCATTAAAAAATTTATAATTGTTGAAAACATATTACCAAAAATATACTTCATTTATTTTTAAAACAGCGTGCTTTCTAAGTTTGCTGTTAACTGGGCAACTTTCTTTTGCTCAAGATGATGAAGTTAACGATTCAATAAAAGGATATAATACAGGAGCTATTAATCTGGCCAATCCTAAAAGTGTGGTTGAGGCATATACTTATGACCCAATAACTAATATGTATGTTCTTACAAAAACTTTTGAAGGTTTTAATATCAATTATCCCATCATTCTTACTCCAAAAGAATATGAAAAATTGGTATTAAAAGAGTCAATGCATGAGTACTTCAAGAACAAATCAAAAGCAGTTGATGGTAAAGGAACTGAGGCAGATAAAAAGAATTTATTACCAAGATATTATGTGAATTCAAGTTTCTTCGAAACCATTTTTGGTGGAAATACTATAGATGTAAAACCAACAGGTTCTGTCGAAGTAGATTTAGGTTTTAGACATACTAGACAAGACAACCCATCCTTTTCGCCAAGAAATAGAGCTACAACAACCTTCGATTTTGACCAAAGAATCAGTATGAGTTTGATGGGAAAAGTGGGTACAAGATTAAATGTAAATGCCAATTATGATACCCAATCTACTTTTGCATTTCAAAATCTTATCAAATTAGAATACGCTCCAACAGAAGACGATATTATTCAAAAAATTGAAGTAGGTAACGTAAACATGCCTCTTAATAGTTCATTGATAAGAGGAGCACAGAGTTTATTTGGAGTAAAAGCACAATTGCAATTCGGAAAAACTACAGTTACCGGAGTTTTCTCTGAGCAAAAATCACAAACAAAAACGGTTACTTCTCAAGGCGGTGGAACCATTCAAAATTTTGAACTTTTTGCTCAAGAATATGATGCCGATAGACACTTTTTCCTATCGCAATACTTCAAAAACAAATATGATTATTCTTTAAGAAATTATCCTCAAATTGATAGTAGAGTTCAAATTACACGTATTGAGGTTTGGTTAACAAACAGACAAAACAGAGTTACCACAAATAATAATAATCTAAGAAATATTATTGCCTTACAAGATTTAGGTGAAGCTCCTTTAAATGAATCTGGAACTTTAAATCCAATTCCAGCTACAGAAATAGTGGCGATTAATCCTTTGGATAATCCTCCTATTCCTGCAAATAGCTTTTTTTTAGCACCTGCTGATACTCCTTCTAAAAACTCAAACAATAAATATGATCCTGCTTTAATAACTTTAGGTGGCGGTTTCTTAAATACGAACATTAGAGAAATTGTAACTTCAAATGCAGGTTTTAATAACTCGGTTCCTGTAAGTGAAGGAATAGATTATGCAAAATTAGAAAATGCAAGAAAACTTAGCCCAAACGAGTTTACTTATCATCCACAATTGGGATACATCTCTTTACAACAGCGTTTAGCAAATGATGAAGTTCTTGCAGTAGCTTATCAATATACTATTGGAGACCAAGTATACCAAGTAGGTGAATTTGGTAATGATGGAGTAGAAGCAACACAAGTAGACCCAAGTGGTGTGCCTTCATCTCAAGCATTAATATTGAAAATGCTTAAAAGTAGTTTAACAACAGTTCAAAAACCAATTTGGGGATTGATGATGAAAAACATCTATCAAATTCCAGGAGGTTATCAATTACAAAAAGAAGATTTTAAATTCAATATCTTATATACTGATCCATCACCATTAAACTACATTACACAAGCTAATTCTACTACGCCACTTCCAGCAGGAGTAGAACAAACACCTTTGTTAAAAGTTTTTGGAATTGACCAATTGAACTATAACAATGACCCACAAAACGGAGGTGACGGATTCTTCGACTTTATTCCAGGATTGACTGTAGATCAACAAAATGGTAGATTGATTTTTACCTCTGTAGAACCTTTCGGTAAGTACTTATTTGAAAAGTTAAGAAGTGGAGCGGGTGAAGATTACAATGGTGATCCAACTTTAGTTTACAACGCCAATCAAGCGAAATACGTTTTTAGAACCTTATATAAAAGTACACAGGCAGCAGCTTTGCAAGACAGTGAAAAAAATAAATTCCAACTTAGAGGTAAATTCAAATCTTCCGGTGGAGATGGAATTCCAATTGGTGCTTTCAATGTACCTAAAGGTTCTGTAGTAGTTACAGCTGGTGGAAGAGTTCTTGTTGAAGGCGTTGATTACACTGTAAACTATCAAGCAGGTAGAGTGCAAATTCTTGACCCGGCATTATCAGCTTCGAATACTCCAATTGAAGTTTCTGTAGAGAACAACTCTGTTTTTGGTCAACAAACAAGACGTTTTTTTGGTGTAAATGTAGAGCACAAATTTTCTGAAAAATTCATTTTAGGAGCTACGTTCTTAAAAATGACAGAAAGACCTTTTACTCAAAAATCTAACTATGGACAAGAATCGGTAAACAATTCTATTTACGGAATAAATACTGCTTATTCGACAGAAGTACCTTTCTTGACTAGATTGGTAAATAAACTTCCAAATATAGATACGGACGTTCCTTCTGTGGTTTCTTTTAGAGGTGAAGTAGCTTACTTGCAACCTAATTCTCCAAAAGCCGATCGTTTTGAAGGTGAAGCAACTATTTATGTTGACGATTTTGAAGGTTCACAAACAACCATCGATTTAAAATCACCTTTTTCTTGGTATTTATCTTCTACACCAGAAAAACCAACCACAGGAGTATTACCAAGTTATCCTGACTTTGGAGGAACTTCTAATGGTTTAGAATATGGTTTTAAAAGAGCAAAATTGGCTTGGTATACTATTGACCCGGTTTTCTACACTCAAAGGCCATCTGGAATTTCTGAAGATGATTTGTCATTAAACTCCACACGAAGAATTTTTAGTCAAGAGTTGTTTCCAAATACAGTTATAGCTCAGGGACAAACTCAAGTTGTAAATACTTTAGATTTAACGTATTTTCCAAATGAGCGTGGTCCATACAATTTTAATACGGCAACTGCACCAGATAACACTATACCAAATCCTCAAGATAATTTTGGTGGAATAGTTCGTGCGTTAAATTCAACCAATTTTGAACAATCTAATGTTGAGTACGTGCAATTTTGGATGTTAGATCCTTATTTTGATCCAGGAAATCCTTCTGCTCAAACTCCAAGTACAAACATTGGTAAAGTGTATTTAAATCTTGGTGAAATATCAGAAGATGTTCTTAAAGACGGAAGAAAATTCTATGAAAATGGAGTTGGTAATAATCAAATATTGGTAAATCCGCAACCGCTTTGGGGAGATGTTCCAGCTTCACAATCGTTAATCTATGCTTTCGATTCTGATCCTGGAAATAGAACGGCTCAAGATGTTGGTTTTAATGGATTGAACGATGCTCAAGAAGCAGCTAAGTTTCCAACGTTTTCTTCTTTTGCCGATCCAGCAGTTGATAATTTTACTTATTTCTTAAATACTACTGGAAATATTTTTGATCGTTATAAAAATTATAATGGAACAGAAGGCAATTCACCAATTGATGTAACAGACACCAATCGAGGTTCTACAACGGTTCCAGATGTTGAAGACATCAACAGAGACAATACCATGAATACTATCAATGCTTATTATGAATATGGTATTGATGTTAGGCCAGGAATGGCAGTGGGAAATACAAGATACGTTACCGATGTAAGAGAAACTACAGTAACATTATCAAATGGTGAAACCACTCAAGCAAGATGGATTCAGTTCAAAGTACCAGTTTCGCAACCTGAAAATACAGTTGGAAGCATTTCAGATTTTCGTTCTATAAGATTCATGAGACTTTTCATGACAGGTTTCGAAAGTCAAATTACGTTGCGTTTTGGAGCTTTAGATTTAGTTCGTGGTGAATGGAGAAGATTTGAAAATACATTAGATCCAACCGATACAGATACCTCTGATGATGGTACCGATTTTGATTCTCAAGCGGTAAATATTCAAGAAAACGGTGATAGACTACCTATTCGTTATGTAACACCTCCAGGGGTTCAATTAGAAGAGCTGTTTTTAAATAATACCTTAATCCCACAAAACGAGCAATCGTTAGCATTGAGAGTAGATGGCGATGGTTTAGAGCCAGGAGATTCTAGAGCAGTGTTTAAAAACGTAAGCGTAGATATGCGTCAGTTTAAAAAACTGAAAATGTTTGTGCACGCAGAAGCACCAGCCGATGATGTTCCTTCATTGGAAGATGATGAAATGGTTGCCTTCATTCGTTTTGGTAATGACTTTACAGAAAACTTTTATCAAGTTGAGATTCCATTAAAGAAAACTCAGTTTGGAGATAATTCACCAGAAGGTGTTTGGCCAGAGTCTAATAGAATAGATATTTCTACAGAATTACTAACCAAACTGAAAATTTTAGCTTTAAATTATGTTTACACACCAGGTGAAATTTTCTATAGAAATGAAGATGATCCAGACATGAATCCTTCAGCTTCCGGTAAAGTAAATAAATTAAGGTTAGGTATTCGAGGAAATCCTAATTTCGGTTTAGTAAGAACATTAATGGTTGGTGTAAAAAACCAAACAGATGATTTAAATACACCACAACATCCTTTGAATCCTAGGCGTATTAAAGGTGAAGTATGGTTTAATGAACTTCGTCTTGCCGAAATGGACAACAAAGGTGGTATGGCAGCAGTTGCTAATTTAGATGGTAATCTTGCCGATTTTGCCAATGTTTCAGCTACAGGTAGACTGAGTACTATAGGTTTTGGAACTCTAGAGCAAGGTCCAAATGAAAGAAGTCGTGAAGATATTTTACAATATAACGTTGTAACCAACATGAGTTTGGGTAAACTTTTACCTAAAAAATGGGGAATAAATCTTCCGTTTAATTATGCTGTTGGTGAAGAGTTTATTACGCCTAAATACGATCCTTTCAATCAAGATATCGAATTGCAACAATTAATTGATGTAACGGCTGATGAAGCAGAAAAACGAAATATTAGAAATAGAGCAATTGATTATACTAAGAGAAAAAGTATCAACTTTATTGGTGTGAAAAAAGAACGTGGCGAAAAACAAAAACCACATTTCTATGATCCAGAAAACTTGACACTTTCTTATTCATACAATCAAGTAGATAGACATAATTTTGAATTAGAAAATTTCACAGATCAACAAGTAAACACTACTGCTGATTATACATTTGCATTCCAATCTAAACCAATTGAACCTTTCAAAAAAGTGAAAACGTTCAAGAAAAGTAGCTATTGGAAATTATTGAGCGATTTTAATTTCAATTATTTACCTGCAAATATATCTTTTAGTTCTAATATTATTCGTCAATTCAACAGACAACAATTTAGATTAGTTGATGTAGAAGGTCTTGGTCTAGATGCTTTATACCAAAGAAATTTCTTGTTCAACTATCAATATGGATTTAATTATAACCTAACTAAATCGTTGAAACTTAATTTTAATGCTACTTCCAATAATATAGTTAGAAATTACATGGACGAAAACAATAATCCAGATAACTCCTACACAATTTGGACAGATTATTGGAATATTGGTTCACCAAACCAACACAACCAACAGTTAACGGTTAACTACGAATTACCATTAAACAAAATTCCATTCCTGAGTTTTGTGAAATCTAGTTATACTTATACAGGTAATTTTAGTTGGCAACGTTCCTCATTGGCATTCTCATCTGTTATTTCTAACGGAATTGAGTACAGTTTAGGTAACACAATTCAAAATGCAGGTTCTCATAAATTGAATACCCAATTCAATATGGAAACTTTTTACAAGTATTTAGGATTGAATAAAACCAAAAAGCAAACCAAAACGACACAAGTTGGTCCACCAAAACCTGGTCAAAAAGTAACTAGTCAAGCAGCTACTCCAGCTAAAGATAGAAACATTTTTGTAGATGGTTTAGTTGGTGTTTTAACAAGTGTGAAAAACATTCAAATCAATTACACCGAAAATCAAGGAACTGCTTTGCCAGGATTCCTTCCAAGTATTGGTTTCTTTGGAACAGCTAAACCTTCTTTAGGATTTGCTTTTGGTTCGCAAGATGATATTCGTTTTGAAGCTGCTAAAAATGGTTGGTTAACTTCTTATCCAGAATTCAATTTAAATTATACTCAAATTCTAACTAGAACATTAGATTATACGGCTAATATTGATTTATTTCCAGATTTCAAAATCGACTTGAGTGGAAATAGAACGTATGCTAATAATTTCTCAGAACAGTACGACGTTTCTCTTGATGGAAATTACAATTCAAGATCGCCATACAGTACAGGAAATTTTGCAATTTCAACAGTTTTGATTAAAACCGCATTTAAGAATAGTGACGAGTTTGGTTCAGAAGCTTTTGATGATTTTAGAGAAAATCGTTTAAAAATAGCAAACAGATTGGCCTCAAATTATTACGGAGGCGCACCTTATGCAGTCGATGCTGAAGGATATCCTGCTGGTTTTGGCAAAAATAGTCAATCGGTTTTATTGCCAGCATTCTTAGCTGCCTACACAGGTGCTGGAGCTTCAGATGTTTCCTTAGGAATCTTGAGAAATTTCCCAATTCCTAACTGGAATGTAAAATATAATGGATTAATGCGTTATAAATATTTTAAAGATAAATTCAAACGTTTCTCTTTACAACATAATTATAAAGCATCTTACACAATAAATTCATTCCGATCTAATCTAGATTACCAAGAAGGTGTAAATCCACTAAACGGGAATTTATATGAAAGAACTCTTGTTGGAAATGTGAATTTAGTAGAACAATTTAATCCTTTAATTCGTTTAGATTTAGAAACTAAAAGTTCGTTCAAGTTCCTAGCTGAAATGAAAAAAGACAGAGCCTTATCTCTAAGTTTCGATAATAATCTATTAACAGAAGTAAAGGGAATTGAATATGTAATTGGAACTGGTTATCGTTTTAAAGATGTAATTTTTTCAACTAAATTGGCTGATGATCCTTCTGGGGTTATAAAAAGCGATATTAATTTGAAAATAGATTTCTCTTACAGAAACAATAAAACCATTGTACGTTATTTAGATTATAACAACAATCAATTAGGTGGAGGACAAAACATTTGGTCTGCAAGATTAACTGCCGATTATTCGTTTAGTAAGAATCTAACTGCGATTTTCTATTACGATCATTCGTTCTCTCAAGCAGTAATTTCAACATCATTCCCATTGACAAATATTAGAGGTGGATTCACTTTAAGATATAACTTTGGAAATTAATTGAAATAGTAATAAAAATCATTTTAAAAATTTAAGAATAAACAATACATTTGACCTGAATTTAAACTTACAAACAAAATGAGCATACCAACTAATTTAAAATACACAAAAGACCACGAATGGGTTTCTATGGATGGTGATGTAGCAACTATCGGAATTACACATTTCGCTCAAAGCGAATTGGGTGATATCGTTTATGTTGAAGTTGAAACACTAGACCAAACTCTTGAAAGAGATGAGGTTTTTGGAACTGTTGAAGCTGTAAAAACAGTTTCTGATTTATTTTTACCAATGTCTGGTGAAATTATCGAATTCAACGAAGACCTTGAACGCAATCCAGAAACTGTAAATTCTGACCCTTATGGAGCAGGATGGATGGTGAAAGTAAAAGTGTCTGATGTTTCTCAATGGGACGAATTATTAGATAGCGAAGCTTACGCAAGTTTGATAGGTGCATAATAAAAAAATATTTTTCCTACTAGCCATTCTTTGGACACTTGTTGTTACATATTTGAGTTTGGCTACATTTGACGATGTTAGTAGTGATATAGAAGTTCCATATAAAGACAAACTCGCACATTTTACATTCTATATGATGTTTGTAGTTTTGTGGGCGTTGTTTTTTAAACAAAGTAAATACAATTATAAAATTTTATTTGCTGCTATCGGCTACGGAATAGTAATGGAAATTTGCCAACAGCTATTCACAACAACAAGAAGCGCAGATGTTTTTGATGTTATAGCCAATACAACAGGAGCAATAGTAGGATTACTAATAATTACTAAGATATTTAATAACAAAACCACTCATTGAGTGGTTTTGTTTTTTAGCTTTAAAAGCTTTTCTATTAATTTTTTTACATAAGTTTATTTAACCAAAAAGCAATCATTCCTTCAATATTTTCTATTTTTGGCAGCAATAAATTGGATACAGATTTTTTGTACCTTTATCGTTTCTAATAATTAAGAAAATGAACATTAAACACTATTTAGATTCTACTTATCTAAAAACACCCGAGCAAGCCGGACTTTCTGTTGAAGAAAACACCAAAGTAGTTCAAGGATTTATCCAAGAAGCTATTGATGAAGGTTTTAAACTCATCATGATTCGTCCTGATATGGTAGCTATGGCTAGAAAAATGATTAGTAAAGCTAATTCAATGGTTACGATAGGTACTGTAATTGGTTTTCATGAAGGAACTTATTCATTGGAAGATAAACTTACCGAGGCTAAAAAAGCTATTGAAGATGGTGCAGACGATTTAGATTTTGTATGCAATTATGAAGCGTTCAAAAGAGGTGAGGTAGATGTTGTAAAAAAAGAAGTTCTCGAAGGAACAAAACTAGGATTGGATCATCACAAAATAGTAAAATGGATTATTGAAGTGGCGGCATTAAGTAACGACCAAATTATCCAAATTTCTTCTTTGATTAAAAAGGTTGTGATGTCTAATTTTAAAGAAGAATGTTATCATTCGGTTTATGTAAAATCATCAACAGGTTTTTACAAAACAGAAAATGGTTTGCCAAATGGCGCAACGGTTCCAACTATAATAATGATGTTAGAAAATGGCTCTCCTCTGTCTATAAAAGCAGCAGGTGGCGTTAGAACATACGATGAAGCAGTAGAAATGATTAATCTTGGAGTTAAGAGAATAGGGACATCCTCTGCCAAAGCCATTGCCAACGGACAAACAACAAACAGCGATTACTAAATTATATTCAAATAGGATGTTTAATAAAATAACGATAGCTTTTTTACTTTTAAATGCACTATTGGTTACCGCCCAAAAAGGAAGTGAACAAATGCCAATTTTTCCAAACTGCGCTAAATTACAAGCTAAAGAACTTGAAAATTGTTTCAATACTGAAGTGCAAAATTTTGTTTACAATAATTTTCAAGTACCTACTAAGTTAAAAGACAACAACTACAAAGGAAATGTCATAGTCTTGTTTGAGGTTGACGATAAAGGAACTTTCAAAGTACAATATGTTGATGCTAACGATGAAGATTTAGTAAAAGAAAGTAAACGAGTTTTTGCGGCTATGCCAAAAGTGAGTCCGCCAACGTATAACGGAAAGCCAACTTATGCAAAGTATACAATCAAAATAGCAATTCCACTTCAAAGTGCTGCTGAAATTCAAGCAGAAAAGGAGAAAGAGATTGAGGCTAGCAAGCCAACGACTATTTACTCGCTAAAAGATAAAAATAAAGAACTTACAGAATTTGATAGTATAGTTTATAAAAAATTCAATAACCCACAGTTTCAAAGTCATTTGAGCATTCCATTGTCTCACAGTTTTTATGCGCAATTTGATCCGGCGATGAATCAAGTAGGTAGTAATAATCATACGGCATCCAAACCTTATACTTATGCTGAAGTTTCTAAATATTACAATTTAGAAGCAGAAAATCAAAAGCTAATGAAGAACAAAACTTCATGGTGGGGAAAAAAACTTTGGAATGAAAATACAGTAGCCATTCAAGGAGATGATTATTGGTTTACTATGAATCCTATTTTCGATTTGCAAATGGGTAAAAGCGATCCAAGTGTTGCAGATTATACTTATGTAAATACTCGTGGAATTCAAGTTCGAGGTGGTTTAGGAAGTCAATTAAACTTTACCACAACCATTTTTGAAAGTCAAGGTCGTTTTGCTGATTATTTTAATAATTATGCAGTTTCGATAAAACCATCAGGAGGAAATCCGGCAATAATTCCAGGAATTGGAATCGCAAAAGAATTCAAATCAGATGCTTTCGATTTTCCTATGGCCGAGGCAAATTTAACTTTCGCGCCAAATAAGTTTATTGATTTACAATTGGGTTATGGAAGAAATTTTTTAGGTGATGGATTTCGTTCACTGTTTTTAACAGATGGTGTAAGCCCTATTCCTTATTTTAAAATAAACACTACATTCTGGAAAATTAAATATACCAACAATTATATGTGGATGAAAGATGTTAGAAATGACGCCACAATTGATGGAACTTATGCAACAAAGTTTGTTGCAAACCATTATTTAAGTTGGAATGTTACTAAAAGATTCAATTTAGGTTTTTTCGAATCGGTAGTTTGGTCTAAACAAAACGATAGAGGATTTGACATGAGTTTCGTAAATCCAATTATCTTTTATAGAGCAGTTGAGTTTGCATCATCTTCAAGAAGCGGAAATGCTTTACTTGGTTTAACAACTAAGTACAAATGGAACAATCAAATTAATTTCTATGGACAGTTTCTAATTGATGAATTCTCATTCAATGAAGTAAAAGATGCTAATAAAAGTTGGAAAAACAAATTTGCCTACCAAATTGGAGCAAAATATTTCAATGCGTTTAATATAGAAAATCTGTTGGTGCAAGTGGAGTACAATCATATTAGACCTTACGTTTATTCACATAGCAATGCGTTAACAAATTATGGAAATAGCAACCAAAGTCTTGGACATCAATGGGGTGGGAATGCTAAAGAATTAATTGCAATTGCAAGATACCACAAAGGAAGATATTTTGCTGATGCCAAATTAACAATGGGTGTAAGAGGTTTTGATTTTGATGCTACTAAGAATTACGGTGGAAATATTTATTTAAGTTATAATGATAATAGACCTTTTGACAATGGAGTTACTGTTGGACAAGGGAATAAAACTAATATTTTTATCGCCGATTTACAAGCTGGTTATTTGATAAACCCAGCCACAAATTTGAAAGCTTTTGGAAGTATTATTTACAGAAATTTTAGTCCAACAGTTGAAACAGATGCGTTGAAAAAACAAAGTACTACATGGTTTTCTCTTGGTTTGAGATGCGATATTTTTAATTGGTATTTCGATTATTAGAATTTTAAATAATTTTATGGTTTGTTTTTTGTCAAATCCTTTTTGATGAACTACTTTTGCACCATTAAAAAATCAATTTTTCAATTCCATTGAATTCTACAACTAATACACTTTCGCTCAAAGTAATCTTTAGAGATTTTAAAGAAATCACCAAGGCTGGTTTAGCAATAAGTGTTTTATTTTCTTCAATTGCTGGCTATTTATTAGGATTTGACGAAAGTCATCCGTTTAGTTGGACAACTTTGATAATGTTGATTATCGGTGGATATTGCATGGTTGGAGCGTCAAATGCTTTTAATCAAGTGATAGAAAAAGATTTGGATGCATTAATGGATAGAACTAAGAATCGTCCAGTTCCTGCAGGAAGAATGTCACCAAATATTGCTCTGTTTGTAGCAAGTTTGTTAACGATTATTGGGTTAATCTTACTCTATTTAATCAATCCAAAAACAGCAATGTTCGGAGCGATTTCAATATTTTTATATACAAGTGCTTACACACCATTAAAAACGGTTACACCATTATCGGTTTTTGTAGGAGCAATTCCAGGAGCAATTCCTTTCATGTTAGGATGGGTTGCAGCAACAGGAAATTTCGGAATTGAAGCAGGAACATTATTCATGATTCAGTTTTTTTGGCAGTTTCCTCATTTTTGGGCAATAGGTTGGTTTTTGTATGAAGATTATGAAAAGGCAGGGTTTTTTATGTTGCCAACAGGACAAAGAGATACTAAAACAGCGACACAAATTATTTTGTACACACTTTGGCTAATAGTTGCATCACTTTTACCTTGTCTAGGGTTTACTGGGCAATTTTTTATTAGCCAAATTGCAGCTGTATTGGTTTTTATTTTAGGATTGTGGATGCTGATTTATGCTTTCAAATTATACAAACAAAGAACACCAAAAGCAGCTAGAGTATTAATGTTAGTGAGTGTTTCTTACATTACTTTATTGCAAATAATATATATAACAGATAAATTTTTAAGATAGTTATGATGACAACTGAAGAACATAAAGAACGCACAGCAAGGTCATACAAACTCTTGTTGATTTTTGCGATGATAAGTATGGTGATGATGTTTGCCGGTTTAACAAGCGCAATGGTTGTAAGTAAATCGAGACCAGATTGGCTTAAAGATTTTCAAATGCCAACTGCTTTTTTCATCAGTACTGCAATTATTCTTCTTTGTAGTGTAACCATTCACTTAGCAAAGAAATCAATTAAGAAAGATGATAGAAGTGCTACAACACTTTTTTTGTTAGCAACTCTTGCCTTGGGATTGGGATTTATTTATTTCCAATTTGAAGGTTTTACGCAGTTATTTCAAAATCACCTATATCCAGTTGGAGGATCAGGTTCAATTACCATTTCATTCTTATATGTTTTGGTATATGTACACATGGCACATTTAGCTGGAGGTATAATTTCACTATTAATTATAATTTATAATCATTTTAAACAAAAGTACAATTCGTCCCAATTTCTTGGTATTGAGCTAGGTGCAATGTATTGGCACTTTCTTGATTTCTTGTGGATTTATTTATTTTTGTTTTTATGTTTCTTTAAATAAGAAAAATATGTAAATTTGGGAACTTTTTAACAACAACTTTTTATGGGATCGACAGTTACTACTGCAAATACTGTAGGGAAATCATGGGATGGCGGAAATAATGAGCCATTAGGAGCAAGTTACGGAAAATTAATGATGTGGTTTTTCATCGTTTCTGATGCATTAACCTTTTCTGGTTTTTTAGCTGCTTACGGTTTTTCTAGGTTTAAATTTATTGAAACTTGGCCATTGGCTGATGAGGTGTTTACTCACTTTCCATTTATGCACGGAGTTCCAGCTCCAATGTACTACGTAGCATTAATGACTTTTATTCTTATCTTTTCATCTGTAACAATGGTATTAGCTGTTGATGCTGGACACCAAATGAAACAAGGAAAAGTAGCATTCTACATGTTTTTAACAATCATTGGAGGTTTAATCTTCGTTGGTTCACAAGCTTGGGAGTGGAAAAATTTCATTCATGGTGAGTATGGTGCTGTTGAAACAAAAGGCGGAAGTATTTTACAATTTGTTGATAGCAAAGGAAAACGTGTTGCTTTAGCTGACTTCGCGGTTGTATTACCAGAAGAAAGAGAACAACTTACAAGAGGAAAAGGAAAATGGTTTATGGAAGAAGGTTCTTTACCGACTTATTCTGTGAATGAAGTTTTGGCCGGTTTTAAAGCTCGTCCAGACTTATTAGTAAGAACTGAAGTTATCAATAGTGAAGAAACGCTTAAAACAGCTCAAGGTTTAAATGAAGATAAATCATTGAATAAACCAAAACATAAATTTATTCTTTCAAGAGCAGAATCTGAAAAAAGATTAGCAGATGCTGCATTGGTAGTTGAAGGAGCTAACTTACAACACAATGAATATGGAAGTAAGTTATTTGCTGATTTCTTTTTCTTTATTACTGGTTTCCACGGTTTCCACGTATTCTCAGGAGTCATCATTAACATCATCATTTTCATAAATGTTCTTCTAGGAACTTATGAAAAAAGAAGAAGTTACGAAATGGTTGAAAAAGTTGGACTATACTGGCACTTTGTCGATTTAGTTTGGGTTTTCGTATTTACATTCTTCTATTTAGTTTAATCTTAAGATAAAAAAATAATGGCACACGCACACGAATCGAATACAGGTAGAATTTGGAAGGTTTTTTGGTTTCTATCTGCAGTTACAATTGTAGAGGTAATTTTAGGTATTTTTAAGCCTGAAGCCTTGCATATGACAAATATTTTAGGAACTAATCTTCTAAATTGGATATTCTTAATTTTGACTTTAGTTAAAGCATATGGAATTGTTTGGGCTTTCATGCACATGGAAGGTGAAACAAAAGCATTAAGAAGATCTGTTGTTTGGACAGTTATTTTCTTAGTTTTATATTTAACATTCATTCTTTTAGTAGAAGGCAATTATGTTTTTGAGGTATTTAAAAATGCTACTATTAAGTGGAATTTTTAACATTATATTAATTCAATTTAAAGGTACGCGTTGCGTACCTTTTTTTTATTTTTGTATATTTAAATAAAAAAAAAAATGAAAAAGAAAATCGTTCTCTTTGTATTGTTTGTTCTTCCTCTAGTTACTTATCTCTTTTTTGCCTCAGGAGTTAATAGTTTTGTTAATCTTCCAACCATTACTAAAAATATTCCAGACATAAATACTTGGAAAACGCTAGATGATAAACCTGTTGCTCTTACCAATAAAATTACTATATTAGGCTTTATTGGAACAGACGTTGAAAAACGTAAAGGAAGCTTTTTTAATTTATACGAAAAAATATACACCAGAAATAAAGATTTTAAAGATTTTCAAATGGTAATGATTTTTCCAGATGGAACTCAAGAGCAAGTTAAAGCATTAAAAAACGATATTAGTAAACTTGGAACGCAAGCTGGATGGAACTTTGTTTTTGGTTCGCCACAGCAAATACAAACATTCTATGATAAACTTCAATTAGTCGGTAAATTAGACGATAAGCTTGGAACACCAAATGTTTATATTGTAGATAAAAAGAGAAATCTTAGAGGTAGAAAAGGTCAAGACAAAAAAGGTAAGCCAGAATACAAAGAAGGCTATAATACAGTTTTGGTTTCTGAATTATACAACCAAATGATCGATGATGTTAAAATCATTTTAGCAGAGTATCGATTGGCTTTAAAAAGAAATCACAACGCTTCAAGAAAAATATAATAGACATGAAAAATAAATCTTACATAGGAATTTCATTTATAATTTTAGTGTTTGGGATTATCTTTATACCAAAAATAATCGATCGCATAAAAGACGGTTCTGTTGTAAAAAACGATAGAATGAGTCTTTCAAATGATATTGTAAAAGAGGATGGTTTAATGAAAATAGGGCCAGTTCCTAAGTTTGAATTAACAGATCAAAATAATGCCAAAATATCAGACAAAAGTTATTTAGGTAAAGTATATGTAATTGAATTTTTCTTTTCAACGTGTCCTTCAATTTGTCCTATTATGAATAAAAACATGAAGGATATTCAAAAGGAATTTTCAAAAGAGACCAACTTTGGAGTAGCCTCAATTACTATAAATCCGGAAAATGACACTGTCGAAGTTCTTAAAGAACATGCAAATCAACTTGGCATCACTTCACCAAATTGGCATTTTTTAACAGGTGATAAAGAATATATTTTAAGTTTGGCAAACAAAGGCTTCAATCTATATGCTGCAGAAAATAAAAAAGTGAATGGTGGTTTTGAACATTCCGGACTTTTTGCACTTGTAGATAAAGAAGGAAAAATAAGATGCAGAAAGGATAATCAAGGAAATCCAATTCTATATTATGATGGACTTGAAGCTAAAGGAGTAAAAGAAATTAAAGAAGATATTAAATTATTATTAGAAGAGTAATCATGAATAATACAGTAGAAAAAAAATTTAGAACACCAATTATTATTGTTTCAATACTAATTCCAATAGTTGTAGCAATTCTATTTTCTGTGAAGTTAAAAGATTTTGGAATTAATGTGGAGCCACTTTCTTTCTTACCACCAATTTACGCATCAATTAATGGTGTTACGGCTATTTTATTGATTTTAGCAGTTAGAGCTATTAAAAATGGTAATCGTTCGTTACATGAAAAATTAATGACTTCTGCAATTGCATGTTCTGTAATCTTTTTAGTAATGTATGTTGCTTATCACATGACTTCAGAATCAACTAAGTTTGGAGGTGAAGGTATAATCAGATACGTTTACTTTTTTATTTTACTAACACATATTGCACTTTCAGTAATTATAATTCCTTTGGTTTTGTTTACTTACGTTAGAGCATTATCTAAACAATTTGATAGACACAAAAAACTGGCTAGAATTACATTCCCATTATGGTTATATGTTGCAGTTACTGGCGTTATTGTTTATCTAATGATTTCTCCTTACTATGTTAAATAAAGAAAATAGAGTGAAGAAAATAGAAAATAGATTGGAGAAAAGACATATTTCCTCATTGAAAGGATTTGTTGTTATACTTTTTTCTATATTCTATTCTCTTCCTTCACAAGCACAATGTGCCATGTGTAGAGCATCATTAGAGAGCGAAGGAAATACCATGAAGGCAGAAGCAGTAAACGACGGAATTGTTTACCTAATGGTAATTCCGTACGTGTTGGTTGGTATCGTTGGATTAGTAGTTTATAGAATGTACACGAAAAAGAAAACTCAATAGTTTTTATTCCATTCCATCAATTTTAATGTTCAATTTGCCAGATGTAGTTATAAATGCAATTATAGCTTCGTTGGTTAATTCTACTTTTTCAAATTCAAAATCGTTCAAAGTTCCGTTTACGAATACGCCTTTCATTGGCGAATAATTGCTCAAGTAAGGCAATAAACTTTTCTTGCCCTCTTCTAAATTTTCTTTTATAGAATAACGACAATTTTCTTGAATTTTTCTCAAAATTACGCCTTGCAACAACCAATTAGCTGTTTTTGTCAAAAGTCCTTTTGTGTTTAAAACATAATCCATTTGTTCAAAATAAATTTCTTTTGTAACTGAATTATAATTTGGAATTCCAGAAAGATAAATTGATCCATTGATGCTTCCAGTCATGTCAAGTGCAATAATCATTTTGCCATCTTTTGACCATAAATCAACTTTTTGCACTGTGATTTTTCTACTTCCAGAAGCAAATTCTTTTCCTTGAAAATTCTTAGTTATTATTCGAGAAGCGCTTTCATAGGTAGAAATTGCCGCTACAGTAGCTGTTGTTTTATTAGGAACAGTAGCAACCGGTTTGAAAGTAACAGATTCTTTATCAAAAACATTTTTTGGTTCTTGTCCAACCATTGTTAGCATGGTACATTTTAATCCTAAGTTCATTTTTATTTTACTTTTTTGCAATTGTGCATCAGTAACATAAACTTCAATTGGATTCATTTTAAACCAGGTTTCATATTGTTCACTTGTTTTAAATGGTGTGCCCAAAGTTTCTAAAACATTTAAAACATAAGGTTTAAAATCACAAGATTTTTCAATAGCATCATCAATTTTCTTTGCCACTTTCGATTTGAAAATAGACAAAGTAGGATTGATTATATAAGTTATCGGAACTTTTTTTCCAGCAACTAATATCGTTGGGCTTTCACTCCATTCAAAATCTTCGATAACAGAGCTAGTATTCATTTTCCAATTTGATAATTTGGCTGTACTGAGTAAAGTTATGGTTCCGTTTAAGTCAATTTCTCTTGTGTCATTTAATCCCATGAACTCCGTTCCGTATTTTATTTTTGACCAAATTTTCAAAGGCAAAACAGATTGTATTTTTCCGTCTTTTTCAATTAATTTTATGGTGCCTGTTTTCCAAATTTTCATTTCCGTTTTGTCATCATCAAGATTATTATCTTCATAAATCAATCCAGTTAAGGCTTTATTTAATTGGTTTTCGATTTCTTTTAATGAGACTTCCATGGGCATGCTTACGAATGAAGTTGTTGTTTTGTATGCCATTGGAGTGTTTTGAGAGGGTTCTGGTTTTATAGTAGCAATCTTATTTGTTGACGAACAACTAAACAAAGTCGAAAGTAGAAGAAGCGAAATTAATATAAGAAAACAGTTTTTCATTTTTAAATCAAAATTAATTTGGGTGTGAATGTAACAAAAAAAGTAATTTAACGTCAGATAAGAAAATGTTAATTTAATTGTTTTGATTATAAAACGCTTAAATTTGCATTATTGTATTTTAACTATTGATTAAAATAAACATGAAAAACGTAGGTTTTAAAATAATTTTCCTTTTTGCTCTAGTTTTCGGATTTTCATCCCAAGCTCAAACAAAAAAATGGACACTCAAAGAATGTGTTGATTATGCATTAAAAAACAATATCAGCATAAAGCAATCTGAATTGGATCTGAAAATATCTGATGTTGAAAAAATGGAAGCAGTTGGAAATTTTTTACCAACTTTAAATGGTAATGCCAACTTCAGTGTAAATACAGGTGCAAGTATTAATCCGGTTACAAACCAATTTCAAAATGAAACTTTTCAATCTTTTTCTGCAGGACTAAATTCAAGTGTAAATTTATTTAATGGATTAGTAAATTGGAAAACGTTACAGCGTTCAAAATTAAATAAAATTGCAAATTCGTATCGTTTAGACAAAATGAAAGACGATATTGCTTTATCTATAGCAAATTCTTACTTACAAATCCTGTTCAATAAAGAACAATTGAAGGTTCAAAAAAATCAAAATAGTATCACTAAAGAAAATATTATTCGTACTCAAAAATTAATTGATGCTGGTTCTTTACCAGCTGGTGATATTTATGAATTGCAAGCTACAGACGCAACACAACAACAACAAATTATAGGAACAGAAAACACGTTGCTTATTTCAAAAATTGCCTTGTGTCAAACATTATTAATTGAAGAATATAGCACTTTTGATGTGTCTGATGTTCCTGTTGATGTTCCTGTTTCTAGTGTAATAAATGAAACCCAAGCAAGTATTTTAGCAAAAGCAAAAGAGTCTGTAAAAGACATTAAAATTGCAACTTCTAATGTTGAAATAGCTAAAAAGGATCTTGCAATTTCAAAAAGTTCCTACTTACCAACCCTATCAGGATTTATAGGATATAATACTCGTTGGTCTGAGAATCCGTTTTTTAATTTTATTGATCAATTATCGCTATTTGATGGGACGGCAGTTGGAGCTCAATTAAATGTGCCAATATTTAATGGTTTTGCTACAAAAGGAAGAGTGAAGCGAGCTAAAATTAATCAAGAGCGTACAGAATTTCAATTAAAACAAGCAGAATTAGATTTAGAGCGCAATGTATATCAAGCATATAATGATGTAGTTAATGCTGGCAAATCATTTGAAGCAGCTCAAAAATCACTTGAAGCAAGAAAACAAGCTTTTAATTTTTCTAAAGAACGATATAATGTTGGTTTAATGAATGCATTTGATTTTTCACAATCAACAATTGCATTAGAAAATGCACAATCGGAAGTTTTAAGAACAAAGTATGACTATGTTTTTAAAACTAAGGTTTTAGAATTTTATTTTGGAATCCCAATTATTGAAAATAAATAAAGTGAATAATATTGCTATTAGAATTTATTAAAGCGTTTTCAATTGGTGTATTTATTGAATTAATAACTTTAAGTATTCATGCAAGAAATAATACCTATATAAAAAATAAATAAAATCATGTCAAAAAAGAAAATTTACATAATAACTGGAGTTATTTTAGGATTAGTAGTTTTATTAATCGCTTTATCAAAAGCAGGAGTTTTTGGTGATAGAGATAATTCTACAGAAGTTGAAACTGCCAAAGTTGACGAAATAACTATTATAGAAACAGTATCTGCAACTGGAAAAATTCAACCAGAAATTGAAGTAAAAATATCTTCTGAAGTTTCAGGAGAAATTATCGCTTTGCCTGTAAAAGAAGGTCAAGTAGTTAAAAAAGGTGATTTACTAGTGAAAATTAATCCTGATTTATACACTTCTGGTTTGAATCGTTCTGTATCAAATTATTCTGGAACTAAAGCCGGATTAAGTCAAGCCGATGCATCTTTCAAAGAAGCTCAAGCCAATTATGATAGAAACAAATCGTTGTACGAAAAAGGAATTATTTCTCGTTCAGATTGGGATAAAGCGATTGCTTCATTCGAAGTGGCAAAAGCTAGTAAACAATCGGCATATTATAACGTTCAAAGTGCCAATGCAACTGTAAAAGAAGCAAAAGATAATTTAGGAAGAACTACAATTTATGCTCCAGCTGATGGTACAATTTCTATGCTGAATGTAGAATTGGGTGAAAGAGTTTTAGGAACCCAACAAATGACTGGAACAGAAATTTTAAGAGTTGCCAACTTAAACAATATGGAAGTTGAAGTTGATGTGAATGAAAATGACATCGTTAAAATCAACATAGGAGACGAAACTAATATTCAGGTTGATGCGTATTTGAAAAAAGAGTTTAAAGGAATTGTTACAAGTATTTCTAACTCTGCTAGCTCAACTACAACAGCCGATCAAGTAACAAATTTTAAAGTTAAAGTTAGAATTTTGAAAGAATCATATTTAGATTTAATCGAAGGAAAACCAGATACTTATTCGCCTTTTAGACCAGGAATGACAGCTACTGTTGACATCATTACTACAAGAAAAGAAAAAGTTATTGGTGTGCCAATTAGCTCTGTAGTTATAAAATCGGATACAACGGCAACTAAAAAGTTTGAAGTTGAAGAAGAGGATAATAAAGTTAAAGCTAAGTCGGATAAAAAACTAGAATGTGTTTTTGTAAAAGTAGGCGATAAAGCTAAAATAAGAGTGGTAAAAACTGGAATCCAAGATGATACTAACATTGAAATTATATCTGGACTTCAAAAAGGTGATGAGGTAATCGTTGGTCCTTATGTTACTGTTTCTAAAAATCTAAATTCTGGTGATAAAGTTAAAATCACTGCTAAGAAAGAAGAAGCAAAAAAATAGAACTTAAAAAGATTATCTTTTAAATGGGTTACATTCTTAATATTGAAACAGCTACCAAAAACTGTTCTGTGGCTTTAGCCAAAAATGGTGAAACTATTTTATGCAAGGAAATGGCTGAACAAGGCTTTTCTCATGCAGAAAAATTGCACCTATTTATTGAAGAGATTATAAAGGAAGCTGGTATAACATTTTCTGATTTAAGTGCTGTTGCAGTAAGCCAAGGACCTGGTTCATATACAGGATTAAGAATTGGAGTTTCAGCTGCTAAAGGATTATGTTATGCATTGGGAATACCATTGATTTCAGTTGATACATTGACGGTTTTAGCAAATCAATTGCAAATAGAGAATGGTATTATCATTCCGATGATTGATGCTAGAAGAATGGAAGTTTATAGCGCCATTTTTAATGCAAAAAAAGAAATGATTAGAGAAGTTCAAGCTGAAATTCTTACGGATTCTAGTTTTTCTGATATTGATGATGCTGTTTATTTTGTTGGTGATAGTAATGAAAAAGCTAAAACGATATTAACAAAATCTAATTTTAATTTTGTTGATACTGTTTTTTATCCTTCAGCAAATGAAATGAGTGCGATTTCGTATAAAAAATTTCTAAATAATTCTTTTAAAGATGTGGCTTATTTCGAACCTTATTATTTGAAAGATTTCATGTTACAAACCAAATCTACTTAGAATTTTCTCTTACAAAAGGTTGAATTATGATGCCTTTTTTATCAAAAGCTGCTTTGCAATTTTCCAAAATATCTGAGGAAACTTCACCAAAATCTTCGTTTTTAGACCAAGGACGAATTGCTAAGTGAATAGCGCTATCAGACAAATCTTTTACAACAACTATAGGTTCTGGATTTTTCAAAACTTTAGAATGGCTTTTCATTACTTCTAAGACAACTTCTTTAGCTTCTTTGATGTTGGTTTCATATGAAAGTGAAAATACCAAATCTACACGTCTCATTCCTTCAACAGAAAAGTTTGTAATAATTCCATTCGATAAAATCCCATTTGGAATATAAATGGTTTGATTGTTAGCTGAAATAAGTTTAGTTACAAATATTTGAATTTCTGTTACTGTTCCAATTACACCTTGTGCTTCGATAGTATCTCCAACTCTAAATGGTTTAAAAAGAATAATCAACATTCCACCAGCAAAATTAGATAAAGAACCTTGAAGTGAAAGACCAATTGCTAAACCAGCGGCTCCTAAAATTGCTACAAACGATGAAGTTTCTATTCCAAGTTTTGAAATGAAAGTTACAAATAACAAAACTCGTAATACCCAATTTAGAATATCGGCTAAAAACTTTGTAAGTGTAGGATCTAACTCACGTTGAGCCATTAATTTTTTAACCAATCGATTAATAAATCGAATAACATAAATTCCAACAAAAAGAATGATGAATGCTGAAATTAACTTTGGCGAATAACTAATTAATACATCAAAAAATTGCTTTGTGTATTCTTCTAAACTGTTGATGTGAAGTGTTTTTTCCATAATAAAAAAATCACACTAAAAGTGTGATTTAAATTTTTACAAAGATAGCTTTTTTCTAAAATTAATCGGCATCTTCTTCAACTCTATTTGCTTCTTCTGCTGGAGCAACTGGTGCTGCTTCTTCTGCATCATTAGTAAACGAGTTAACTTTTTCTTTTACAGTATCAACAGCATTTCCAGCCATTTCTTCTGCTTTATCAGCAAGTTCGCCTGCTTTTTCTTTTACAGTTTCAACAGCGTTCTCAATTGCTTCACTAGCAGCTGGAACATATTCTGCTACTTTTTCTTTTGCAATATCTGCATATTCTTCAGCTTTTTCTACTAGTGGTGCAGCTGATTCTTTTACTTTTTCAATTGCTTCTTCAGCAAAACCTTCAGCTTTATCTGCAACTTCACTTACTTTTTCTTTGGCTGAACCAAATAGGTTTTTAAAAAATCCTCCTAATCCCATAGTTTCTATTTTTTTGTTTTGGTTAAAATTATTATTGATTATTCAATTTCGAAAGTAAGTTTTAAATTTACTCTGTATTCTGTTACTTTTCCGTCTTTTACAGCAGCACTATGTTCTTGAACATAAACTGAACGAATGTGTTTTAATGATTTTGCTGCTTGTTCAACTGCTTTTTGTGTTGCATCTTCCCAGCTTTTTTCTGAGCTTGCAAGTACTTCGATTACTTTTAATACTGCCATAATTTATTTATTTGGTTAAAGGAATAAAATTACAAAATTTATAAATACAATAGTATTTTGTTTTATAGAAATATTGCGACAATTAGCTGTGTTGCATAATTTTAGCCATGATATACACGTGAAGCAACTATTAGGCCTTCTTTTATTTCTAATACTTCTGCAACTAGCATTGCTTCTTCATTATCTACATTTCTTATATACTCCATAAATACTCTGTCAGAATTCGCTGTTAGTGATGTTACCTTGTATTGTAAACTTGGCAATCGTTCAAAAGCATCTTGCCACCATGTTCTTAGTGCGTCTTGTCCTTTAACTAGTCCATTTGTTTCTGGATGTCTAATTTTTAATTTCGGACTAAAATGTTCAGCATCATTATCGTATAATGATAGTAGCTTTTCTAGGTTATGAGTATTGAATGCTTCAAACCAAGCATGTGCTATAGATAAATTTTTTTGAGTCGTCATTTGGATAAAAAAACCAAGCTTTTGCCTGGTTAGATATTTTTTAAATTAATTATTTCTTGCTCCGTTAATGGTCTCCAATTTCCTCTTGGAAGATTCTTTTTGGTTAAACCTGCAAAGGCAACTCGATCAATTTTTATTGTAGTATAATTGAAATTTTCAAATATGGCTCTAACAACTTTTACATTTGGAGTTCTTAATTTGATGCCAATTTCATTTTTAGGTTCGTTTTCAATGTAACTTACTTCATCAACAAATAATTTGTGTCCGTCAAGGGTAACTCCTTTTGAAATTTTTTCTAAATCTTCAAACTTTAAGTTTTTATCTAAAGTAACTTGATAGATTTTTGGTGATTTTTGATTTGGTAAACTAAATTTTCTAATAATATCGGTATCATTCGTAAATACTAATAATCCAGTGGTATTTTTGTCCATTCTACCAATAGGTTGCATCCTAGATGTTGTTGCGCCTTTTATTAGCTCTAAAACATTTCTATGATCACCATCTTCATCATTAGAAGTCGTGAAGTTTTTGGGCTTGTTTAAAACAAAATATTCCTTCTTTTCAGGCATTAGAGTAGCTCCGTCAAAATTTACAACATCACCAGGTTTAACTTTATGTCCCATTTCTGTAACGACAATTCCATTTACTTTTACATTCCCAGATTGAATATAAATATCAGCATCTCTTCTAGAGCAAGCACCAGAATTTGAGATGTATTTATTCAAACGAATTTCATCTGATTTTATTGGTTTCGGTACGTTTGGAGAATCTTTCTTAACTGCGGGTTTTCTATTTTGAGAACGTTTGTCCATGGCAGGTTTAGAAGTTGTGGTAGATTTTTTTCTATCACCACTTGGTTTGCTTAGTCCAGTTCGTTTTTTATTATTAGAATTATTCATGCTTATATTTTTTGCAAAGATACTCTATTTGAGCTTAACTTTTGCTAAGAATATGAAAGCAAAGGGATTTAGAATTTTTTTTCAATAACTTTAAACTTATTTTCAAGAATTTCAATAAGTACTTTTGGGTTGGTGTTGGTATAAAAAAGTTGCTTACTTTTCTCATTTATTTCTCTAAAACCTACTTTTTCATCTAAGATTTTTTTGGTTTGTTTTGCAACAGCCTCACCAGAATCAATTATTTTGATATTTGAAGGTAGAATTTTTTTTATTTGAGGAATTAAGTAAGGGTAGTGGCTGCATCCAAGTACCAAGTAATCTATATTAGATGCTATCATAGGATTTAGATACTTTTTCAATAAAGTCTTCATTTCTTTAGAATTTATTTCGCCATTTTCAATTAGTTCAACTAAACCAAATCCGATTTGTTCTATGACTTGAATGTCTTGAAATTGTTCAACATGTTTGTAAAACAGTTCACTATTTAATGTTCCTTTAGTAGCAAGAATTCCTATTTTTTGCGTTTTAGAATGTAACGCTGCTGGTTTTATAGCTGGTTCGATTCCAATGAAAGGAACATCATATTTAGCTCGTAATTCTTTTATTGCATTCGTGGTAGCAGTATTACAAGCAACAACAATAATTTTACAGTTTTCGTTTAGAAGGTATTCAGTATTTTTACAACTTAAATGAATGATTTCCTCTTTAGATTTTTGACCATAAGGAGCATTTTTACTATCAGCTAGATAAATTGTGTCTTCATTAGGAAGTAGTTGATGAATTTCTTTCCAAATGGAAGTTCCACCAATTCCCGAATCAAATAGCCCAATAGGATTGTTGTTTGTCATAAAGCAAATGTAAAAAAAAACTGCTCAATTTATTTGAGCAGTTTTTAAATATTTTAAGTTAGAATCTGAAATAAATTCAGATTAAATTAAAATCCTAAATCTTTTTTAACGTCAGCAGTAATATCTGTTCCGTCAGCTAATAATAAATCACCAGCGTTTAGTACATAGTTAAAACCTTTAGCTTTTCCAACTTTTTGGATAGAAGCTTTTACTTTTTCTGTAATTGGTTTCATTAAGTCTGCTTCCTTCTTTTGTAAATCTTTTTGAGCAGTTTCTTGAAATTCGCCAATTCTTTTACCCATGTCTTGCATTTCTGTTTGACGTGTTTGGTTTACAGCATCAGTCACTGTTGCAGCTTCAGCATCATATTTTTTAATTTTGGCTTGATACTCATCTACCATAGTTTTGTAATCTGCAGTATACGTATCGCTCAATTTTTTTAATTGATTTTGAGCCTCAAGTACAGCAGGCATTTTTGTCATGATTTCGTTAGTATCAACATGTGCTACTTTAGTTTGAGCGCTCATTGTTTGAAAGCTAAATAAAGCTACTGCTGCTATTAAAAAAGTTCTAAATTGTTTCATCATTCTTCGTATTAATTATTGTTTTTATTTATTTTAAGGTTTATTATTTTTTGCGTCTTCTTTTGCTTTTTTTGCAGCTTCTCTGTCTGCTAATATTTTAAGTCTTTTTTCTTCGGCTGCTTTTTTTCTATCGTCAATTAACTTTTGTCTTTCTTCTAATGTTTTTTTCCTTTGAGCTTCAACTTCTGCTTTTTTATCAGATGCTGCAACTGTTTTTGTGTCTGCATCTTTGTTATCTGTATTAGGCTTATCAGAAACTGTGCCACTTTTTTTATTATTCTTTTCTTCTAACAATTGTTTTCTTTTTGCTTCAGCTTCAGCTTTCTTTTCTTCGGCAAGAAGTTTCTTGTCTTCAATCATTTTTAGACGTGCCGCTTTTCTTTCTTCAGCTTGTTTTTGTCTTTCAGATAGTAGCGGATTATCATCAATCATTTCTTGCTTGCGTTCTCTTTCTTCTTCAAGTTTTAATTGTTTTTTTGACATTTGTTCTCTTTTCTCAGCACGTGTAAGTGCGCTAACAACTCTGTCACTAATGTCATGTTTTTTTGCAGCAAAAAGCATTGTTAAATCAGATGATTTATCGAAAATATAATCGTATTTTTTTGCCTCAGCAATATCTTGAACAGCATTGAATACTTGGTCTTGAATAGGTTTTACTAAAACGGCTTTTTGAACAATTAGTTCACCATTCGGACCAAATTTTTTCTGAGTATATTCTAATAATTCATTTTCTTGAAAAGCAATTTCTTCTTCTCTTTCTGCTATAAGTTCTTTAGTTAAAAGAACTTTTTCTGTTTTTAAAGCTTCTTTTAATTTGGCAATATCATTTTTTTTGGTTTCAATTTCTTGCTTCCATTTTTCTGCTTTTTGCTCCAATTGGTTTTTTGCTTCAGCATAATCAGGAACTTTTTCTAAGATGTACTCCATATCGATGTAGCCAACTTTGATTCCTCTTGTTTGCGAATTTACATTGTTTGTTACAGCTAATGTTACAAATAATGCTAGTAAAATGTATTTCTTCATAAACTTAAGTTTTAGAAATGTTAAGCAAATATACTAAAATTGTTGACCAATAATAAAATGTGTTTGCCATCCACTTTTTTCTGTTAAACCTGGAACTGCATCAAAGCCATGAGCAAAGTCAATTCCCAATAATCCGAAGGCTGGCATGAAAACTCTAATTCCAAATCCAGCAGATCGTTGTAAAGAGAACGGATTATAGTCTCTAAAATTGTCAAAAGAATTTCCAGCTTCTAAAAAAGATAGTGCATATATCGATGCTTGTGCTTTTAATGTAATAGGATATCTCAATTCTAAAGAGAATTTATTATAGATTGAACCACCATTTACAGATGATAAAGATTGATTTGGATAACCTCTTAATTGTATTACTTCACGACCATCTAAAGCAAAGTTGGCTAAACCATCACCACCAACAAAGAACCTTTCAAAAGGAACAATTCCTCTTTCAGAATTATATGCGCCAAGATATCCAAATTCTCCTAAAGTTCTTAAAACAAGTGCGTTTTGATCATTGCCATATAATTTAGTAAACCAATCGGCTTTAAACTTTACTTTGTAATATTCTAACCAATCAAATCTTTTTTGGTCAATTTTGGATTGGTCAGGAGCTGCGTCAGCAACACCAAGTGCTCTTGTGTAAATTCCTGAACCTGTAAAAGTTTCTTTAATTAGTTCTCCATTAACAAGTAATGGTGATAAGTTTGGATCTGAAGGGAATTGGCCATTAACAAAGCGTAACTTATATTCTTCTAGATTTTTTAAATTACCATAATCTATACCGTTAAAAAGTGAATAAGGAAGAGTAAATTTCGTAGACAAGCTAAACTCAGACCCTTTTGTAGGATAAATAGGGTTGACACCTTTGCTATTTCTTGTTAGACCTATATTGAAAGCCAGATTTCTTGAAGAACCATTTCCAAAAGTAAATAGACCAGTGTTATAATTATTTAAATCATAGTATTGCAAGCTGATGGCATTTGATAGTGTAAAATAATCGTCTGGTATAGTTAATCTTTTTGCAATTCCAACAGACAATGAAGTGATATTAAAACTTTTACTTCTGTCTACATCATTTGCATTACCTCCAAATAAAAATTGTTTACTCTGAGATATAGATGTAGAAAAACTTACTGGTTTTTTTCCGCCAAACCATGGTTCTGAAAATGATAAACTATAAGTTTGAAAGAAAGTACTAGCTTGTAAACGTAAAGCTACTTTTTGTCCATCACCCATTGGAAGCGGTTTGTAAGCATCTTTTTTGAACATGTTTTTTACAGAGAAATTGTTAAAAGACAAACCAAGTGTCCCAATGAATCCACCACCTCCATAACCTCCTTGAAGTTCAATTTGACTAGATCCTTTTTCAACTAAATTATACTCAATATCAACAGTTCCTGCAGTTGGATCAACATTCTTGAATTTTGGGTCGATTGCTTCAGGATCGAAGAATCCTAATTGTCCAATTTCACGAATAGTTCTAACTAAGTCGTCTTTACTATATTTTTCACCTGGTTTTGTTCTTAACTCACGATAAATTACTTTATCATTTGTTTTATCATTTCCAACAACGGTAATTTTATTAAAATAAGCAATTGGTCCTTCTGTTACTCTAATTTCAAAATCGATAGAGTCATTAGCTGTTTTTACTTCAACAGGATTTATGTTAGAAAATAAATAACCATTATTTTGATAAAGATTGGTCAAATCTTCTCCGTCTGGTTTTGTTTTATCTGCAACTCTTTTTTCAAGAAGAACGCCATTGTAAGTGTCACCTTTTTTAATACCAAGAATGGTGCTTAAAAGTTGATCCGAATATACGGAGTTACCTAAGAATTTAATATTTCCAAAGTAATATTTTTTACCTTCCTCTACCTTAATATTTATTGCAAGCTTATTTTTTTTCTTGTCTAGCCAAACAGAATCACTTACTACTCTAGCATCACGATATCCTTTTTCTTTGTAGTTGTCAACAATTTTCACTAAATCTTCTTCGTATTTAGTTTTTATGAATTTAGAAGCTTTAAACACTCTAATTGGATTAACTACTTTGGTGTTTTTCATAGACTTTTTAAGCTTTTTATTAGAAAACTCTTTATTGCCTTGAAATGCTATTTGTTTGATTTTTATTTTTTCACCTTTATCAATGTTTACAACCATGTTAACAGTGTTTGAAGTGGTGTCTGCAATGGTTCTAATATTTACTTTAGTGTTAAAAAATCCGTCTTTTTTGTATTTGTTTTCTAAATAGTTTTTGGTAGTTGTAATTAAATTCTCATTAACTATTTTACCTTTAGTTAGCGAGTTTTCTTTGATTAACTCTTCTACTTTATTTTTTTTGACTCCAACAAATTTAGCTTCACTTAATTTTGGTAATTCTACAATTTCTAGATCTAAATAAACACTGTCACCTTTAATTTCATTAATATAAAAATCGATGTCGCTAAATAAACCTAATTTACCAAGTTTTTTTATTGCTGCACTAATTTCTTCTCCAGGAACCGAAATTCTTTGACCTTTTTCTAATCCAGAAAAAGTAACAACTGTTTGTTGATTGTAGCTGATTTTACCTAATACGTTTACATTTCCAAGAATGTATTTTTTTCCTTGGTCAAACGGCAATCTATCTTGTGCATTTGATTGTAAAACAACTCCTAAAAATAAAAGTGTTAGTAATGATTTAATGTAATTTATTGACACTTTAGGATTGTTTAATTTGTTCACTTGTTTTTCCAAATCTTCGTTCTCTTTTTTGATAGCTAATGATGGCTTCATATAAATGTTCTTCTGTAAAATCGGGCCATAAAACATCAGTAAAAAATAATTCGGCGTAAGCTATTTGCCAAAGCAGAAAATTACTGATTCTATGTTCACCACTCGTTCTAATTAATAAATCTACATCAGGTAGATTGTGCGTGTAAAGATGCTCATTTATAATTGATTCATCAATAGCGTCTATTGAAATTATATTATTTTTAACTTTATCACTAATGTTTTTAACAACATTTAATAATTCTTCTCGTGAACCATAACTTAATGCTAATGTTAAAGTCATTCGAGTATTGTTTTTTGTTTTTTCTATTACCTCATTTAATTCTTTAAGAATTGACTTTGGCATTTTAGAAAGATTTCCAATAGAATTGAGGCGTATGTTGTTTTCTTGAAGTGTTTTTAATTCTTTTCTTAACGAACTAACTAGTAATTTCATTAAAGTATCTACTTCAAGTTTTGGTCGATTCCAATTTTCTGTAGAAAAGGCATACAAGGTTAAGTTTTCTATACCCAATTTTGCACATGTTTCAACGGTAACTTTTACAGATTTTGTTCCGCTTTCATGTCCTAGTGTTCTCAACAAACCTTTTTGTTTTGCCCAACGGCCATTGCCATCCATTATGATAGCAAGGTGTTTAGGTAAATTCTCTTTATTTATTGATTCTAATAAACTCATATTTTTTTAATCTGCACAATAGCATGGTTTTTCACCAAAGGTATAGGTTAATGTAAAACCAGAAAAAACATACCAATCTTTACTGTTTATATTTCCAAATTTTAATGGTTCTAATCTTTCATTTTTTGGAAAGCTACCATCTAAATTATCGGTCATTGTATATCTTGCTCCAACTTCAACTCCTAAAATTAAATTAGGCATTATATTAGATTTAACTCCAGCTATCATAGGTATTGCAAATGTACCTTGGTTTTTGTCAATTTTTGAAACACCATTAATTACATATAATTCATCATAATTGGTATAACTCAATCCTGAATAGACATATGGAGTTACTAATTTATCAAAATTATGAAGATTAAAATCGAAAAAATTAAACTCCAAACCTAAAGATAATTCTTTAATGTTATTTTCAAAGTCATAGCCTCTTTTAAATCTTCCTGGTACTTCTGAATCTAAATCATTTGCTGTGATTTTAGATTGAGTATAGGATATTCTCCAAGAATGTCTAGGACTTTTATTCCACTTATAAATCAGACCATAAGCCAATTCATTTGGATTCACATAATTTGCTTTTCCAACGTCACCAATATAATTGCTACCACCAAGAAATACTCCAACTTCGTGAATCTGAGCGTTTAATTTTGTTAATCCTAAAATAAAAATAAATAAAAATATTCTTTTCATTAATTGAAAAATAGCGTGCAAATATAACAATTATAGCCACTAATAAAACATGATAGTAGTATTTATAATAAATTAATATTTACACAGTTAAAGTTTAAAATAAAATTCATTTAAAATGAACTGCTATTTAACGGAAAAAAGTAGGAAGTAGTATTTTAAAAAGAGTATTAATTTCGTTTATCTTCACCCCAAAGAAGTTTATTTCTTAATGTTTTTAAGAAAGTTTCGTTTGGGATTTCTACCATATTAATTTTGAAAGGAGTCTTTCTTATAGTTAATTCTGCATTGTTATTAAGAGTTGCAATTCTAGAATCTAATGAAACTAAATATTGTTCCTCTCTACCTGAAACTTTCAATTTAATTTCTGTGTCATCAGGAATAACCAATGGACGTGCATTCAAATTATGAGGTGCAATAGGAGTAATTACTAATCCTTTAACTTCTGGAGTTAAAACTGGTCCGCCACAACTTAAAGAATAACCTGTTGAACCTGTTGGTGTAGAAATAATTAATCCGTCTGCCCAATAGGAATTTAAATGCTCACCATTTAATGAAGTGTCAATTGTAATCATCGAAGTAGTGTCTTTTCTGCTTACCGTTACTTCATTCATGGCGAAATTCAATTCATTGATTTGTTCGTTTTCTGGATTACATTCTAAGCTTAGTAGCGTTCTTTCAGAAAGAGTGTATTCTTTTTTTAACACAATTTGCAAAAAGGTCTCAATATTTTCTTTTTGAACTTTGGCTAAAAACCCTAGTCGTCCTGCATTAATTCCAAGAATTGGAATTCCTGAATCTCTAACATAGGTCGCTGCTCTTAATATAGTTCCATCTCCACCGATACTAATAAGTAAATCAAAACTTGAGTTTAAACATTTATAATCGTTGAATGTTTTATACTCTTTTTTCAGAATTTCTTCGTCATATAATATTTTGAGAAATTTTTCTTCTATCACCAATTCAACATTGTTGTTATTGAAAAATAAAAAAATGTCTCGAATAATTGGTCGAGTATCGTTTTGGTAATATTGTCCGAAGATGGCAACTTTCATTTTCTAGATGTTTAAATATTTATCCAAATAATCGGAACGTTCTTTTAAACTGTTCAAATAATTATCTTCATGATGCTCTGAAACTATTTCGTAATTGTACCTTCTGAAGGTTTGAATGATGTCATTCATGCTTCCAAGAGCAATTTTTATTGTTATTTGAACACTTTCAACATCTGCTTCAGAAACAAATAATCCCAAAAGTTTACCATTATTGCTTTCAACGATTTGGGCAATTTGACTCATAGAATAATCTATAAGACTCTTTTTCACTACAATAATGCCACCTTGTTCTTTAAGAAATGGAGTTTCATGAAAAAACTTGACAATATCTTCTAATTCATAATATCCTAGATAAGAATTTTCTTCATCCAAAACAGGTACAATATTGGTATGGTTTTTAGCAAAAACTTCCAAAACATCTAGCCATATCATATTTTTTCTAGCGAAGAATCCTTCCAAAGTATATTTGTAGTCAGCTACTTTTTTATCTATATCAAAAGTCTCTACATCATCTGCAGCAATGCTTCCAATATAAATGCCTTCATTTAAAACAGAAAAGTGAGAATAAGGAACATCTAAAAAAAAGTCTTGAACATCAGCAATAGTTTGTTGACTATCAATGGCTTTGTAATCGTTAGTTATATAATCTGTAATTTCGGTCATAGCAATTAATCAATATTTGTTGCAAAATAATCAAATTTTAGGACATAAATCCTTATTTTAACTTTGTATTTTTGTGAACAGAATTTCAAAAATGAAATTTTCAAAAAAAGTTATGACAAAATTAAGTGTAAATATTAATAAAATAGCAACCTTACGTAATGCACGTGGAGGAAATGTTCCCGATTTGTTGCAAGTTGCAAAAGATATTCAAAAGTTTGGAGCGCAAGGAATTACTATTCATCCGCGTCCAGATGAAAGACATATTCGTTATCAAGATGCTCGCGATTTAAAACCGATTGTTTATACAGAATTCAATATTGAAGGCAATCCACAACACAATTTTATTGATTTAGTTTTAGAATGTAAACCAACACAAGTGACTTTGGTACCAGATGCAATTGGAGCTATTACATCTTCTGCTGGTTGGAATACTGTAAAACATCAATCTTATTTAAAAGAAGTAATTCAAGAATTTCAGCGTAACGGAATCAGAACATCAATTTTTGTTGATCCAATATTAGAAATGGTAGAAGGTGCTAAAGAAACCGGAACGGAAAGAATTGAACTTTATACAGAGGAGTTTGCGCATCAATATGGTTTAGGAAATTTGAAAGGTATTGAACCTTATACTAAAGCGGCAGTTTTAGCAAATGAATTAGGATTAGGTATCAATGCCGGTCATGACTTAAGTTTGGATAATATCAAATTTTTCAAGGAAAATATTCCAGGATTATTAGAGGTTTCTATAGGTCATGCTCTAATTTCTGAAGCATTATATTTTGGATTGGATAATGTTGTTAACATGTATTTGCAAAAATTAAAGTAAAATGTTGCATTCAAGAATAGAAGGAGAAGGAAAACCATTGCTGATAATTCATGGGTTTTTAGGAATGTCTGACAATTGGAAATCTTTTGGAGCTTTATATGCTTCCAATGGATTTCAAGTTCATATTCTAGATTTGAGAAATCACGGTAAAAGTTTTCACTCAGAAGATTTTAGTTATGATATAATGGCTCAAGATGTTTTGGAATATTGTAAAAATCATAATTTGAATCAAGTATCTATAATAGGTCATTCTATGGGAGGAAAAGTAGCCATGCTTTTTGCGACCAATTATCCGGAAATGGTAGAAAAATTAATTGTAGCCGATATTGGTCCAAAATATTATGCACCACATCACCAAGACATATTAGCAGGATTGAATGCAGTTGATTTTACTTCAAAACCAGATAGAGCTTCTGTAGAAGAAACTTTATATCCTTTTATTCCAGATTTTGGCACACGTCAATTTCTAATGAAAAATTTATATTGGAAAGAGCCTGGACAATTAGATTTCCGTTTTAATCTGAAAGTTTTTAATGATAAAATTGAAGTAATTGGAACGGCTTTACCAGAAGAAGCTCAATTTGAAAAACCAACACTATTCATTCGTGGTGGTAATTCAAGGTATATTTTAGATTCAGATTTACTTGAAATAAAAAAACATTTTCCTAACTTTGAATTAGTAACAATTCCAAATGTTGGTCATTGGCTTCATGCAGAAAATCCGCAGTTGTTTTTTGAGGAAACTATAAGATTCTTATAATAAAAAAAACCCTTTTCAACCGAAAAGGGTTTTGAAAAAAAACTAATATAAATTTAGTTTTTAATAAGCTTTTTAACTGCAATTCCAGAATCGGTTGTGATGTTCATAAAGTAAACGCCAGAATTCAATTCATTTATATCTATTTGAACTTCTGTAAGATTATTTACTTTTACAGTTTTAACAGTTCTTCCGTTAATGTCATTGATTGTAACATTTGTAAATGCATCATTAGCATTGTTTGAAATAGTTACAAAATTGTTTGCTGGATTTGGATATGCACTGAATTTTTGAGATAAAGATTCGTTTACACTTAAACCAGTTGTTGTAACTTTAAAATCGTCAACCATAAACATGTAGGCATCTGGTGAAACACATTGAATACCAAAACGAACCGTTTGACCATTATAAGGATTCAATAGTGTCGAAGAAATTACTCTTTCTTCCCAAGCTGGATATGGAGCAGTTAATGCAGTTGGATTACCTGCTAAGTATACAAATTGAGAAGGTAGTGGATCACTAGAACCAACAAATATTGCCACTCTGTAACGTTCTAAACCATAAGAGCTAGACAACGATTTTGCCCAAAAACTCAATACATTTCCAGAAGATCCTAGTGTAATAGGCGGACTAATCAACCAATCATTGTTTGCGGTTACTGGTGCAGCAGGTACTCCTGCCCAACAAGCGGCAACTTTAAGACCAGTTCTTGGATCAAAATTTCTAAGATCAGCACCAGTTGCTGCATTAGTCACACCTGCAACAGAAGGATTAAAAATCATAAATGCTTGAGGGTCTCCTGCATTTGGCCATGGCGTTGCTCCAGTTGGAAGACCACCGGTATAAGTATTTAGTAAATCAACATCAATAACGCCCCAACCCCCAAAATTAGAAATTGTAAAGTCAGCATAAGTTTCAAAGCTATCTTCATAAATAGTTGTTTGTGCATTTGAACTTATTGCACCAATCATTAAAAAAGAAAGTAATAGTTTTTTCATATCATCAAATTTAAGTTAATATGCAAATCTAAATAAAAAATTTTATATTTAATTTTTTTTAATATATTTATAACTTAATTTTTTAATTATGAATCTAATATTAAGAATTATTTCAACATCCTTACTAGTCATGGTTATTTCTTACCTTATGAAAGGAGTTGTGGTTGACGAGTTTTCTACAGCATTAATTGTTGCAATTGTGCTAGGATTGTTGAACTTTTTTGTAAAACCAGTGCTAGTGTTGTTTACTTTGCCAGTGACCGTTTTTACTCTTGGACTTTTTTTGCTGGTTATCAATGCGATAATCATTCTATTGTGCGACCATTTTGTAGATGGATTTGATGTAAACGGATTTTGGACAGCCTTGTTCTTTAGCATCATTTTATCGCTTTCACAATCATTAGTTTATAAACTTACGGAAGACAAGAAATAATACTTTTAAAATCAATAAAATAAAATTGGTTGGGTTGTAGAAATGTTATAATTTTGCAACCCAATTTTAGTATGTATAAAACACGAAGAAATGAATATTACAAGAAATAATGTAGATGCATTAAATGCTGTAGTAACTGTAGAGGTTTCTAAAGCTGATTATGCTCCAAAAGTAGAAAAAGTATTAGCAGATTATCGTAAAAATGCAGCGATTCCTGGTTTTAGAAAAGGTGCTGTACCAATGAGCTTAATCCAAAAACAATACGGAAAAGCAATTTTATTGGAAGAAGTAAACAAAGTTTTACAAGAAAATCTAAACAGATATTTACAAGAAGAAAAATTAGATATTTTAGGAAATCCACTTCCTGTTGTAACAGAAAGTTTTAATTGGGATGCTGAAGATTTCAAATTTGATTTCGAATTAGGTTTAGCTCCAACATTCTCTGTTGATTTAGCAGCTAAAAATGATGTAGTTCAATACAAAATCATTGCAGACGATACAATGTTGAACGCTCAAGTTGCAAGAATTCAAAAACAATATGGTAAAATAGTTTTGGCAACTGTTGTTGTAGAAGGGAATGATGTTTCTGGAATTTTTACAAACGAAGAAAAAGGAATCAATAACAGAACGACTTTAGATATGGAATTGTTTGCTGATGCAAAAACAGCAAAATTGTTCTTAGGTAAAAAAGTTGGCGATGTCGTGACATTAAAAACTAAAGGTTTATTCAATGATGACCATAAATTAATGGATGTTTTGGCTATTGGTCACGATGATGTTCATGGTTTAGATATTGAAGTTACTTTTACAATTGATGAAGTTGTTGCAAGCGAGCCAGCTGAGTTAAACCAAGAATTATTCGATAAATTATTCGGACCTGGTGTTGTAAATTCATTGGAAGAGTTGAAAGCAAAAATCAAAGAAGATGCTGAACAACAATTCGAACAACAAGCGAATCAAAAGTTCTTAAATGATGTTACAGAATCATTAATTGCTAATACAAAATTTGATTTACCAGCGGCATTTTTGAAAAAATGGATACAAACTGCTGGTGAAAATCCATTAACAGCAGAACAAGCTGAAGAAGAATATGCAAAATCTGAAAACGGATTGCGTTACCAATTAATCGAAGGTAAAGTAATGGCAGATAATAATCTTCAAATTACTTTCGAAGAATTAAAAGATTTTACTTCAGGTTTAATCAAAAAACAAATGGCGCAATTCGGACAAATGAATCCAACAGACGAAGATGTTCAAGGAATTGTTGCTAGAGTTATGTCTAATCAAGATGAGGTAAAACGTCTTTCAGAGCAAGTAATGAGCGAAAAAATGTTGAACCTTTACAAAGAAAAAGTAAAAGCTAAAACAAAAGAAGTTAATTACGAAGAGTTTATTAAAGCAATGTATGGTGAACTAAACCACTAATTGTAAAAGATAATTTATTATATTTGAGCGTCAAAGTCAATTGATTTTGACGCTTTTGTTTTCAGACAGTTTGTCACTTAAAATAAAAGGAACGACATTTGCAATAAAGAAATAAATTATAAGTTTAGTCCAACAACTTTAAACTTTTAAACATATAAACTTTTAAACTATATTTTAAAATGAACTACGGAAAAGAATTTAAAAAATTCGCTACTAAGCATCATGGAGTAAATAGCTTGTACTACGATAAAATGGTAGCTAGTTTAACGCCTTATATTATTGAAGAACGCCAATTAAATATCTCACAATTAGACGTTTTCTCTCGTTTAATGATGGATAGAATCATCTTCATGGGAACAGGAGTTGATGATTATATGGCGAACATCATTCAAGCACAATTATTGTTTTTAGAATCAGTGGATGCTTCTAAAGACATTCAAATTTATATCAATTCTCCAGGCGGAAGCGTTTACGCAGGTCTAGGAATTTATGACACAATGCAATACATCAAACCAGATGTAGCAACAATTTGTACAGGAATGGCAGCTTCAATGGGAGCCGTTTTACTTTGTGCTGGTGCAGCTGGAAAACGTTCGGCATTACCACATTCAAGAGTAATGATTCATCAACCTTCAGGTGGCGCTTCAGGAGTTGCAACCGATATGGAAATCAACTTGAAAGAAATGTTGAAATTGAAAAACGAGTTGTATGAAATAATTTCAAACCATTCAGGTCAAACTTTCGAAAAAGTTCATAGAGACTCTGAAAGAGATTATTGGATGATTGCTGATGAAGCAAAAGAATACGGAATGATTGATGAAGTTTTAAGAAGATAATAAAGTTGGAAGTTAGAAGCTGGAAGTTGGGTGTTTTCTCATCTTCCAGCATCCATCTTCCAGCATCCAACCCAAAAAGATGGCAAAAGAAAAATTAGAATGTTCCTTCTGCGGAAGAAAAAAACCGGAAACCAATTTATTGATTGCCGGAATCGACGCGCACATTTGCGACCGCTGTATTGAACAAGCACATGGAATTATTTTAGAAGAATTAAAAACCAATTCCAATGCAAAAATTGCTACCGATTTAGTTTTGCGTAAGCCAAAAGAAATCAGAGCATTTCTTGACGAATATGTTATTGGTCAAGAGCAAACCAAAAAAGTAATGTCGGTTGCAGTGTACAATCACTACAAAAGATTAATGCAACAACAAGTAGCCGAAGATGTTGAAATTGAAAAATCAAACATCATTATGGTTGGACAAACAGGAACCGGAAAAACATTAGTAGCAAAAACGATTGCACGTATGTTAGATGTTCCTTTAGCTATTGTTGATGCGACTGTTTTAACCGAAGCTGGTTATGTTGGAGAAGATGTTGAAAGTATTTTAACTCGTTTGCTTCAAGCAGCCGATTATGATGTAACTAAAGCAGAAAGAGGCATAGTTTTCATCGACGAAATTGATAAAATTGCTCGTAAAAGTGATAATCCATCAATAACTCGTGATGTTTCTGGTGAAGGTGTACAACAAGCCTTATTGAAATTATTGGAAGGAACCGTTGTTAATGTACCACCAAAAGGAGGAAGAAAACATCCAGACCAAAAATTTGTTGAGGTAAATACTCAAAATATATTATTCATCGCTGGTGGAGCTTTCGACGGAATTGAAAGAATTATTTCAAAACGTTTAAACAGAACCGCTGTTGGATATTCAACTTCAAGAAATGTTGATAATATCGATAAGGATAATTTGTTACAATACATCATCCCAAAAGACATCAAAGATTTTGGATTGATTCCAGAAATTATTGGTCGTTTGCCAGTATTAACTCATATGGATCCTTTAGATAAAGAAACGTTACGTTCTATTCTAACTGAACCAAAAAATGCTTTGATAAAACAATACCAAAAGTTATTTGCTATGGATGATGTAAAATTCACCATCACCAACGAAGCATTAGATTACATTGTAGAAAAAGCTTTAGAATACAAATTAGGTGCACGTGGGTTGCGTTCGTTATGTGAAGCAATCTTAACCGATGCGATGTATGAATTGCCAAGTTCTGATGATAAGTCTTTAGAAATTGATAAAGAATACGCTGAGCATACCTTGAATAAAAATTTATTGAAACGATTGGAAATTGCTTCATAACTAAAAAATAAAAACCCGATTTTGAAATTTCAAAATCGGGTTTTGTTTTACAACTAATCTCTAAATTACTTCACCAATCCGCCGCCACTTTTCACTTTTTCTGTTTGAATGTCGGTATTTTCTTTTTCCAATTTCAAATTACCAAATCTATAGGTTAACGAAATTCTAAAAACTCTAGAATCATTTTTTTCATAGAATTTTGTTTCTAAATTGGTAGACGAAATTAAGGCGTTAATCTCATTTTGATTGAATAAATCAAATGCGTGAATTCCTAATTTTAATTTCTTATTCAAGAAATCTTTATTCAACGAAATATCAAATTGTTGAATTGGTTTTGTGATTTTATATATTTCCCAAACACCACCTTCAGGTAAAATGAAGTAAGTCATGCTGCTTTTAATATCCCATGGTAACATTATTTGTGCTTGAGCTGCATAGTTCCAAATTGGTTTTGATTCAAATGAAAAGTCATATCCTTCTGTCAAGTTTTTGATGTAATTGATGTTCAAAAAGATGTAATTCATTTTGTCAATATTGTTCATTCTGTTTTTGAACTCTTCTTTACCTTTAAAAAAGTAATCTAACGGAATTGGGAAGTTGGCAAAAACACTCATAGTTTTAAAACGATCAAATTGTTGGAACGTTTGTGTACTTACCAATTGTCCTGGCTCGGCATTAAAAATAAATAAATTATGATCTTTAGAAACGGTATAATTTGTTCCTAACTGAATGAAATCCATTGCTGAAATCTTGAATTCATAATTGTCAAAAAATGACGGATTCAACAATAAATTTCCAGTTGAAGAATTGTATTGGTCAAAATTGGAACCATTTGGATCTAGAACACCATAACTTGGTTGTGCAATTTTTCTTGAATAGGATGCGCTCACATTTACACTTTGCGCAATTTCATATAAAGCACTAACATTTGGAAATAAATTTTTGTTATTAAAGTCTATATCTGTTCTTGTGTTGTCAACAATTCCAGTTCTATCGATATTAAAATCCTCATAACGAAGACCTAAAGTAAAGTTGAATTTTTTAATTTTCTTTCTCGCTTCTGCATAAAAAGCTAAATTTGTTTCTTCATAATCAAAGTCAATTATGTCTGTAATTGGCGAATTCAAATTGTATTTTCCAGTATTATTGACTTTGATGGTGTTAAATTTTCCTCCGGTATTGATAGAAAGTTTTAGTTTTTCAAATGGAATTGTAAAATCATATTTCAAATAATAATTTAGTAAACCAAAGTCATTTGTAAAATTATTATAACTAGAATTTACACCATCGAAAGCATTAGATTTAAAATTCGGATTTCTATTAAAAGTATTTGCAAAAGCAATAATATCAAGTCTTCTTCCAATAGTATCTAACTTAGTTTTATATTGTAAACTAAACTCTTGATTGTTAGATTTTGTTTTATTTGTTCCGTTATTCAAATAATCTGAAATTTCACTTCCAGTAGTTTTAGCATCAAAAACATCTCTATCATTGCTATAAGTAGAATTATAATTAAACAACAAGTTAGATTTTTCACTCAACTTATAATTAGTTCCAATTCTCATGTAGAAGTTTCGGTTTGTAGTAAGAGATAATCTTTGTTGGTCAATGTATTTATCTGGATCAAAAGAAGTAAAAGTTTGTCCGTTTTTTGATTTTTGCTCACGATCAATATAGTTGTAACCTATCATAGTTTGCCAACTCAAATTTTTCTCCTTACCATTCAATAATATCTGCGGACTAGGTTTTTGATATTTATTAAAATTATAATTTAAATTGAATGTTGCATTGATGCCTTTCATTCTTTTGTTACTTGTAACTAAATTAATTACAGAACCACTTGCGTTGGCTTCAAATGATGCACCAGGATTATAGATTAATTCTACTTTTTCAATAGCATTGGCAGGAAGAGAAGATAAATAATTTTCTAAATCAGAACCGCTAAGTGTGCTTGGCGAGCCATCTATATAGATAGCAACACCTTTACCATTTAAAGTCAAACCTCCTGTTGGTGAAGCTATAACTCCAGGTAATTTTTTAACAGCATCATAAGCATTTCCTGTGCTCAACATAGCGTTGTCTTTTACAGAAACTGTAGTTTTGTCTGATTCGACTTTAATGAGTTGTTTTTTTGTAGCTACTTTTACTTCGTCAAGAACTTCAACTTTTTTCTTGATAGTATCTTTTGGTGTTTCTGTTTCTTGAGCAAATAAGGCATTTGCTACTAACAAGGTAATAGATAAAAATAATGATTTCATTGTATTTGATTTGATTGATGATTACAAGTAAGACTTGAAACACCAACAAATGTTACAATGAATTTAAGATTTATTTTACTTTTTTGTAGTTAACAATAAATACACCACCAATAATTAGTGAAGCAGCAATGATAATTCGAGAAGTAATGGTCTCATCTAGAATAAGCCAACCCAAAAATAAAGCAACAACAACATTGACATAAGATAAAACGGAAACTTTGGTAGAAGACATTTGAGTTATCAAATAACTATAAGCCACATAACCTACAACCGAACCAAAAACGGCTAAATAAACCATTGCTAAAACGCTGCGTAAACTCCAATTCTCAGTAGAGATTGTTGGTGTTAAAATGAATTGAATTGCGGTCAAAATGATTCCGGCAATTATCATTTGAACACTTACATTCATTAGCATGGTTAACGAATTTTCACTTCCTTTTTTGGTGATAATAGTTCCGATTGCCCACATTAAAACGGCAATTAAAATAGCAAAAACGCCTTGGCGATACTCAGGATTCAATAAATCGGAAAGACTATTTTGGTAGATTAGAAAAATTCCAAACATACCTAATAAAATTCCAAGTGTTGTTTTGATGGAAAGTTTTTCGTTGCCTAAAATCAAATTTAAAATCAGTACAAAAAATGGTGATAAAGTTGATATTAACGATGCCAAACCACTAGTAATGTACTTTTCAGAATAGGTTGTTAATCCGTTGGCAAGAACAATCATCATTATCGCCAAAATAAAAACTCTAAGAAATTGCCTTGGGTTTACAGGTTCTAATTTTCGTTGAAATAATAAATAAAAGAAAATGATAAAACCAGAAATTAAATTACGAATTCCTGCAAGAAGAAAAGGAGGAATGGTTTCTATACCAATTCGAATGCCCAAAAAGGTTGTGCCCCAAAAGAAGGCAACACAGAATAAGGCTAAGTAAAGTTTAGTTTTCAAAAAAGGATTTGGGATTTACGAATTGCGATGCGAAGGTACTGAACTTTCTTTTTTAATCGAAGTTTCCACGCAACGTTTTCCGTAACATTTCATTCTTTTTGGTCCACAAGAAATTATGGATAAAGATAGAAGTAGTAGGAAAGCAGTTTTTTTCATTTTTTTCATTTTTTAATTCTTTCGTTTCTATATTTAAAAATTTATGCTTCGCCATTGATGTACAATTCTGAATAGGTGTTTTTAGATAAATTTATTTTCAAATTAAAATGACAATCACCACCATCATTATAATCAAGTATAGAATATTGAAATTCATCATTTTTCTCTTTACAATTACAATTTACCCAAACCTCAATTTCTCCTTGTAAGTTTTTAACTGCGATAACTTGTTTTTGATATTCAGTAATTGGACGAGTCATTTTGCTTTTGTTTTCTTCAATGCATTTTATTAACAATATTTCCAGTTCATTTATTTCCTTTTCAGATAAATCGTAAGGTTTAACGTCTTCCTTGAAACAATCATAAAATTTGGAATTAAATGTAAATGTTGAATAACTATCTTGTTTTTCTGAATAGGCTTCTTCTTTTAAGGGGAAATTTGTCTTCTTTATTTTTATTCTTAAAGGATATTTTCCGTCTATAAATTCTATAAAATTATTTTTAATAACAGCTTTTTCTGAGTCTGTAAGCTCAAATTCGAATGGTTTAAAATATATGGTGTCTAATCTTTTAAAGCAAAAGCCCTTAAATTTTTCTATTTTTTCATAGCGAGGATCTTTTTCTGAAGATGTAAAAATATATGTACTATCAGAATAAATGTTTAGTTTAATTGTGCGATCAAATTCATAGTTATTCTCTGCGTAAATTATTTCTTCACTTGATAAATCAGTGTTCGTTTTGCATCCAAAAAATAAATTAAAAACAGAAAGTATTATTAAATTTAATCTTTTCATGACTAGAAATTTTAACCTTTGGAATTCACACTAGTTTGCATCCCAATCAACTGTTCCAAATAATCGCGTTCGTTAGACAATCTTGGTATTTTATGTTGTCCACCCAATTTATCTTGTTCTTTTAACCAATCATAAAATAAATTCTCACGCGCAACATTTACTTTCAATTGATTTAAAGTCATATTGTTATAACGTTTAGCTTCATAATCGGAATTGACGGTTTGCAACGTTTCGTCCAATACTTTTTGAAATTGCGCCATATCTTCGGGATGTTTTTTAAATTCAATCATCCATTCGTGTGCGCCTTTTTCTTTACCTTTCATAAAAATAGGAGCAACCGTATAATCTTTAACTTCACAATTCAATGCCGAACTTGTTTTAGCAATGGCAGTATCAGTATTTTCAACCATTAATTCTTCTCCAAAAACATTAATATGATGCTTTGTTCTTCCTGAAACTCTAATTCTATAAGGTTTTAAAGAAGTGAATCGAACCGTGTCTCCAATCATATAACGCCATAATCCTGAATTAGTTGTGATTACAATGGCATAATTTTTAAATAATTCAACATCGGCTAAACGAACAATGCGCTGATTCGGCGTTCCAAAAGTATCCATCGGAATGAACTCGTAGAAAATACCGTAATCCAACATTAACAATAAATCGTTAGAATAATTCAAATCCTGAATCGCAAAAAATCCTTCGGAAGCATTGTAAATTTCATAATATTTAAAATCACTACTCGGAATAATCTTTTGATATTGCTCACGATAAGGTTCAAAATTAACGCCACCGTGAAAATATACTTCCAAATTGGGCCATAATTCCATCAAATTAGAATTGTTGGTTTCGGTCAGAATTCGATTCAATAATACCAGCATCCATGAAGGAACACCAGCAAAACTGGTTACATTTTCTGTCTTTGTTTCGTTGATAATGGCAGTTAATTTGGTTTCCCATTCGCTCATTAACGAAACTTTATTGCTTGGTGTGCTGCTGAATTCTGCCCACATTGGCATATTTTCTATCAATATTGCTGATAAATCGCCAAACGAAGTATTGTTGTTTTCATAAATCTGCGAACTGCCACCAAGACGCAAACTTTTTCCAAGAAACATATCCGAATTTTCGTTGTTGTTCAAATACATACACAACAAATCCTTGCTACCTTTGTAGTGACAATCTTCTAAAGCTTCATTGCTTACCGGAATAAATTTACTTTTAGCATTGGTAGTTCCACTTGATTTCGCAAACCATTTTATAGGTGTATTCCAAAAAACGTTTTGTGCGCCTTTTCGAGTGAGTTCAATCATAGGTTCCAATTCTTCGTAGGTTGAAACCGGAACTCTTTCGGTAAATGTTTTATAATTTCGTATCGATTCAAAATTGTATTTTTTCCCAATAACGGTTTCTTCACAATTGCGAATTAAGTTCATAAGTAACTCATCCTGAACTTCATTAGGATATTTAAGAAACAACTCAATCTGATGAATGCGTTGCTTCAAAACCCAAGATGCGATAGAATTAATTATTGGAAAAGGCATTTTTTTTGGTTGTGAGTTATGAGTTGTGAGTTATGAGTTATAACTTTACGCTAAAATAGTAAAATATTTAAAATCTAATATCATAAATCTAATATTTAATATGCAATACGAAGGAGTTCTAACCAAAATGCAAACAGAGTTTTCTAATCCAATTCAATATTATTTGGTTTTTGAAAACAGTTTTTTGAATTTGAATCAGTTGTTAAACAAATCGTTAGAAATTAATTTTCTTGGCTATCAATGTTTGGAATGTGGTAAGAAAAAGAAGATTTTCCGTCAAGGATTTTGTTATGATTGCTTTATGAATAGCGCCTCTGCAGGCGATTGGATTATGAAACCAGAATTATCGACAGCGCATTTAGATATTGAAGATAGAGATTTGGAATACGAAAAACGAGTGCAATTGCAACCACATATTGTTTATTTAGCCTTATCAAGTGAGGTGAAAGTTGGCGTGACAAGAAAAACGCAAGTTCCAACTCGATGGATTGATCAAGGTGCGGTGCAAGCCATTCCAATTGTTGAAGTTCCAAATCGATATTTGGCAGGAATTACCGAAGTAGCTTTGAAAAATCATTTTGCAGACAAAACCAATTGGCAAAAAATGCTAAAAAATGAGGTTCCAGCTGCCGATCTAATAAAAGAACGCGCCAATTTGAAATACCTAATTCCAAAAGAAGTACAAGAATTCTATCATCCAGAAAAAGAAGATTTATATGATTTGCATTTTCCAGTTTTGGAATATCCTAAAAAGGTAACCAGTTTAAATTTGGATAAATCTCCAAACTTCTTAGGAAAACTAACCGGAATAAAAGGACAATATTTAATCTTCGAAGACGGAACTGTTTTCAACATAAGAACCTTTGAAGGTTATGTAGTGAAGATTAGTTTGTAGATTTTTTTTGTCATTTCGACGAAGGAGAAATCACATTAGATTATTTTATGCGATTTCTCCTTCGTCGAAATGACAAACCAACAATTACGGAGTTGTTGTTGGAGCTGGTTTTTCTTTTTTCTTCAACCAACCATTTAATAAATCTTTGGCTTTGGTTTTAACTTCCTGTTTCACTTCTTCTTTTGTTGCAGGGACTTTAGTTTTTGTAGTATCACCAGGTTTTTTGTTTTTATTGATTAGATTTTCTAATTCATTTTTACCTTTTCCAATCAATTGCTCTTTCTGTTGTTTTACTAAATTGTTTACTAAAGTTGTTGTCGCAGTTTTAACATCTGTAGTGATTTTTGGCGTAGTAAAAGAACCACCAAGAATTGCATTTACAGGAATACTTTCCAATTTAGCTGCATTTGCCGGAGATAATTTTGCAATTAAATTGTTGACATCGCTTCCAAGATATTTTGCAGGAACATCAAATTTTAAATTGTAATTCATCAATTGGTCAAAACCATGCGTTCCGCCAACAGTTACTTTTATGTCTTGGTATTTTATATCAAATGGTTTTACCGTAACTTTTCCATCTTTAAAGGTTAAAGCCGCTTTCAAATCGTTTAAATTTAATTTTTTCAAATCGATAAAATTCAAATTGGAATCTAAAGCACTCAAAAGAGTAGAATTACTAGAATTTACAGTAGTTGACAACAATTGACCTAATAAATCTCCAGATAATGTTTTTAAATCAGGAGTCATTTCATTAGCATCTAAATTTCCTGATAATTTGATAGTTGAATTTAGTTTTCCGTTGATGATTCCTGCAATTGGTGCGATTTTTTTCAACATGTCTAATTGGGTAAAACTATCTGCAATATTTACTTGATTCAAACCAAGATTCATGTTGAAAGTTGGTATTTTTGCTTTGGTAGAAACCATTCCGTTTACGCCAATCGAACCGCCAAAAATATTGGTTTTCACATTTTGTAAAGTCACCGCTTGGTCTTTTACAATCAATTTTCCGGAAACATCTTTCAAAGTTAAATTATCATATAAAACCGTATTAGCTTTTGCGGTAAGCGAACAATCCAAGAACGCAGGAATTTTCATCGCCTCAGTTTTAGCTTTCGTTTCTGTTTTAGAAGTTGGTTCAGCTGTTGTCATAAAATCGGAAACCGCAAGTTGGTTAGAACTCAAATTAAAGTTTCCTTGCAAATTCTGATTTCTGAAAATAAATCCGTAGAAATTTTCTAGCACTCCAGTCACGTTCATATCACTTTTTCCTGTAGTAGCTTTAAATTCTTGAAGATTAACACGACTCGGATTGAATTGAACAATTGCACTGTTGATGTTCATCGATTTGCCGTTCTCATCCACATATTTGAAACCAGTTAAGTTGATATTTCCTGCATTATTAATGTTCTGGTACTGACTTTTTTCAACCGATGCCATATCAAATTTAGTAGTTACATCAGCTTTCAAAATTCCAGAAAGTGGCTTTTCTAATTTAATAGGATACGCTTTTGATAGATTTCCTAAATTGATTGTTCCTTTCAATGCGGCGTCAACCAAAGCGTTTGTTGCCACGTTTTTTATATTTGCTTTAGCGTTAAAAACATCTTGATCAATAGAAAATGATAGTTTGTCTAAATTCACATAAGTGTCATTCATCACACCAGTTTCATTGATGATTTTAGTGTCGATAACAATATTTTTAACCGATTTTGGTAAATCAGGATATTGAAAAGAAGCATTATTAGAAGCAATAGCAATATTAAATTTTGGAACGGTTGTATCGGTCAACATTCCTTTAGCAAAACCAGCAACTGTAAAATCACCAGAAGTTTTTACATTATCCAAACTACTTGCATAAGCCGAAGGAATCAATCCTAAGAAGTTTTTAAACGATGAAGTTGGAGTTTTGAATGTCAAATCATATAATTGTCCTGCATCAACTAATTGAATAAATCCGTTGAATTCTAATGGCAACTCGTTGATTTTTGCTTTGTTTTCCTTGAAAGTATATTTGCTATTTTTTAAGTCAATTCCGAGAATGGCATCCAAAGAAACATTAATATTATTCATATAATTTACTTTGTCCATATTCAAAGAAATTTTTGCTGTTGTTTTAGTATCTAAATCTAAAACATCATTTGTAAAATCGCCAGTTCCAGAATGATTGATGCTGTCAAGAACCATTGAAATTTTAGAGGATTCATCAAAATATTTGAACTTGAAATTTTCAACATCGTATTCTTTAATTTTTAAAGCAAGTGGTTTGCTTTTCCCATCGTCTGTTTTTTGGTCTTGATTTTTTAAAGCAATGTCGAAATTCCCGATACCATCTTTATTGAAAATGATGTTAATTAATCCGTTTTTGGAAGAAATAGCATCAATATTTAATGGTTCATTATCGCCATTAAAAAGTTCCATCACCGACATTTTTAAATTTAATTCTTTGAATGAAACCAAAGTGTCACCTTTAAATGGTGCTTTGTTTACAATAGATAAATTTTCCATAGCCACATTTGCATTTGGAAAACTTTTAAACAAACTTAAATCAGCATCTGTAAAAGCTACTTTTGCATCGACACTTTCATTGATAGATTTTAAAATTTTGGCTTTTATTTGGTCTTCAAATAAATACGGAATTGCAAAAGCTGATACAACTAATAACAATAATACAATTCCAACGATTTTTAAAATTTTCTTTACCATAATGATTCACTATTTATTCAACTAATTCAATGCAAATATCTTGCCTTTCTAAAAACAATCAACAAATTTAGTGTTTTAGGATGGTTTTAGTTTGTAAAATTGTCATAAAATGTTTCATTATTTCCTTGATGTAGAACAACTTTTACAAATAAAAAATCCGTCTCATTTTTCAATAAGACGGATAAAAACAACTAACCCAATCGTTTTTTGATTAATTAATTTTCAACTCATAAGCCATTCTTGCTTGAACGCCTTTTTGGTTGGTCATTTGTTTTATTTGTTGAAGTACTTTATAATTTTGCTCTCCAATTTCTTCTTTTATAATAGCTTGACGCGATTGCGCAAATCCAAATTGAGCTAAAACATCTTCAAAACTTTTTTCATATTCAGGGAAATTTTGAATTCTATATTTTGATGTTTTTCCAAGTTTAGCTGCTTCTTTTATAGCTTCATCCATTCCGCCAATTTTATCAACTAAACCAATTCTTAAAGCATCTTGACCACTCCAAACTCTACCTTGACCAATTGCATCAACTTGCTCGAAAGTTAATTTTCTTCCAGCAGCAACTCGATTTACAAATGTGGAGTAAATTTTTTCAACACCTTCTTGAGCAAAACCGCGATAGTTTTCATCTAAAGGCATAAACGGACTGTAACCTGCGGCATTTGTATGTGTTTTTACTTGTTCGATGTCTAAACCAATTTTATCAGCTGCAACAGTAAAGTTTGGTAAAACTCCAAAAACTCCAATCGAACCTGTGATTGTATTAGCTTCTGCGAAAATCTTATTAGCATTACATGCAATATAGTAACCACCAGAAGCAGCATAATTTCCCATAGAAACTACGATAGGTTTTACTTTTTTAGTCAATTCAATTTCTCTCCAAATTAATTCCGATGTTAAAGCGCTTCCACCAGGAGAATCGATTCTTAAAACCACTGATTTTACATTTTTATCAGCACGAGCTTCTTGCAAAGAACGACGCATCGCACCTTCTCCAATAAGGTTTACATCACCTTCACCGCTACCAATTTCGCCTTGAGCATAAATGATAGCAATTTTATCCTTAGTTGAATAATCTTTTGATGTTGAAGCAACTTTTTCAGCATAATCTTCAATTAAAACTTTTTCATAATCTTCATCAGCCGCAACCTTCAAAGCTTTTTTGATATCGTTATGATAAACATCTTCATAGGCAATAACGTCAATTAACTTTTCAGCTTTTGCCATTTGTGGTGTTCTTGCTAAAAGTCCGTCAGCAACTTGATTTAATCGTGCAACAGAGATTTTTCTGCTAGCTGCAACATCGGTTACAACCGAATTCCATACAGAAGTTAATAGTTGCGTAGTTTGTTCTCTATTGGCATCACTCATTTTATTTTCTAAAAATGGTTCTACTGCACTTTTGTATTTTCCATGGCGAATTACTTCCATTTTAACACCCGATTTTTCTTGTAAATCTTTAAAGAACATCAATTCGGCAGATAAACCTTTGAATTCTAATTCTCCAATAGGATTCAAATAAATGGTATTGGCAACCGAATTCAAATAGTAATCTTTTTGCGAATAAACATCGGCATAAGAATAGATAAATTTCCCAGATTTTTTGAAATCTTCTAAAGCATCACGCAACGCTTTGGTTTGTGCCATACCTAAATTTGAAAAATTGTTTAAAATTGAAATCCCTTTAATATCGGAATCAGTTTTGGCGTATTCAATTGCATTAATTACATCAAATAAGCCGTCATGTTTGTCCTTGTCGTTCAAAAAAGGCATGTCGTCATAATTGGTTTTACCAGCATAATCGTAATTGATTTTAGATAAATCCAACTCGATTACAGAATTACTTTTAACCGAAACTGTTTCAGAATCTCCGCTACCAGCAATGGCTCCAATCAAGATAATTCCGAAGAAAAAAATCATGCAAAAAATAAATAGTCCAACAATAGTGGCTAATACATTTCCTAAAAATCTCATAGTAGTTAATTTTACTAATTAGTAGTTAAAAAAGATAATTTGTTACAAACCATTTGATTAAATGTAAAATAAAAATAGTTATCAACACAAAGCACAAATATACTTCAATTCTGAATTTCTTTTAGTTATTTTGCCAAATATGAATCAGCAACATCAAGTTATACTTTCGCTAGGCAGTAATCAAGGTAATCGCCTTGAGAACATTGAGCATTGTATTGATTTATTGCATCATGAAGTTGGAACTGTAGTTAAGGTTTCCTCTTTATTTGAATCAGATTCTTGGGGTTTTTCTAGTGATTCGTTTTATAATTGTGCCGTTTTAATTCATACGCATAAAAATCCGCAAAAGCTTTTAAAAAATATTTTGAAAGTTGAAAAAAAGTTGGGTAGAGTTCGAACAGAAAGTTCCGATTATCAACCAAGAGTTATTGATGTTGATATGATTTCTTTTGATGATGAAATTATTGAATCTGAATCATTACAAATTCCGCACAAACATCTTCAAGACCGACTTTTTGTATTGTTGCCAATGATGGAATTGGTTTCCGATTGGACACATCCTATTTCTCAAAAATCAATTTCAGATATTTTAAAAGATTGTAAGGATAAAGGAAATTGTGTTAAGATTTCAAAACTGAATGCACCATTGCAAAAAATCAATTTTGACGATTTTAATTACATTGCGATTGAAGGAAATATTGGCGCAGGAAAAACAACTTTGGTTTCTAAATTGGCAGAAGATTTTAATGCCAAAACCGTTTTAGAACGATTTGCAGACAATCCGTTTTTACCTAAATTCTATAAAGATCAAAACCGATATGCTTTTCCGCTAGAGATGTCTTTTTTAGCCGATAGATACCAACAAATATCAGACGATTTAGCGCAATTTGATTTGTTTAAAGATTTTATAATTGCCGATTATCATATTTTTAAATCTTTAATTTTTGCTAAAGTAACGTTGGCAGAAGATGAATATCGATTGTATAAAACGCTTTTTGATATCATTTACAAAGAAATGCCAAAACCAGATTTGTATGTTTATTTATACCAAAATACAGAACGATTATTGGCAAATATCAAGCGAAGAGGAAGAAGTTACGAACAAGAAATTCCAGCAGATTATTTAGAAAAAATCAATAATGGTTATCTCGATTATATCAAAACTCAGAAAGATTTGAATGTACTTATAGTAGACGTTTCTGAAAGAGATTTTGTAAAAAATCAAGAAGATTATATTTTCATTCTTGATGAAATTAAGAAGAAGTTGAATTAACGCTTTAAGGAAAAATGACCTTTTATTTCTGGAGTGTTTTCATCCTTTTTAAACGTAAACCAATAATCGTCAGATGGTAAAAGTTGGTTGTTTAAAGTGCCATCCCAATTATTATCTATAGCATTCAGTTGTTTAATTAACTTTCCGTAGCGATTAAAAATCGAAACTTTTGCTTTTGGATAATAAATTAAACCCTTGATTGTCCAATTGTCATTAAATCCATCTCCATTTGGAGTAAAAAAATTAGGGATTGTAATTACTGCAAATTCTTTGAAATCAAAACCACAATTGTTTTTTCCTCGAACTATAGCATTATAAATTCCGCCATCAGAAACGGTAAATACATTAGATGTTTGAAAACTCACACCGTCAATGGAGTATTCATAATCTCCAGAAGTTGAAACGATAATTGTTGCAGTTGTACCATTAATCAAAACGTCATCAATAACAGGAAGGTCATTTTGAGTTACTGTAAATGTCTTTGTACTAGAACAACCCTGTGGAGTCAAATCGGTTACCAAAACAGAATAAATGCCAGGAGAAGCAATGGTAATTGTATTGGTAGTTTCAGATGTTGACCACAAATAAGAAACATTGTTAATTCCTGCGTTTAAAGTAAGTGTTTCGTTTTCACAAAGTGAAAGATTTTCATCAACAACTATAGGTTTTGAAATTACTTGAACATTTATAGCAATTCTTCCAATTGAAAGACAACCATTGTTGTTTCCTTCAATGTAATAAGTAGTGTTTTGTGTTAATGCTGGAGTTGTAAAACTGGTTCCTGTAACTAAAGGAGTTATGCTAGTTAAAGACGAATACCAATTTATTACTCCTGATGAAGTAGAAGCATTAAGTGTCGTTCCTGTGTTTTCGCAAATACTTACATTAGTATCAGTAGTTAAAATAGGTGTTGTATTAACAGAAGCAGTTACGGCAGTTCTAATATTTGAAGTACATCCAATAGGAGAGGCATCTGCAAAATATGTAGTGGTTGAATTTAAAAAAGGAGTAGTGAAAGTTGTTCCTGTTGCAATTGGCGTTCCTCCTGTAGCAGAAGTATACCAATTAATTACTGGAACATTTGCAGTCGCTCCAAGAGTTACCACTCCAGGATTGCAAATTTCTGCGGCTGTTGTTGAGATAATACTTGGGATAGTTATTGTTGTGCTTGTAGAAATTTGAATTATTGGATCGCCTGGCATTCCTCCATATTCCACTATATACCCTTTTGGTTGATAAAATCCGCTAGTTGCTCCTGTGTTTGATATGTCGTTCCATGATCCAGGAATTCCTACACCTGGAGCAGTGATATGAGTATAATCTTCATCACCACTACTGTTTGGTTCACCTGTATTCCAAAAAGTAAAAGCAAAAGCAGTTCCTGCTTCTGGTCCAGTCATCCAACGCCAAACACCTTCTTGTTGTTCGTCGCTTCCTCCAATCCAACCAGCGCCTTCCGATTGTTCTCCTGCAATTTGTGCTTCATCTGCTGCGGTTATTGTAGCTAAATAGCCTTGAATTCCGTAGTAAAAGTTGGTAGTAGCGGCAACTCTAGCATCAGACCAAGTTATTCCGATATTGGGAATATATTGATAATAATGTCCATTTGAAGGTAAATAATTGGCTTGGCCAATTGAAATAGAAAAAGTTCTAACGCCACTTGGATTAGTAGCATTGCTAAAATATTCAACATCTTCAATTGCAGCTTCTAGTTCTGCGTAGGTAGGTTGACTAAATAGACCAATCAAAGTTAATTTTCCTGTATTACTGTCCCAACTACTATTAATTGTAGGATGCGAACCAGTAAGAGTCAATATATCTTCACCAGAAACATATCCGGATGAAATTTGAATATAGATAGCGGTAACACCAAGATCATCGGGATCAACAATAGTCATATTTGTAACTATTTTCATTGAAGTTCCAGGACAGTATATTTGGTTCCCGGTTGCAGTTAAAATTGGAGCGACATTAGATGTTTGAGCTTTCGTAGAAGGCCCAATTAGTAATAAAAATAAAACAAATATTTTAGTTATGTTTTTTATTTTCACAAGATTAAAGAGTGTTTATTTTTTGAAATAAATCCCAAACTACTATTCCTGTACTTACCGATATATTTAATGAATGTTTACTTCCTAATTGTGGAATTTCTATAACTCCATCACTTAAATCAATAGCTTCTTGTGAAACTCCAAACACTTCATTTCCGAAAACTAATGCGTATTTTTTTTCTTTTTCAGGTTTAAAATCATCTAAGAATATAGCATTTTCAACTTGTTCAATAGCATAAACAGAAATGCCTTCTTTTTTAAGGTTTTCAATAACTTCAATAACACTTTTATTGTGTTCCCAGGCGACGGTTTCAGTTGCTCCAAGTGCGGTTTTATGAATTTCTTTGTTTGGAGGTGTTGCGGTTATTCCGCAGAGATAAATTTTTTCAATTAGAAATGCATCAGAAGTTCTAAATACCGAGCCAATATTGTGAAGACTTCTAATATCGTCTAAGACAATGATTATTGGTGTTTTTTCAGCTTGTTTAAAATCTTCAACCGATTTTCTTTCAAGTTCGCTGTTTTCTAATTTTCGCATTTCTAATTTTTTTGTAAAGGTATTCAAAAAAAAAGCTTCCGAAAATCGGAAGCTCTTTTTTTATGAGGAAAAAATATTAGCTTTTAGTCTCTGTTACTGGAGTAGCAGGAGCATCTGGAAGAACATTACCTTTAATAGTAATAATTTTTGTAGATTTTCCTGTTGGAACCGGAGCACCACCAGGAGTTGTTGAAGGAGTTGTTACTGGAGTAACATTTGAACCTACAGCATTAGAAGTTACAGTTACTGTTTTAGTAAATGGGCCAACTCTGCTAGTATCGTATTTAACTCCAATTTTACCTGTTTCTCCTGGTTGAATTGGTTTTTCTGGTTTAGATGGTACTGTACAACCACAAGATCCTTGAGTATTTTCAATAACTAAAGGTTTGTTTCCATTATTTGTGAAAACAAATTCTCTTTGTCCGTCAGCATTGTGTGGAATACTTCCATAATCAATAGTTTCATTTTCAAAAACCATTCCTGCACCATCAACTTTAGGAGTTTCAACTTTAGTTGATACCGCTTTCTTAGCTTTTTTTGCTTTAGATTTTGTTTGAGCATTTGCAGAAGTTAAACTGAAAACTGCTAAAACTGCTACTAGTAATATTTTTTTCATTTTTTATAAAATTAATAATTTAACAAGACAAATTTATATAAAAAAAAGTTCAAGAGTCACAATGAAACTTAAATTTTTATTAAATGAATTGTTAATGATAAAATTTAATATTAAATAATTAAATTCGTAAGCTAAAATTAAAATTATAAAACCATTGTCATCTAAAGATAAAAGCCCGAAAGAAACGCCATTAATGAAGCAATACAATGAGATTAAAAGGAAGTATCCTGATGCTTGTTTATTGTTTAGAGTAGGAGATTTTTATGAAACTTTTGGGGAGGATGCTATTCGTGCTTCAAAAATTCTTGGTATTACATTGACAAAGCGAGGCGCTGGCTCAGAAACAGAAACGGCTTTGGCAGGTTTTCCTCACCATTCTATAAATACCTATTTGCCGAAACTTGTAAAAGCAGGACTTCGAGTAGCCATTTGTGATCAACTTGAAGATCCAAAAATGACTAAAACTATTGTCAAACGAGGTGTTACAGAATTAGTGACTCCAGGTGTTGCAATGAATGATGAGGTTTTACAATCTAAATCCAATAATTTTTTAGCGTCAATTTATTTTGGAAAAAAGCAATTAGGTGTTTCTTTTTTAGATGTTTCAACTGGAGAATTTTTGACGGCTCAAGGAAATGAAGAATATATCGATAAGTTACTTCAAAATTTTAGTCCAAGTGAAATTCTAATTCAGAAGAACAATCGAAATCAATTTAAAGAAAATTTTGGAGAAGATTTTAACACATTTTATCTTGAAGATTGGGTTTATCAAGAAGATTATGCTTTTGAAACATTGACCAATCATTTTCAAACCAATTCATTAAAAGGTTTTGGAATTGAAGAATTACAAGATGGAATTATAGCTTCAGGAGCGATTTTATATTATTTGTCAGAAACTCAGCATAATCGTGTTCAGCATATTACAAGTATTCAAAGAATTGCCGAAGATGCTTATGTTTGGATGGATAGATTTACAATCCGTAATTTAGAATTATATCATAGTTATAATCCTAATGCTGTTACGCTTTTAGATGTAATTGATAAAACGCTTTCGCCAATGGGTGGACGTTTGTTGAAACGATGGTTGGCGTTGCCTTTGAAAGATGCTAGCAAAATTAGAAGTCGTCATGAAGTGGTTACTTATTTGAAAGAAAATCAAGAAATACTTCAAAAAATACAATATCAAATAAAGCAGATTTCCGATTTAGAACGATTGATTTCTAAAATTGCAACAGGAAAAGTTTCTCCAAGAGAAGTAATTTATTTGAAAGAATCTTTAGATGCAATAATTCCAATAAAAACATTGGCTTTAGAAAGTAAGCAAGAAGCAGTAAGAATAATTGGTGATAGTTTTCATAGCTGTGATTTACTTCGTGAAAAGATAAAAACAACCTTAAATCAAGATGCGCCAGTTGCTATTTCAAAAGGAAATGCTATTGCAACAGGAGTTCATGCCGAATTAGATGAATTAAGAAATATTGCCTTTTCTGGTAAAGAGTTTTTAGAAGGAATTGAAAAAAGAGAATCTGAAGCTACAGGAATTTCATCTTTGAAAATATCGTTCAATAATGTTTTTGGATATTATATTGAAGTAAGAAATACCCATAAGGATAAAGTTCCTGCCGAATGGATTAGAAAGCAAACATTAGTAAACGCTGAACGATACATTACAGAAGAATTAAAAGAATACGAAACCAAAATTCTTGGTGCCGAAGAAAAAATTCATCAAATTGAAAGTCAACTTTTCGAACAATTAGTCAATTGGATTGCTACATATATAAAACCAGTTCAGTTAAATGCTAATTTGGTTGCTCAGTTAGATTGTTTGACTTCTTTCACGCAATTAGCAATTGAGAACAATTATGTTTGTCCAATTATAGACGAAACTTTTGAATTAGAAATTACCAACGGTCGTCATCCTGTTATTGAAAAGCAATTACCAGTTGGAATTCCTTATATTGCTAATGATGTTTATTTAGATAGAGAAACTCAGCAACTAATTATGATAACTGGACCAAATATGTCGGGTAAATCAGCTATTTTGCGTCAAACAGCTTTGATTGTATTACTTGCTCAAATGGGTTGTTTTGTTCCGGCAGAAGCGGTTAGAATGGGAGTTGTCGATAAAATATTTACTAGAGTAGGAGCAAGCGATAATATTTCGATGGGCGAATCTACTTTTATGGTAGAAATGAACGAAACAGCTTCTATTTTAAATAATATTTCGGATAGAAGTTTAGTGCTTTTAGATGAAATTGGTCGAGGAACAAGTACGTATGATGGAATTTCTATAGCATGGGCAATTGCAGAGTTTTTGCATGAAAATCCTGCTCGACCAAAAACACTTTTTGCAACGCATTATCATGAATTGAATGAAATGAGCGAAATGCTTCCGAGAATTCAAAATTACAATGTTTCGGTAAAAGAGTTAAAAGATAATGTTCTTTTCATAAGAAAATTAGTAAAAGGAGGCAGTGCACATAGTTTTGGAATTCATGTAGCTAAAATGGCTGGAATGCCACAAACAGTAATTCAAAAAGCTCAAAAACTATTAAAGAAATTAGAAAAAGACCATTCAGGAGACGCTTTACATGGAATAAAATCCGCTAAGGATGAAATGCAATTGAGTATTTTTAATTTAGACGACCCATTATTGGAGGAAATTAAAGAAGAAATCCTTGGATTAGATATAAATACCTTAACTCCTGTAGAGGCATTAATGAAACTTAATGAAATAAAACGAATGTTGCTAAAAAAGTAACAAATAGGTTTTCAGTAGGTTATGTTTTTGTGAAGTTTTTTTTATAAAAAACGTTTGTATAATTGAATTTTAATATTACATTTGCATCCGCAATACGGAACAAGTGTTGTAGTTCATACAAAATCTGATAATGCGAAAATAGCTCAGTTGGTAGAGCGCGACCTTGCCAAGGTCGAGGTCGCGGGTTCGAGCCCCGTTTTTCGCTCAATCACCTATACGCTCGGATGGTGAAATTGGTAGACACGCTGGACTTAAAATCCAGTGAACAGTAATGTTCGTGCGGGTTCAAGTCCCGCTCTGAGTACTAAAGCTTCAAACATAATGTTTGGAGCTTTTTTGTTTTAATTTGATTCTGTTTTTAATTGATATGGGTACTTTTGTTATTAGTAAAAGATTGAATGGGTATTACAAATATGAATTTACTTCTAGAAAAGGTAAAGCAATTTTGCTAAGCAATGATTTTGAATTACGTTTTGAATGTGAAGAGAATATCGAATTGCTAAAAAAATCAGTGGCTAACTTGTTTTTTATGAAGTTCAAATCAAAAAATGGCAAGCTGTATTTTAAAATCATTTTAAATGAAAAAGAAATTGCTGTAAGTAGAAAATATACAACGCAATTATTGATGGAGAAAGGAATATCAGAAATAGAACGTTCTTTACATAACTCTGAGGTTCTTGATTTTTCAAATCAAAATGATATTTTTCCTCCTGCTGAAGAAATCTTCGGGTCAATTTAAATATATTAAGCAAAAAAAAGCTCTGCAATGCAGAGCTTATTTTTTGCTTAATTAGAAGCTGGGTTCTAATTATTTTTTAGCTGGAGCTTCAGTAGCTGGAGCTTCAGTAGCTGGAGCAGCAGTTGTATCAGCTGGAGCAGCAGTTGTATCAGCTGGAGCAGCAGTTGTATCAGCAGGAGCTTCAACAGCAGTTGTATCAGCAGCAGGCTCAGCAGCGTTTTCTGATTGTTTACAAGATACTACAGTTAATGCAGCGATAACAGCTAAACTTAAAAATACTTTTTTCATCTTAATTTAATATAAAAGGTTAATTATTAATTCGGAGCAAAGATATAAATTTTTTTAATCGAAAAAACTTTTATTCAACTTTTTTTTAAAATTCTCACTTTGAATTCCATCATTTACTTTACAAATTTCGTGCCAAACTATAAATTTAGCTAAAATTATTTTTTCTTTGCTGGTTGTATGATTTTCAATTCGTTAATGATGTTTTTTGCTCCAGCATACTTATCTATAATAAATAGAATGTATCGTGAATCAACCATTATGTTTCTACAAATGTCTGGAGAGTAATAAACATCACTCATAGTTCCTTCCCAAACTCTATCAAAATTCAAGCCAATTAAGTTTCCATTTTTGTCTAAAGCCGGACTTCCTGAATTTCCTCCAGTAGTATGATTAGTAGCTATGAAACAAACAGGTATTTTACCATTTACCCCATAAATACCATAATCTTTGGCATTGTACAAATCAATTAGTTTTTGTGGTACATCAAACTCATAATCACCAGGAACATATTTTTCCATAACACCATCAAGAGTTGTAAATGGCTCATAATATACTGCATCATTCGGTTTGTATCCTTTAATTTTTCCGTAAGTTACACGTAAAGTGCTGTTGGCATCAGGAAAAATTCGAGCCGATTTTGGACTTAACTCTAAAATGGCTTTCATATAAGTTCTTTGCAAAGCAATGTTTTTCAAATTCAACTCGTCATATTTTGGAGATACATTTTTAGTAAAGGCATCCGCCATTGATTTTATAACTTGATATCCTTTATCAGCATTCATTTTTTCAATAACTGTTTTAGAATCTCCTTCAAGTAATGACCTAAATTTTTCTAATGATGTTAACTTTGAATTTGCAAAAACATCAGTCGTTAATTGAGATGCATTAATGTTGTGCAAACTTTCAGGTAAAAACTGTTTTGGAGATTTAGTTGCGTACAAATTGATTAATTGCTCAAATACATTTTTATCAACTTCTGCATTATAATCTTTATAAAAATCTCCAATTCCGCTTGAAAGTGTGTTTTTTCTATCTGTAAAAGATTGTTCTCCTTTAGTGTTTAAAATTTGTTCCAATTGGTATAATTTATATCCAACAGAAAGTAATTCAGTGTTTCTTAAAGCAACTTCAGAAAAATAATCTCTTGCTAAAGCATAGTCTTTAATTTCAGTATAATTTTTTTCAAATTCTGATAATAAATTTCCGTATTCAGCTTGTTTACCAGCTTTTGCTACTTTTTGTTGAAAGTCTTTTTCAAATTTTTGTTTGGCAGCAACCGCATTGGCTTTTTTCAAACCTTTAGTTTCTCCCATCCATTTTTTCCAATAATTAGCAACAGAAGCATATTTTGCTGCATATTGAATTTTGATGGCTTGATCTTTTCGCATAAAACGATCTTGCACTTTCAAAGCCGCATCACGAATTTCAACTTTTGCAGGATTCAATGTTTCAACAATTTGATTAACGGCTACCGATGGTAAATATTCTGTAGTTCTTCCCGGATAACCCATAACCATTGTAAAATCGTTTTCTTTTAAACCTGTAATGGAAATTGGAAAGAAATGTTTTGGTTTGTATGGAACATTATCAGCTGAGTAAGCTGCTGGACGATTGTTTTTATCGGCATAAATTCTGAATAGAGAAAAATCTCCAGTATGTCTTGGCCAAACCCAATTGTCTGTATCCGAACCAAATTTACCAATCGAACTTGGTGGCGCACCAACCAAACGTACATCTTTATAGCTTTCTACTACAAATAATAGATATTGATTTCCGTCGTAAAATGTTTTTACACGATTTTCTTGCCAAGCTTCTTTAGGAGAATTTTTAACTAATTCCGAAATGTTTTGTTGAATTTTCTTTTGTTTTTCAGCTTCTGAAGTCAAACTTGCAATACCTTCTATTATTTTGGAAGTTACATCTTCAATTTTTACCACAAAAGTTACTTCCAAATCTTTGTTTGGCAATTCTTCTTCCATTTTGTAAGCCCAAAAACCATTGGTTAAATAGTCATGTTCAACTGTTGAATGACTTTGAATATTATCAAAACCACAGTGGTGATTGGTCAAAATCAATCCTTTGTCCGAAATTACTTCAGCAGTACAACCTCCATCAAAATGAGGAACGGCATCTTTCAAACTAGATTGGTTTATAGAATAAATTTGTTCGGCAGAAATTTTCATTCCTAAGGTTTTCATTTCGCCTTCGTTCATTCCTTTTAACATCGATGGAATCCACATTCCGCCTTGTTGCGCTTGCGTTTGAATGACAAATAATAAGAGTAGTAGTTTAAAATATTTCATAAGTTAGTGTAGTTTGTATTTTAATAATTTGCGATTATGAATTTCAAATTCGTTGGCAAGATACAATTTTTGTGTGTTTTCATTGTGATGTTCTACTTCAAGATAGAGCAATTTTAACGATAATTTAGGGATTTGTTCTTTTATAAATTGCAACGTTTTGGCTCCAATTCCTCTTCCTCGTGCAGTTTCTTTAAGGTAAAGTTCGTCTATAAAGGCAATTCTTCCTTGGTATTCAAAACTAAAAATAAAAGTAAGAATTACATAGCCAACTAATTCATCTTTAGAATAAATCAGCCAAGCTTTACCAAGATGTTCGTTAGCAATAAACTCTTGAAATAATTTTTTAGAAACTTCAACGTCAATTGGATAGTTATCAATGGCATAGAAATCTTGCATCATTGTTATGATGGTTTCGATTTGGGATGGTTCTAAATTATTATAATGAATCAATTATTTAATTTTTGATAGTAGTTCTTTAACTCTTTCAATTACAAATTCAGCTTTTTTATCAAAATACATCATTTTAAAATCTTCAGAAAGTGTACTTCCGCCATTATCATTTTTTGCTTCTTCAAAAGCTTCTTCAAAATATTTGTCTCTTTTCTTTAACCAATTTCTTTGTTCGTTTTGAAGTTTTCTTTTTTGCGAAGCATTTAATTGATTTTTGAGTTTTTTATATGATAAATTAAGTAATACATCTGCTTCATTATAAAAAGTGATGGCACAAGTTTTCATGTCAAGTCCAGAATCTAGACAATTTTGATACTTAAGTTCGCAAGCTTTTACTTCATCAAATGTTTGAGCATTTAAACAAAATGAAAAAATTAAAAAGTAAAAAACTAAAGTCTTCTTCATATTATATGTTTCAAAATAACATCTGTTGCTCCTTTATTCATTTGCACAAAAGTCGAACAAATATGTCCTTTTTCATGGCGAACATCTTCGTTGGAAATTAAATTATCAAAGGCTTCGTTCAATTCGTTTTGGTTTGATATGGAAATACAACCTTCTTGATGAACCAAAGCGGTGGCTTCTGCAAAATGCGAATAATTTGGACCAATAATTATCGGAACACCAAATGTTGCAGGCTCTAAAATGTTATGTACGCCTGGATTTCCAAATCCGCCACCAACGTAAGCAATATCTGCGTAGGAATATATTTTAGTTAAAATTCCGATGGTATCGATAATGAAAACGTTGAAATTTGATAAATCAATAGTACTTTTTTCAGAAAATAATACAGAAGTTTTTGTTATTTGGGATTTAAGATTTGAGATTTGTTCTGCTTTTATATTGTGTGGTGCGATGATAAATTTAATTTCATCTGATGCATTATTAATATAATTGACCAATAAATTTTCGTCTTTTGGCCACGAACTTCCTATTATAATTGTGGTTTTGTTGTTTTTAAATTGTTCTATAAAATCTAATGAATTGTCTCTTTCTAAAATCGAAACTACTCTATCAAATCGCGTATCACCAGAAATTTTTACATTGTTGAAACCAATACTTTGAATCAAATTTTTTGAACTTTCATTTTGTAAAAAAAAGTAGTCGAATGTTTTTAATGCATTTCTGTAAAAACCTCCGTACCATTTGAAAAAGGCTTGTTTTTCTCTAAAAATTCCTGAAATTAAGTAGGTTTTTATTTCAAGTTTCTTTAATTCATTTAGATAATTGGGCCAATATTCATATTTAATAAAGAAAACTAGTTCTGGATTTATCGCTTTTATAAATTTCTGAGCATTCGATTTTGTGTCTAATGGCAAATAAACTGTAGCATCGGCAACCGTATTGTTTTTTCTTACTTCGTAACCTGATGGAGAGAAAAAAGTAATTACTATTTTATGGTTAGGATATTGAACTTTTATTTTTTCAATAACTGGTAAGCCTTGTTCGTATTCTCCTAATGATGCTGCATGAAACCAAATAGTTTTGTCGGTTGTATTGATTTTGCTTTTTAAAATTGAAAAAACTTCTTTTCGACCATCAACAAAAAGTTTCATTTTCGGACTGAAAAGTGCCAATAGTTTTACAACTTGTGAAGCAAAAATTATAATTAAATTGTATAGAAAAAGCATTATCTAATTTTAGTTGGGTAAAAATAAGATTTTTTGCCACAGATTTTACAGATTAAACGGATTTTCACAACTAAATTTCTTTTGAAAATCTGATTTTGCAAAAGACAAATGCTACATAGCCCTGATTGGAGAGGAAATCCTTTTTTCAATTGTTGCCTTCGAGTGCCTCAGGCAACAATTGAAAAAAGATTGTAACGGAAAGCAGGAAAAAGGAAACCAAAAAAAGCCCGAACCATTCGCTCCAAATAATAAGAAATGTTATACTTTTGTATTTCAAATTTTTTAAGATGAAGAAATTACAAATGGTTGACTTGAAAGGTCAATACGAAAAAATAAAAGAAGAAGTGAATGCTTCTATTCAAGATGTTTTAGAAAATAATACATACATAAACGGACCTTTGGTTCATCAATTTCAGAAAGATTTAGAAGATTATTTAGGTGTAAAACACGTAATTCCTTGTGCAAACGGAACCGATGCGTTGCAAATTGCCATGATGGGATTGGATTTGAAACCTGGCGATGAGGTAATCACAGCCGATTTTACGTTTGCGGCAACTGTTGAAGTGATTGCATTATTACAATTAACTCCGGTTTTGGTTGATGTGGATATGAATAATATGAATATTTCGTTGGATGGAATTCGTAAAGCAATTACTCCTAGAACTAAGGCGATTGTTCCGGTTCATTTGTTTGGTCGTGCGGCTAATATGGATGCGATTATGGAAATTGCAAACGAACATAACCTTTATGTAATTGAAGATAATGCGCAAGCAATTGGAGCCGATTATAAATCAAAAGATAGTTCTAAAAAGAAAGTAGGAACGATTGGTCATGTTGGAGCGACATCTTTTTTTCCATCTAAAAATTTAGGTTGTTATGGTGATGGTGGAGCAATTTTTACAAACGATGATAAATTAGCTCACACATTACGAGGAATTGTAAATCACGGAATGTATGAAAGATACCATCACGATGTTGTAGGAGTGAACTCGCGTTTGGATAGTATTCAGGCTGGAGTTTTGAAAGCGAAATTGCCACATTTAGATACTTATAATAAAGCACGTCAAGATGCTGCTAGGAAATATTCTATTGCGTTGAGTGTAAATTCAAATATTTGGGCACCATTTATTTGTGAAACTTGCGATTGCCATGTTTTTCATCAATATGTTATCAGAATTATGAATGGAAAGCGTGACGGCTTGTTAGCACATTTGCAAGAAAAAGGAATTCCGTGTGCGATTTATTATCCAATTCCGTTGCACAGTCAAAAAGCGTATGCCGATTCAAGATACAAAGAAGAAGATTTTCCAGTAACAAATCAGTTATGTAAGGAAGTTATCGCTTTGCCAATGCATACCGAATTGGACGATGAGCAAATTAAATTTATAACTGATACAGTTTTAGAATATTTAAAATAAGAAAATAGAGAATAGAAAATAGAGAATAGACATAAGTGCTAAAATCTATATTCTATATTCTATATTCTATTATCTCAAAAAAATGAAAATAGTAGTAACAGGAGGTTTAGGTTTTATAGGTTCTCACACCGTTGTTGAATTACAAAACGAAGGTTTTGAGGTTGTAGCCATTGATAATTTATCGAACTCATCGGAAAGTGTTTTGGATGGTATTGAAAGAATTACTGGTAAAAAACCAATTTTTGAAAAAATGGATTTGCGTGATAAAACGTCGGTTCAAAATTTCTTTAAAAAACATAATGATGTTGCTGGAGTGATTCACTTTGCTGCATCAAAAGCTGTTGGAGAAAGTGTCGAAAATCCTTTGTTGTACTACGAAAACAATATCAACGCATTGGTTTATGTACTTCAGGAATTGAAAGAGTTGTCTAACCCGAATTTTATTTTTAGTTCTTCTTGTACTGTTTATGGTCAAGCCGAAATAATGCCAATTACTGAAGATGCTTCTGTACAACCTGCCGCTTCACCTTATGGAAATACCAAACAAATTGGCGAAGAAATCATCACTGATGTTGCAAAAGTGACCAATATCAATTCTATTTTATTACGTTATTTTAATCCAATTGGATCGCATCCGAGTGCGGAGATTGGTGAATTACCTTTAGGAATTCCTCAAAATTTAGTTCCGTTTATTACACAAACTGCTATTGGAATGCGTGAGAAATTATCTGTTTACGGAGATGATTATCCAACACCTGATGGAACAGCGGTTCGTGATTATATTCACGTTGTTGATTTGGCTAAAGCGCATGTTGTAGCCTTGAAGCGTTTGTTGAGCAAACAAAATTTAGATAAAGTTGAAACTTTCAATCTTGGAACAGGAACAGGAAGTTCAGTTTTAGAAGTTATTACTGCTTTTGAAAAAGTTTCTGGGCAAAAACTGAATTACCAAATTGTAGGTAGAAGAGAAGGAGATATAACTTCAGCTTATGCAAACACTGATAAAGCTAATAATGTTTTAGGATGGAAAGCACAATCAACTTTAGAAGATAGTTTGGCTAGTGCTTGGAAATGGGAACAGAAGATAAGAAGCTAAATATTATACATTTATACAAATAAAAAATCCTCATAAATTTTATGAGGATTTCTTTTTTTTACTTCTTAGCGGCTTCTTTAAGTTCTTTGCCAGCTTCATCAAGTTTTTCTGCATCTTCTTCAAGAGCTTCACCTTCCTTAGCTTGAGTAGTGTCAATTACTTCTTCTGTTTTTTGTGCAACAGTGTCAATTTTTTCACCAATTTCTGTTCCTACAGTTGGTTCACCTTCTACTTTTTTGTCTCCGCAAGACACCATCACAACAGCCATAAATGCTAATGCTAAAATTGTTTTTTTCATTTTTTTAAAGATTAAAATTAATAACAATTTCAGTAATACAAATTAGATGCCAAATAGTTTAAATAATGCTTAAAATTATTTTTTTGTGGCTTCTTGAACTTTTTTTGCTCCTTGTTCTACTTTTTCTGCACCTTTTGCAATTATTGCTTTAGCTTTTTCACCAACTTTAGAAGAGTCTAAAACTTTTTTAGCTTTTACTTTTGCAGAATCAGCGGCTTGTTTTAAATCAGCTCCAACGGCTTTTGAAGCTTCTTTTACTTTTTCTTTAGTTTCTTCCTTGCATGAAATTAACAGCGATGCAAAGGCTAAGGATAAAATTATTTTTTTCATAACTATTTAATTTTTAATAATACATTAGGGTTAGGACAATTATTTTTATAAAAACTTAATTTATTTTCAGAACAAACTCCGGGATAATCACCTGTTTTGCCTTCAATATCTAAAATGATTTGAAAATGTAAATGTGGCGCATAATCTCCATTTATTGGTGGTAAACCTAGATTTGCAATTTGCTCTCCTTGAGTCACCTTTTGACCTATTTTTTTATCAAATAAACTGTCTTCACTAAGATGACCATACAAAGTGTAAAATTTGAATTCGTTTATTTCATGTTCCAAAATTATTGTTGGACCATAATCGCCCAAAGCAGTGTTGTTTTGAAAACTATGTATTGTACCATCTAAAGCAGCATGAATAGATGCTTGTTTGTTAATCCATAAATCTAAACCTATGTGAATGTTACGTTCTTCGGTATTTTCGTTTTTAAAAACCGTACTTCTTTTATATAAGTTTCTGGTTTCTAAATAACCACCAAAAGCAATTTTTGCATTGTTTCTATCTAAGTGATTCTGAATAAAAACTTCATAATCGGCTGCAGTTTCAAGTTTATGATTATTCAATTCTGTGTTTGAAACAGATAAATCTAAAGCAACATAATCGGAATAATCAATGCTAGGCTCGATTACTTTAGCTGATTCTAAATGAGATAAAAAGTCTACAAAATTTTCCATAAACTAGTTGTTAAGCAGAAATAGTTTCTACTTCTCTATCAATTTTATTTACTAATCCGACCAATACTTTTCCTGGACCAACTTCTGTAAAACTTGTTGCTCCGTCTTTTATCATTTGTTGAACCGATTGAGTCCATTTTACAGGAGCAGTTAATTGGATGATTAGGTTTTTCTTAATCTCGTTAGCATCTGAAACCGCACTAGCAGTCACATTTTGATAAACCGGACAAATTGGAGTTGAAAAAGTAGTTGCTTCAATTGCTGCAGCTAATTCTTCTCTTGCGGGTTCCATCATTGGAGAATGAAATGCTCCACCAACAGGCAAAATTAAAGCACGTTTTGCTCCAGCTTCTTTCATTTTTTCACAAGCCAATTCTACAGCTTTGTATTCTCCAGAAATAACTAATTGTCCAGGACAGTTATAATTTGCTGCTACAACTACGCCATCAATTGAAGCACAAATATCTTCTACGATTTTATCATCTAAATTTAAAACGGCTGCCATTGTTGATGGAGTAATTTCACAAGCTTTTTGCATTGCAATTGCTCTTTGTGAAACCAATTTTAATCCGTCTTCAAAAGATAAAGCTCCATTGGCAACTAATGCAGAAAACTCGCCTAATGAATGTCCAGCTACCATTTCTGGACAAAAATCTTCCAATATTTTAGCTAAAATTACCGAATGTAAAAAAACCGCTGGTTGGGTTACTTTTGTTTCTTTTAATTCTTCTGCAGTTCCTTCGAACATAATATCTGTAATTCTAAAGCCTAATATGTCATTTGCTTTTTCGAATAATTCTTTTGCTACTGCTGAGTTTTCATATAAATCTTTTCCCATACCTGAGAATTGTGCACCTTGACCTGGAAATATGTATGCTTTCATAAATGTAGTTTAAAAGTTTAAAAAGGTTAAGAGTTTAAAAGTATTACCCAAAACTTTAGCAAAAATAACATTTTTATTATAATTCAATTGCATTTATAATTTCTAACAATTGATTCTTTAAATCTTCATTTGTGATTCCTTTTTCAGCATCAAAATTATCATTGAAACTTGGCAAAGAAAAACTTCCTTTGACAACAGCGCCTTGAAAAGGAAAACGATTTTTTGCAATTTCTAAAACCGAACTTCCGCCACGTGGTCCTGGTGAAGTTGCTAGTAAAAGCACTTGTTTTTCTTGAAATGTTTTGGCATTGATTCTCGAAGTCCAATCAAAAATGTTTTTAAAAGCAGCTGAATAAGCACCATTATGTTCTGCAAACGAAATCACTATAGCATCTGCCGTTCCTAATTTAGCATAGAAATCTTGAGCTAATTGAGGAATTCCGTTATCCTTTTCTTTGTCTACCGAATAAATTGGCATTTCGAAGTCATTTAAATCTAGAACTTCTACTGTAGCATTTTTAAATTGATTAGCAGCATAGGTTGCTAATTGTTTGTTAATTGAAGCCTTACTTGACGATGCTCCAAAAGCGATGATTTTTTTCATAGTTTATTTTTTTAACCAGTTACCTAATATTTTCCCCAAAAAAGGAAGCAAAACAAAAACCATTAAAGGAACTAAAATTCCAGTCATGATTAATGTTTTTAAAGGTAGCGGTAAATTTTTAATGTAATCTCCAATTAAAAGAGAAACTAGTGTAATTGTTGGATAAATTGCTATCCAAACCATTACAGCAAACTTCCATCTAGGTGGTTGTTTCATTGTTTATAAAATAGGTTAGTGCACCAGAAGGGCATTTTTTTATAGTTTCAATAATTTTTTCAGTAGTCGAATTTTCTGCAATAATCCAAGGTTTTTCTTTGGGTTTGAAAACATCTGGATTGTTTTTTACACATTCAGCTGCGTGTTTGCATAAACCATTTTTCCATACAATGGTAACTTCGCCATTAGTATATTCTTTTGTTAAGTCGTTTGAATTCATAATTGATTTTTTAAATTATAAAACGTCTCTAAATTCAGGAGTTTTGTCAAATACACTTTTAGCAAATGGACAAAGCGGAATAATTTTAATTCCTTTTTCACGAGCATATTCTACTGCTTTTACAACCATTTTTTTACCAAAGCCTTTAGCTTCATTTCCGGGATTAACTTCGGTGTGGTCGATGATAATTTTGTCATCGCCTGCAAAAACAAAAGTCATCATGGCTTCATGTTTCCCATCAACATCAATATAAAAAACACCGTTTTTGTCATTGATTTTTAATTGTACTTCGTTCATGATTTTTAATTTTTAAAAACTTCAACATTCGTTACTCAAAATTGAATATTCAACATTTTTAACTTGGAATATTCAATAACGAATTTTGAATGTTGAAATCTGCTATTTATTGTTCCATCGGAATTTCCATCACTAAAAACTTCGCATCTGTATTTGCTTTAATTTCAATTTCAGAAGTTTCCCAAATTCCAATTGCGTCTCTTTTTTCTAGTTTTTCGCCATTTACTTCAATTTCACCTTCAATATTCATGATGTAAAATCCGTTTCCTTCTTTTTTAAGAGAAAGTTTTTTAGAAAAATCTTTGTCAAAATCACTCAAGTAAAACCAAGCATCTTGATGAATCCAAACTCCAGCATCATCGGCATTTGGCGAAAGGATTTGTGCAAAATTATTTTTTTGTAATGATTGGTCTAATGTGATTTGTTGGTAACGTGGTTCAACATTTCTGTATTTTGGAAACAACCAAATTTGAAATAATTTAGTATGTTGGTCAGCATTCGGATTGAATTCGCTGTGCTGAATTCCTGTTCCTGCACTCATAACCTGAACATCACCTGTTTTGATGGTTTCAGTATTTCCCATGCTGTCTTTGTGCGCCAAATCACCTTCTAATGGAATAGTTATAATTTCCATATTGTCGTGTGGATGAGTTCCAAAACCCATTCCAGCGGCAACTGTATCATCGTTTAAAACGCGTAACATTCCAAATTGAACTCTATCTGGATTGTACCAACTTGCAAAACTAAAACTATGATAAGCATTCAACCAACCATGATTGGCGTGACCTCTTGAATCTGCTTTGTGTAAAACTATATTTTTCATATCGTTATAAATTTAGTAATTATTATGATACAAATTTACAGCGATAAGATTCGTGAAGCACTTAATGTAGATTAAGAAATTTGATGCTTGAATTTTATTATAGAAAATTAGGTTTAGGATAGTTATTGTTGAAACCAGTAAGGTATAGTTTAAATTATTGTAACGCAAAGTCAGGTGACATTTGCGTAGCATTTTTGAAGAACTCTTCGCGGAGTTGGATTTGCTAATTTTAGTAAAAGTTTCTTATATTTGTAGTGTATAACTACATGCGCAGATACGTCTAAGCATTTCCACTATATATTAAAGCAACTGTACTTAGTTGCTTTTTTTAGTTGTTTAGATTGACAAAACACATTTCTTGTTTTGTCATTCCGTAGGAATCTCACTAGTAACTCATGTATTGTTATTCTTTATGTGATTGCTTTGTGTGATTGTTTTTTGTGATTCTTCGTGCCTCAAAATGACAAAAAAGAAAATGACAAAATAATGTTTAACTATTCTCCACAATTTCAATTTCTTCTTGTGTCAACCCATACAACTCATAAACCATAGCATCAATCGCTTTATCAGTAACTGCTATTTCTTGTTGTAGTGCGTTGGCTTTTTGTTTATTTTCTTCAAATAAATCGATCCAATCAAATTCGTCTTTTTTGGTTAAAGGTGTGCCTTTTTGCACTTTTATGGCTTTGTTGATTTCTTTAATGAATTCTTCAAACGATACATCATACCATTTCTCTAATTTACCCGATAATTTCTCCAACTTAAATTGTCCCGAAAAATACTTGCTGAATTTCAAACTAATTTCTTGTAAGTCTTTATTCAACGATAACATTAAATCGGCTTTTTCGATGAAAGGTTGTTGATCGTTTTTAGTTGCAATTTTGATAGGTAATTGTTTTAATTGATAACCTTTTATTTTAGGAAATAACTGTTTACCATCCGAATAATTTGATAGCCAATATTTTTTTATTAAATTAGAATTTAATATTGCTAATATGTATTTTAAAGAATATTTTTCGTCTGTTAGATATAGATTATATAAGGTATTTGACGTTACAATATCTGGTTCACAAATACCAATAATAGGAGTTTGTCCAATTTGTCTAACTACAATTCTTAATTTTTTATAAACAGAATAATCACCTCCACTTTTTATATTTGTAGAAACAAAATTAAAATACTTGTTTGGATTTGAAAATTCATATCTATTTATTTCGGCACCATCAATCATTGGTAAAAATTGATCATTTTCTTTTTTATCAGAAATAGATGTTTTTCTATCATAAGCTTGAATCCCAAAATATGAATTCCCAATTTCTTCAAATTTTAAACATTTTTTGAATTTGAACTTTTGCTCTATTTTAATGTTAAAATTATTTTCAGAATCATTTAACCAATCTAATTGATTTTTATTTCCTAATGATTCAATTACACCTAATTTTGATTTAAATGTTTCAATTGAATTATTTAATTTTTTATCTTTTTTTAGAATTATAGTTGCTACATCAACTCCTGCATCAATAAATACAGAATCTTCATAATTGACTAAAATTTCGATTGATGTATTATTTAGAATATAATTTCTTAATTTTTGAATATACTTATTTGTCAAATATGTATTTGGAGTAATAAATCCTAGCTTTCCATTATTCTTTAAATACTTAATTGATTTTTCAAAAAATAAATGGAATAAATCAATTTTATAACTAGCAACTTCAAACTTTTTAAAGTATTCAAGAGTATCTTCTTTTGTATTTGATTGTTGACATAATACATAAGGCGGATTCCCAATCACCACATCAAAACCACCTTTTTCAAACACTTGCGGAAATTCGTTGTGCCAATTAAACGCTTTGTCGCCTGCAATCGTGGCATCGTCTACTAGTGAGTTGCCACATTTTATATTGTTGTTTAAGCTGTTTAGTTTTCTATTGCGTTGTGCCGTGCGTAACCATAACGAGAGTTTGGCAATTTCTACACTTTCTTCGTTGAGGTCTACACCAAAAAGGTTGTTTTCTAAAATGCTTCCTTCTACATCGCTCAATACCAACGCATCACCAAATAGTTTGGCTTGCAATTCGTCAACATATTTGTGTTCGGCAATTAAAAATTCCAACGCTTGGTTCAAAAAAGCGCCACTGCCACACGCTGGGTCCACAATGGTCAATTGCAACAACCATTTTCTGTAACTGTCTAGGGTTTCTATCAGTTTCTTTTTGGTGGCAACCGTTATGCGTTTGTCGATGGTGTATTTGGTTTCGTCAAGTGCTAATTCGGTTTTCTTTTCTTCACACAGTTTGCCAATGGTGTTGTCTACTATGTATTTGGTAATGTATTTGGGTGTGTAAAAAACTCCGTCTTTCTTGCGTTTGGTTTTGGTTTTATCTAATTCTTGACCTTCAATAGCGTTAGTAATTTCGTCGATTTCGTTCAACGAATTTTCAAAAATATGACCGAGAATGTTTACGTCAACTTCACTTTCAAAATCGTATTCGCTTAATTTTTTGGTATGTTTAAAAAGCAAATCGTCATCGATAGCAATCGTGTCTAAAACATCATCCGGTTGAAACAAACCGCCATTGTAAGCATAAATATCATATTGTGCTGTTACAATTTCGTTGGTATGTTTTCCAAAAGCAGGCAAACTCACACGTGCACCAGTATTCAAATCTTGAAAATACATTTTATATCGGTCGTACAACGAAACAGAAACGCGTGCTTCACGAAGTTTTTGCCATTCGAGATTGATACTAAAAATCAAATTGGTGGGCAACAATTGTCTATCTTCTGCAAAGAAAATGAATAGAAATCTATCTAATAACTTTTGAGTTTTCTTGAACAAAAGCAATCGGTCATACTGAGGATTTAGCTTTTCAATATCGGTAAACAATTCTTTTCTAAAAGCCGAATAATCTTTGTATAATTCTTTGGTGATTTTATCTTCATTGGAAACACTTTCGTTTTTGATTTTCTTGGGTAAATCAGTTTGCATACTTTCCAAAGAAAGGCAAGTATATAGCAAATCAAATTCGGCACGAGAAAGCGTAAACAGATTAAATTCTATATGTTCGGTAGCGTTGTCAATATAAAAGCGTAGTTTTTCAAAGTTGGAAATAATCACATAACTGCAATTCTTCTGATTGTTTTTATAGCCAAAGGCTTGGTTTTCTATTTTAGCTAAATCGGTAGTTTCAGTTCCTTTAAGTTCAATTACGGCGTGCACATTTTCGTTCAGAATAATGGCGCCATCGGCTTTCTTGCTATTGGTTTCGTTTTTCTGTTCCGAAATCAAATTATAATGCGCATCAGGATTTAAAGTATAACCCAAAATTTGAACAAATAAATCACGAAGAAATCCTTCTTGATATTGTTCTTCTTTACTATTTCGAATGTTGTCTTGCTTGGCAGTATTATGAAAAATGGTTGAAAAAAGTTGCCACTTTTCGTCTAGCTTTTTTTTATCGAGTGTATTGGTGTATTTTTTAACAACGTTATTTTGAAACAGCGACATAATTTGGTTTTGATGTTTTTCAAAACTACAAAAAAATATTAATTTTTCTTCAACAACTTACTTTTCATTTTACTAAAAAACTCAGGTGTAACACCAATGTAAGAAGCAATTTGCTTTTGAGGTATTTTTTGAATTAGTGTTGGGTATTTTGAACAGAATTTTTCGAAGCGTTCTTCTGCAGATAAACTTAAGTTATCCATTAAGCGTTCTTGGTGTGATACCAACGAGTTTTCAGCTAGAATTCTGAAAAAGCGTTCTAATTTTGGAATTTCATTATATAATTCCTGATGATTTTCTTTGGTGATGATAACCACTTCGGCATCTTCTAAAACTTCAATAAAAAGATTACCAGGTTTTCCTGAAATATAACTGTACATATCACCAATCCACCAACCTTCACAAGCAAAATGCAAAACATGCTCGATAATGTTGTCGTTAATGTTGAAACTTCTTAAAATACCCGAATTTACAAAGTAAGTACAATTAGCAATTTCACTCGAACTCAATAAAATAGTTTTAGCTTTTAAGTGTTTAGTTTCGGTTTTAGATAAAAACAAAGCTTCTTCATCAGAAGTTAAAGAAACATGTTTAGCGATATTTTTTAGGATAGATTGCATAAGTTCAAAAATACAGTTAAAATAGTTTTTCTAACAAATATTTTTCTAATCCGTTTAATCTGTGCAAATCTGTGGCAAAATAGTATATTTGATTGTTTAAAATTGAATTATGAAATCGCATCAACAAAAAGTTTGCTAAGCAAACACCTTTAAACAAAGCGATACCATATTTGACCTCTAAAAAATAAATTCTGCAAATATGAAAACCGAAAAAGAAAAAATGCTCGATGGAGAAATCTATTTTGCTAACGATAAAGTCTTAATGGCAGAGCGATTACGAGCTAAAAAGTTACTTCATAGATTGAATGTTACAGAGTATGTAATGAATGGAAATTCAAGAAATATTCTGCGTGAACTAATGCCCAATGCTCACAAAAGATTATATATCGAACCACCATTTCATTGCGATTATGGCTATAATATTCATTCGGGAGAAAATGTATATTTTAATGTCAATTGTGTGGTTTTAGATACTATGAAAATTGAAATTGGCAACAATGTTTTTTTTGGTCCAAATGTTCATATTTACACAGCAACGCATCCACTTGACGCTGTTGAAAGACGAACAGTTGAGTTTTCAAAACCTGTTTCTATTGGTGATGATTGTTGGATAGGAGGAAACTCTGTAATTTGTCCAGGTGTTAAAATTGGAAATGGTTGTACAATTGGAGCCGGAAGTGTCGTGACAAAAGACATATCAGATAATTCACTCGCAGTTGGAAATCCTGCAAAAGTAATTCGGAAGTTAAACCAATAAAAAAACCTCAAAGTTTGAATTTTGAGGTTTGTTATTTATTTGGAATTTGGAATTTATTTTTTTGGAATTTTACACCAACGCTTCTTTAATACGTTTCATAGCTTCAGCTAATAATTCTTCACTAGTTGCATAAGAAAAGCGAATACAATTTGGATTGCCAAAAGCATCACCTGTTACAGTTGCAACATTAGCTTCTGCCAATAAATACATCGAAAAATCATCAGCATTATTGATTAATTTTCCACGTAAAGTTTTTCCAAAATAATAAGAAACATCAGGAAAAACGTAAAAAGCACCTTCGGGTACATTTAGCTTGAATCCAGGAATCTCTTTAACTAAACCAACAACTAAATCTCTACGGTTTTTGAAAGCAGAAACCATTTCGTTCAACACACTTGGATCAGCATCAACTGCGGTAATTGTAGCTCTTTGTGCGATAGAATTCGCTCCAGAAGTAACTTGTCCTTGCATTTTTGTACAGGCTTTTGCGATTATTTCAGAAGCACCAATATATCCAATTCTCCAACCAGTCATAGCAAATGCTTTTGCAACACCATTTACTGTTATCGTTCTGTCAAACATTCCGTCAATAGTAGCTATACTGCAGAAAGTTCCAGAGAAATTAATGTGTTCGTATATTTCATCTGAAACTACATAAATTTCGTTTGTTTGATTTAAAATCACTTTTGATAAAGCTGTCAATTCCTCACGATTATATACAGAACCACTAGGATTACATGGCGAACTATACCAAATCATTTTAGTTTTTGGAGTAATAGCTTTTTCTAATTGTTCCGGTGTAATTTTGAAATCACTTTCAACCGAAGTTGGAACTTCAACTGGAATTCCGCCAGCCATTTTTATAATTTCAAAGTAAGAAACCCAGTATGGCGCAGGAAGAATAACTTCATCACCTTCATTAATCATACATTGAGCAATGTTGTATAAAGATTGTTTTGCTCCAGTAGAAACCACAATATTTGCAGGTTTGTAATCTAAATTATTATCACGTTTAAATTTTCTACAAATAGCTTCTTTCAATTCCATATAACCATCAACAGGTGAGTAAGTTGAGTAGTTTTCGTCGATTGCTTTTTTAGCCGCTTCTTTGATAAAATCAGGTGTGTTAAAATCGGGCTCACCCAAACTTAAACTGATAATGTCTTTTCCTTGTGCTTTTAATTCTCTTGCTAATGCTGCCATAGCAAGAGTTTGTGATGTAGATAGTTGGTTAATTCTGTCTGATAATGGGTTGCTCATTGTTGTGTTGTTGATTATACTAATTATAAAAATTTAAACCATTAAGAGATTAAGAAAATTAAGTTTAGCTTAATGGACCTTAATGCCTTAATGGTTTAAATAATCTTCATTTTAATTTTTTACGATAACTGAGGTTGTCTTCCTAAATCTCTCAAATGAGTAAAGTGCGAATAAATTGCAGCTCTAGTTGTTTTGAATTCATAATAAGGAAGATTACATTCTTTTGCAGTTTCTCTTACAAATTCAGCTATTTTATTATAATGAATATGGCTGATATTTGGGAAAATATGATGCTCAATTTGATGATTTAATCCACCAGTGTAATAGTTTACTAACCAATTTTTTGGTGCAAAGTTAGCAGTAGTATACAATTGGTGAATTGCCCAAGTATTTTCTATTTCGCCTTCATCATTTGGAATTGGATTATCCGTTTCATGAACTACGTGAGCCAATTGGAATACAACACTCAGAATAACTCCGGCTGTGTAGTGCATGATAAAGAATCCGATTAGAACTTGCCACCAACTTACATGTCCAACAAGAATTGGAATTACAATCCACATTGAAAAATAAATAACTTTCGTAATCACTAATGTTGTCCAACGAATTACAGGTTTTTTAAACTCTCCGTAAGATAAATTTCTCTTTAAATAACGTCTCATTTGTTGAAAATCGGTTGTAATTGCCCAATTGAAAGTCAATAATCCGTAAAGAATAAATGAATAATAGTGTTGGAATTTATGATGACTATACCATTTTGCCTCTTTGGTGAAACGTAAAATTCTTCCAGCTTCTAAGTCTTCATCATGGCCAAGAATATTAGTATAAGTATGGTGCAAAACATTGTGTTGAACTTGCCAATTATAAACATTACCAGCAAGAATATAAATGCTTCCACCCATGAATTTATTAACCCAACCTTTGTTAGAATAGGCGCCGTGATTTCCATCGTGCATTACATTCATTCCAACGCCAGCCATTCCAACTCCAATTACTACGTTAAGTAAAAGATAAGCCCAAAAAGGCATTTCCATTGCTAGTAAAAAGAAATAAGGCGTTAAGAAAATGGTAAACATTACAATTGTTTTTAAATGTAATTTCCAGTTTCCGGTTTTATCAATGTTGTTTTCTTTAAAATAATCGTTTACTCTTTTATTTAAAGTTCTAAAAAATTTAAGATTGTCGTTTTTAGAAAAGACAGGTGTTGTGGTATTCATAAATTTGGAATTCTAATAATTTGTTCAAAGGTAAATATTATATTTTTTTTAGAAGTAAAAACAAATCATAATTATTAACCAAAAAGACTATTTTTGTTGAAAATTCAATTTATGGAAGAAATTCTGAAGCAATTTCCAAATCTAACTGATAATCAGATACAACAATTTGAAATGTTGCAAAATTTATATGAAGATTGGAACGCTAAAATCAACGTAATTTCGAGAAAAGACATTGACGAATTGTATACACGTCACGTTTTACATTCGTTAGGAATTGCTAAAGTTTTAGAATTCAAATCAGGTTCTAAAATTATGGATGTTGGAACTGGTGGAGGTTTTCCTGCAATTCCATTGGCTATTTTATTTCCGGAAGCTAATTTTTATGCTATTGATATTATTGCCAAAAAAATAAAGGTAGTTAATGAAGTTATCAAAGCTCTAGGATTAAAAAATATTAAAGCAGAACAAAAAAGAGCCGAAATTGTAACGCATGATTTTGATTTCATCGTAAGTCGCGCCGTTACGAATATGCCTGACTTTGTGAGTTGGGTAAAAGGAAAAATGAAAACCAAATCGAAACACGAATTAGAAAACGGAATTTTATATTTAAAAGGTGGCGATTTGTCTGAAGAGTTGAAAGATTTTCCAAAGGCAACTGAATACAATTTATCTGATTATTTTTCTAATGAATTTTTTGAAACCAAAAAAGTAGTTCATTTACCTTTGAAATAAAAAAGTCTCCAAATTTGGAGACTTTTTAGTTTTTAACCTTTTATTATTTTCTTAGTGACACTTCCTTGACTATTTTTTAATGTTACTAAGTAAACACCGTTTGATAGTGAAATAGGGATTTCAAGTAAACCATTAATAGTTTGATTATTCATTTCAACAATAGTTTTTCCAAGTATATCTTTCACAACTATTGAGGCATTTTCTATAGTATAGTTTGAGTTAATTTGTAAACTATTCTGAATCGGGTTTTGAATCCAAAAATTATTTAAAGCTAAATTTTCATTATTTGTTAAAATTGGATTTAAAATTTCTGCTAAAGCAAATGCTGTGTTTTGGGAGTTTAAAGTAACGTGATTTTCATTTACTGTTGGAATTGAAGAGGCAGCAAATGGCGTAGTTGAACTACTATTTATTGGAGCATAAAGATTTGTTGTATTTGAAACTGCCATAGAACTCCATACTGGAATAAAACAAAAGTAGTCAACTAATAAATTATCAAAAAACTCCGTAAGTAAAGGGTCTGTTCCAGCTCCAGCTTGAAAACCAGCCATATCAAATCTTCCTCCTGGTGCAGAGTCTAAACCATCTGTATAAGTCGGCGATTTTGAGTTAGCAGCGCTTTCATAACCAGTTATCCAGAAAAATAAAAAATATTGTTGTCCTCTAAATCGGCTTACTTCATTAGTTTGATTCGCAGCTGGTGTAAATCTCAAATTAATTATGGCTCTCTGTGTTGAAGTTACGTTAAACGTATGGTTCATCGCTTCAAAGTTAGGAGAATAATTCATAGAGCCATTTCCTGCGCCATTTGAAATAGAAACATTTCTTGTGTTAACAGGAAATCCCATAGTGTTGAGTTCAGTTTGAAATGCATTTCTAAAATTAGGTGCTCCAGTTGGAAGTAGAGAGTTTGAAGTTGTATTAAATTCAAAAGCACTTCCTGATTGTAGGTGTCCTTCAAAATGATCAATCAACATTTGTTTAGCGGCAGGACTTTTAATTAAACCATCAACTACTGGCTGAACTGCTGTACTTCCAAGTGGTCCGTAAGCCATGTAATTAAATAAATGTTGAAAACCAATTGGAACGTTTGCGCCAAGATGTGGTGAATCAAAAGAAATGTACAATCTTGTTTGATGAGTTAAATTATTCATTTCCATATAACGAAGAGCATAACGCGATATTAGTCCGCCCATACTTGGACCAATAACCACATTCTGTTCGCTGCCGACTTTTTGTGCATTAATTTGGTTTATCAATTCAACCAAAATCATTGCATTTCGTTGAATGTAATCAACGCCACCATCAACTACTGTTGTTGTTCCTGTTCTGGTATAAACTGGAAAATTTAATATAATTACATCAAATCCTTGTGCTCTTAAATCGGTAGCCAAATTTTGACCAGTTCCATAATTTAATGATTGATAAATTATTGTACTGTTTCTTGAGTCACCTGGATCAAAACCATCTACTAAAAAAATAGGTTTGTCTAAAACTCCATTTGTGGTATCCATAAAAAGTTCATATTCACCTTGCCCAAAATAGGGTGCAGTTTCGTTATAACCTTGATAAGCAATGGTTGAGGTGATAGGTAAAACTATATTTGGGGTTTGGGCTTCATTATTTTTCCCTTGAATATTTTCAATAGATGTGATTTCAAATTCAAATGAATTTTGAACTTTGCTTCCATCAGTAAATTCAATTTTGTAATCAACTATTTGATTGCCAGTTTCTTTGAAATTTAGTTGAAAAGGTTTGTTAAAATTGATTTTTACCCAATTAGAATCTTCCAGTTTTAGTTCAACAGAAAGAATTTTTTTATTGGTAGAATTTAAAATAAAATCTTCTTTAAGTAGAAATGTGTTACTATTTGACTTACTTAATAAAGGCGATACTAGACTAATAGTATGTTTTTCAAAAAGCCCAGTAGCATTTGGTTTAACATTATATTGATTGTTTTGAAGAAAAACATCACCATTATCAATTGAAGTTCTTTTTAGAGTTTCATACTCAGTGATTAAAATAGCTAACGGAATTTGTTTAGTTGCTTTTCCAAAGTTGGCTTCGTTTTTTAAAATTTCATATTTTGGTAAGCGTTGTAAGAAATCAGCTCTTTGAATTTCATGGTAAAACTGATTAAAAGTGTTGGAATTAATGGGTTTAGAACCAATCGTTGCAGCTTTTGACAAATCAAAAACTCTATCGTGAAGGATTTTAGTTTCTGTTTTTTCTTTCAATAAATCATAAGTCTTATCTTGGCTGTAGCCAAATATTGAAATAAGAAAAATAAATAATAAAGTAATTTTTGACTTCATAGTTTGTTAGTTTTGAATTTCGAAGATACAAAAAATTAGTAATCAGCCAAATAAAAAAAGCTCAAACATTTCTGAATGAGCTTTTAAAATTTCACTTTGTTTTTGAAATTATTCTCCTAAAAATGGATATCTATAATCTTCTGGAGTTACGAAAGTTTCTTTTATAGTTCTTGGCGAAACCCAACGCAATAAGTTTTGCATCGAACCTGCTTTATCATTCGTTCCCGAAGCTCTTGCTCCACCAAAAGGTTGCATTCCTACAACAGCTCCTGTTGGTTTGTCGTTAATATAGAAATTTCCTGCAGCGTTTTCTAAAGCTTTTGTTGCTTCAATTGTAGCATATCGGTCTTGACTGAAAATAGCACCAGTTAAAGCATATTCTGAAGTCTCGTCAACTAATTTTAAAGTTTCGTTCCATTTAGCATCTTCATACACATAAATGGTAATTACAGGACCAAAAAGTTCGGTTTCCATTGTAGTATATTTCGGATTTGTAGTAACGATAACTGTTGGTTCTATGAAATATCCTTTCGATTTATCATAATTTCCACCAAGGATAATTTCTGCATCTGCATCTTTTTTTGCTTGGTCGATATAGCTTGCTAATTTGTCAAAAGAACCTTCGTGAATTACTGCTGTAATGAAGTTTGAAAAATCTTCTGGACTTCCCATTTTCATTGAATTTACATCAATAATTAATTGCTCTTTTACGGCTGGCCATAAACTTTGAGGAATGTAAGCTCTTGAGGCAGCAGAACATTTTTGACCTTGAAATTCAAAGGCACCACGAGTAATTCCAGTAACTACTTGTTTTACATTTGCTGATGGATGAGCTACGACAAAATCTTTTCCTCCAGTTTCTCCAACTATTCTAGGATACGTTTTATATGAATGAATTTGTGTTCCAATTTTCTTCCAAATTTCTTTGAAAACGAAGGTTGAACCTGTATAGTGAACTCCAGCAAAATCTGGTGATGCTAAAACAGTATCAGTAATCATCACTGGATCACCAAAAACTACATTAATAACTCCATCAGGAACACCTGCTTCTCTGAAAACGTCAATAATAATTTTAGCAGAAAAAACTTGGCTATCACTTGGTTTCCAAACTACTGTATTTCCCATTAAAGCGGCACTTGCAGGAAGATTAGCCGCAATAGCTGTAAAGTTAAATGGCGTAATAGCGTAAATAAATCCTTCAAGCGGACGGTATTCTACTTTATTCCAAACATCTGAATTTGAAGTTGGTTGGTCTTGATAAATTTGCGTCATGAATTCTACGTTGTAACGTAAAAAGTCAATCAATTCGCACGATGCATCAATTTCTGCTTGAAAAATGGTTTTCGATTGAGCAATCATTGTTGCGGCATTAATTCTTGCACGATAAGGTCCAGCAATTAATTCAGCTGCTTTTAAAAAGATCGCTGCTCTGTGTTCCCAAGGCATTTGCGACCATTTTTTTCTTGCTTCTAATGCTGATGCGATTGCTTTTTCTACATGAGATTTGTCAGCCAAATGATAAGTACCAACGATATGTTGATGGTCATGAGGCGCAGACATTGTACGTGTGTTTCCAGTTTTAATTTGTTCTGAACCAATATACATTGGAACATCGATTGTTTCGTTCCACATTTTCTTATAGGCAGCTAAAACAGCTGCTTTTTCTGGAGAATTTGGAGCGTATGATTTTACAGGTTCATTAACCGCTTTTGGTACGTGAAAGAATCCTTTAGGCATATCTTATATTTTGAAAATTAGACAATTTGATAAATAGACAATTCAAATAATGCGAATTATTTAATTTGTAACAAAAGTACAAAGGAAAATCTAAATTTTTGATAACAAATGTTACGAAACTTTTCGAGAGAAATTTCGGATGTATTTTTAAAAAATAAAAGCTTATTAATTTAAAGCGTAAGGTGCACTCAAACGAAATGTTGGAACAATTACTCTAAAATTTTTGGTTGAAGTAAAGTTAATCATGTTGAAGAATCCGCGCATTGCTCCATGAGGAGAAGAAAGTAAGCATCCAGAACTGTAGGTGTGTGACTCACCAGGCTTTAAAACAGGTTTTTTCCCAATAACGCCTTCGCCATCAACTACTTCAACATCATTAAGTGAGTCAAAAATTTCCCAATGACGTGAGGTTAATTGAACAGAATCTTTGCTGTGATTTTCGATAGTTATCTCATAAGAAAAGGCAAAATGAATCTTATAGTTCTTGAAGTAGGTGCCTTCAAAACTAGTTACGACCGATATTTTTATGCCTCTTGTAATTTGAGAAACCATAATCAAACTTTTTGTAAAGTTACAAAAATAATAAAAAAACCAATGTGATTTTTATGTTAAAGATTTTTAATTGATTATGTCTGTTGAAGTTGCAACTCCTTTTCCAATAACTCTATCATATCTTTGATTGTTTTCACGATAATAAACTATTGCGAAATAATTATTCTCAGTTTGAAAGAAATTACCATCAATTGCATTTGATTCATCAATCTTACCATTTTTATCTGCAATCGTGTATATGAAATTAGTGAAACCTTGTTTAATCATTAAAGCTTTTTCATAAATACCTTTTTTTTCATTGTATTCCATTTTATTTTCATCAGTAAGAGCGTGGTTATTAAACATTCCAGTGATATAAATATCCTTATTTTCATAAAAAGATGGTGCTGATAAAGTGAAGTATATCCATGCGTAATCTGCTTCTATTTCATCGTTTTCTGCACTGATGTTCTTAATGCTAAAATTACCATTTATGTCTGGCCAATAGGTGTAAGGATTTTTTGCTCTTGCATTGCTTGTATACAAATAACAATTATACAAACCGCCTTCGGTATCAATTCTTGCAATGCTATTATTTGCGCCTCTAATATTTTTATTTTCAAAAAATAGATATTCGTTGCCTGCCCAAAATTGTGTTTCACGATCGTATTTATAAATCAAATCGTTACCAACAGTATACATGGGTTTTATATCGCTTATTGCATTATTGAATTTTCCGTTTTGCAGCAAAAGTACTTTAACATTTTGTAATGGGCTTTGAAAAGTTATAGTGTTAGACCTTACAGCAAAATCAAGGTTGTGTTTAAAGTCAACATCTTTTACATTTCTGGCTCTTTTAACTTGCATTGGTACCGAAACCAAAGGCTCATATACTATAAATTTTCTGGCGAAAACAACTTCTTGATCTTCATTTAGAATACTAATTACATAATTACCACTAACTTTTAATTGTGTCAGTTTATTTGGGAATGGGATTCTATAGTGGGAATAAATTTGTAAAGCATTCAAGGAATTAATATGCTCTTGAATACGTTGATTATCAAAACCAACAAGATACTCATTGATCGATAATTGCGACTGTTTCCAATCATAATCGCAATGTGTAATTTTGTAATAATAATTATCTTCTGTTCCGTGTAAATCATCAAATTGCAATTGGAAAGAGTCTCCTAATTGAAATAACGGAATAACATTCTGTCCGTTTTGAACAAACGATATTGTTTTGATATGAAATGGAGGATTAACTTCTTTTTCTTGTGAATAAAGAATTGATGAAAAACAAACAGACAATAAAAATAATAATTTATGTTTCATTGGAAATGAAATTTTAAGAAGTGTAAATATAACAATAATTATAATCTAATATTGTGCCAAGCCTATATTTCTGTATTCTTGACGTTATAATTTTTTGTTAAATGTATTACAATAAACGATTTAATTTGGAGTTATGTACTATATTTAGTACAAATTAAACCACAAATTATGAATAAAATTAGAAAAACAATGCTATTCTTATTGGCAGTTCCATTGTCATTATTAGCGCAAGATTTAAACGGTTATGATAAAATTCCTTTTGATTCGAATGTAAAAACTGGAAAACTTAAAAATGGTTTGACCTATTTCATCAGAAAAAATTCAAAGCCAGAAAATAAAGTTGATTTGAGATTAGTAGTTAATGCAGGATCGATTTTAGAAACAGATGAGCAACAAGGTTTAGCACATTTTATGGAGCACATGTGCTTTAATGGAACAAAAAGATTTCCAAAAAATCAACTTGTAGATTATTTACAAAGTATTGGTGTGAAATTCGGACAACATTTAAATGCTTATACAAGCTTTGATGAAACAGTTTATTTTTTACCTATTCCATCAGACGATAAAGAAAAACTTGAAAAAGGGTTTCAAATTATTGAAGATTGGGCTTTTAATGCAAATTTGACACCCGAGGAAATTGATAAAGAAAGAGGTGTTGTGCTTGAAGAATACCGTTTAGGCCTTGGAGCAGAAAAAAGAATGATGGATCGATTTATGCCTAAAATGATGTATAATTCACAGTATGCAAATCGTTTACCAATTGGAAAAAAAGAAATTTTAGAAAATTTTACTTACGATAAAATTACTAGTTTTTATAATGATTGGTATCGTCCAAATTTAATGTCTGTTATTGTTGTTGGTGATATAGATATTGCTGAAATGGAAAAAAAGATTATAGAACATTTTTCTAAATATAAAAATCCAAAAAATGAAAAACCACGTAAAATTTACGAAGTTCCAAATCATAAAGAAACTTTTGTAAGTATTGAAAAAGATAAAGAAGCATCCGATTCAGGAGTTCAATTGCTATATAAAGATAGTGGATTACCTGAAAAAACAATAACAATTAAAGATTACAGAGATGACTTAGTGAAAGGATTATTCACAACAATGCTAAATAATCGTTTACAAGAACTTACAAATGCTCCAAATCCACCATTTGTTTATGGGTTTTCATATCATGGAGAAACTTTTGCTAGGTCGAAAGAAGGATATCAGTCATTTGCAATGGTTTCAGAGGATAAGCAACTTGAGGCGCTTAAGGTTTTAGTTGTTGAAAATGAAAGAGCTAAGAAATTTGGATTTACACAAAGTGAATTAGATAGAGCCAAATCTGAAACAATTGCAAATTATGAAAGATCTTTTAATGAAAGAGATAAAACTAATTCAGAAAGATTTGTTTCAGAATATCAAAGTTACTTTCTTCAAGGTGTACCAACTCCAGGAATTGAGTGGGAATTCAACACAATTAAAAAAATGTTGCCAACAATAACTTTATCAGAAACAAATGATTTGATAAAAAACTATGTTAAAGATGAAAACAGAGTTATTGTTTTAACAGGACCTGAAAAAGAAGGTTTGAAGCAAGTAACAGAAGCTGAAGTGTTAAATGTATTAAATGTAAAAGATACTGATGTATCAGCTTATAAAGAAACTGAAGTAGCTAGAAGTTTGTTAAGAAATGAAGTAAAAGCTGGATCAGTTGTTAAAAAAGAGTCTAATGCAAAAGTAGGAACAACAACTTTAATACTTTCTAATGGTGCTAGAGTAACCTATAAAAAAACAGATTTTAAAAATGATGAAATATTGATGGAAGCAATTAGCTTTGGAGGATCTAATTTATATTCAAATGAAGATGCTAAAAAAGTTCAATTTGCAAATGGAGGTTTAACAGAAGCTGGATTTTCTGGATTAAAGAAAAATGATATTGACAAATTTATGTCAGGAAAAATCGCAAGTGTTTCTCCATATATAAGTAACACAACTGAAGGTTTAAGAGGAAATACAACTCCAAAAGATTTAGAATATTTATTTCAAATGACACATGCTTACATGACCGATTTGAATTATGATAACGAAGCATTTGAAAGTTACAAGCAAAAACAATCGGCGTTTTTCAAGAATTTATCGTCGCAACCTAATGTGTTCTTTCAACAAGAGTTTTATGGTTATTTGATGAAAGAGAACCCAAGATTTATTGGAATTTTCCCTGACGAAAAAACATGGTCAACAACAGATTATAAATTGGCTTATGACAAATACAAAGAGCGTTTTGCTAATGCAGGAGATTTTGAATTTTTCTTTGTTGGGAATGTTGATGATAAACAAATTGAAGATTATTCGATAAAATACATTGCATCTTTACCTTCAAATACAACAAAAGAAAAAGCAGTAGATTTGGGATATAGAATGATGAAAGGTGATTTGAAAAAAGTCGTAAATAAAGGTTCAGATCCTAAAAGTAATGTTACAATTATGTATTATGGTGATGCAACCTATTCGCCAAAAGAAGCAATGGCAATGCAAGCTTTGGGTGAAGTTCTTACAATAAAATTAATTGAAGAGTTAAGAGAAAATGAAAGTGGTGTTTACGGAGTTTCTGCAAGAGGAAGTCTTAATAAAGTACCAAACGGGTCGTATAATTTTAGTATAGGTTTCCCATGCGGACCAGAAAACACTGAGAAGTTAACAGCTTCTGCTTTAAATGAATTGCAAAAAATTATTGATAATGGTCCAGATGAAAAAGATGTAGCCAAATTTAAAGAAGGTGAAATTGCCGACTTTAAAAAAGACAGTAAAGAAAACAGATTTTGGTTGAGTAATTTCACAAAAGCCTATACGTTTTCATCTTCTGCTGAAGAAATTTTATCAATGGAAGAAAGAATCAATAGTGTAACAGCTAAAGAAATTCAAGATGTTGCTAAAAAATATCTAACGAAAGATAAAGTTATTGGAATTCTAATGCCAGAAAGTAAATAATAGATTTCTTTAAAAATTAAAAAACCCTGTTAATGTAAAAGTTAACAGGGTTTTGTTTTTTATGTCGGAATTATTTAAAACAAACTGGAATAATTTCGCCTTTTGCCAAACAATATTTTTCTACTAATTCTGGTGAAAGTTTTGAAGTATAATCTTCTTCTATAACTTTAAAACCAATGCTTCTTAATTTGTCAAAATAATCTCTTCCGTAAACACGAACGTGATCGTATTGGCCGAAGATTTTGGCTCTTTCTTTTTGGTCAACAATAGTATCATCAGAAAAAGTAATTGCTCTTGATAAATCCTGTGGAATTTGAAAGATTCCCATTCCGCCAGGTTTTAAAACTCTGTACAATTCTTGCATGGCTTTAGTGTCATCTGGAATGTGTTCTAGAACGTGGTTGCAAAAAATTAAATCATATTGATTATCTTCAAACGGCAAATTGCAAATATCTGCTTTAACATCTGCCAACGGCGAAAGTAAATCGGTTGTAGTATAATCGATGTTAGTTTGCTTTTTGAAACGTTTGTAGAATTCTTGTTCTGGTGCAAAATGAAGGACTTTTTTCTTTTCTTTTGAAGTAAAAAAATCAGTTTCATTTTGTAAATACAACCACAATAAACGATGTCTTTCTAATGACAAAGTGCTCGGAGAAAGCACATTATTTCTCTGATTTCCATATCCATAAGGTAAAAACATTCGAAAACTTTTTCCGTCAATAGGATCTGTGAAACGACTTCCTTTTAATAAAAAAGCCAAAATTGGACGCACCACAATACTCAAACGAATCAATATCGGACGAGGAATGGTATTTAATATGAACTTGAATATTTTTTTCATTTATTTTGGATGCAAATTTGTATAAACTTTATAATGTATAATGATTTCTAAACTCCTTTTCTTCATCACTTACAATTCCCAAAGCATCATAAATGTATTTGAAAGTCGATAAAATTTCTGGTTTTCCGTCTATTAAAGCTACATCATGTTCAAAATGCGCACTTGGTTTTCCGTCGGCTGTTAAAATTGTCCAACCATCTTTTAGTTGTTTTATGTTTTTTGTACCCATGTTTATCATTGGTTCAATAGCAACAACCATGCCTTCCACAAACATTTTTCCTCGACCACGTTTTCCGTAATTTGGCATTTCTGGGTCTTCGTGCATTTTTCTTCCTAATCCGTGACCTACAAGTTCGCGAACGACACCGTATCCGTGACCTTCACAATATTTTTGAATTGCATTTCCTACATCTTCAACTCTATTTCCTGCACGAAATTCTCTTATTCCAACATAAAGACTTTCTTTAGTCACTTTAAGAAGTTTTTTTACTTCAGGAGCAACTTCACCAATTTCAAAACTATAAGCGTGGTCTCCATAAAATTCATTCATCAAAACACCACAATCTACTGAAATTACATCGCCTTCTTCCAAAGGTTTTGCGTTTGGAATTCCATGAACAACTTGAGCATTCGGACTCATACATAAAGAATTTGGGAAACCATAAAGTCCAAGAAATCCTGGAACTCCACCATTATCTCGAATGAATTCTTCGGCTAATTTATCTAATTGTAAAGTAGTTACACCTGGTTTAATCACTTTTGCAATTTCGCCCAATGTTTTAGAAACTAATAACGCACTTTCGCGCATTAATTCAATTTCTTCTCTTGTTTTTGGAATAATCATTTTTCAAATTTTGTGACTGCAAAAGTAATGAAAAGTGTTTAGTATTTCATTTTGTAAGTATTGGAATTTGGATTTTGTTTTTTTGGAATTTCATCTTTTATGAGTTTTATCATATTTTTTAAAAAATTCCAATTTTAACTTTGTACAAAATTTATTAGGTATGAGTAAATATGTTACCGCAGCAGAAGCTGTAAAAGTCGTAAAATCTGGAGATAGAGTCTATCTTCAAGCTGCCGCTGCAGCACCAACTATATTAGCCAACGCACTAACTGAAAGAGCATCGGAATTAAGAAATGTCGAGATTTGTCATCTTCATATAGAAGGAGAAGCGCGCTACGCAAACCCTGAATTAGCAGAAAGTTTTCATGTAAATTCGTTTTTTATTGGAGCCAATGTTCGTCACACTTTAAAAGCAGGAAATGGTTCTTATACACCAGTTTTTCTAAGTGAGCTACCTCATTTGTTTCGTAAAAATGTTTTGCCATTAGATGTTGCGTTTATTCACGTTTCACCACCAGACAGACATGGTTATTGTTCGCTAGGAGTTTCTGTAGAAGCCACTGTTGCAGCCATTGAAAACGCTAAAATTGTAATTGCACAAGTAAATCCGCAGATGCCAAGAACTTTTGGTGACGGAATTCTTCATGTTTCTGAAATTGATTATTTAGTTGAGGTTGATGTGCCAATTTATGGTCATGATCCTGTTCCATTTTCAATAGAAGAAGAAAAAATAGGTTCTTACATTGCTTCATTAATTGAAGACAAAAGCACACTTCAAATGGGAATTGGTTCTATTCCAAATGCTGCTTTAAGCAAATTGACTAATCATAAAGATTTAGGTTTACACACCGAAATGTTTTCCGATGGTGTTATTGATTTAATTGAAAATGACGTTATCAATTGTAATTATAAAGGAACTTTAAGAGGTAGAGTTTTAGCTACATTTTTAATGGGTTCAAAACGCTTGTATGATTTTGTAAACGACAATCCATTTATTGAAATGAAAGAATCTTCTATGGTAAATGATACAGCTCGTATTAGAAAAAATCCAAAAATGGTTGCTATAAATTCAGCAATCGAAGTAGATTTAACAGGTCAAGTTTGTGCTGATTCAATTGGTCCACAAATGTATTCTGGAGTTGGAGGACAAATGGATTTTATTCGTGGTGCTTCATTAAGTCCTGGTGGAAAAGCAATTATTGCTTTACCATCAACTACTAAAAAAGGATTGAGCAGAATAGTTCCATTCTTAAAACAAGGTGCTGGAGTTGTAACAACAAGAGCTCACATTCACTATGTAATTACAGAAAACGGAATAGCCGATTTATATGGAAAAACGTTAAAACAACGTGCTGCCGAATTGGTAAGAATTGCGCATCCAAATCACCAAGAAAGTATCGAGAGAGAATACTATGAATTATTTAATAAAATGTAGTAGGAGCGAATCGTTTGGGAATTCTTGGTTTCCATTTTCCTGCTTTTCGTTTCAATATAAAAAGCTTCCAAACGATGGAAGCTTTTTATATTTTCTCTACTATCAGGGCTAGTTAGGTTATGTCTTTTGTTTAGTTATCAATCTGGATTGGCCATAATTTTAAACAATTCGGCATTTGAAATTAAATAACGATTTTCCAAACTCAATTCAGATAATTGTGAGCTAACCAAATTATTTTCTCGTGAATTAATTAAGAAAATAGAACTTTCTCCAAAAGAAAATAATCGCTCTTCTGACGTCAACATGGTGTTGTAATCTTTTACTAAATCTGAGATTAGTTTTCGTTGTTTTTCTAACGAATTGATTTCGGTTTGTTGAGCGTTGATTTTGTTTTTAAGTTGAACACGTTCTAAATCAAGTGAATATTGGGTGTCTTGAATTTTGAATTTTGCCAATTGCAATCCGCCACGTTCTTTTCTTAAAAAAATAGGAAAACTAAAATTCATGCCTACTTTATAGTTATTGAAGTTGGTGTTATTCCAAGCACTTTGTTCAGATAAGTAATGATAGCCCAAATCAATTTTTGGCAACAAACTGTTGGCTTTTAGTTTGCGTTCTACTTCTAGAATATCCAATTTACTTTGAAGTGAATTAATTTTTGGATGGTTTTCTATCGAAATGTTTTCCACCAAAAGTTCGTTAGTTTTTAAGGTTTCTTTGATAGTGTTTTCAAGTTTTATCTCTGGAATAATAGTGTCTTGTAATTCCAAAGGAACATTATTTTCTAACCATAAATAATTTGACAATTCTAATTTAGATTTGGCTAATTTCAATTGTGAATCTTCTAGACTCAATTTTCGGTTTCTTACAATAATTCCTGCTTCAACACTATCTATTGCTGGTTTGTCGCCATTTTTTATTAAACTTGCTACACCATTAAAACGTATTTCAGCATTTTTTAAATACTCAGTATAAAGTTGTACTTCGCTATAATTTCTTTTCCAATTAAAATAGGCAACCGAGGCATTGTATAAAACTTCAATAGCTTGTAATTTTCGTTCGGCTTGACTTAATTGGATTTGGATTTTAGCTTTTCGCAAATCGGCCATTCTTTGGTTTATCAATAATCCCTGACCAAGTGGAATATTGATGCCAAGTGAAGTCAGTCCTTGATTAGGAAGTGTATTTTGTGGATTTAAATAAACGCCTTCGCTATTGTCAAAACCTGCTTTTACTTCGATACCATACCAAGTTGGGATTTTGAAACTACTGTTTAAAAGTGAATAATATTGGCTGTCTTTGAATTGTTTTTTGTCAAAATCTACTTCAATTTTTGGGTCAAATCCACCACGTGCCATCATTAAATTGGCTTGAGCGCTATTGACTTCAAGATTAGCACTTTTTACCATTGGATGGTATTTTTTTACATATCCCAAATACTCATTGTAAGTGAGTTCTTGAAGGTTTTTATCTTGACCAAAAACAAAGCTATAGAAAAATAGAAAGACTATAATTTGAACTTGTTTCATTACTTTTTCTCTTTTGATGTTTCACCTTTTGGTTTGTAATAATTTGGCGGAAAACCATTTAATGTTCGCCATAATTCAAACCAAATAGGCACATTGTCTAATAAAGCCAATGTTTGCGCTCCAGAACCAATACTGACTTGTTTTGGCCAAGCTTCTTCTTTTTCATCAGGAGCAATTAAAACTCTAAATTTTCCATTTGGAGAAATAAAATTTTCAATGGCAACAATTTTTCCACCAAAAGTTCCATAACTCATATTTGGCCAACCTGAAAATACAATTGTAGGCCAACCATCAAACCAAATTCTTACTTTTTCGCCTTTGTGAATTAAAGGTAAATCGGTTGGTGAAACATAAGTTTCTACTGCAATATCATATTTTGCAGGCATGATGCTTACAATTTGAGTTCCTTCCTTAATAGTTTCCCCAATTCCCGATTGAATAGCGCGGTTTACATAGCCATCTTGTGGGGCTTTTATGTAATACATTCCATTACGAATTTGATAATTTACATATTGATTTTGTAATTTATTAACTTGAGCTTCGGTGTCGTATTGGCTGCTTAAAGCGGTAAATTGGTCACTTCTAGCCTTGGAAGCTTTCTCAGCATATTCAGCACTGATTCTATTTATTTCAACTTTTGCGTTTATTAATTCGTTTTTACTCGCTAGAAGTTTGTTTTCTTGTGTAATGATTTTAGCTTCTACTTCTTGTAATTTCAATCTTTTTTCTTCGACATCGGTTAAAGGTTTTAGACCTTCTTTGTTCAATGTTACCGAACGATTAAATTGTGTGTTGGCAATTTTTATTTGTGTTTTTACAGCTTCCAAATCCATACTATCACTTTGAACTTTCAAAACTCCTTGACGGATTTTATTTTGGGCTTGTTGTAATTTTAAGATTCTTTCGTTTTCAATGGCATTGATTTGTGCCGAAAGCGAAGTTACTTTTCCACCATAGGATTGTCCTGCCATTTTTTTAGCATCAACTTGACTTTTAGTATTTTCAACTAAATTGGGATCGAAATAATCTTCTTTAATTTCGGAAATGAAAAGAATAGTGTCGCCTTTTTTTACAAAATCACCTTCTTGAACGTACCATTTTTCTATTCTACCAGCAATTGCCGATTGAATAGTTTGTGGTCGTTGATTTGGTTTTAACGTTGTTACCGCACCAGAACCTGAGATATTTTGCGTCCATGGAAGAAATAAAATTACAACTCCAAGTAAGGATACATATAGGATTATTTTGTTCAATATTTTGTAATGCGGTCTATTGGCAAGACTTTTTACAGTACTATACTGATCAATATTTTCGGTTATCGGATTTTTTTTAGAAATATTTAGCATGGCAATTATTGTTTTGTGTCAGCAATTATTTTTCCGTCTTTCATTTTTATTTTTCTATTGCATTTTTGTTTCCAATATTCATTTTTAGAAGAGACAATTACAGTCCATTTGTTTTTGGAATCTGTAATAAAATCGATGATTTCTTTGGTTGCTTCTTCATCCATTTTGTCTAAAGGATCCTCGAAAAACAATATTTTTGGTTTATTTACAATACTTCTAGCTAATATAATTTTCTGTGCATTTGATGATGATAATTGTCGTCCATCAGGGAAAATGTGAGTATCTAATCCGTTTGGTAATGTTTTGATAAACGTTCCTAATTTTACGCTTTCAATTGCCCATTTTATGTCATCATGCGAAACTAATGGATTGTTGAACGTTATATTTTCTAAAATAGTTCCTTCAAATGGTGTTTCACCTTGAGTGATAGTTCCTATTTGAGAACGATATTGTGCCAAATCTATTTTACGATAGGTATCGTCATTTATAAAAAATGAGCCTGAAGTTGGTTGCATTCCACCTGACAAAACTCGTATTAATGTTGTTTTTCCTGAACCATTACTACCTTCAAGGTATATTTTTTCTGATTGATCAATTTTTAAATTTATTTTGTCCAAAACATCATCCATAGAATCTGGAAATTTGAATCTAAGATTTTCTGCTTCTAAGGTAATATTAGTAAAACAGTAATCTTGATTTTTTGTTTGCGGTTCTTCGATATTCAAATCTACGATTTGACCAATTTTTTCAACAGATGTCAATACATCATATAGACTTTCTAAACCAACAATTAATTTTTCAACAGAATTTAATACTAATAAAATTATAATTTCAGCAGCAACGAATTGTCCAATATTCATCTTTTGATTCAAAACTAAATATCCACCGATAAACAACAAACAAGCAGTAATAATTACTTTAAAAACAATTAGTTGCGAAAATTGTCTTTTGATTACTTTGAAATGTTTTTCTCGATAATTTAAATATTCATCTACTAAAATGTTATTTTTATTTAAAGCAAAATCAAAGTTGTCTTGTTTTCTAAAACTGAAATTGTTTCTGGCAATTTCTTGAAGCCAACTTGCAACTTTATATTTGTATTTTGATTCTTTCATACTTGAAGAAAGTCCTGGATTGTATGAAAATTTAAAAATAGAATAAAGTAGTACTATCAATAAAATTCCGAAGAAAATAAAGAAAGGATGATACAATGACAACAGAATTATTCCGAAAAGGATTTGTAATAAAGCTGTAGAAAAATCAATTAATAATTTTGAAGTTCCTTTTTGAATAGAAATAGTATCGAAAAAGCGATTGGCTAATTCTGGTGGATATTGGTTGTACAGTTCTTCAAATTTAATTTTAGGCAAACGATAGCTGAATTCGAATGAAGAACGTACAAATATTTTTTGTTGTAAGTTTTCAGTAATACGTAATTGCATTAAGGATAATATTCCAACTAGAGCTACACCAATGACAACAATTACTACAAGAACTATCCATGAAATGCTTACTTGTCCTGCTTGAATTAAATTAATAATAGCTTGGATTCCTAGTGGTAATGATAAACTTACTAATCCGGCAAAAATGGCGTAGAAAATGATTTGAGAAATATCTCTTTTGTCTAATTTTAATAAATTATAAAACCGTTGTAAAGGCGTTTGACTCATAACTATTATTTTAATGTATTTTCAACTAAATTGATATAAAAATCGGTTGGTGAAATAGAAGCGTTACAATTTGTAATTGTTTTTAAATGGTCTTTTAGAAAATGTTGATGTAAAGCACCTTCTACAATAGACGAAGCTAAACTTTTTGCAAAAGCATAGTTAGGGTTTACTTCATTAATCATTTCAATAATTCGGTTGATGACTCTTTTATAAACTAGAAAAAAACCTTCTTTATTTTCTTCATCAACTTCTTTTGTAAGCAAAGTTTTTGTAAATTCTTGAATGATTATTTTGTTTAATATTGCTTCATTTATATGTAATGTTGTTGAATCATCTTCAACTTTTTCTGTAACTATGGTGATACCTTTTTTCAAGCGTTCCATAGGATTGGAAACATTTGTTGTTGCAAATGCTAACTTATATTCTATCCAGCCCCAATACCAAGAGGAAAGGTATAACAATAATTTGTGTTTGCTTTCAAAATAACGATAAATAGAACTTTCATTCGAGCTTATTTTTTCACCCAATTTTTTGAAAGTAAAATTTTCAAATCCAATTTCATCTATTAATAGAATACTTTGTTCAATGATTTTCTTTCCTAAATCTGATGTTTCAGGATTTTTGACATATAATTTATCATTTACAGAAATGATTATGTTAGAAAGTATATTTTGCATTACTAATCTGTTGTTATTGGTGTAAAGTCTTTGTTTTTTTTATTTAAGTCAAGAGTATACAAAATGGCAAGGTTTAAAAAATTTTTTCCTGTTTCATCATTAATACGGTAATCAAATTGATAAATATAACCTGTTTGAACAGTTAACTCTTTTGAAAACTCATATCCGCAACCCATAAAAAATCTGTTTCTTTCAAAAAATGGTTCGTTATCAGTAAAAAATATTTCATTCCATGCCGTTAAATAAAAAGTTTTAGGCATTATAGTTTTATTATTTATTGGCACTAATGCTCCTAATCTATATCTAAATCTATTTCTGTATCCGTTTGAAGTAAATCGTTGTTCTGCTCTATATCGATGTTCAAATGTAACAAACTCTAAAGGGTTTTTCATATTTATTTGAAGCCATGTTCTAGTTTCTAGATTTTTTGCAGGCAGTTCAAAGTTTCCTCCTTCACTATAGGTATTATATGAACCAATACCTGTTGTTACAGAAAAGTTTTTTTTGATTAAATAAGTTGCTCCACCTTTATATTCGTAATAATGAAATTGATCGTAAAAAGATAGACTTCTTAATTGTGCCTCAAAAAAAGTATTCCATTTAGAATTTAGTTTAATATTGAAATTAACAATATTCCATGAACCAATTTCATTTTGAGAATAACTAATACTTGTAAATAAAAATAATAAAAAACTAATTTTTTTCATTACAATACTAAGGTAAATTTACATGTTTTTTTGTTACGGTTTTCATTTGAATGATATCTACTAAAAAGGCAAATGCCATTGAAAAATAGATGTATCCTTTAGGAATTTCGAAATGAAACCCTTCTGCAATAAGTGATACTCCAATCATCATTAAAAAACAAAGAGCTAAAACTTTAAAAGACGGATGTTTAGAAATAAATTCACTAATTGGTTTTGCTGCAAATAGCATAATTATTACTGTTACAATTACTGCTGTGTACATTACCCAAAGCTCATCGACCATTCCAACCGCAGTGATAATTGAATCTACTGAAAAAACTAAATCTAACAGAATTACTTCACCTAGAAGTTTTCTAAAATTTCCTTTTTTTGGAAGTTCTGCTTCGTGTGAATTAGCGATTTCTGTTTTGTGATAAATCTCTTTGGTACTTTTATATATTAAAAATAAACCTCCAAGTATTAAAATAATACCTTTTCCTGTGAAGTCAATTTCAAAAAGCGAAAATAATGTTTTATCAAGTTTTAGTATCCAAGAAATAAAACCTAAGAGTGCTAATCGCATTACCATCGCTAGTCCAATTCCCCAATAGCGCAATTTGTTTCTTTGGCTTTCTGGGAGTTTATCGGCAAGAATAGAAATGAAAATAATGTTGTCTATTCCTAGTATTACTTCGAGAGCAATTAATGAAATTAAAGGTATTAAAGCGTCTATCATATTGTTGAATTTTAGAAATTAATTTTAAATCCGAAGTTTAGGTTTTTCATGTCCTGTAATTCAGGGTTTATGTTGTTGTCTTTTAAATCTAGATATTTCAAATGGTCTAAAGCTTCCAACTTTGGAATTTCTTTAAATTTATTGTTGTTTAAATACAATGATTCTAAATTTTTAAACTTTAGTAATTCATTTGGTAAGACAGATAGGTTGTCGTTTTCAAGATGAAGCGATTTTAATTTTGGTAATTTAGATAGAATAGAAAGTGTTTTAGGAAGATTCATATTCTTTTCCTCATTCAAATAGATTTCTTCTAAATTGGTTAAATTAGAAAATCCTTCTGGTAAGTTTGTAAAATCGTTATTACTTAAATCAATTGTTTTTAGTGATTTAATATTTGATATTGCTGATGGAATTTCTTTTAAATGATCATTTTTTAAACTTAAATATTCTAAGTTGATAAATTTTGACCAATTCTCATTAGATAAATTTATATTTTGATTACTAAGATTTAATCTTAATACTTTTTCTGGTTCTCTTAGCGCTTCAGACAAAGATGTATATTCTTTTATCTTATCGTTATTTTGAGAAAATACTGCATATGAACAGAGTAGCAATACAATTTTGAGTAGATTAATTTTTTTCATAATGCATTTTTTAATTTTGAAATAATTTTCAATTGCAAATATAATAGTAAAACTATCAACAATTGTATTTTAACTATTATTTTTCACTTTTTTTTAACCTTTTACTTTCTCAGTAACTGAGATTGATTTTTGCAGAATTAGTGAATTTGGTATGGTAATAATTCTATCATTTTCTGTTTTTAAATGAATAAAAAAATAGGTTAAGTCAGATATTTCGCCAGAAAAAGGATAATCTTTATCTAGTACCTCGATGTAATCTCCGATTTTTAATGGATGATTAAAAAATAATATTATTCCAGAAGTAATATTTGATAGCAATGACCATTGTGCAAAAAATGCAATTCCAAAAGCTGTTAAGATCGATGTAGCAAAAATGGCAATTTCATTTTGTTTTAAACCCCAAATTGCAGAAAGTAGAATTATAGCCGTTAATGAAAGTAATAGATTAATAGTTTTAATCATTATTTTTCTTCTACCTCTTTGTAACTGAGTGTTTTTTAAAGCGTTGTTTATTATGGTTTTAGTTGCAAAATAGGATAGTAGGTAGCAAAATAATACTATACTTGTTTCAATAATTTGAATGGTGATTGTTTTCATTTTGTTATTGATTATTTTTATTTTTATTCTTTTTTTGATGTTGAATCAAAGTTGAAGTTTGTGTTGATTATAAAACCGTTATTGTTTTGAAACACATTTCTGTTGTTAATTTCTCTTCCTAATTGAAGTGTTTGGTTTAGATAGCCTGCTTCAATGCGCAAACTATTACTAAATCTATATCCTAGTACCAGTCCAATTCTATTTTGATCAAAAATATTTTCATTTACATTTTTTCCAAAACCTATAAATAGTTCGTCATAAGCAGCAATATATGGTGTTTTGTTTTCTATCTTATCTCCTTTTAATGGCATTTGCATTCTAAACATGTATCTTATTCTGTTTAAGAAAGGGAATTCATCTTCGTTGGTTAATGCAGCGTTTGAATAGCGACCAACCCATCTTTGTTCAAGCATAAATCGATGAGAGATATCAATTTTTGAAATTTTATCAGTAATGGTAATCATTTGAAAAGCTCGATGTTCAGTAAAATCTTTTCCCATACCATTAATTGGAGTTTCGCCATATGGGTAAGTTTCTATCCAAGCATATCCTAATCGAAATTGCACCTTTGGATTTAGCTGATAATTTAAGCCAAGTCGAAGTAATCCTTGTTGTTTGTCTGTAATAAAATTATCTCTTCGAAGTTGATATTCGCTATGAATACTGTATTTATCATTTAATTTAAATGTTCCAAAATAATTGTACCAACCAATATTGTTGTTCTCATTTACTCTTGTGTTTTGAGCGTAAGAACTGTTAATTGAGAAAATTATAATGATTAGAAATGTAAATTTTAGATTCATATGTTTAAATATTATTTGTTAGAGGTAACATATAGTATCGCCTTTTTAATCATTGGTTTTTGTTTTCAACAAACTTTTTGTTTGTGGCGATTTCATAATATTAAAAATTTTGGGCTGACCCATTTAAGAACCAGCCCAAGTTAATTACTATTTAGTTGGTGAAAATGGTAGAGATGATTTGTGAACAATAATTCTCAATTTACCATCTTCTCCTTTTTTGAAAACCCAGGTTTTATCAACCATTACTTCTTTTCCATTTTTATCGGTTACCCAAACATTTCCCATGGTTATTGCGATAGATCCATAAATCTGTATGCCTTCATTATTTTTTCCTGCATTGTCATATCTAGCTTTTACCCATGGAGTTATTGCAAAACCTTTGTCGTTTGGATAGTCGGGATCACCTCCAATGAAATAAGCTAATGCTCCTTTTTTGTCATTTCTAAAGGTTTGATCGCCATAAGCCAAAGTAGGTTTGAAAAAAACTTTACCATTGTCATAGTTGTAAGCTTCTGATAAAACTTGCTTTGCAAATGTTTTGTAATCACCACCTTCTTCTTTAAGTTTTCCAATTTTTACCAAGGCATCACACCAATCTTGTTGGGCTTTGTTTACTTCATCATAAGTAATGACTGTTTGTGCACCTTCTTCTACATAAATCAATCCTAGTTCATTAATAACTTTTTGAACCTCTTTGTTTTGCTCAGGAGTTGCCTGAGTTTTTTCTTCTGTTTTTTTGTTTTGATTGCATGAACTTAATAATACCGCAATACAAGACAAGCCAATAATTACAATTTTTTTCATGATTCTAAATTTTAAAAGTTTTGCATTTAATATTAATACAAATATATACAAATGTAATAGTAATACTATTGATTATGAAATTTTAACTTTTATTTATAATATTTGGCATAAAAAAAAGAGACTCAAAAAATGAATCTCTTAATTAAAACAAGTTTTGTTTTTTTATTGTTATAGTAACGAATGCTGTGTCATAACTGCAGGTTTTTCAATTCCCATCAACTCTAAAATGGTAGGAGCGATGTCACCTAAAACGCCATTATTAATAGTTTTTAATTCTTTATCAACTAAAATAATTGGAACCGGATTCGTTGTATGAGCTGTGTTTGGAGAACCATCAGGATTAATCATAGTTTCACAATTTCCGTGGTCTGCAATGATAATAGTAGTGTAGTTGTTTTCTAAAGCAGTTTCAACCACTTCTTTTACACAAGCATCAACAGCTTCGCAAGCTTTTATAGCAGCTTCCATTACACCTGTATGTCCAACCATGTCACCATTTGCAAAATTCAAGCATACAAAATCAACTTCACCTTTTTTAAGTTCTGGAACTAAAGCATCTTTTAATTCGAAAGCACTCATTTCGGGTTGCAAATCGTAGGTGGCAACTTTTGGTGAATTTCTTAAAATTCTAGTTTCACCAACAAATGGAATTTCTCTTCCACCAGAAAAGAAGAAGGTTACGTGAGGATATTTCTCAGTTTCGGCAATTCTAATTTGCTTTTTACCTGCTTTTTCTAGTACTTCTCCAAGTGTTTCAGTGATGTTGTCTTTGTCGTAAATTACATGAACATTGTTATATGTATCATCATAGTTGGTCATGGTAACATAATACAAATTCATTTTGTGCATATTGAACTCGTGAAAATCTTTTTGAGATAAGGTTTCTGTCAATTCACGACCTCTATCGGTTCTAAAGTTGAAGAAAATTACAACATCATCTTCTTCAATTTTCGCTAATGGATTTCCATTTTCATCCGTCATCACAATAGGTTGTATGAATTCATCGGTAACATCATTAACATAACTTTTTTTGATACTTTCTAAAGCATTTGTAGATTTTTCACCTTCAGAATTCACTAATAAATCATAAGCTAATTTTACACGTTCCCAACGCTTATCTCTATCCATTGCATAATATCTACCAATAATAGTAGCGATTTTTGCAGTAGTGTTTTTTATATGATTTTCAAGATTTGCTATATCTGTAATTGCCGATTTTGGATCAACATCTCGACCATCTGTAAAAGCATGGACAAACACTTTTTCTAATCCATAATCTTGTGCAGCATCTAATAATCCGAATAAATGTGATGTATGCGAATGAACGCCACCATTAGATACCAAACCTAAAAAATGTACTTTTTTATTGTTTTCTTTAGCATATTTGAAAGCATCAAGAAGCGGTTTTTCTTGATTCATAGTTTTGTTTTGTACAGCCAAATTTATTTTAGCCAAATCTTGATATACAATTCGACCAGCACCAAGATTCATGTGACCAACTTCAGAATTTCCCATTTGACCTTCTGGTAAGCCAACGTTTAATCCATCAGTTCTTAGCTGTGCGTTTGGATATTTTGCATATAAACTGTTTATAAAAGGTACATTGGCATTGTCGATTGCCGATACTTTTGGGTCTGGAGATTTTCCCCAACCATCAAGAATCATCAGTATTACTTTTTTGTTCATTGTGATAGTATTTTACACAAAGATATGCATTTGCAATAGCTGAAATGAAAAGTTGGAGGTAAATTTATTTGAAAAATAACGAAAACGATTTAGTGTTTTCAGAAGAAATTATTTTTTAGAAAACCAGTTTTTAGCAGAGTTGTAATCAATAAAATAGCGAATACTGACAGATAAAATATGATTAAGATTTTCTTGATTAACGGAATCTCTAAAATTACTACCAATTTTTTTATTAAATTCTCTTGCAAATAAAGAAGAGTTATTTCGATATAGTATTGACATTTGACTACCGGGAGCAAACCACCAAGAAAAAGACAAGTCCATATTCCAAGTGTTAAAATTGGAGTTTCTGTTTTTGTTATAATTGGTATTGGTTTCAAAAGTACCGTCGTCTTTAAGAGTTAAAATCTCTTTATTAATTGCGTAACTCCAATAATGGCGAATAGAAAGATTAAAAGTTATTAAATCATTGATTGCATATTTTCCTGACAATGTGTTAGTATAGGTATTTCTATTTCGTTTTGCTAGTATAGCGTTATCCGAATTATCAAAATCTATCCAACCAATATCGTTTACTTGTCTTGAAAATCTAGAACTATATATTAGTAATAATTTATCTGAAAAGCGATATCTTGGACTTACAAGTAAATTAAAGTTTAGTCGGTCTTTTTCGTCAAAAAAAGATATTGACGGACCAAAATCTAAAGCGAATTTTTTAGCATAATTTGATGAAAAAAAGTAATTTCCTCCAATTCTTCTTGGAACGATTAAGAATTTACTATTATCTTCAGAACGAGGTTCGTAATAATCATAGACCGCAACTGGTCTAGTATTTAAACCAAATCCATGATAATCATTTCTTTTATTGGTAGAATTAAAATTTATATTAATACTAGCTTCTTGAATACTACCTGTTGTATTGTTGAATTCAGAATATAAGTTTGTCTGAACATTTAAGGTGTTAAATGTCTTTGTAGGTTTTATAATTCTATAACTTGCATTACCATAAACAGCATGATAATTGGTTTGAAAGTTTATTCCCAAATCGTTGTTGTCCCATTTTTCGGAAAAATACTGGCTGCCAACACTATAGCGGTACTTTCCTTTGGTTTTTCCTAGGTTTATTGAGGTGTTGTAACCGTTTCTATTGTCGAGAAGGTAATCGTTTACATGGCTAAATTTATAATCACCAGATAAATTAAAAGTGTTTTTCTTAGTATTTAAATCATATATTAATGCAGACACATTTGCATCTCTATATTCACCATTTCTTGTAACATTGGTATTGATAAATGAAACAGACGAATTTTGTCTAAAACGTTGGTCTAATACAAAAAGATTAAAGTTTGCTAGTGGCTCTATCAATTCATTTCTTGTTTCTCCTGTGATATTATTTCTTATGATAGCATCTGTTTTTTCTGTAACAGCATTAAGAATTCCAATTCCTAATCCGCCTTTGGTTCTACCTGATACTTTTAAAGCATTTAATAAATTTACTGTTGAAGGATATTCGATAAAATCTTCGTCAGATGATAATGTTGGTTGTACCGATGGTTCGCCTCCAATTCTTCTAGAATAAAATAGATTTCCTTTATTAAATAAATCAGTTCCTTCGGTAAAAAAAGGTCTATTTTCTGCAAATTGCTGTTCGAAAGGTCCAAGGTTAAGTTCTACTCTGTCAAAAGCAGCTTGACCAAAGTCAGGTACAAGAATTGCATCAAGTGTAAAAGCATCGTTGATACCGTATTTTACATCTAAGCCACCTTTAAATTCACCTTTGGTTTTGTTAGAATCATTTCCGCTTAAATAATAAGAAGTGTATGGAATTAAAAATAATCTGGTAGGAGTTTTAATGTTTTCAATGCCTTCAAGAATTCCTGCTTGGTTGGCTTCTGTTTGTAAATTAATATCAATTAAATTCCAAGAATATTGAAAACGATCTCTATATACCTCACGATACATGTTTAATCCCCAAGTTTGTTTTTTTTCATCAGAAAAACGAACCGCAGCATAAGGAATCTTTAATTCTATAGTCCATCCGTAATCTGTAATACTTGTTTTACTATCCCAAATAGAATTCAAACTAAAATCTTCGCCATTTGCTTCTGTATAAACACAATCTTGCTGAACTCCGGCAGCACTTACATAAAAACGAAATTCTTGTTGACCATCATTATAACCATTGAAAAATATTCCGAAATGGTCAGCAGATCCAAACTCATCTCTTGTTGTGAGCTCTCTTAAAATTTTTTTAGGTTCGTCGTCGTACATTGTAGCAGCCACATAAATAGCTTCATTGTCATAAACTATTTTAACTTCTGACCGTCTATTATTTTTTTCTGGATCACCATTATTGGGTGCAATCATTATAAAATCTGTAGCAATTGCTGCAGTTTTCCAAATTGGTTCGTCAAATTTTCCGTCAATGGTAATTTTTTCAGAACAAAATTTTGTTTGCAAAGTCTTTTTTTGAGCTTGTGAAAAACTTAAAAAAGTTGCTAGTAAACATATAAAGGAAAAAGTAAGTTTTTCTTTAAACATTATATTCTTGTTAATTAGGCAAATATAAATCTTTATAATTGTTACGCAATACTAATTGTAATAGAATTCTTATCTAATTAAATATTAATTTTGAAAAATTCATAAATAAAAGAAAATTACTACAAATTATTATTAAAATATATTTTAATCGAAAAAAAATGTATTTAATCGGTATTTTTTGTCAAATTAATTTGATAATAGAAATTAGGTTTAGTATGTTTGCTTTTTAAATAACCTACTTAAGAATGAATTTTATTACTGCTTTTTACACAGCATTGTTTGTTGTTGTTTCTTTTTTATCGCCCCATAAAAAAGAAATCGCACCCAAAAGGTATGCAAAAATTTCTAGAGTCAATAAGGTTGTCAGTGTCTATAATTCTCTAGAAACAAATAATTTTAAGTTACCAAATTTAGAAAGTTTTTCTAAGGCTTTTGAAGGATATCAACTTTTGAAAAATAAAGGAATGATCAAAAAAGATATCTTAACTATTATTGACTTTAGTCTTAGTTCAAAGGAAAAGAGATTGTGGATTATTGATATGAGCACTAACGAAATTTTACTAAATACATTGGTAGCGCATGGTAAGAATTCAGGAAATGATTATGCTAGAAAATTTTCAAATAAGAATGAATCTTACAGAAGTAGTTTAGGTTTTTTTTCAACTGGAGAAGTTTATAGAGGAAAACACGGCTTGTCCTTAAAATTAGATGGTTTAGAAAAAGGAATAAATGACAATGCAAGAAAAAGAGCTGTAGTAATTCATGGCGCAGATTATGTGTCTAAAACTTTTATTAGAAATCACAAAAGGTTAGGTAGAAGCCAGGGTTGTCCAGCAGTTCCTGTTGAATTGAGTAAAAAAATTATTCAGACAATAAAGAACAAATCGTGTCTGTTTATTTATCATCCTTCTAGAAGTTATGTAAACAATTCTAAATTAATATCTTAATTTGGAGTACAAATTAGCATCAAGACAATAAATATCCTCTCTAAAATTTAAAATTCCATCTGTTTCCCATGCAGTCCAATATAGTTGATGAATAAAAATATCTTCATCAATTTTAATAACAATGGTTTTTAATTCTGGTTTTGGAAGGTTTTTCTTTTCAATTACAAAATTTGGATTTTTAGCCATTATTTTAGAATTGATTTTGTCAATTTCTTTTTGTTTAGCTTTTTGTAGTTTATAGTAATATTTAATATCTGTAGTGTCTTTAATTCTTTTTAACGACCATTTTGTAGTGTCATTTATTATGTAACTTGCCATTTCTAATGGTTTCTCTAAACGCACACATCCAGAACTTAAAGAACGATATGAGAAAGCAAAGTAATCTCTATGGTTAGTATCATGAAGATAAACAGAATATCTATTTGGGAAATTAATTTTCATTGATCCAAGTGAGTTGTTTCTACCAGGATCTTGAACATATTTATATTTGTTTGCGTCTTCTTTTTTCCAGGACCAAGGACTTACTTCATTATTTTTTCTGTCAATAATTTTCAATCCTTTTTTTCTGAAAACACTTCTATCTTTTTCGGCTTCAGGATAAATATCTTCTTTTAGAATTGTAGGAGGAACTGTCCAATTTGGATTTAAATTGATATTGGATATTTTAGATTCTAATATTGGTGTTGGTCTAGTGTCTTTTCCAACTACAACTTTTTGACTTTGAGTAGTATCATTATCTTTTACAGCAACAATACTATAATCAGGAATATTTATCAAGAGATAATGATTTCCAAAATCGTGAGCAAACCATCTCCAGCGCTCCATATTTACTACAACTTGTTCTATTCTTTGATTTCTAGAATAATTTAAGGCATCAATAGTGCTTCTTCCAATTACTGCGTCAGGTCTTAGCCCATGTCTAGCTTGAAATATTTTTACTGCTTCTTGTGTTTTCTTATCATAAACAGTTGATAATATTGTGTCTTTTTCAACCATATCACCCCAATACATTAATCTTTTCTTTACGATAGGTACGTATTTGCTTTTTTTATTAGGTACAATTCTTTCTCTAAGATCAATCAATTCATAGGTTGTTTCCTCTGGAAATTGTTGTAATAATTTTAAGCAGTTTTTAAGTTTTTTATAAATGATGTGATTGGGTTTGCAGTTTTCGATGGCTTTACTGAAGTTGTTGTTGTCAATACAATCATAAAGTATCTCATTTATATTTATTTTTTTTTCTTCTAAATCCCAATCTTTATAAAGCTTTTTCGGATTTAACTTTCCTTTACTGATGTGATTTACATAAAGTTGTGTGCTAGAAGTTAGAAGTAAATCATATTTTACAATTGTGGAATCTGGAAGGTCTTCAAATTTAGTTTCAAATGATTTTAAAGTTTCATAATTATAGTCTTTTGATTCTAAACCTTCATTTTCGGCTTTGCTAATTTCATTAATAATGAAATCTCTGTGTTCTTTTGTATTCCAAGCAGTTTCGTAGTTGAATTTTTTATAAAAAGCCTTAAAATCTTCGTCTTTAGAAGTATTAATTAAAGTGGAGTCAATTTTAATTCTATCATCTCCAAAAAGAGAAAAGTCAATAAAAGAGGCCTCTGCAGAAGATTCATTTGAAATGTTTCTTTTGCAACTTGAAAAAACGATAAGTAGAATTAAAATGTAAAATTTATTCATAGGCATTAGCCAATTTCTTTTTTCATATTATAATGGATTCCAATATCGGCAATAAAAAATGGCTTTCCAATTTTAATGTAACCCAATTTTTCATAAAACGGAACAGCACTTTCACGAGCATTAAACCAGATTAATTTTCCAAACTGACTTTTAACATACTCTTCAGCATGTTTTATTAGTTCATCACCAAAGCCTTTCCTTTGAAAATCCTTTAGAATAGCCATTCCTCTTATTTGGTATTGATTTTCAGAACTAAATATAACATTATTATTTTTAAAAACAGATAGTACTCCTGTTATATTTTTGTCAATAAATAATCCAAAATGAGTTGTTGTTTCTAAATCATCTCCATCAAATTGACAACTTTCAATTGGTTTTCCTTCTCTTAAAATAGGATGGCGAACCAAAAAAGTGTCTCTTGAGCTGATTTTTTTAATCTCTTTCATAAAAAATTTCAATGCAAATTAAATGATAACAAATTAATAATAAAACTTTTAGACTAGCTTAGATTTGTAAAATTTTTTCTACACAAAAATTTTTCAAAAAAAATTTGCATCAAAACAAACAAATGCTATATATTTGCACTCACAAAATAAGAACATCATATTCTGTTTTTGTAATGCGGAAGTAGCTCAGTTGGTAGAGCTCCAGCCTTCCAAGCTGGTTGTCGCGAGTTCGAGCCTCGTCTTCCGCTCTGTAAAACCTCTAATTAACGTTAGAGGTTTTTTTTATTCTTTTAATTTCCTAAAAAAGCCAAATCTGTTTCAGGATTTATTTCTTCAGGAACTTGGTTTTGTCTAAATAATCTAGCAGTTAAATTCCCTTTCAATAGTATCTTTTCACCTTTTACATCAAGCCAACTACCTTCTCTTAATCCTAAGACTGGAGTTGTGTTGAAAGCATGAAATTCTTTTATACGTGTTTCACGAGTTTCACCCATGTGCTTACTTTGTAAATTTGGATCTAAATAATGTGGATTTAAATTAAATGGAATAGCTCCTAATGTTTTAAAGCTTGGTGGATATATAATAGGCATATCATTTGTAGTTTGCATAGATATTCCTGTTATGTTGCTACCAGCACTTGAGCCTAAATAAGGTGTTCCGCTTTCAATAACATTGGAAAGAGTTTGCATAACATCGTTTTCATATAATTGCGTAACCAAAAGAAATGTATTTCCGCCACCAGTAAAAATTCCTCCAGCTTTTTCAAGTGCTTCTATTGGATTTTTGAAAATATGTAATCCTATAATTTTCTTATTAATTTTTGAAAAGGCAATTGCTACTCTTTCTGTATATTCATCATGTGTCATGCCACCAGGACGAGCATAAGGTATGAAAATGATTGTATCACAATTTTTAAAATGATTTTCTAAAGTTGGGAGTAAATAGTCTAGATATTCTCCTCCATGAAGCGTTGAAGTACTTGCAATAATAAGATTTTTCATATTTAGAAAGTATATTTTGACCTCAAAAATAGTTAAAATCAATGCACATTAGCGTAATTTTCTTTTTCTTGACTATAATCTATGTTGTAAAAGTCTCTAGAAATTAGTACTTAGCTTTAGAATTATTGCTGTTCTAAAGATTTTTTCTCTAATTTTTATAAACAACAAAGTTGCATTTGCTAGTTGATCTAGCTCCTGATTTTGCCAGCTGGTTTTATTATAGAATGCGGAGCTGGGTTATTATATTTGCTATGAAAAAGTACACTTTTGCTTTATAACGTGGTATAACCATTTTATTAGATTTAAAAGCTTTAAACATAAAAAAAAATGAACTATATAGCTCATCTTTTTTATAATTATTTTTAATTTTTATTGATTATCAATTTGTTATATGTTCGAAAAGAACTCATCACTAACTTTGAAGCATTACCAAGCCCTAGTTCGTCTTGCAGTTCCTTTCCACCAAACTTATACTTATAAGTACTACTATAAACAGCAGGTCAACAAACTTACCAATTCAACTTTAAACCTACTCGCTTTGGGTTAAAAACAGCTTGATACTTGTTTCTATTAGTTTTCTCTTGAATTCCATTTTTAGAAACCACATTATTTGTTTGACAATTTATGGATTCAGGATTTTGCAGATAGTTAATAAAAATTTCATCTTCTTGGTAATAAAAATTATTTTCTAATTCTATATTTGGTTTAAAATTACTCGCGTAAGAATAGTATAGAATAAGAGTATCAGGCATGTGTTTTTTCATGTATGAAACAAATTCCATATCCGAAAAAATTATATTCGTACAAAAAGTTTCTCCTGGCAATATTTTTTTAACATAACTACAATTTAATATTGTATCACCAGCATCAAAATAATCAAATCTAGCAGACTTTGAATTAAATGCTTTAACATTTTCACTTTTAAAAAAAACTATTGCATTTAAAAACCCTGCATTAATATCAAAAGAGCAATTATTAAACATACTCGAATCTTGCTCTTTTAAACAATGCACACGCCAATTTTGAGTCCAGAGATATAGCGTATCTTCACTTATGTTTTGGTATGAAATTTTTAATATCGCATATTCCACTTCTTGAAAAGAAAACAAGCGAATTTTACTTTCAACCTTAATGGCTTCAATGCTTGATTTTTTGCTTTGCCCAAAACTATAATAGGGAAAAAACATAAACATCATAAATACGACTAAATTGTTTAAATATTTCATTTTATTGTTGCTCATAATTTGTTTTTGCTCCAGCTCCGCAAAGAGTTCTTTCTAGCACTGCGCTGCGCAAACGTCTCCTGACTTTGCGCTAAGTTAATCATCATAACTAATATATTTCAAAATTTAATTTAGAACTTAACTGCGTCACGATAATTTTTTATAGAAAAAACATCAACCCAATCAACAACGGTAGCTGTCAAAAAATGAGGCAATGTTTGGTCTCTTATAACATATCCTTCTTTCAGACATTAAAGTATTATCAAAAATAAGAAAAATTCCGCAAAGTCAGGAGATGTTAGCGGAGCTTTTCATAAAAACAATTATTTTAATTAGAACACTTTGCGGAGCTGGGTTAGTTTTTATTTTTTTTCTTCAAATTTTCAAATTAATAATTAACATAAATTTACAATTGTGTTGGCTAATTTTTTGGATGACTTTAAAATACTTTTACCCAAGATTTTCACGTTAAATAATAGTTTTGTCGAAAATAAGAATACTGTTTCTCTTTTTGTTAATGATGCAATTGTCAAATGGGCAAGTTACTCCTGCGTCTAAAAAAATCAATGGAAAAGTTACCGCGGATTATAACGATTTGGAAAGCATTTACATTGTTAATTTGAAGACAGAAAAATCAACTTTAACAGAACGCGGCGGTTATTTTTCAATTAATGCAAGTGTTGGTGATACTTTAATGTTTACTGCTGTTCAGTTTAAAAGTGTGAAAATTGCTTTGAAAGAAGAGGATTTCAATAAAGAGCTCTTATTTGTTAAAATGGAAACTTTTATTAGAGTTTTAGATGAAGTTAAGATCAATGAATATAAAGATATCAATGCAGTTTCGCTTGGTATAATTTCTTCTAAAACTAAACATTATACTCCAGCAGAAAGAAAATTGCATGAAGCCACAACAGGTTCAGGATTAGTTCCGCTGAATCCAATATTGAATGCTATAACAGGAAGAACCAAACAACTTAAAAAGGAAGTTGATGTGGAGAAAAAAGAGACAATGTTATCAAAAATTGAAAATTTGTATGAAGCAGAATATTTTACAGAAACGCTAAAGATTCCTAAAGATTTTGTCAAAGGATTTCAATATTATATAGTTGAAGATGCTAAATTTGTAGAAGCATTAAAAGCTAAAAATAAAACAATGGCTACTTTTATTATGAATGAATTAGCCGTTACCTATAAAGAATTGATAGCTGTGAAACCATAATTTCTGCTTATGAGAAATAAATTACTAATTGTATTTTTTTTATTTTCATTAGTTTCTTTTTCGCAAAAAGAAAGGGTTAAAATATTGAGAGCCTTAGTTGTTTCTGATTCAATTCCAGTAGAAAGAGTAACTGTTACCAATATTACTGCCGAAACAGTTGTAATTACAGACGATTTAGGACAGTTTACCATTTTTGCAAAAGAAGACGATGTTATTATGATTACTGGTGTAGCTTTTGAAACTAAACAAATTGTTGTGAAATCTTCCGATTTTGAAGAAATGATTTTGAAAATTCATATTACAGAAAAAGTAAATCAATTAGATGAAGTAAAAATTGGTCCATACAAACTTTCAGGTGATTTGGTTTATGATGCCAAGAGAATAAAGGTTAAACCTGCTTTTAAAGTTGAATTAGAACCGATTGATTGGTCAAATGTTGAAATTACAGGAGTGAAACCTAGAGTTGACAATATGTTTATTCCAACTTCAAGTAATGTTGCTTCTGTTGATTTGATTAAGGTTGGAAAAGCTATAGCAGATTTATTTGGAGGAAGTTCTAAAAAGAAAATTGAAGTTCATAAAGTAGATTTGGAGGAGTTTCAAATCGAAATCAAGAAAAGATTTTCTGATGATTTTTTTGAAAAAACTTTAAAAATTGCCAAAACAGATAAACAACTATTTATAGATTTTTGCTTCTCAGAGGAAGTTAATGAAAAGCAACTTTTTGAAATTAGCAATTCGTTATCATTATTAGACTTTATGATTGTAAAAAGTGAAGCATTCAGAAAAATAGAACGATAAAATCACTACTTTTGAATTATGATAAAAGCATTTAGGACTATATTATTTTTGGCTTTATTCTTTGGTTTGTCTTCGATGGCAATGCACAAATTTTACGTATCCATATATCAAGTGAATTATGCTCCAAAAAAGAAAATGATTCAAATTACAAGTAGATTATTTATCGATGATGTAAACGATGCTTTGGAGAAAAAATTTAAAAAAAGAACCTATTTTGCTTTAGAAAACGAAACTCCTGAAGATGAGGTTTTCTTAAAAAAATACTTTGCAGAAAAGTTTATAATTAAAGTAAATGGAGTTTCTAAAACTCTAAATTATCTAAGCAAAGACATTGATGGCAATGTTGTAATATGTTATTTTAGTATAAAAGATTTACCGAAAATTTCTTCAGTAGCGATTGAAAATAGTGCTTTAATGGAATTGAATGAGGAGCAACAAAATATTATTCAAGCCAACATCAACGGAGAAAAGCAAAGTTTGCTTCTAACTTCAGAAAACTTTAAAGGAATGTTAAAATAATTCCAATACCTTATAGTTATATCAAAAAAAGTTACTTTTATACCTTAAATTATTTTAGGTATGAGATTTAATTATGCTATTTTAAATGTTGGTTTATTGTTGTTCACAGTAGGTAGCTTTGCTCAAGAAGCACCAAAAGCAACTCCATCTTCTGAGAGAAATCCAGATAAATTCAAACAAATGTATGATTTATTGGCAACTCCCAATATGTACAGAACAGCATCTGGAGCACCAGGTCCAGAATATTATCAGCAACAAGCCGATTATAAAATCAATATTGAATTGGATGATAAAAACACCAAACTATATGGTGAAGAAACTATCACTTACACCAATAACGCCAAAGAATCATTAGATTATTTATGGTTACAATTGGATCAAAATCAACAATCTAGAAAATCGCTTTCGCCACTTGTCAATGGAGAAAAAACAGATCCTGCAATAGGAGTTCAAGGATTTTCAAGAAAATACTTAGAAGAAAAATTTGATGGCGGTTTCAATATTGAATTTGTAAAAGATGCTACTGGCAAACCAATGCAATACACCATCAATCAAACGATGATGCGTATTGAATTACCAAAAGTTTTAAAGCATAAAGAGAAAATTACCTTTTCAATAAAATGGTGGTACAATATCAATAACTATTTGTTAGATGGCGGACGTTCAGGATACGAGCATTTCGATAAAGATGGAAACAACTTGTACATTCTAGCTCAGTTTTATCCAAGAATGGCAGTGTATAATGATGTAGAAGGATGGCAAAATCAACAATTTTGGGGTTCAGGAGAATTCACACTTCCTTTTGGAAATTTTGAAGTTAATATAACTGTTCCGGCAGACCACATAATGGAAGCAACTGGAACTTTATTAAATAGACAAGAAGTTTTTACTACAGCTCAACTTGCAAGATTAGCAATTGCAGAAAAAACTTTTGACAAACCAGTTGTAGTAGTTACTCAAGAAGAAGCTGAAGCAGCAGAAAAAGGTTTCTCTGACAAGAAAAAAACATGGAAATTCAAAGCAGAAAACGTTCGTGATTTCGGAATTGCAACTTCTAGAAAGTTCATCTATGATGCAATGGCTGTCAAATTAAATTCTAAAACAGCAATGGCAGTTTCGGTTTATCCAAAAGAAGGAAATCCACTTTGGGGTGAATATTCTACTAAAGCAGTGGCACATACCTTAAAAAGTTATTCTAATCATACGTTTGATTATCCTTATCCAAAAGCGGTTTCTGTTCACGCACAAGATCAAGGAATGGAGTATCCAATGATTTGTTGGAACTGGGGAAGACCAGATGCAGATGGTAAATATTCTGATAGAGTTAAAAACGGAATGATAAGTGTAATTGTGCATGAAGTTGGACATAATTTCTTTCCAATGATTGTAAATTCTGATGAGCGTCAATGGACTTGGATGGATGAAGGTTTAAATTCTTTTATGGAATATATGGCTTTAATGGAATGGGATCCAAACTTTCCAGCAGATAGAGGTCCAGCAAAAAATATCGTTCCTTACATGAGTGGCGATCAAAAAGGTCTTGAACCAATTATGTCAAATTCTGAAAGTATTCGCCAATTTGGAAATAACGCTTACGGAAAACCAGCTGCTGGATTGAACATTCTTCGTGAAACAATTATGGGTAGAGAATTATTTGATTATGCTTTTAAAACTTACGCAAACAGATGGAAGTTTAAGCATCCAACACCAGAAGATTTCTTTAGAACTATGGAAGATGCTTCGGCGTTTGATTTAGATTGGTTTTGGAGAGGATGGTTCTACACAACCGATAATAATGATATCGGAATAAAAGAAGTTAAAAAATTCTTTGTTAGCAATGAACCAACTAAAGAAGTAGAAGAGTTCATGAAGAAAAGACGTCGTAGAAATTCAAATTCTGGACCAATGGTTTATATGGTTGCTGATGGAAGTGAAGATTACAAGCCAGAAATGAACAAACCTTTTCAAATTAAAGATTTTCAAGCTCTTGATGAATATGTAAATAAAACTTTTTCTGCAGAAGAGAAAGCAAAATTGAAAGATCCAAAGTATTTCTATCAAGTAACTTTTGATAAACCAGGAGGATTAGTTATGCCAATTATCGTTGAATTAACTTTTGAAGATGGTACAACTGAAATTCAAAAATTCCCAGCACAGATTTGGAGAATGAATGATAAAGAAGTAAGTAGAACTTTTGCAACACAAAAAGTAATTACTAAAATTGTTCTTGATCCAAAATTAGAAACCGCAGATGTTGATACAGCAAATAATACTTGGCCAAAAGCAGAAGTAAAATCTAAATTTGACTAAGAACTTTGTAACTTTGCAAATCAATAAAAAGAAAAGAATATGTTTGGAATAGGTGGAGGCGAATTAATTTTCATCATTTTTATAGCTCTTATGCTTTTTGGAACAGACAAAATACCAGAAGCAGCAAGAACCTTTGGAAAAGTTATGGCCAATTTAAAGCACGCTACGAATGAAATTAAAACTGAAATTCAAAAGAGTGCCGATGTTGAAGAAATAAATTCCTCTTTTAAGCAAGTAACTTCTTCCTTCACAGAAGAAGTAGATAAAGTAAAAGAAAGCGTTTCGGTTACTTCACCAGATTTTACGTCCAATGCACTAACTGATGCCACTTCGGGTATCAATGAAATTAAAGAAGATTTAGAAAGTCTAACCGGACCTATAAAAAGACAAAGGTAATGCTCGAAAAAATCATTGCGATAGACAAAGATTTATTGGTTTTCTTAAATGGATTAGGCTCCGAATCGTTTGATGGATTTTGGTTGATAATAACTAAACAAGTCTATTGGACGCCTTATTTTCTTCTAGTTTTTTATTTTTTAGCAAAGAAAATTGGCTGGAAAAACTTTCTAATCGCATTGGTATTCATCACATTGTTGATTTTAGTAAGCGATCAAACATCCAATTTATTTAAAAATCATTTTCAAAGATTACGTCCTTGTAATGACTTAGATTTGAAAAATATTATTAGAATTGTTAAACCAAGTGATTCCTATAGTTTCTTTTCAGGTCATGCTACGAATTCAATGGCTACAACTGTTTTTGTATTTTTAATAATTAGAAGATATTACAAATATGCCTTGTTACTATTCTTATTTCCGCTAATATTTGCATTCAGTAGAATTTATCTTGGACTACATTTTCCAACAGACATTCTAACAGGATACGCTTTTGGAGCTACATTCGGATTTGTTTTCTATAAAATATATCAGAAGTATATTCTAAAGGATTAAAGTACTCTAGAAACAGTCAATCCATCGCGTATAGGAAGTAAAACGGTTTCAACTCTTGCATCTTTATTAACTAATTGATTGTATTCCAAAAGTATTTTGGTACTCATATCTTTCGGATTCAATTCTTCCAAAACTTTTCCACTCCAAAGTACATTATCAGATAAAATAATTCCTCCTTTGTTCATTATTGGAACAATCATGTTGAAATAATTGATGTAGTTTTCTTTGTCAGCATCAATAAAAACCAAATCATATTTCTTATTTAACGTAGGAATAATTTCTAAAGCATCACCTAGATGTGCAAAGATTTGTCCTTTCCAAGGTGATAAATCAAAGTATTTTTGTTGTATAGACACCAATTCCTCTTTTACGTCTATTGTGTCTAATGTGCCTTCTTTTTGCATTCCTTCAGCTAAACATAATGCTGCATAACCAGTATAAGTTCCAATTTCTAGAATGTTTTTTGGATTAATGATTTTTGACAACATGCTCAAGACTCTTCCTTGAAAATGCCCACTCAACATTCTAGGTTGTAATATTTTTTGATGTGTTTCTTTAAATAATTTCACCAATAATTCAGGCTCATTTTGTGAATGTTGCTCAACGTAATTTTCTAATTCTTCTGATATGAAATGCATGATTTTAATTTAATATGTAAGAGTCCATTAATAATTTAGCTTGTGATTGTTTTTCTAGTTTAGAGTTTAATAATATAAAATCATAAAACGTTTCGTTTTTCAACCCAAAAAGGACTGTTCTTTTTTCGTTTTCATTCGAAAGTAAATAAATTGCGTAATTTTCATCATTTGTTTCTAACAATTCGATTGAATATTTTTCATAGTTTTTCCAAAAAGCTATTTTTCTTTTGAGACTCGATAAAAATGGATCATGTTTGTGAAGCATATCTTTATTTCCTTCTTTACAAAGTTTACAAGAATGATGTTTAGCTACAATGAGATGTAAAACTTCATTTTTTTCATTAGAAATAGCAATCTTGTTTTTTGAATTTACATAAAATTCTGAATTCATAGAAAGCTCTCTCCATTTGCCTACAACTTTCAAAATAGGATTGAATCGATTGTGAACAAAGGTAATATTGTTTTCATACTTTCTGCAAGTTGTGTCTTGTTCTCCATAACCATTTGTTTTTTCTGTTGACTTGCAACTAATTAACAGTATGATTATAAGTAAAAATGAAAGTTGTTTCATATATTCAAAATAAAATTTAAAAGTAAAGCATTCAATCTATACTAGCAAATTTCTTATTCCGTAAATTGTTTTACCTTTGCACCATGATTGAGAAAAAAGACATTCGAACACTTTCTAAAGAACAACTTCGTGATTTTTTTGTTGCTAATGGCGATAAAGCTTTTCGTGGAAATCAAGTTTATGAATGGCTTTGGAGCAAAGGAGCACATTCATTTGAAGATATGACTAATGTTTCCAAAGAAACAAGGGCTATGCTTGAAGCAAATTTTGTAATCAATCATATCAAAGTGGATACTATGCAACGCAGTGAAGATGGAACAGTTAAAAATGCCGTCCGACTTCACGATGGTTTAATTGTAGAGTCGGTTTTGATTCCAACAAATACCAGAACTACGGCTTGTGTTTCATCGCAAGTTGGTTGTAGTTTGGATTGTAATTTTTGTGCGACTGCTCGATTAAAAAGAATGCGAAATCTTGAACCAGGTGAGATTTACGACCAAGTTCTAGCTATTGATAATGAAAGTAAAATTTATCATAACAGACCTCTTTCAAATATAGTTTTTATGGGAATGGGAGAGCCTTTGATGAATTACAATAATGTAATCAAAGCCATAGACATGATTACTTCTGATGAAGGTTTAGGAATGTCACCAAAGAGAATCACGGTTTCAACATCAGGAATTCCTAAAATGATTAAGAAAATGGCTGATGACGAAGTGAAATTCAAATTGGCAGTTTCTTTACATTCAGCAATTGATGAGGTTCGTGCGCGAATCATGCCTTTTAGTAAAAATTTTCCATTAGCTGATTTACGCGAATCTTTAGAATATTGGTACAAAAAAACCAAAAGCAAAATCACCTACGAATATGTAGTTTGGAAAGGAATAAACGACAATAAAGAAGCAGTTGATGCTTTAGTAAAATTCTGTAAGTACGTTCCTTGTAAGGTCAATCTTATCGAATACAATCCTATTGACGATGGCAAATTCCAACAAGCATCAGATGAAGCTATAAATCTTTACATCAAAGAGCTTTCTAAATATGATATTGTTGCAAAAGTAAGAAGAAGTCGCGGTAAAGATATAGATGCCGCTTGTGGTCAATTAGCCAACAAATCATAAATTTTTTATAAGCTTAACACCATCTTTTGTGAAGTATTTTCAATTTAACTACCTTTGAAACCAATGAATATTACTTCACAAATAAAACAACCTATTCTGCAAGAAATGGAGCTTTTCGAGAAAAAGTTCTACGAATCGATGTCTTCTAAAGTAGCGTTGTTAAATAGAATCACCTATTATATTGTAAATAGAAAAGGAAAACAAATGCGACCAATGTTTGTTTTTTTAACTGCAAAAATGATTTCTGGCGGAAGTGTTGAAGAAAGAACCTATCGTGGCGCATGTGTAATTGAATTGATTCACACCGCAACTTTGGTTCACGATGATGTCGTTGATGATAGTAATCGTAGAAGAGGTTTTTTCTCAATAAATGCACTTTGGAAAAACAAAATTGCAGTCCTTGTTGGAGATTATTTACTTTCAAAAGGTTTATTGCTTTCCATTGACCATGGTGATTTTGATTTACTTCGAATAATTTCTGTTGCAGTTCGCGAAATGAGTGAAGGCGAATTGCTTCAAATTGAAAAAGCAAGACGTCTCGATATTACTGAAGATATTTATTATGAAATCATTCGCCAAAAAACAGCTACACTTATTGCAGCTTGCTGTGCACTTGGAGCTCGTTCGGTTTCAGAAGATGAAGCTCAAGTTGAAACCATGCGTAAGTTTGGTGAACTTATCGGAATGGCTTTTCAAATAAAAGACGACTTGTTTGATTATACTGATGAAGCCATAGGAAAACCAACAGGAATTGATATTAAAGAGCAAAAAATGACGTTGCCACTAATTTATGCATTGAACAATTGTTCTAATAAAGAAAAAAGTTGGTGCATCAATTCAATTAAAAATCACAATAAAGACAAAAAGCGAGTGAAAGAAGTCATCCAATTTGTAAAAGACAAAAACGGACTTACTTATGCAGAACAAAAAATGGCACAATTCCAACAAGAAGCTCTTGCTTTAATACAAAACTTCCCAAATTCTACCTATAAAGATAGTTTGACCTTAATGGTAAACTACGTTATTGAAAGAAAGAAATAATGTAATAATTAATTAATGTAACAATTGATTGATGTAACTATTTAATTATTTGTAATTGAGTGTTTTACAATTGCTACATTAAATAATTGATAAATTTTAACATTATCATGCAACCTTTTTGCAACTACATTCGTCTATGCTAATAGAAATTAAACTTTAACATCATGAAAAAAGTCACTTTAATGGTTTTATTAGTATCAGTTTTTGTTGAAGCTCAAAAGTTAGACAGAGCAAATTTTGGAACATTACAAAATATCGAATCAACAGATTTTTTAGTCACTTACACTGCAAATTTCTCTAAAGTTGCAATAAAAAAGGAAAATGCCAAAATTATATTCATTAATACCAAATCCAGTCAAACTAAAGAAGTAATTCTTCCTAAAACCACCAATTTGAGAAAAATTATTTCAAATATTGAGGTCAATTATTTAGGTTCTAAATTTGTTGTTTTAGAATGTTATTCTGAAGTTGAAAAAACACTCCCTAAAGCTTCAAATTCTGTAAATGAGTTATATTTAATCTCACTTAATGATTTTAAATTAGTTAAAATTTCAAGTTCCAATTTTACAATTAGAGATTGGGAAATCAATAATGAAACAAAAAAAATTGTTTTCATTGAACAAGAAAACGGAATAAAAGATTTATCGGGTGAAGTTCAAAAAATAATGATTTTTGATTTAGAAAATGGAAATTTAAATGAAGTTTTTTCAAATAATTAATTGCTACATTAAATAATTGATAAATTTTCACATTATCATGCAACCATTTTGCAACTACATTCGTCTATGCTAATAGAAGACTGTTTTAAAGCAAATAACTGAAAACTGAAAACTGAGACTGAATACTAAATAATGAAAGTGATCAACTTACATCAAGAAGAAAAAGAATTAATCGAATTGGCTGTCGAGAATAATCGTCATGCACAACACAAGATTTATTCTAAATTTTCTCCAAAAATGTTAAGTGTATGTAGGCAGTATATTAAAGATTTACATCAAGCTGAAGATATAATGATTACTGCTTTTATGAAAGTCTTCACCAATTTAAAAAATTTCAAACATGAAGGAAGTTTTGAAGGTTGGATAAGAAGAATAATGATAAATGAATGCATTTCTTATATCAGAGTTCAGAAAAAAGTAAAGTTCATTGAGGATGAGAATTATTTCGAAGAAAGTTTCAATAACATAGAAAGTCAGTTTTCTGTTGAAGACATTCAATTTTTGATAGACAATTTACCTGACGGATATAAAATGGTGTTCAACCTTTATGCGATTGAAGGATATAAGCACCAAGAAATTGCAGAAATGCTTGGAATTAATGAAGGAACATCAAAATCGCAATTATCACATGCTAGAAAAATGTTGCAAAACAGCATAAGCAAATTAAAAAATTATGAAAATGGCACAGAATAAATTAGAAACCCAAATAAAAGAGAAGTTAAATTCTCGAGAAATACAGCCCAGCGTAATGTCTTGGGATAGACTAGACGCTATGCTTTCTGTTGCAGAAGAAAAAAAAACAAAGCGTTCTTTTGGCTGGTTATACATTGCTGCAAGCATTTTGGTTTTTCTGTCAGTTGGTTTGTTTTTTATAAATCAAAAAGAAGAAGTTTCTGGAACTGACAACCAAATTGTTACTAAAGAAGTTGAAAACAATAAAGAACAAAACGATTCAGTAATCACAAAGCAAAATTTCACTAACGAGATAACAAATCAACAAGAAGAACAAGTTGCAGCAATAAATAATAAACCACAAATAATTAACAAAAAATCATCAGAGAGTTTCAATCAAAATAATCAAAAAACAGGAGTTAATCCAATCATCAACAAAGAGAAAGAAATCGAATATCAAGCTACTGAAGTCATCGCTCAGAAAGATATGCCAAGAATCATTTCTCAAGAGAAAATTGAAATGCCAAAAAAAGTCGCTGTCAATGTGGATGATTTATTGGCATCAGTAGAAAAAACTTCAAAAAAAGAAGCTAACGCAAAAGTTAAAGTAAACGCCAACAGTTTGTTGTCTCAAGTCGACGGAGAATTAGAACAAACATTCAGACAAAAAGTAATCAATAGAATCGGTAAAAATTACCAAGAAGTAAAAGTGGCACTTGCCAATAGAAATCAAGAATAAAATCATCAATTAATCACTTAACAAATTAGAAATCATGAAATCGAAGATTCACGAATACAAAAAAGACAATTATTATCGCGTGAGTAAAAATTTTACAATTTACTTAGCACTATTACTATGCCTTTTTGCGAGCAAAATGGTAGCTCAAGAAGACCGAAAGGAACAAATTAATGAAAGAAAAGAACAAATTAATGAAAGAAAAGAACAAATTAAAGAAAGAAAAGAACAAATTAAGGAGAAGAGAAAAGAAGTCGTAGCTAAATATGTAGATAATTCTTTTGAAAGCAAAGCAAAAGCTATTGCTGACAAAATCGAAAACATTACAAAAGAAGAAAAAGCAACTCTTAAATCAGAGGTTGAAGCAGTCAACGTTCAATTAGAAAATGGTTCAATTACCAAAGAACAAGCAGATGCAAAAAAGAAAGATTTAGCACAAGCTAGAGCAACAATTATTGAAAACCGTATTGCTGTTGCTCAAGAAGAATTAAAAGATTTAGTTCAGCAAAAAGTAAATGGGAAAATAGCAGATTCTAAGACTACTGATTCATCAACTGTAAGAATAGGTAAAAGATTGGTTCTAACTTATGAAAACGATTCTGTTAAAAGAAAGAAACATTATGAATATAGAGAACGAAGAACAACTTCACAATTTGTTTTTGCTCTAGGTTTAAACAATGTAGTTACTGATGGTTCTGTAGAGAATTCAGATTTTAAATTTGCTGGTTCACGTTTTTACGAATGGGGTTTCTCTTATAATTCAAGATTATTTAAAAATGACAACTTATTACATTTAAAATATGGAGCATCAGTAATGTATAACGATTTGAGACCAACAGAAAATAGAGTTTTTGCTGTAAATGGAAATCAAACAACATTGCAAACCAGCACAATTGATTTAAAAAGTTCTCGATTTAGAAATGTGTATTTAGTAGCGCCATTGCATTTAGAATTTGATTTTACTAAGAAAAAAGAAAAAGATGGAAAAACTTATTTTAGAACTCATGAAAGGCTTCGTTTTGGAATTGGAGGTTATGCAGGAGTTAGAATTAAATCAAAACAAAAAACAGAATATAAAATCGACGATATTGATTATGATGAAAAAGCAAAAGGTGATTTCAATGCCTCAAATTTCATCTACGGATTGAGTACATATTTAGGTTATGGAGAAACAAGTTTATATTTAAAATACGATTTGAATCCAATATTTCAGGATAATGTTGTAAAACAAAATAATATTTCTTTAGGAGTACGTTTCGATTTTAATTAAAAATTTGTTGGGTTAGTTATATTTGTAGAGGCGCGATTTATCGCGTCTCTTTTATTTAAAAAAATATGTATTTTTACACAATACAATTTTTATGATTTCCCAAAATCTAAAAATCTAAAAATCCAAAATTGATAACCAAAGAAACCATAGATAAAGTTTACGAAGCTGCTCGAGTAGAGGAAGTTATTGGCGATTTTGTACAATTAAAACGCGCCGGAAGTAACTTTAAAGGATTGAGTCCGTTTTCTGATGAGCGTTCACCTTCGTTCATGGTTTCGCCTGCCAAAGGAATTTGGAAAGATTTTTCGTCAGGAAAAGGTGGAAATGCCATAGCTTTTTTGATGGAGCATTCGCAGTTTACCTATCCAGAAGCTATCCGATTTTTAGCAAAAAAATACAATATTGAAGTTGAAGAAACAGAACTATCTGAAGAAGATAAAGTCGTTGCAAACGAAAAAGAAAGTTTATTTCTAGTTTCAGAATTTGCTTCTAAATATTTTCAAGACATGTTGCTCAATTCCGAAGAAGGAAAAGCAATTGCGCTTTCTTATTTTAAAGAACGTGGGTTTACTAATGATACTATAAAGAAATTCAGCTTAGGATATTCTCCAAATCAATGGGATGCGCTTACAAAAGAAGCTCTCGGAAAAGGCTACAAATTAGAATTTCTAGAAAAAACTGGACTAACAATTGTAGGTGAAGACAAGCAATTTGATCGATTCAAAGGTCGTGTGATGTTTCCAATTCAATCCATGAGTGGAAGAGTTTTGGGTTTTGGTGGTCGAATTTTAACTAACGACAAAAAAGCAGCCAAATATCTAAATTCACCAGAAAGTGATTTGTACCATAAGAGTAAAGTTTTGTACGGAATATTTCACGCCAAACAAGCCATTGCCAAACAAGATAATTGCTATTTAGTAGAAGGTTACACCGATGTAATTCAAATGCATCAAGCCGGAATTGAAAATGTAGTTTCTTCTTCTGGAACAGCTTTAACTCCTGACCAGATTCGATTAATTAATCGTTTGACGAAAAATGTTACTGTTCTTTTTGATGGTGATGCAGCAGGTTTGCGCGCTTCTATTCGTGGAATTGATTTGATTTTGGAGGAAGGAATGAACGTTAGAGTTTGTACTTTTCCAGATGGCGAAGACCCAGATAGTTTTGCCAAAAAAACGCCTTTACAAGATTTGATTCAGTATTTTGAAGACAATGCTATGGATTTCATCCAATTCAAAGCATCACTTTTAATGAAAGATGCCAAGAATGATCCTATCAAGAAAGCTGATTTAATTCGCGATATGGTAGCCAGTATTTCTAAAATTCCAGATAGAATTAAAAGAGAAGTTTACATTAAAGAAACTTCTAGAATCATGGATATTTCAGAAGATGTACTTTTTAATACTTTGGCACAATTAGTAAAAAAAGACATTTCCGATTTAGGCAAAAAACTAAAAGAAGAACAAACCGCTTTTGAAGTCGTAAAAAATGAAAATCCTGTCGTTGCTGCTAACATTGATATTCAATATGAATTGGAACACAAAATCATCGAAATTCTTTTAATTTATGGCAATGTAGAAGATGAATTTGAAGATGTTTTGCTTAAAGCAAATGAGAAAGGTGAAATGGTTGAGGTAAAAGAAATGAACAGATATAAAGTGTATCAACGCATTTTTCTTAGTTTACAAGAAGATGAAACCGAACTTGCCAATCCATTATTCAAAAGTATTTATGATGATTTGATTACCTATTTTAATCAGAATGAAACCTTTGAATTGGAGAAATATTTATCACAATTACCGCCAGAATTATCGCAAGAAGTAACGTCAATTCTTATGAATGATGAGCGAGAAGCATTGCACAATTGGGAAGCTAAAAACATTTTTGTAAAAGCAAAAGACAAAACCATAAGTCAATACGTTTCCGAAACTATTCTAACCTTAAGATGGTTTTTAGTAAATAAAATTATAGACGAATTAAAATCATCTGTAACGCAAGAAACCGAAGTTGATAATTCAGAAACACTATCTATGGTAGTTGACTATTTAGGATTAACCAATATGTTCTCCAAAAAATTAGGAAGAGTAATTTCTAGACATAACTAAGTAAGTATTCAAAATAAAAATTCCAAATACCAACGAACAATCAATTGGAATTTGGAATTTAAAATATTGGAATTTCTTTATACGATATCTAACGTTTTCGCTTTATTAACTAAATCTACTAAATTAGTAACATTTAGTTTTTGTAAAAGTCTTAATTTGTAAGTTGAAATTGTTTTTTCGTTTAGTCCTAAAACCTTCGAAATTTCATTATTTTTCTTTCCGTCACACAAGTAACGCAGTACTTCAATTTCTCTGTTAGATAATTTTCTGTAAAGACGTTCGCTTTTATTTTGTTTAGCAATCAAAGCTAAATTTCTTTTAATACTATCACTAAGCATTACAATTCCTTGGTGAACTCTAATAATTGTAGTTCCTAGAGTTTCTAATTTGGAAGATTTGTGCACAAATCCAGCAACTCCAGCTTTTATAGCGTTGGGAGCATAAATTTGCTCGTTTAAGCTTGTAAAAACTAAAACTTTAGTATTAGGAAAATTTTTTATAATAGCTTTTAATTCGTAGATACTTTTCAATCCGTCAAGTTCTAGATCTATTACCAAAACATTAATTTCTTTATTCCTCAAAGCATCCGGAACCATAAAGAAATTTCCAACATTTGAGACCACACTAATTTCTGGATGATCTTTAAAATATGATTTTACGCCATAATGAACCACTGGATAATTATCGGCAAGACAAACATTTATCATAATTTTAATTTTTTTATAAAAGATTTAAAATCTTACTGTAAAGTTACAAAAAAAATGCAAACAATTGTGAATCAATGTTAAAATATTATTTCAAGTCATTTGGAACCTCACAAACTGGTATTGGGTTCATCTTGTGCTGGTTTAAGAAATTTAAACGTTTATAGATGTCAAAGGCTTCTTTTTCTCGACCAGTAAAGTCTTCCGATTTACTTCCTTTTTCGTCCTCAAGCATTGCCCATTCCAATTCGTCATAACTTGCGCCAAGTTGGTCTTCATCAGTTCGATTATCACCAAATAAACCATCTGTCGGAGCTGCATTTTGTATAGACTTTGGGATTTCTAAATAGCTTCCAAGTGCATAAACATCACTTTTCATCAAATCGGCTATCGGACTCAAGTCAACGCCACCATCGCCATATTTTGTATAAAAACCAACACCAAAATCTTCTACTTTATTTCCTGTTCCAGCAACCAATAAACCATGAATTCCAGCAAAATAATATAAAGTGGTCATTCTTAATCTTGCTCTAGTATTGGCTAAAGATAAATTATACTTTATTTCATTTTCACTGACTGGCATTTCTGTTTTAAAGCTATCATAAATCGGAGTTAAATTTGCTTCAGCACGACTCACATTTGGAAAACGTTCCATCAATTGCTCAATGTGTTCACGTCCTCTACTTACTTGATTTTGAGCTTGATGAATTGGCATTTCAATACATAATGTTGTTAAGCCAGTTTGCGCGCATAGAGTAGAAGTTACCGCAGAATCAACTCCACCAGAAATTCCTACAACAAAACCATTTACTTTTGCGTTATTAGCATAAGTTTTTAACCAACTAACAATGTGTTCGTTTACTTTTTCTACCTGAATTGTACTTTTTTTAGGCATAGTTTGGAGATGAATTAAGAATTCGTAATGTATATTTGCAAAAATATTAAATAAAAAAATGAAAAGATATATTTATATCACCTTAATTGGAGTTTTATTTTTCTCTTGCGATAAAAAAAGTAAAATCGAAAGAGCTGTTGAAGAAATTCCAGTCGAAATGAAAGTAGTTCGTTTCGAACAGGCTTTCTTTGATACAAAACCTGAAAATTTGGCTGATGTAAAAGCTGAATATCCAGAATTTTTCCCTGAAGGCACACCAGATGCGGTTTGGATTGATAAGATGCAACATCCACAATGGAGAGAATTGTATCAAGAAGTAAAGAAAAAATATAAAAATTTTAGTTCGCAGCAATCTGAAATTGAAGATTTATTTAAACATATCAAATATTATTTTCCAACAATTAAAACGCCAACAATCTATACGGTTATTTCTGAAATGGATAATAATAGTAAAGCGATTTATGCAAATGATAAATTAGTAATTGCTTTAGAATTATATTTAGGAAAAGACCATAAGTTTTATAGTGAGTTTCCAGCTTACTTGAGACAAAATTTCGAACAAAGACAAATGCTTCCAGATATTGTTTCTAGCTTTGCTTTTGGCGTTTTGCCTAATCCAAAAGATAAAGATTTGCTTTCAATGATGATAAGCTCTGGAAAAGAACTTTACTTAAAAGATATTTTACTTCCAGAATATTCAGATGCCGAAAGAATTGGCTATTCTGAAGACCAAATAAAATGGAGTAAAGAAAATGAAAGTTACATTTGGGAATATTTTGTAAACGATAAGTTGTTATACAGCACCGATTCTAAATTGGCTAATCGTTTTATAAATGTGGCTCCATTTTCTAAGTTTTATTTAGAAATAGATAACGAATCGCCAGGTAGAATTGGGCAATGGGTTGGATGGCAAATTGTTCGATCTTTTATGGAGAACAATCCAAAAGTAACCGTCCAAGATTTAATTAAAATGAACGAAAAAGATATTTTCGAATTATCAAAATACAAACCAAAAAAGAATGAGTAATAAAATCACATCAGAAATAAAATTTGTAGTCGAACTTGATGAAAATCGTGTTCCAGATAAACTAACTTGGACAGCGCAAGATGGTGGCGTAGAGCTTGAAGAAGCTAAAGCTATGCTTTTGTCAATTTGGGATAGCAACGCCAAAGAAACTTTGCGTATTGATTTATGGACAAAAGACATGCCTGTTGATGAGATGAAAATCTTTTTCCATCAAACGCTAGTAGCAATGGCTGATACTTTTGAAAGAGCTACACAAGATGAAAAAATGGCATCAACCATGAGAGATTTCACTGATTATTTTGCTGAGAAATTAGAATTAAAAGGATAAAAAATGGTTCGCAATTGCGAACCATTTTTTGTTTATCTAAAACTCATTCATTTCTTTAAAAACATCTTGATTTACACCATCAATAAATTGTAAAAGTTCCTCTTTTCCGGTTCCTTCTGTAGATGAGGTTACAAAATGTTGTGGCATTTCCTCCCAATTGTTTGCTAGCAATTCTTTACGATAAGCAGCAATATGAGCAGCGACTTTTCCTTTACTAATTTTGTCTGCTTTAGTAAAAATAATACAAAACGGAACTTCTGTTTCGCCTAAATATTCTATAAATTCTAAATCAATTTTTTGTGCTTCAAGTCTAATGTCTATTAATACAAAAGCGCAAACTAATTGTTCTCTTTGTTCAAAATAATCGGTAATAAATTCCTGAAAAACTTCTTTTGTTTTTTTAGAAACTCTTGCATAACCATATCCAGGTAAATCAACCAAAAACCAATTAGAATTAATTTTAAAGTGATTTATCAACTGAGTTTTTCCTGGTTTTCCTGATGTTTTTGCCAAATTTTTATGATTGGTCAACATGTTAATCAATGATGATTTCCCAACATTGGAACGACCAATAAAAGCATATTCAGGCAAACGTTCTAAAGGACATTTACTCACATCTGAATTACTAATTATAAATTCGGCGGTATTAATTTTCATGATATTTTTTTTGATTCAATCTGAATCATTTTAATCTTACAAATGCTCTTTTGTCAACCAAATTTCAAGTAATCTATTGAACTCATCAGGATGTTCCATCATAGCAGCATGTCCACATTTATCAATCCAATATAAATCTGAATTTGGCATTAATTTATGGAATTCTTCAGCTACTTCTGGTGGAGTTACAGCATCATTTTTACCCCAAATTAAACAGGTTTTTACATGCATTTTTGGTAAATCTTTTGCCATGTTGTGACGAATAGCACTTTTGGCAATGGTAAGTGTTTTTATTACTTTAATTCTGTCATTTACAACGCCAAAAACTTCGTCAACCATTTCTTTTGTAGCCACTTTTGGATCATAAAAAACAGCTTCTGCTTTCTTTTTAATGTATTCATAATCACCTCTTTTTGGGTAACTATCACCCATTGCGCTTTCATAAAGTCCTGAACTTCCTGTTATTACAAGTCCGGCAACTTTTTCAGGATACATTTTTGTATGATATAAGGCAATGTGTCCACCAAGTGAATTTCCTAAAAGAATTACTCGGTCAAAACCTTTGTAAGTAATGAAGTCTTTCACATATTTGGCGAAAGCCTTAACATTAGTTTTTAAAATATTTTGTGTGTAAAGTGGTAATTCAGGAATAACGATTTTATATCCTTTTTGTGAAAAATGTTTGGCAACTCCTTCAAAGTTACTCAATCCACCCATTAAGCCATGCAAAATAACAATTGGAGTTCCTTCTCCAACTTCAATGTAATTGTATTTTTTGTCTTTTACTGCGTTTAAATCCATATTCTTTGGCTCATTTTTTCAATTGTTACAAATATAAGTTTTTAAATATTAATTCAAAACTAATCCTCTTTTATTTGGAAGAATTTGTCAATTTCTTAATGCTCTTTCTCTTCATGAATTTTTACAATTATCAACATTTCAACAAATCATTTTATGTCCTTTTCAAATTTTATAAAACTAACTTTTTATTAAATATTTCGCAACTAAATCTGTTTGACTGTCAATTTATTGCGTTAAATCAACGATTCCAAATGTTTTGTTAATTATTATTCAAAGTTGGTTTGGTTTTAAAGTAATTAACAAAAATCTAAAAGTGGTAAAACTTATTAACAAAGTGGAGTTATGTGGTAAAATGTGGAGAATTATTTTATATTTTTGCTCATTATCATTAAAAATTAATTAGTTGAACTCATTAATCGGAACATACGAATGTAAAGTTGACGTCAAAGGAAGGCTGCTTTTGCCTGCGCCTTTGAAGAAACAACTTGCGGCTTCGCTTCAAGACGGTTTTGTCTTGAAACGTTCTGTTTTTCAGCCATGTTTGGAACTTTATCCAATGGCAGAGTGGAATTTAATGATGCAAAAAGTGAACAAACTCAACCGATTTGTAAAGAAAAATAACGACTTCATTCGTCGTTTTCAAGCCGGAGTAAAAGTGGTTGAAATCGATGCTTTAGGACGTCTTCTAGTTCCTAAAGATTTAACCAATTTTGCTCAAATTACTAAAGATATTGTGTTGTCTTCAACAGTAAATATTGTTGAGATTTGGGATAAAGATTTATACGAAAAAGCTATAGATGATTCTGTTGGTGATTTTGCTGATTTGGCAGAAGACGTAATGGGAAATGTAAATGACGACGACAATGGAATATCATAATCCAGTATTATTAAAAGAAACAGTTGACGGTTTGAATTGTATTCCAGATGGTGTTTATGTAGATGTCACTTTTGGTGGTGGCGGACATTCAAGAGAAATTTTGAGTCGCCTTGGTCCAAACGGAAAATTGTTTGCGTTTGATCAAGATGAAGATGCTTGGGAAAATGCATTGCCAGATCAAAGATTCACATTGATTCAAGAAAATTTTAGATACATCAAACGTTTTTTAAGATTTTATGGAATCAAGCAAGTAGATGGAATTTTAGCTGATTTGGGAGTTTCATCGCATCAATTTGATGTTCCAGAAAGAGGTTTTTCAACTCGATTTGATGCCGATTTAGATATGAGAATGAGTAAGAAAAACGATTTGGATGCATACAAAGTAATCAATGAGTACGATGATGTTAACTTGAAAAGAGTTTTTCTTGATTATGGTGAGTTAAAAATTGCTCCAGCATTAGCAAGAACAATTATTGAGGCAAGAGAAATAAAATCTATTGATACAACCGATGAATTGAAATTGATTTTGCAACGTTTTTTGCCAGAACAATTTAAAAATAAAATTTTGGCTCAAATCTATCAAGCTATTAGAATTGAGGTGAATCAAGAAATGGATGTTTTGAAAGAATTCTTAGAACAATCTCTTGATGTTTTAAAGCCCGAAGGAAGATTAAGTGTGATTTCCTATCATTCTTTAGAAGATAGATTGGTAAAAAGATTCATGAAAAACGGAATTTTTGAAGGCGAACCAGAACGAGATTTCTTTGGAAATTTTTCAGTGCCTTTCAAGTTAATTGGAAAACTAATTGTTCCAACAGAAGAAGAAATAAAAATAAACAACCGAGCAAGAAGCGCAAAGTTGAGAATAGCAGAGAAGAAATAGTATTCAGATGTCAGAATTCAGACTGCAAAGTAACTGAAAACTGAAAACTGAAAACAGACAACTGAGAAATGAAAATTGGAATTTACAACATATTAAAAGCAAGATTTCTTGTCAATGAAGACGCTACTAAAAATTGGCGTTTCATTGTGTTTTTAATTGTTTTAGCCATAATCATGATTGCTAACACGCATCGATTTGAACAAAAAATATTCAAAATCGCTGATTTAACAAATGAAGTAAAAGAATTACGTTCCGAATTTGTTGACAGACGTTCGGAATTAATGAAGTTAAAAATGGAATCTACAGTTTCAAAAAAGATGGAAGCTAGAAATATTTTCCCATCTCAGGTTCCACCACAAAAAATAAAAGTTAAACAACCAGAAGAAAAAAGTTTCTTTAAAAAAATATGGCAGTAGAAGATAAAAATATCTCTTACAGAATTTATCTGATGGCGTTCATCATCTTTTTGATGGCGTTGGCGATAACCATAAAACTTACTAATATACAGTGGGTAGAAGGCGACTATTATAGAAAATTGGCTAAAGATAGAACGGTGAAAACTTTTGTAATTCCAGCGAATAAAGGAAATATTTATTCATCAGATGGTAGTTTGTTGGCGACTTCAATTCCTAATTATACCATTCGTTTCGATGCTGTTGCGCCAAAATCAGAAGATTTCGAAAGCAAAGCCGATTCGTTAGCAATGAGTTTGTCAAAATTATTAGGAAAACCAACTTCTCATTATCAATCATTATTGAGAAAAGCACGCGCTAATAAAAGCAGATATACTCTAATTGCAGAAGATTTAAGTTACACGGAATATTCAAAAATTAAAAAATTTCCACTTTTCAACAAAGGTGCATACAAAGGTGGAATTATTGTGGAGCAAAAAACAGTTCGTGAACATCCAATCGGTAAAATCGCAGAGAGAACCATCGGTTATGATAGAATTGATGAAAATGGTGTTCAAAAAAGAGTTGGAATAGAAGGTGCTTTCGGAAAATATCTTAACGGAAAAGACGGAAAAGTTTTAAAACAAAAAATTGCCAAAGGACAATGGAAACCTATTCGTGACCAAAACGAAGTAGATCCACAAGATGGGTACGATGTAATTTCAACTATTGATGTTTACATTCAAGATATTGCACACCACGCTTTGCTAAAACAATTAGAAGAATATGGCGCTGAACACGGTTGCGTTGTTGTAATGGAAACCAAAACAGGTCAAGTTAAAGCGATTTCTAACCTAGGAAGAGACGAAAAATCAGGTAATTATTATGAAACTATAAATTATGCTGTTGCGGAATCACACGAACCAGGTTCAACCTTTAAATTGGTTGATATGATTGCGCTTTTAGATGATAATAAAGTAGATACGTCAAAAGTTTATGACAGTCGTGGTGGAGTTATAACTTACAGAGGTGATAAAGTTCGTGATTCTCACGAAGGTGGTTATGGTAAAATTTCTCTTGGAAGAGGTTTTGAGGTTTCGTCCAATACCATTTTAGTTCAAGCAGTTGTGGAAAATTATAAAAATAATCCGCAAGAATTTATCAATAGAGTTAATAATTTAGGTTTGAATAAACCTCTTGGATTACCATTTCAAGGTGAAGGAAAACCAATTGTACATCAAACAACTGATGAAAATTGGAATCCTAATATTTTACCATGGATGGCTTTTGGATATAGTGTAGCCATGACGCCTTTACAAACGTTGACATTGTACAATGCTGTTGCAAATAACGGAGAAATGGTAAAACCACAATTCGTTTCTGAAATTAAAGAATGGAATAAAACCATCAAGAAATATGATAAACAAATTATCAATCCGAAGATTTGTTCTGATGCAACAATCAAAAAATTAAAAGCACTTTTATCGAATGTTGTAAAAAGAGGAACTGGCGCAAAGTTGTATTCTAAAGATTTTTCAATGGCAGGAAAAACAGGAACAGCGCAAGCCAATTATGGTAAAAATGGCGGAAGTGAGAAACATTATATTTCTTCTTTTGTTGGATTTTTTCCAGCGGAACATCCTAAATATTCTTGCATTGTAGTAGTTCACAAACCAAATACTTCAATGAATAATTATTATGGAGCAGATGTTGCCGGACCAGTTTTTAAAAGAATAGCTCAAAAGATTTTCACTGACGCACCATCAACAAATGAAATTAAAAATCTTGATAAAAAAGTAGCCAAGCAGGAAACTAAATATCAAGAGTATTTTACAAAAGCTCAAAACGTAAAAAATACAATACCTAATCTAAAAGGAATGCCAGGAATGGATGCTGTGGCACTTTTAGAAAATTTAGGAATTAAAGTAAAAGTAAAAGGTATTGGAAAGGTAAAAAATCAGTCGATTCAAGCCGGACAACCTATTATCAAAAATACAATCATAACACTAGAATTATCGTGATCGTTTTAAAAGACATATTATATAAAGTTGCTATTGAAGCTGTCAAAGGTTCAACGGAAATCGCTGTGAATAAAATCGAATTCGATTCGAGAAAAATTCAAGAAAATGACGTTTTTGTAGCCATCCGTGGAACAGTTTCTAATGGTCACGACTTTATCGAAAAAGCAATTAATCTTGGTGCGGTTGTAGTTGTTTGTGACACATTACCAGAAGTAATAATTACCGGAATTACTTATATTCAAGTAAAAGATACCAATTCGGCTTTGGCTTTTATGGCTTCTAATTATTATGACAATCCATCGTCAAAATTACGTTTAGTTGGAATCACAGGAACCAATGGTAAAACAACTATTGCTTCACTTTTGTACCAATTATTCAAAAAAGCAGGATACAAAGTTGGTTTGCTTTCTACCGTAAAAATTATGGTTAATGATGTTGAACACAAAGCAACACACACAACACCAGATTCTTTAACCATCAATTATTTTTTAAATGAAATGATTGAAATCGGTTGCGACTATTGTTTTATGGAAGTGAGTTCACATGGTGTTCATCAAAAGCGTACAGAAGGATTGCAGTTTGAAGGTGGAGTTTTCACTAATTTATCGCACGATCATTTAGATTATCATCCAACTTTCGCAGAATATAGAGATGTTAAAAAATCGTTTTTTGATCATTTACCAAAATCAGCTTTCGCATTGACCAATGTTGATGATAAAAATGGAGCGGTAATGCTTCAAAATACCAATGCAAGAAAATTGACTTATGCTTTAAAATCATACGCTAATTATAAAGCTCAAATTCTAGAAAATCAACTTTCAGGATTGTTGCTTAAAGTTAATGAAAATGAAGTTTGGGTAAAACTTATCGGAACATTTAATGCTTATAATTTACTAGCAATTTATGGAACTGCAGTTGAATTAGGATTAGAATCGCTTGAAGTTTTGAGATTGCTATCCGAATTAGAAAGCGTTTCAGGTCGTTTTCAGTTTATTGTTTCCAACGATAAAATCACCGCAATTGTAGATTATGCACATACGCCGGATGCTTTAGAAAATGTACTAAAAACCATTAATGATATTCGTACAAAAAACGAACAATTGATAACCGTTGTAGGTTGTGGTGGTGATAGAGATAAAACGAAAAGACCAATAATGGCAAACATCGCAACACAAATGAGCGATAAAGTTATCATCACTTCTGATAATCCACGAACTGAAAATCCGTCAACGATTATCGCCGAAATGGAAGCAGGTGTTGAACCACAAAATTTCAAAAAATCACTTTCCATTGAAGATAGAAAACAGGCTATAAAAACTGCTTGTCAATTAGCAAACGCCAATGATATTATTCTAATTGCAGGAAAAGGTCACGAAACCTATCAAGAAATTCAAGGTGTTCGCCATGATTTTGATGATATGAAAATTGTAAAAGAATTTTTAGAACAAATGAACAAATAACCCAATATACCTAACCAATATGTTATACTACTTATTTGAATATTTAGACAAAACACTAGACATTCCTGGAGCTGGAGTGTTTCAATATATTACGTTTCGTTCGGCTATAGCGTTGATGTTATCATTAACACTGTCAACTATTTACGGAAAAAAAATCATCACTTTTTTGAGAAATCAACAAGTTGGCGAAACTGTCCGTGAGCTAGGTTTGGAAGGTCAAACTCAAAAAGCAGGAACTCCAACAATGGGTGGATTAATCATCATTTTTGCAACCTTGATTCCTGTTTTGTTATTGACTAAGTTGAATAATATTTATATCATTCTTCTAATTGTGACCACACTTTGGATGGGAACTATTGGTTTTATTGACGATTATATCAAAATATTCAAAAAAGACAAACAAGGTTTAAAAGGAATTTTTAAAGTTATAGGTCAAGTTGGTTTGGGAATTATTGTGGGTTCAGTATTGTATTTTAGTCCAGCAGTTACTGTTCGTGAAAAGTCAGCTACGCCTATCACTTTCAACCAAACTGGAAATACAATTTCACAACCTGCTAAAGAAATAAAGGCAACTACGACAACAATTCCGTTTACAAAAAACAACGAATTGGATTATGCTCAAATCCTAAAACCATTTACAGATGATTATCAAAATTGGGCTTGGTTGGTATTCATTCCAATTGTAATCTTCATTATTACAGCAGTTTCAAATGGTGCAAATCTTACTGATGGAATTGATGGTTTAGCCGCAGGAACGTCTGCAATATCAGTACTCGCGCTCGGTATTTTTACATTTATTTCAGGTAATATCATTTTGTCAAATTACTTGAATGTAATGTACATTCCAAATTCAGGAGAGATGACCATTTTTATCGCTTCTTTCGTTGGAGCTTTAATCGGATTTCTTTGGTATAATTCTTATCCAGCATCAGTTTTTATGGGTGATACAGGAAGTTTAACCATTGGTGGAATTATAGCGGTTTTAGCAATTTCTGTTAGAAAAGAAATGTTACTTCCTGTTTTATGTGCCATTTTCTTTGCCGAAAGCGCCTCAGTAATTATTCAGGTATCTTATTTTAAATATACCAAAAAACGTTTTGGCGAAGGAAGAAGAATTTTCTTAATGTCGCCATTACATCATCATTATCAGAAAAAAGGATACCATGAAAGTAAAATTGTAACTCGCTTTTGGATTGTAACCATCTTGTTAGCGATTGTAGCAATTGTAACATTGAAATTGAGATAATGAAACGATTAGTAATTCTTGGAGGAGGAGAAAGTGGAGTTGGAACAGCAATTCTAGGAAAGAAAGAAGGATATGATGTTTTTGTATCTGATTTCGGAAAAATTAAAGACAATTATAGAGACGTTCTTAATCAATATGAAATACAATGGGAAGACGAACAGCATACAGAAGATAAAATTCTAAATGCTGATGTAGTAATGAAAAGTCCAGGAATTCCAGAAAAAGCTCCAATTGTAAAAAAGCTTATCGAAAAAGGAATTCCAGTGATTTCTGAAATTGAATTTGCTAATGATTTTACAAAAGCAATGACTATCGGAATCACAGGAAGTAATGGTAAAACAACAACAACAATGTTGACGTATCATTTGCTAAAAGAAGGAGGATTGAATGTAGGATTGGGCGGAAATATTGGAAAAAGTTTTGCATGGCAAGTAGCCGAAGAACATTATGATTCTTATGTGTTAGAATTAAGCAGTTTTCAGTTAGACGGAATCATAAATTATAAGCCACATATTGCCATAATTACAAACATAAGTCCAGATCATTTAGATCGATACGAATATAAATATGAAAATTATATCGCATCGAAGTTCAGAATAACAATGAATCAAACCGAAGAGGATTATCTCATTTATGATGCAGATGATGAAGCCATCGGAAATTGGTTAAAAAATAACAAAGTAAAAGCACAATTAATTCCATTTTCGATATCAAAATCAATTGAAAACGGAGCATTTTTAAACAACAAAACTATGGAAATCAACATCAACCAAGAAGAGTTTTTAATGGAAACGGCAAACATCGCACTTGAAGGAAAGCACAATATGAAAAATGCAATGGCTGCAACTTCTGTAGCGAATATTTTACGCATCAGAAAACAAACCATTCGCGAGAGTTTGTCAAATTTTCAAGGTGTTGAACATCGTTTAGAAAAAGTGCTAAAAATTCATAATGTGCAATACATTAACGATAGTAAAGCTACCAATGTTAACGCAACTTTTTTTGCTTTAGATAGCATGACAACGCCAACCATTTGGATTGTTGGAGGTGTTGATAAAGGAAATGATTATGCTGAGTTAATGCCTTTGGTTCACGAAAAAGTGAAAGCAATTATCTGTCTTGGTGTTGATAACAAGAAAATAATTGATGCTTTCGGAAATGTTGTAGATATGATGGTTGAAGTAGATAATATGCACGATGCAGTAAATACAGCAAGACACATCGCAGAAAAAGGTGATACTGTTCTATTATCTCCAGCTTGCGCAAGTTTCGATTTATTTCAAAACTACGAAGACAGAGGAAATCAATTTAAAAGAGAAGTAAGAAATTTATAGAACTTTTAAACTCCTAAACCTTTAAACTTATAAACTAAAAAATGAAACAATTAATAAGCAGACTACACGGAGATAAAGTCATTTGGGCATTTGTTGCTCTTTTGGCGCTGTTCTCTTTTATGCCTGTTTTTAGTGCGAGTAGTAATTTGGCTTACATGCGTCACGGCTCAGGAAATGCTTTGACCTATTTGCTAAAGCATGCTATTCACATTACTATTGGTTTCGTTATAATTTATCAAGTTCACAAAATTCCGTATCATTATTTTAGAGGAATTTCACGAATTGCATTGCCAATTGTTTGGGTTTTGTTAATTTATACTTTGGTAAAAGGAACTGTAATTGATGGAGCAAATGCCAGTCGTTGGATTCAAATTCCATTCATTGGAATATCCTTTCAAACATCAACATTTGCAGCAATTGTGTTGTATATTTTTGTAGCAAGATATTTGTCCAAAAAAAGAGAAGTTGCACCCGATTTTAAGCAATCGCTTCTAGAACTTTGGTTGCCAGTATTTGTAACTGTCGGATTGATTTTTCCTGCGAACTTTTCTACAGCAGCATTGATTTTTTCAATGGTTATTATGCTAACTTTTATTGGTAAATACCCATTAAAATATATCGGAATTATTCTTGGAACCGGATTGCTTTGTGGATTGTTTTTCATTCTAATAGCTAAAAAATTTCCAGATGCTTTTCCTAATCGTGTTGATACTTGGATTAGTCGTATAGATAATTTTACAAGTGACAAACCAGATGAAGATGATTATCAAATTGAGAAAGCGAAAATCGCAATTGCATCAGGTGAGCTATACGGACTTGGACCAGGGAAAAGTGTTCAAAAGAATTTCTTACCTCAGTCATCTTCCGATTTTATTTTCGCCATTATTGTGGAAGAGTTTGGGCTTTTCGGAGCTCTAACAGTTTTGTTTTTCTATTTAATGTTGCTATTCCGATTTGTGGTAGCATCGCACAAAGCCAATTCGCTTTTCGGAAAATTAGTCGTCGTCGGGCTCGGTTTTCCAATAATATTTCAGGCATTAATCAATATGGCAGTGGCAGTCGAATTGTTGCCAGTTACTGGACAAACTTTACCATTAATTAGTTCAGGAGGAAGTTCTGTTTGGATGACATGTATCGCTCTCGGAATTATTCTAAGCGTTACCAAAAAAGAAGAAGAAATTGCAAAAGAACTCGAAGAAGCCGAAAGAGAACTCGAAGAAAAGAAAAAAAGAGACGAAGTTTTACAAAGAATTATTGATAGAGAATTGAATGGTGTAGAAGAGGAAGTTGATGAAAATCAAGAAAAGGTTAACCAAATGAAAGCATCCATCAAAGGCAAAATAATGGAGGAAGATTTTTCAATTGAAGAAAATCCAATGCTAGCCATAAAAGGAATGCGAAAAAAATAAATTGAACTGCCTTTTAAGGCAATAAGATAAAAATGAAAAAATTAAAATTCATATTAAGTGGTGGCGGAACAGGTGGACATATCTATCCTGCAATCGCTATTGCCAACGAATTAAAATCGCGTTTTCCAGATGCGGAGTTCCTTTTTGTAGGTGCGCAAGATAAAATGGAAATGCAAAAAGTACCTCAATCAGGTTATGCTATTGAAGGACTTTGGATTGCAGGCTTACAAAGAAAGTTGACTTTGCAGAATGCCATGTTTCCATTAAAATTAGTTAATAGTTTATGGAAATCTAGAAAAATAATTAAGAAGTTCAAGCCAGATGTTGTCATCGGAACAGGCGGATTTGCAAGCGGACCATTATTGCAAGTTGCCAATAGTTTGAATATTCCAACAGTAATTCAAGAGCAAAATTCCTATCCCGGAATTACCAATAAATTATTGAGTAAGAAAGCCAATGCCATTTGTGTTGCTTATGAAAATTTAGAACGATTTTTTCCAAAAGATAAAATTGTATTTACAGGAAATCCTGTCCGTCAAGATATTTTAGATATTGATTCTAAAAGAAGTGAAGCGTTGTCTTATTTCAATTTGGATGAAAACAAAAAGACATTACTAATCATTGGCGGAAGTTTAGGTGCAAGAAGAATCAATCAATTAATTGCAAAAGAGCTTGATTTTTTACGAAACAATAACTTGCAAATATTTTGGCAATGTGGTAATTTATATATGGCAGATTACAAACATTTTTCTGAGATAGAGAATGTTCAAGTAGTTTCGTTTATTGATAGAATGGATTTGATTTATGCTGCAGCAGATTTCGTGATATCTCGTGCCGGAGCTTCGTCAGTTTCAGAATTATGTTTGGTTGGAAAACCAACGATTTTTATTCCTTCACCAAACGTAGCCGAAGATCATCAAACCAAAAATGCGAAAGCAATTGTAGATAAAAATGGTGCTTTACTAATAAAAGAAAGTGAGTTAGACGAAAAATTCGAATCAGTTTTCAATAAACTAATTCATGATGAGAATTTGCAAAAAAGTCTAAGCGAAAACATGAAAAAATTAGCCAAGCCAAACGCAACAAAAGATATTGTTGAACAAATAGTAAAATTGATAAAATAAATTCGTGCAATTTTCGCAATCAAAATCATTCGTGAAAATTCGTGAAATTTGTGTCAAAAAAAAGAAAATGAATCTAAATCAAATACATAACGTCTATTTCATCGGAATTGGAGGCATCGGAATGAGTGCTTTGGCTCGCTATTTCCAGAACATTGGAAAGAATGTTTCGGGTTACGATAAAACACCAACTATGTTAACCGACGAATTGATTGCTGGCGGAATGAACATTCATTTTGAAGATTCAATTGCTGCAATTCCTTCGGATTATTTTGTAGAAAATACTTTGGTAATTGTTACGCCAGCGGTTCCAGTTTCGCATTCAGAATGGAATTATTTTGTAGAAAGAGATTATGTAATTAAAAAAAGAGCTGAAGTTCTTGGCTTGATTACAAAAGATACGTTCTGTTTTGCAGTAGCAGGAACGCATGGAAAAACAACTACATCAAGTATTCTAGGTCATATTATGTATGAAAGTGGAGCAGATGTTACAGCATTCCTTGGTGGAATTGTAGAAAATTATCATTCTAATTTAATCGGCAGTGGAAAAACAATTACCGTTGTTGAAGCCGATGAATTTGATCGATCGTTCTTGCATTTGCATCCGAATATTGCTTGCGTAACCTCAATGGATGCTGATCATTTAGATATTTATGGTGATGCCTCTGCAATCGAAGAATCGTTTAGAGAATTTGCAAATAAAGTTCAAGATAAAACCAAAATATTTGTTCCTAAAGGATTGGATTTAGAGGGTTTGACCATAGCAATTAATGAAGAAGCAACGTTCAAAGCGTTTAATATTCGAATAGAAAATAGTGCTTATGTTTTTGATGTTCAAACACCAACAGAAATAATAAAAGATATTGCTTTTGGTTTACCAGGACATCATAATTTAATGAATGCGCTAATGGCTTTAGCAATGGCCAAAACTTATGGAACCCCAACCGTGTCCATTGCTAATGCTTTAGCTACATTTAAAGGTGTACAAAGAAGATTTTCGTATCAAATAAAATCAGAAAATCGCGTTTATATAGATGATTATGCACATCATCCAACAGAAATTAATGCCGTGCATCAAGCGGTTAGAGAATTATATCCAAATCAAAAAGTTTTGGCAATTTTTCAACCTCACTTGTTTAGTAGAACAAAAGATTTTGCAGACGATTTTGCTAAAAGTTTATCTCAATTTGACGAAGTTCTTTTATTAGATATTTATCCTGCAAGAGAATTACCAATGGAAGGAATTACAACTTCTTGGTTAATGTCTAAAATGACAAATGATAATAAAAAATTAGTTTCAAAAGAAGAACTAATTGGCGCAATTTTGGAAAGTGATGCAAAGATAATTGTAACGATAGGAGCAGGCGATATTGGCGAATTAGTACCATCAATAAAAACTGCTTTAGCTGAATAGCTTCGGACTTTAGTCCGATGAAAAAAATAAAAAAAATAAAAAAAATAAAAAAATAAAAAATAGAAAAACAAAAAACGAAATATTAAAAAATTAAAACAATTATGAAATTTCTAAAATGGAACAATATCCGATTAATACTAATGTTTGCATTGGTAGTTTTTCTGTATTCGTTTACGTCAAATAGAAATTCACATCGTAAATTAAAGAAATCAGAAGTGATTTTTGTTGGAGATAATAACAATTTCGTTAAACAAGAATCGGTTAATAAATTGTTAATAGAAAATAGTTCAGATGTAAAAACCATTGAAAAATCGGACTTAAATTTGAACAAATTGGAAAATTCTATCAACAAACATCCTATGGTTGAAAAATCAGAAGTTTTTGTAAGTGTTGATGGTGTTCTAAAGGCGGTGGTGAAACAAAAAACACCCATAGCAAGAGTGTTTAGTGAGGAAGGTTCGTTCTATATTGATTATGAGGGAAATAGAATGCCACTTTCTGATATAAGTACAGCTAGAGTACCGCTAATTTCGGGGGTTATTGACAACAAAAACAAGAAGAAATTATCCGAAGTTTTGAAGATGATTTACAACGATGAATTTTTGAAAAAAAATATCATTGGTGTGCAAGTTTTGCCTGATGCGAGCTTAATGATGACCAACAGGAACTATGATTTTAAAATCGAGTTTGGCAAAATGATGAATGAAGAAAAGAAATTTAAAAATTATAAAGCATTTTTTCAGAAAGCAGTTTCAGATACGATGCTAAATAATTACAAGAAAATAAATTTGAGATTTACACATCAAGTTGTTTGTACAAAATAACAATAGTAAAATTTCAAAAAACGGAGATAAAGTTAATATTGTGTGGGGCAAATTAGTTGACAATATGGAGAACAGAGAAAACATTGCAGTTGGTTTAGACATCGGAACTACGAAAATCGTAGCGATGATTGGTAAGAAAAATGAATACGGCAAACTTGAAATTTTAGGTCTTGGAAAAGCCAAAAGTTTAGGTGTGGCTCGTGGTGTTGTAAATAATATTACACAAACCATTCAATCCATCCAACAAGCAGTTTTAGAAGCGGAAGAAAACTCAGGATACAAAATCAATGATTGCGTTGTTGGTATTGCCGGACAACACATTCGTAGTATTCAACACACAGATTACATCAGCAGAAGTAATCCAGAAGAAGTAATTAGTGGTAAAGACATTCAATTGTTAATTGATCAAGTGAATAAATTAGCGATGTTGCCGGGTGAAGAAATTATTCATGTGTTGCCACAAGAATTTAAAATCGACGGACAATCAGAAATCAAAGAACCAATTGGTATGTATGGTGGACGATTGGAAGCAAGTTTTCACGTTGTTGTTGGACAAGCAGCTTCTATCAGAAATGTAGGAAGATGCATCCAAAGTTCCGGAATTGAATTGTCAGGATTAACATTGGAACCTTTAGCTTCAGCAGATGCGGTTTTAAGTCAAGAAGAAAAAGAAGCAGGTGTTGCTTTAATAGATATTGGTGGTGGAACAACAGATTTAGCCATTTTTAAAGACGGAATCATTCGTCACACAGCTGTAATTCCTTTCGGAGGAAATGTGATTACAGAAGATATTAAAGAAGGTTGTTCTATTATCGAAAAACAAGCAGAGTTATTAAAAGTAAAATTTGGTTCGGCTTGGCCAGGAGAAAATAAAGACAACGAAATTGTTTCAATTCCAGGATTACGTGGTAGAGAACCAAAAGAAATTTCTTTGAAAAACTTATCTAAAATCATTCATGCACGTGTGGTTGAAATTATTGAGCAAGTTTTTACAGAAATCAAAGTTTACGGTCACGAAGATCCAAGAAAGAAATTGATTGCAGGAATTGTTCTTACAGGTGGTGGAGCGCAATTGCAACACATCAAACAATTAGTGGAATACATTACAGGAATGGACACTAGAATTGGTTATCCTAACGAACATTTGGCAGGAAATTCTAGCGAAGATATTTCAAGTCCATTATTTGCAACAGCAGTTGGATTAGTAATGAATAGTGTAGCTAACAATACGCAAAGTGCCTATAAATTAGAAGTAAGTCAAGCTATTCCGCAGCCAAGACCAATTGCAAGACCAGTTGTTGAAGAAGTGCAAGAGGTAACGCAACAACAAGAAGAACAAATTGAAAATAAAGTTGAAAAAGAAGTGGAAACAACAGAAGGAAAAATCAGAAAATCATTTTTTGATAAGTATGTTGATAAAATCAAAGATTTCTTAGACAACGCAGAGTAATTTAATATTAGATTTAAAATATCAAATATTAGATTTAAAGAAAAACAAAACTAGAATACAGAATAAAATCAAACAAAACCAAAATAGTATGATAAGCAACTCAGAATTTGGAAGCATCTCATTTGATTTACCTAAAAATCAATCAAATGTTATTAAAGTTATCGGAGTTGGTGGCGGTGGAAGCAACGCAATCAACCACATGTTCAAACAAGGAATCAAAGGTGTAGATTTCATCGTTTGTAATACTGATTCTCAGGCATTACAAAACAGTCCTGTGCCAAATAAAATTCAGTTGGGTGTAAACTTAACAGAAGGTTTAGGAGCAGGAGCAAATCCAGATGTTGGACAACAATCAGCAATCGAAAGTATCGATGATATCGAAAAAATGTTGGATAGCAACACCAAGATGGTTTTCATCACCGCAGGAATGGGTGGAGGAACAGGAACAGGTGCAGCTCCAGTAATTGCTCAATTAGCTAAAGAAAGAGACATACTAACGGTTGGTATTGTTACAATTCCTTTTCAATTTGAAGGAAAGGTACGTCAAGACCAAGCATTAGCAGGTGTTGAAAGATTAAGAAAACAAGTAGATTCATTAATTGTTATCAATAATAATAAATTAAGAGAAGTTTACGGAAATCTTGGTTTCAAAGCTGGTTTCTCTAAAGCTGACGAAGTTTTAGCAACTGCATCACGCGGAATTGCTGAAGTAATTACACATCACTACACACAAAATATCGATTTAAAAGATGCTAAAACGGTATTGGCAAATAGTGGAACAGCTATTATGGGTTCTGCAATTGCAAGTGGTGAAAATAGAGCTAAAGACGCTATCATTTCTGCTTTGGATTCTCCGTTATTGAATGACAATAAAATTTCAGGTGCTAAAAACGTATTGTTGCTTATCGTTTCGGGTACTAACGAAATTACTATTGACGAAATCGGAGAAATCAACGACCACATTCAAGCAGAAGCAGGTCACAACGCCAATATTATTATGGGAGTTGGTGAAGATGAAGCTCATGGTGATGCTATTGCAGTTACAATTATTGCAACAGGTTTCAACGTAGAACAACAAAACGAAATCGTAAATACAGAAGTTAAAAAAATCATTCATTCACTAGAAGATGAGCAAAAGTTAGTTCATGACTTAACTCAAAAGCCAGTTGATTTTTTTCAACCGAAGGTAGAGACTCCAATTGAAGTAACTGCCGAAGTTAAAGAAGAAAAAATTGTTTTCGAATTAATCGAAGATGAAGTAAAACAAGAACCAGTTGTAGCAAAAGTTAACGAAAACGAACTAATTGCGATGAACGACTTCATCCGTAATTTAGATGTAACTTTCGAAATCGTTTCGCCTATAAAAGATATCGATTTTACTTTTACAACTCCAGCGGTAAACGAGATTAAAGTTGTTGAGCCACAAGTTGTAGCAAGAGAAGAAGAGCAAATTACATTCTCTTTCGATTTGCCAATAACTAAACCAGTTGAAAATACAATTGAAGAAGATAGAATTATTTTCGATTTAACTGCCGAAACTAAAGACATCAAGGTTAACGAACACGTTGAATTTGTTCCAGTAACTGAAGTAAATCAAAACGGAGTTATCAAATATTCTCTTGAAGAATATATGGAAATTGAAAACGATTTATTGAGTTCTAAACCAGCTGCTAAGTTGGAAGAGCCAATCGAAGAGTCATTAAATTTCACAATGAAAGTAGCTGAGCCAGCAAAACCAACTTATGCTACACATTCAGATGATATTTCTCCAATGGAAATGACTATCGAAGAAACTTTAAAACTTCGTGCAGACGAAAGAAGACGTAAATTAAAAGAATTCAATTACAAGTTTCACAACAATCCATCGAGAGTTGACGAACTTGAAAGAGAACCAGCATACAAAAGATTAGGCGTAGATTTAACAGAAAATCAAAACCTAAACAACAATTCAAGAATGTCATTAGGAACAGATAGTAACGACGATATTCAGTTACGTTCTAATAATTCATTCTTACACGATAATGTAGATTAATCATAAGTTAATTAAAAATGGGTAGCCCGAAAGTTCAATTGAAATTTCGGGTTATTTTTTTTACCTTTGTGTGGCTTTTTGGATGCATGCTGAAGAATTTCAGTAGCGAATGGTTTGCGCATTTTTGTAATCCATTTTCCTGCTTTCCACAGTATCTTTTATTTTGTTGCCTGAGGTTCTCGAATGCAACAAAATAAAAGGATACTTGTTCCAATCAGGGCTAATAAGCAATCCATTTGAATAAAATCTAATATCTAATATCAAAAATCTAATATAAAATGAGTTTACAATCAAAAATAATGGACGTAATGAAAGATGCCATGCGTTCTAAAGATACAGTGGCATTGGAAGCATTAAGAGCTATCAAATCAGAATTATTGTTAGCACAAACTGCAACAGGTTCAAAAGAAGAAATTTCAGAAGCTGACGAAATCAAAATTTTACAGAAACTTGTAAAAATGAGAAAAGATAGCGCCGAAATTTATAAAACACAAAACCGTCCTGATTTAGCTGAACCAGAATTAGCACAAATTACTGTAATAGAGCAATTCCTTCCAGCACAACTTTCAGAAGCTGAAGTAGAAGCTATCGTTTCTAAAATCATTGCAGAAACTGGAGCATCAGGAATCGCTTCAATGGGAAAAGTAATGGGATTAGCCTCAGCACAAATCGGCGGACAAGCAGAAGGAAAAACTATTTCAGCTATTGTTAAAAAATTATTAGTTTAATTTATAAGTAATTAGTAAAAAGTGATTAGTAATTAGCTATTCACTTTTCACTAATCACTTTTTACTAAATTGGCTGCGTAGTTCAACTGGATAGAATATCAGATTTCGGCTCTGAGGGTTGAGGGTTCGAATCCTTCCGCGGTCACGAATGAATGATTTATTTTAGAAAAAGATACCAAGCTTGCTTGAAGTGTCTTTTTGTAGAATAAATCATTTTTAAAGCGGAGCTTTAAGGTTGGACGAAGTCAATCCTTCCGTGGTCACAAAAACAAAGAATCATTTGATTATATTATACCTTCTTTTTGCTGGAGTAGCAGCATTTTTTTTCTTTGTTGTTTACTCAGTAATCGAGGAAAAATATGGTGTGCTTTTCAATAAACCATTTTACATTCATTTTTATCCAACTTTAAAAACATTGGATGCTAATCAATCTTATGTTTTAAACAAGCAATTTGATTATTACAATTCACTCTCAGATAAAAAGAAAAAATACTTCGAACATCGAGTTGCAACTTTTATAGAACGATATGAATTCATAGGTAAAGAAGATTTTATTATAACTGATGAAGTTCAGGTTTTGATTGCCTCGACGTCTGTAATGTTAACCTTCGGTTTGAGAAATTATTTGTACACCAATATTGATAAAGTAATCGTTTATCCATCGGTTTATTACTCAGAAATTAACGATGCTTATCACAAAGGTGAATTCAATCCGCGAATGAAAGCTATTGTTTTCTCATGGGAAGATTTTAAAGCTGGTTACGAAATTAAAAACGATAATTTAAATCTCGGAATCCACGAATTTGCTCACGTGCTTCATTTTCATGGCATGAACAGTCAAGACACAAGTGCCATAATTTTTTCAAGAATGTATGATAGAATTCGAAGAGAAGTTGAGTATCCTGCCAATAAAGAACGATTAGTAAATTCAGATTATTTCAGAATTTACGCTTACACTAATCATTTTGAATTTTTAGCTGTTATTATCGAACATTATTTTGAATCACCTCATTTATTCAAACAAGAATTTCCAAAACTTTTCGAAAATGTAAGCAAAATGTTGAATCATAAGCACTAGCTTTATTAAATTAAAATTTAAACATATGAAATCACCACAAACAACAAGTTTGTTGCAAACAAACAACAATTATTAAAAAGGTGATACCATATGTTACCTCTAAAAAATAAAATTTAAACATATGAAAATAGTAAATTATTTATTGCTTTTGGCTTTTGTTTCTTGTACAACTGCAACTAAAAAAGAAGCTTTGTTATTCTCATTTCCTAAAAAAATTAAGGAAGTTTCTGGAATAAAAACAGTGCCTAATTCTGATTTAATTTGGGCAATCCAAGATAGCGGAAATCCTAATAAAATATACGGAATTGACCAAAATGGAGAAGCTTTACAAACAATTACAATAACTAACGCTGTAAACAACGATTGGGAAGATATTACTTCTGACAGCAAAGGAAATTTATATGTCGGAGATTTTGGAAATAATGATAACGACCGAAAAGACTTGTCGATTTTTAAAATAAATAATGAAAACCTTGGGAAATCCGAAGTAGCATCAGATTATTCCATCACATTTAATTATCCTGAACAAACCGATTTTCCGCCTAATAAAAAGGAATTATTTTATGATTGCGAAGGTTTTTTCGAAATGGACAACCACTTTTATTTGGTAACAAAAAACAGAAGTAAAAATTTTGACGGAACAACTTTTCTGTATAAAATTCCAAATATTCCTGGAAATCATCAAGCCGTTTTACTTGGAAAATTTAAAACTTGTAGCGATTATGATTCTTGCGTAATTACAAGTGCTGCAATAAGTCAAGACCATAAAAAAGTGGCCATTTTAGGTCATGATACCGTTTGGGTTTTCGAAAATTTTAATGGTGATAATTTCTTTGAAGGAAAAGTAACATCCTATCAACTTGATAATTTTTCTCAAAAAGAAGCCATTTGCTTTAAGGACAATAACACCTTATTTATAGCTGATGAAATTGATAAAAAAACTGGTGGAGGTGATTTATATCAATACATTATTTCTGATTTAAAAACTAGAAAATAAGACCAAATTAACTCGGAGTTAAAGTTTGACATTTGATAGAAACCCAATAAACTACCAACTTAAAAATCAACCATTTTTAAAAACAGCTTTCACGGTTTCTTCATAATTTCGAATGCTTTTTGCTTTCCTAATATTTTTTTCAACTTTATGCGGATTATCAAAAGTGGTAGAAAAGTATTCCCACAAATGGTGCATTTTCAATAAAATATGAGTTGCACCAGATAATGATTCGCTATAGCCTTGATAAAGTGTTTCGTGAAAATCACTAAATAATTCCATTTTGTTTTTAGGATATTCTAAAGTGTTTTCTTTAATCATACTTGGTAAAAAAGGATCTGAAATTAATCCTCTTCCAATCATCCAATGGTCAATGGTAGGAAATAATTCTTGCATTTCTCTAAACTTTGCTACCGAAGTAATATCGCCATTGTAATATAGTTTGTGTTTAGTAGTGTCAATACATTTTTGAAAAGCATCAAGATGAACGCCACCTTTGTAAAGTTGTTTTCCAATACGAGCGTGAATGGCAATATTTTTAATTGGATACTTGTCAAGAATTGGTAAAACATCTAGAATTTCATCTGTAGTATCATAACCCAATCGCATTTTCATAGAAACAATAATGTCAGATTCCGAATGAACTCTATTAAGTATGGCATCTATTTTTTCGGATTCTTTTATCAATCCCGAACCCATTCCACATTTTGTTACCATCGGATAAGGACAACCTAAATTCCAATTTAATTCCTTATAACCTAATTCCTGAACATATTTTGCAACAAATAAAAATTCGTCTGCATCGTTAGTTATCACTTGCGGAATGCATTCTAGCGTGTTATTGTTTTCAGGAAGTAAATCACGCTCATAAGATGACTTAATAACTAGTTTTCCGTTCAAGCGAATGTAAGGCGAATAGAAAGTGTCAATTCCGCCAAAATACTTGTTTTGAGCATTTCTAAAACGAAAGTCGGTAAATCCTTGTAAGGGCGAAGATAATAAGGTATAACTCATGAAATTTGATGTTGTGCAAACTTAATAATCTTTTATCAACTATCTGATTTTTGTCATATTTATATTTTGTATCAAGTGGTAACTTTAATTAATTATTTTAAAGTCATTTGATTATGAAAAAAAATGTACCAGTGTCAAGCATAATGACATCAAATGTTATAAAGTTAAATCTAACGGATGATTTAACAAAAGCAGAAAGTTTATTTAAAAAACATCATATCAGACATATTCCTGTTGTTAGTGGAAATCATATTGTTGGGATGTTAAGCTACACCGATTTATTGCGAATTTCCTTTGCAGATGCTATTGACGATGATGAATTAGAAGTTGATGTAACCGTTTACAATATGTTTTCTGTGGAGCAAGTTATGGCAAGAAATTTAGTAAAAGTTTCTCCAGACACCACAATAAAAGAAGTAGCAGAAATATTGTCTAAAAGAGAGTTTCATGCTTTGCCAGTGGTTCTCGATGAACTTTTGGTAGGAATTGTAACCACAACCGATTTAATAAAGTATTTAATAGACCAATACTAAAAATAAATGCTCCAATTGGAGCATTTATAATTTATATAGAAGTCATTTTCTTTAATTCAGAAATTGTCTCTGGCGGATTTTCGGCTTTAAAAACAAAATTTCCTGCGACTAGAACATCTGCGCCAGCTTCGACTAATTGAACAGCATTTTTACTAGTTACACCACCATCGATTTCAATGATAGTTGAGGCATTGTTTCTAGTTATAATCTCTTTTAGTTGTCTTACTTTTTTATAGGTGTTTTCAATAAATGATTGTCCACCAAAACCTGGATTTACACTCATTATGCAAACCATGTCAATGTCTTTAATCACATCTTCAAGTAAACTTACATTGGTATGAGGATTTAAAGCAACTCCAGCTTTCATTCCTTCGGCTTTTATAGCTTGTAATGTTCTGTGTAAATGCGTACAAGCTTCATAGTGAACTGTTAGTATATTCGAACCTAAATCAGCGAAAGTTTTAATGTATCTGTCAGGATCAACAATCATTAAGTGAACATCGATTGTTTTTTTAGCATGTTTAGAAATAGCTTCTAAAACTGGCATTCCAAAAGAAATATTCGGAACAAAAACACCATCCATAATATCAATATGAAACCAATCGGCCTCAGAATTGTTAATCATTTCGATGTCGCGTTGTAAGTTGGCAAAATCAGCAGCAAGAACTGATGGTGCAATTAAAGTGTTTTTCATTTTGTAGTTGGTGTTGTTTATTCTGAATTTATTTCAAATTCTTTTGTACTTGCAAAGGTAAATTATATTTAAAGAATCTGAAACTACTTTGTTGAGAATCTGAAACGAGTTCAATAGAATCTGAAACGAGTTCAGATTAAAAAACAAAACTCCGGTAATCAGCCGGAGTTTCAATCATCAATCAAAAAACGAACAGTTTTGAAACTGTTGTTGCTTTTATGGAAATTTCAAATTTTTAAATTCCAAATCCCAACAATTGGAATTTGGAATTTTATTTTTGGAATTTATCCAAGATATGTTTTCAAGATTTTACTTCTTGATGTATGTTTTAATCTACGGATTGCTTTTTCTTTAATTTGACGCACACGCTCACGAGTTAAGTCAAAAGTTTCTCCAATTTCTTCTAAAGTCATAGGATGTTGATCGCCTAATCCAAAATACAAACGAACTACGTCTGCTTCTCTTGGAGTTAAAGTTTCTAACGAACGCTCAATTTCTGTACGTAATGATTCGTGAATTAATTCTCTATCAGGATTTGGAGATTCACCAGAACGTAATACGTCATAAAGGTTAGAATCTTCTCCTTCAACAAGAGGTGCATCCATTGATAAGTGACGACCAGAGTTTTTCATTGACTCTTTTACATCATTTACTGTCATATCAAGTTCTTTTGCAATTTCTTCAGCAGAAGGTGGTCTTTCATTAGATTGCTCTAATAAAGCATACATTTTGTTGATTTTATTGATAGAACCAATTTTATTTAATGGCAAACGAACGATACGAGATTGCTCTGCAAGCGCTTGAAGAATCGATTGACGAATCCACCAAACCGCATAAGAAATGAATTTGAAACCACGAGTTTCATCAAAACGTTGTGCAGCTTTAATCAAACCAAGATTTCCTTCATTAATTAAATCAGGAAGTGTTAAACCTTGATTTTGATATTGTTTTGCTACAGAAACCACGAAACGTAAGTTAGCTTTAGTCAATTTTTCTAAAGCACGTTGGTCACCAGCTTTGATACGTTGTGCCAATTCTACTTCTTCATCAGCAGTAATAAGGTCAACTTTACCAATTTCTTGTAAGTATTTGTCTAAAGAAGCAGTTTCACGATTAGTTACCTGCTTGGTGATTTTAAGTTGTCTCATGTATATTTTTCTCCTTTACTTTAAAGTGTTCAGGTAATTATACGTTATGAGTTACAAAAAAGTTACAAAATCATTAATAATTTTTAAAAAAGTAAATCAACCTGATTGTTTAATCGTTCTATATAATAATCAATTTTTCGGTTGGCACGATTAAAAAACAAATTTTGTTCCTTAATTCCAGATTGGTTCAATGCTTTAGAATTTAGAATTTGCTGATTAAAAAACTGATGCACATTTTTACAACTTTCTTTGTTGTCAGTAATAAAATAGCCTAACAATGTATAAGGAATAAACATCGTGAGCTTTTCTTCAGTTTCAATAAGCATATTATTATTCAACAAAATCAACTCATTGTAGTATATAGAATAATTCGAATTAGATTTGTTTGATTTGTCTTTTATCAAATTCAAAATCCGTTTTAAATCTAAATACAATGCTGTTGCATTTTTAAAATTCAGCAAGCCAGATTCGTAAAAATATAATATTTGTTGCAAACTACTGTTGATTGTTGTATCGTTCCAAACTTCTTTTACAGTAACTTTTTCATATATTTTTTTCAATTTATGCGTGTGTTCCATAAACGATTCGTCAATAACAAAGTTCTCAAAAGATACGTTAGATTGATTCGGATTTAACAACGTCAACCAAACGTAGGCTTTAAATTTTGACATTATAGTTCCTTCCATAAAATAAAATAGCGGAATATCCTTAGCAGAATAATATAAAGTTGCTTTTTCGGTTGTTGCCAATTGTTCAATACGCTCAGCCGATTTTTTAAAATACGAAAGCATGTCTTTTATCGAAGTTATTTCTATGGTTTTTTCAACAATTACTTTATCGTTTTTTAAAAATAATTTGTCTAGCGAAATATTAAAATGATTTGCCAATAGCAATGTTTCATCAATAGAAAATTTACTCTTGCCCGAAACTCTTCGGTGTGCGGCATCATAACTACTATTTAGAATAGCAGAAATTTCATCATTTAAGGAAGCTGAACTTGAAAGGTGCTTTCTAATTTCTTTTAAAAGTAGTTCTTGATTCGTCATAATTTGCGATAATCACAAATATATAAATTTTATTTATTAAATATCGCCAATACACTTGTATTAATCGCAATAGTTTTGAACTATAATTTTAAAACTATTATTATGAAAAAAAGATTTTTGATTTTTCTATTTCTGGTTTCGTTATCAGTTTTTTCACAAAATGATTCTATTAGTTCAACGGTTTTTAGTTTAACTCCTAGAAGTAATAAGGATATAAGGGTTAACGGAATAGCTATTGGTTTAGGTATTAATATGGGTGACGAAAATACATTAAGCCAAATTAATGGATTAAACATCGAAATTAATCCGCTATCTATCTTTATACTTATGTTTGATGATCCATCTAGAAGAGGTTTTTCTGAGTCATCAACAGCAACAATTAACGGTATTAGTCTCAGTTCTGGCCATTCTAATCAGAATGAAGATATTGTATACAATGGTTTACAGTTGTCTTTGTTTAGTACAAGTCATTCTTGTAATGGAATTTCATTGAATGGATTTTATAATTATGCAACAAATATGAATGGTATTCATGGAAGTTTTCTTCTAAATTATTCAAAAAAATCTAACGGATTATTCGTGTCTTTTAGTAATTATTCTGAAATTAATAACGGATTGCAAATTGGAGTATTTAATAAAACTGAAAATTTTTATGGAGTTCAACTTGGCGTTATAAATAAAACCAAAAAGCAGAAAGGATTGCAAATTGGTTTGTGGAATATAAATAGTAAAAGGTCGATGCCTTTTTTAAATTGGTAAGTTATGAGAACAATAATAAATATCATTTTAATTTTTATTTGTATTAACTCTAACGCCCAAGAGTTTGTAAAAGATACCACAAAATATGAGCGATATAAATTTGAAACCGGAATTTTAATACCCTTGGGAAATTTACAATCCAAAATTGATGTCTCTCAGCAATACGGTTTTTGGTATAGAACAAGAATTGAACACAACGATTTATTAGATTTAGGTTTTACTATAGTGGTGCCAACCATAAAAAATAGTTTTGTCTATCGTGGTAAAGATTCAGTTTTTAATGTCAAGCCAAAAGGTATTAGTGTTATGGTAGCTTTTAGAATGAATAAACTATATCGTTTTACTATTTTTCAAAAAAGCGCAACGATAGAGTGGAGTTCTACCTTTGGAGCTAGTTTTTTTTCTTTTGAAGACAAGGAAAATCCTGAGAACGAAAGTGGATATTATACCGATGAAAACGGAAATCTAACATATCGCATTGATACAAATACCAAAGCTTTGAGCTGTTTGTATGCCGCTCAAGGAGTTTCTATTACATCAAACAGAATTGGAGTTCAAGTTATTTATAATTTTACACCCTACAATTGGTTTTCAAAAAGGATTGATAATGATTTTGGTAATAGCAGCTTGTCTTTTCAGTTTAGCTATAAATTTTAATAAATTAAAAACCCCAACTCAACTAAATGAATTGGGGTTTGCAAACTAAATCAAATAACTATTAATTATTGAAAATATTGAATTCAATTCCGATTAAAATATTGAAGTTGAAAGGACTCGTTTTAATGTCATTCTGATTATTTTTAAATTGATATTTTAACATTGGTTCGAAGTTGAACTTAATTTTAAATGATTGTTCGATAAAATTAAAATATTCTAATTAATCTGGTATTTATATTTGGTGCATTTTTACTTAATAGAAAAGATCCACCTGTATTAAAATTTACAGCTTTTGATTCAGATAAACTTCCTTCAGAGGAACTCCAATAGTAACCAGTAGAGAAATTACCAATTCCATTTAAGTGTAAATTAGTATAAAGTAACTGGAGTTCTTCTAATGAAGGTATGAACCAATCTCTTTTATTAGCAATAATTTCATTTAAAGAGGAAATGGCACAAACTGTCCCATTATTAAAAGCGCTACACACACTTGGGTTTGTGAAATAATTAATTAAGTTTTTATGTCGATTTGCAATCGCTATGGTGTTTTGATGTCCAGCTCCAACAAGATCAAATTGAGCATTTACAATTTCAGAATTAATGCAACCCCATTCTTCTTGCCCAGTTAAATCATTAGGTGCAACTTCAATATAGCGCCAACCATTAGTAAATTCTCCTTTATCATAAGCAATTATTCCTCCTGCTGGTCCTACATCACCTATTTCATAATCTAATAAATTAGAACATTTTAGTTTTAGTTTTCTGGTTTGTGTTGAGGTTGATAAAATAAGATAATCTTCATTTATATCTGCAATTCGATAATTATGATTCCAATATTGTGCAACAGCAGAAGTGCCATCAAGATTAATATTAACATGAAGTATGTTATTTACTTTTAATACATTCCATGTGCCAACATAATTATTGTTTAAATGAAATAATGTTATGGTAAAATCTTCATTTACAAATATAACCGCACCTGCATAATCATTATTTAATTCTTCTTCTATGTATGGTATTTCATAGATACATGTTACAGGGTTTTTTAACATTCCTGAACAATAACTAATTAAATTTTGATCTTCACATGATAATAATGATTTTTTTAATTCTTCATCATTATTAATACTTATACTTGTTCCATCAGGTAGAGTCGTTTCAATAGGATAACTTATACTTACAGATTGATTTTGATTTAATTGATTCAAAAGTTGTTCAAACTGATTGTCGTTATACAATGTTATGGTCTGAATAGGATTAATATATTGATCATATTTTATCACAACCATTGGATATATAAAATCAACACATATGTTGTTTTCTATAGGATTGTCACCAATTGTAACAATATTTCTAATTAGTTTAAATAGTTCATCTTCTTTGCGAAGTGTGTCTTTTAGAATTTCTACAGGTTCATTTTCACAACTTGAAAACAGTACTATTAGAATCGCAACTGTAAGTCTTGTAAAGATTTTCATATTTTTTTTATTTTATAGATGCGAAAAAAAGGAAAAGGTTGCGTGTAAAAATAAAAAAACCTTGAAAATTAGTTTTTCAAGGTTTTAAAGTATTAAAATTTTAAAGATTATGCTTTCGGAGCTTCGTCTTTTTTCTCTTCTCTTGGAGGTCTTGGTAAAAGGGCTTTTCTAGAAACTTTTTCTTTTCTAGTTTTTGGGTCAACACCTAAATATTTCACCATAAACACATCGCCCATATTTACAACATCAGAAACATTTTCTGTTCTTTCCCAAGCTAATTCAGATACGTGTAATAAAACTTCATTTCCTGGAGCAGCTGTGTATTCTACAACAGCACCAAAATCTAACATTTTAATTACTTTCACTTCATAAGCTTCACCCATTGCTGGTTTAAAGATAATTGAGTCAATTTTAGCTAAAACTGCTGCAATTCCATCAGGATCTGTTCCAAGGATTTCAACAACACCTTGCTCGTCAACTTCGTTAATAACAATTGTAGTTCCAGTAGCTTTTTGTAATTCTTGAATTACTTTTCCACCAGGTCCAATTAAAGCACCAATAAAGTTACCAGGAATTGTTCTTGTGATGATTTTTGGAGCGTGTTTTTTAACATCAGTTCTTGGTGTAGCAATAGTTTCTGTAATTTTTTCTAAAATATGCATACGTCCATCACGAGCTTGACCTAAAGCTTGTTCCATAATGTCGTATCTCAATCCTTCAATTTTGATATCCATTTGACAAGCAGTGATTCCGTCTTTTGTTCCAGTTACTTTAAAGTCCATATCTCCTAAGTGATCTTCATCACCTAAGATATCAGAAAGAACTGCAAAATTTTGACCATCTGTAATTAATCCCATAGCAATTCCAGAAACTGGTTTTACCATTTGAACTCCAGCATCCATCAAAGCCATTGTTCCAGCACAAACTGTAGCCATAGAAGACGAACCGTTAGATTCTAAAACTTCAGATACAATTCTAATTGTATAAGGACAATCTGCAGGAATCATGTTTTTTAAAGCACGTTGTGCTAAGTTTCCGTGACCAACTTCTCTTCTTGAAGTTCCTCTTAAAGGTTTAGCTTCTCCAGTTGAAAATGGTGGAAAATTATAATGTAAGTAGAATTTTTCTTCTCCTTGTTCTGATGGTGAATCAATTTGGTTAGCTTCTCTAGATGTTCCTAAAGTAACTGTTGCCAAAGCTTGAGTTTCACCACGTGTAAATAATGAAGAACCGTGAACAGAAGGTAAATAGTCAGTTTCACACCAAATTGGTCTGATTTCTGTAGTTTTTCTTCCGTCAAGACGAATTCCTAATTCAAGAATTACGTTACGAACTGCTTCTTTATTGGTTTTATAGAAGTATTTAGATACTAAATCTCCGTCAGCAGCTAATTCTTCTTCTGTAAATAAAGCTTTTACTTCTTCCTTTACTTCAGCGAATGCAGCACTTCTTTCGTGTTTAGCCGAACCTACTTTAGCAATAGCATAGATTTTATCGTATGCTGCAGCTTTTACTTTTTTGTAGATTTCTTCATTTTCTTTTTCACCTTCGTATGTACGAGTTTCTTTTTTGCCAAATGCTTCTTGTAAACGCAATTGAGCGTGAATTTGAACTTTGATAGCTTCGTGAGCAAATTTAATTGCTTCAACCATTTCTGCTTCAGAGATTTCTTTCATTTCTCCTTCAACCATCGCAACAGAATCTAATGAAGCACCAATCATCATGTCGATGTCAGATAATTCTAATTGAGTTCTACTTGGGTTGATTACAAATTTACCATCTACACGTGCAACACGTACTTCAGAAATTAAATTGTAAAAAGGAATGTCTGAAACTGCTAATGCTGCTGATGCTGCTAAACCTGCTAATGCATCTGGCATAACATTGTCATCGTGAGACATTAATTGAATCATCACCTGTGTTTCAGCATGATAATCGTCTGGGAAAAGCGGACGTAAAACACGGTCAACAAGACGCATTGTTAATACTTCACTGTCACTAGGACGAGCTTCTCTTTTGAAAAAACCACCTGGAAAACGTCCAGCTGCTGCAAATTTTTCACGGTAATCTACCGTAAGAGGTAAAAAGTCAACTGCTGGGTTTGAAGTTCTTGCTGATACAGCTGTAGCTAAAAGCATACAGTCGCCACATCTTACAACAACCGAACCATCGGCTTGTTTTGCTAATTTACCTGTTTCGATTGTGATAGATCTTCCATCACCTAAATCGATTGTTTCTTGGGTTACTTTTGGAATCATAAAATTTAATTCGTTTAAACTATTAGGTTAGTTGTGTTGTAGTTGTTGTGTAGTAGTTGTCTGTAACCCAATGAAAAACCGAAACTTTTCTTATTTATATTATAAAACAAAAAGAGGCGCGCAAGCACCTCTTTAAGATATGTATTATTTTCTAATACCTAATTCTTTAATAATCTCACGATATCTGTTGATATCTTTTTTCTTCAAGTAGTCTAGAAGACTTCTTCTTTTACCTACTAAAAGAACTAACGAACGCTCAGTGTTGTAATCGTGACGATTTTTTTTCAAGTGCTCAGTTAAGTGAGAGATTCTAAATGTGAACAATGCGATTTGCCCTTCAGCAGATCCAGTGTTTTCAGCTTTTCCTCCGTGTTTAGCGAAGATTTCAGCTTTTGTTTCTTTACTTAAATACATTCCAATATTATATTAAATGATTATTATGTATGAAAAAGGATTTTCCTAATTCGTGTGCAAAGATAAAATTAAATTTTAAAAATCCAATCTTTTAAATTCCAAATCCCAAAAAATAATCTCCCAGCATCTAACATCCAACATCTAGCATCCAACTTTTAAAAAAGCTTTGCCACTTCAGTATTCACAAATTCTAAAAAACGTTCGTCTTTTTCTGTAAATGGGTCAATCACATGACTATCAATGTCTATTTGTCCAATATTGATTCCGTTTACAAACAACGGCACTACAATTTCAGACTTAACTGTAAAGCTACAAGCAATATAATTATCTTGAGCTGCAACATCTGGAACTACAAAATTGGCATTCGATTCTGCTACTTGACCACATATTCCTTTTCCGAATGGAATTACAGTATGATCTGTTTCGGCACCAACATAAGGTCCAAGATGTAAAGTTTTGTTTTCGTGATTGGCAAAGTAAAATCCAACCCAATTATAATAATCAACATTATCTGATAAAAATTGGCAAAGATTTTTAAGTTTTTCATCTCTATCAGCATTTTCACTTGACAGAATGCTAATCACTTCTGGTTTTAATTCATCAAATTTCATATTCTATTTTTTTTGCAAAAGTAACCAATGCAATTTCTTACTTTTACCTAAAATTTGTTAAAAATTATATTTTGAAAGAATACATTATTCAGTTTAAACCATTTTTAGTTTTCTTAACTAAGTTTTTGCTCTCCTATTTGGTGTTAACGCTTCTGTATCAAAGTTATTTAAATCAATTTGATCAAAAGAATTTTGAGGTAGATAAAATTACACAAATTGTCGCTAATCAATCTCAAATGTTGCTTTCAGTTTTTGATGATAACTCCTATACTATGCCCAATTTGAAAGAAGCAAGTGTAAAACTTTTTTATCATGATAAATGGGTTGCAAGAATCATCGAAGGTTGTAATGCTGTGAGTGTTGTGATTTTATTTATAAGTTTTGTAATTGCATTTACTGGAAGATTAAAGCAAACTTTAGTTTTTATATTAATAGGAACAATAATGATTCACTTGTTTAATGTGTTGCGAATTACATTACTTTGTATGGCAATATTTCATTTTCCGGAGTATGAGCATATTTTGCATGGTGTAATCTTTCCACTATTTATTTACGGAATTGTTTTTTTACTTTGGGTGATTTGGGTTAATAAATATTCTTCTTATGCTACAAAATCTATTAAAAAATAAGCTGAAGTTGTCGGCTGTTTTGTTTTTGATTATTCTTCTAATTGCCATTAGAGCATTTGAAGACACAATTTTTTATGATCCATTTTTAGATTATTTTAAATTGAATTATAATAATCTACCATTGCCTAAAATTGATGTAATAAAATTATTTTTTAGTTTAGGATTTAGATTTTATTTAAACTCCATTATTTCCTTGGGATTACTTCGGTTGATTTTTAATGATGCAAAAATCATTAAGTTTTCCATTTTTCTGTATTCTATTTTGGGAATCATTTTAATGGTGAGTTTCTTTTTTGTTCTATTAAAATTTGGAGAAACTAATAAAATGAATCTTTTTTACATTAGAAGATTTATTATTCAACCAATTTTTATAATGCTCTTTATTCCAGCTTTTTATTATCAGAAAAAAATGAAGTAGTTGTAATTTTTTGTACCTTTATGTAGGTAAATAATAAACAATGAAAGTAATAAAACATTCTGGAGATGTCGTTGATTTTGAACCTGATAAACTTAAAAAATCTTTATTAAAATCAGGCGCAGATTCTTCGATTGTTAATGGTATTTTAAACGAAATAAAAGGCCAGATTTATGATGGGATTCCAACCAAACAAATCTATAAAATGGCTTTTGGATTGCTTAAGAAAGCATCTAATTCTCATGCAGCTCAGTATAATTTAAGACCTGCAATACAAATGCTTGGTCCAGCTGGATTTTTCTTTGAAAAGTATGTTGCTAGACTTTTTGCATTTGAGGATTATAAAACCATTACAAATCAAACTCTTCAAGGAAAATGTGTTTCCCATGAAATAGATGTTATTGTTAAAAAAAATGATGAATTCAGCATGATTGAATGTAAGTTTCATGCTGGAAGGGATGCGATTTCTGATGTAAAAGTTCCAATGTATATTCTGTCTAGATTTAACGATTTGAAAGATAGAAAACATTCTATTTTTACAAATAATGATAAAATTTCAAAATGTTGGCTAGTTACCAACAATAGATTTAGCGCAGATGCAATTACTTTCGGAAATTGTTCGGGGATAAACATGTTGAGTTGGGATTTCCCCAAAAATGATAATTTACGATCAAAAATCGATAACAAAAAACTATATCCTATAACTTGTTTGACAACTCTTTCATTGGTAGAAAAAGACAAGTTGTTGATTTTGGGGATTATTTTGGCAATAGATTTAATTAATAATTCTGAGAGTTTAGAGCGAATAGGATTAAGTTCTAATAGAATAAAAAATGTTTTAAAAGAAGTCACAGAATTATGTAAATATTTATAATTATGAAAGTAACATTCTTAGGTGGTGCTGGAACTGTAACAGGTTCTAAAACATTAATAGAAAGCAATGGAGTTAGAGTTTTAGTGGATTGTGGTCAATTTCAAGGAATAAAACCATTGCGAGAACTCAATTGGGAACCACTTCCTATTTTGCCATCAACAATAGATTTTGTTTTGCTGACCCACGGCCATCTAGACCATTGTGGCTGGTTGCCAAGATTGGTTAATCAAGGATTTAAAGGTAAAATTTATTGTACGAGTCCAACTAAAGATATCACAAAATTAATTTTATTAGACAGTGCTAAAATTCAAGAGGAAGATGCAAATAGAGCTAATGAAGGTAAATATTCAAAACACGAAATTGCTGAACCTTTATATAATATTGATGATGCAGAAAGTGTTTTTCCATATTTTAGAATTATAAAAGAAAATGAAACGATTAGTTTAGATGCTGAAATTTCTGCTGTTTTTACTAATGCAGGACATATCCTTGGTGCTTGCTCTATTACTTTAGTTTTAGAAGGCAAAACCTTAGTTTTTTCTGGAGATATTGGTCGTGATGATGATGTATTAATGTATGCACCAACTAAACCAAAAAAAGCAGATTATATTTTTTTAGAGAGTACTTATGGAAATAGAATTCATCCAGAAGAAGATGTAAAGTCACTACTCGAAGCATATATAAATAATACATATTCTAAAGGAGGAACAGTAATAATTCCGAGTTTTGCTGTAGAACGTGCTCAAACTATTATGTACTTACTTTGGCAATTAAAAGAGGAAGATAGAATTCCAAATATTCCCTATATTATTGATACTCCAATGGGAATTAGCGTTTTGGATGTTTTTGAAAACAATAAAAAGTGGCACAAACTATCTGATGAAGATTGTGTTGCAATGTGTAAAATGTTTTTTATGAACTCGGATTATCAAGAAACAATAAACATGATTTATGATAAACAACCAAAAGTTGTTATCGCTGCAAGTGGAATGATAACAGGAGGAAGAGTTTTAAGTTATTTAGAACGATACATTAGTTTAATAGAAACAACAATAATTATTGTTGGATATCAAGCAGAAGGAACGCGTGGAAGAAAATTATTAGATGGAGCTACTGATATAAAAATTCGAGGAAAATATTATGATGTAAAAGCAAATATTGTTGAAATTGAAGGTTTGTCAGCTCATGCCGATCAACAAGGTTTATTGAATTGGCTTTCAGAATTGCATAGTAAACCAGCAAAAGTGTTTTTAGTTCATGGAGAAAATCAGCCAGCAGATGAACTTAGAATTAAAATTAAGGAGCGATTTGACTTTAATTGTTCTATTCCATTAATGGGACAAGAGTTTGAATTGTAAACTTTTAACAAACTTTTACAGATAATTACCTACTATTGATTAACTTTGCACCATGCAAATAAAGAAGCACATAGCGTTACTTTTAGCTTTCTTCCTGTTAATTTCCAATTCAGGATTGGCTTTTAATGTGCATTATTGTGGCGAGAAAATAGCGGCAATATCTTCAGTGTTTTCTGATGAGGAAGTTTGCGAGATGCCTGTAATAGAGGAAAAATCTTGTTGTGCAAAAAAAGAAGTTACAGGCAAAAAGTGTTGCTCAGACAAAGAATTAAATCTAAAAGACAACTCTGAAAAATTTGCATTTAAATCAATTTCTTTTGATTTTGATATCTTTTTGTATACAACTTCTTTCAAACAAATTTATTTTGAGTCAGTTGAAAGTAGTATAAAATCTCAATATCTTACTTATTACTGTGATGCAAATGCGCCGCCATTGTATCAACTCTATTGTCAATACACTTTTTACGCTTGATTTAATCTGAATTCAGTTCAGATTCTCGACCTCTTTGAGAATCAAATAGAATTTATATTAATCATTTTCAGTGTCTAAAGATGCTGAAATAAATTCAGCATAAAATGAAAAAAATAACAATATTCCTAATGTTGTTTGTTTTTACTGCTACATTTTCACAAGAAAAATTAGATGAAGTAAAAATTGATATCAAGCAAAAAGGAATAAAAAAATCGCTTACAAAAACAGCCAATACTTCTGTAGTTACAAGTAAAGAATTGCTTAAAGCAGCTTGTTGTAATTTGGCAGAAAGCTTTGAAACAAATCCATCAATTGATGTGAATTTTTCTGATGCTTTGACAGGAACCAAACAAATAAAAATGTTAGGTTTAACTTCACCATATTTAATGATTACAGAGGAAAACATTCCTTCAGTAAGAGGTGCTTCTCAGGCATATGGTTTATCATTTACGCCAGGAACTTGGGTTGATAATATCCAAATTACAAAAGGTGCCGGAAGTGTTGTCAACGGATACGAAAGTATTACGGGTCAAATAAATACTGAATTGTTGAAGCCACTTAAAGACATTCCGTTTTTTTTGAATGTATATGGTTCAACCGATTCTCGTTATGAAGTAAACACACATTTTAATAAAAAAATTTCCGACAAATGGGCAACAAGTTTGTTCGTTCACGGAAATGCACGTGTTACTAAAAACGATATGAACGATGATCATTTTCTTGATAATCCAATTGGGAAGCAAGTAAACTTTACAAATCGTTGGCAATATTCTAATCCAGAAACAGGTTGGGTTTCATTTTTTAATATAAAATTTATGAAAGATGAAAAACAAACCGGAGAATATGACTTTGATCCAAAGTTTGATAAGCTAACAACCAATCATTGGGGTTCTGAAATCAATACTGAACGACTTGATTTTACATCCAAAATCGGGTATGTTTTTAAAGATATGCCTTATCAAAGTATTGGTTTTCAAAACGCTTTCAGTAGCCATAATCAAGATTCATATTTTGGGTTGAATCAGTATAATATCAAACAACAAAGTTATTATTCGAATTTAATTTTTAATTCCATCATTAATAATACAATGCATAAATTTTCTACAGGATTGAATTTTACCTATGATAAATATGCCGAATTTGTAAACCTAATTGATGTTAGTAGAATTGATAATTCTGTTGGTGCTTTTTTTGAATATAATTTTGACAATCTCAATAAATTAAGTTACACACTTGGTGGTCGATTGGATTATCACAATAGGTTAGGAGTGTTCTTTACGCCAAGATTGCATGTGAAATATAATCCTTGGGAAAAATCAGTTTTCAGATTTTCTGCAGGAAGAGGGAAAAGAGCAGCAAATATTTATGCCGAAAATCAACAATTGTTTGGAAGTTCAAGAGTTTTTTCAACACTAGATTCAAATGGGAAAATATACGGATTGAATCCAGAAATTGCTTGGAATTACGGAATAAGCTTTACTCAAAATTTCACGTTATTTGGTAAAAGTGCCGACATGACTTTAGATTTTTACAGAACCGATTTTCAAAATCAAGCTATAGTTGATGTGATGCAAAGTCCACAACAAGTATTATTCTATAATTTAAAAGGTTCTTCTTATGCTAATAGTCTACAAATTGATTTTAATTATGAGATTATTAGAAATTTCAATTTAAGAACAGCTTATAAATATTATGATATAGCAACAGATTATTTATCTGGAACTTTTCAGAGACCTTTACAAGCTAAACATCGTTTATTCGGAAACATTGAATATGAAACAAATATAAGTGATCAAGGTCAACAATGGCGATTTGATGCAACTATTAACTGGCTTGGTAAACAACAATTGCCAACAACAATTACCAATCCTATTAACGATAGATTACCAGAATTCTCTCCTTCTTTTTCAACTTTAAATATTCAGGTTACAGTCCAACAATCAAGAACGTTTGAAATGTATTTTGGTGGAGAAAATATTGGAAATTATAGACAAACCAATGCAATTATAGGAGAGCATAATCCTTTTGGAGCAAATTTTGATACTTCAATAGTATATGCTCCAATTTTTGGACAAATGTTTTACGCAGGATTAAGATTTAAAATAAAATAATTATTAAAAATATTAAAATATGAAAAATATATTAATGGGAATGATGCTACTTTTTGTAACACTTTCAACACAGGCGCAAGAAAAAAAAAATAAAAATGCCAAATTCGAAATTGCGGTAGGAGGCAATTGCGAAATGTGCAAAAAAAGAATTGAGAAAGCCGCTTTTTCTGTAAAAGGAGTTAAAAGCGCCGATTATCATTTAGATGACAATACATTACATTTAATAATTAATGAAGAGAAATGTTCAATTTTAGATGTTAAAAAAGCCATTGCTAATGTTGGTCATGATACTGATGAAGTAAAAGCTACGGATGAAGTATATGAAAATCTTCATGAGTGTTGTAAATATGAAAGAAAATAGTTCAAATAAAACTCTCTAAGAAATTAGAGAGTTTTTATTTTGGATTTTTTAGAATTTATAAAATAGTGAGGATATATGTTATATTTAAGTCAAAAAAGCGAATAAGATTGCCTTATAAATAAATAATCGTTACTTTCACGTGCTCAAATTAAATTAACTTATTTATCACATTTATGAATGATTTTGATTGGAAACAACTACTTAACCCAGAATTTTATATTCTATTAGAATTTGGTGGAATAAAAATTGGACTTTACGTTGTTTTATTTATAGTATTTGCCGAAACCGGACTATTAGCAGGATTCTTTTTGCCTGGAGACAGTTTACTTTTCTTATGTGGAATTTACAGTCAGTTATTGATGAAAGATTTCTCAACAGGAAATGATTTTCTAGATGTTTCTTTTTTAGCGGCTTTAGTTTCAGTAATGGGAATTGTAGGAAATATGGTAGGTTATTGGTTTGGAAAGAAAAGCGGAAGTTACTTGTTTAAAAGAGAAGATAGTTTCTTTTTTAAGAAAAAATATTTGTTTCAATCAAAAGATTTTTTTGATAAGTACGGAACAAAAGCAATTGTTTTTGCAAGATTTTTACCAGTTGTAAGAACGTTTGCTCCTGTAGTAGCTGGAATTGTAGAAATGGAAAAAAAGAAGTTCATGTTTTACAATATTTTAGGTTCACTGCTTTGGTCGTTCACAATGATTTTTGCAGGTCATTATTTGTATGAATTGTTCTTATCACAGTTTAATATTGACTTAAAACATTACATAGAATATATTGTAATTGGAATAGTTTTAGTAACAACAATTCCAGTCTTAATGAAATTTTTGAAAAAGAGAAATTAAATTTATCAAATAAAAAAATCCGTCAAGTTCTTCAACAAGACGGATTTTTTATTTTTATTACTTCGTACTTCGTATTTTGTGCTTCGTACTTATAAATTACATCATTCCTGGCATTCCTCCACCCATTGGCATTCCACCACCAGCGTTTTCTTCTTTGATGTCTATTAATGCGCATTCAGTAGTAAGAATCATTCCAGCAACAGAAGCAGCGTTTTCAAGAGCTACACGAGTTACTTTTTTAGGATCAATAATTCCAGCTTTTAGCATGTCTACGTATTCGTCAGTTTTAGCATTATAACCAAAATCACCTTTTCCTTCAGAAACTTTTGCTACTACTACAGAACCTTCAAGTCCAGCATTTTCAACAATAGTTCTTAATGGCGATTCAACAGCACGGAAAACAATTTGAATTCCAGTAGCTTCATCAGCATTATCCGCTTTAATTGATGCTAAAGATGTTTTTGCTCTTAATAAAGCAACACCACCACCAGCAACAATTCCTTCTTCTACAGCAGCACGTGTTGCGTGTAATGCATCGTCAACTCTATCTTTTTTCTCTTTCATTTCAACTTCAGAAGCAGCACCGACATAAAGAACAGCAACTCCTCCAGCTAATTTAGCCAAACGTTCTTGCAGTTTTTCTCTATCATAATCAGAAGTTGTAGTTTCCATCTGACCTTTGATTTGATTTACTCTATTTTTGATTAAATCTGCATTTCCAGCACCATTCACAATAGTTGTATTGTCTTTATCAATTGCAATTTTTTCGGCTGTTCCTAGCATTTCTAATGTTACATTTTCAAGTGTGTAACCACTTTCTTCTGCAATTACAGTTCCACCAGTTAAGATTGCGATGTCTTCCAACATTGCTTTTCTTCTATCACCAAAACCTGGAGCTTTTACAGCTGCGATTTTTAAGGCACCGCGCAATTTGTTTACAACCAAAGTTGATAAAGCTTCTCCATCAACATCTTCAGCAATAATTAATAATGGTTTTCCAGATTGAGCTACTGGTTCTAATACAGGAAGTAATTCTTTAAGAGAAGATACTTTTTTATCGTACAAAAGAATGTAAGGATTTTCTAATTCTACATTCATTTTCTCTGGATTGGTAACAAAATAAGGAGATAAATAACCTCTGTCAAATTGCATTCCTTCTACAACATCAACATAAGTCTCTGTTCCTTTTGCTTCTTCAACAGTGATTACACCTTCTTTTCCAACTTTTCCAAAAGCTGTAGCGATTAAATCACCAATAACTTCATCATTATTAGCAGAAATAGAGGCAACTTGTTTTATTTTTTCAGAAGAAGAACCAACTTCTTGTGCTTGTTTTCCTAAATCAGCAACAATTGCTTCAACTGCTTTATCAATTCCTCTTTTTAAATCCATTGGATTTGCTCCAGCAGCAACGTTTTTCAATCCTTCTTTTACAATTGCTTGTGCTAAAACGGTTGCAGTTGTTGTTCCGTCTCCAGCTAAATCGTTAGTTTTTGAAGCTACTTCTTTAACCATTTGAGCGCCCATATTTTCTAAAGGGTCTTTTAACTCAACTTCTTTTGCTACAGAAACACCATCTTTAGTTACTGTTGGTCCACCAAATGATTTTGAAATAATTACATTTCTTCCTTTTGGTCCAAGTGTTACTTTTACTGCATTTGCTAGTGCATCAACACCACGTTTTAAACCGTCACGTGCTTCAATATCGAATTTTATATCTTTTGCCATTTTATTTTATTTTTTAAAAACTTAATACTTTGTATTTCTAACTTCGTACCTCTTACTTTTAAATTATTGCAAGAATATCATCTTCTCTCATGATTAGATAATCTTTTCCATCAAGTTTTAAATCGGTTCCTGCGTATTTGCCGTAAAGAACTGTGTCACCAACTTTTACAGTCATTGGCTCGTCTTTTTTTCCGTTTCCAACTGCAACAACAGTTCCTTTTTGAGGTTTTTCTTTAGCAGTATCAGGAATAATGATTCCAGAAGCTGTCTGTGTTTCGGCAGCTGCTGGTTCCACGATTACGCGGTCTGAAAGCGGTTTAATGTTTAATGCCATAATTCGTATATTTTGTATTAATTAAAATTTTAAGATTGCTATTTTATAGTCAGAAATTGTGCCATTGGTTAAAAACTGACAATTTTTCAGCGAAGGTAATGAAAGTTGACAGATTGTAAGATGATTTTATTGTGGTTTAATCTTGATAATTTAATTATATGAAAAATGTAAATAATGAACTTTACTAAAGTTTTTGCAAAAAAAAAAATCCCGACTTCGTTTTTGGTACGAGACGGGATTTTTTTATAATACTATATTTCTTATTTTTTTACTGGAGTTGCAGGTGTAGCTTCAGGTTTTGTAGCAGTTGTAGTAGTGCTAGCGGCTGGAGTTTCTGCTTTGTCAGTTTTAGGAGCTTCTGTTTGAGGTGGAGCTGGTTCAATTAAACTTTTGTTATCGCTTAAAGTTCCTGTAAAACTTAAACTAGATAATAAAACTAATGTGATTAATGATCCTGCTAATACCCATGTACTTTTGTCTAAAAAGTCTGTTGTTTTTTGTACACCACCTAATTGTTGTGAACCTCCAATAGCTGAAGATAAACCACCACCTTTAGGGTTTTGTACCATGATTACTATGATTAATAAGAAACAAACGATTGTTATTAATACTAAAAAAATTGAAAATGTGCTCATTGCTTAACTATTATTGTTTTGTTGTAAATTCTTAATATCCGAAATTCGGTCTGCAAAGAAACTACTTTTTTCTGGATATTTCAAAATTAATATTTCATATGCTTGAATTGCTTTCTGATATTTTTTTTGCTCTAAGTAAACTTTTGCCAAAGTTTCGGTCATTAAATAGGATTTATCCTCTGTAACAGGTATTGCTATTACTGAATTACTTTCTTTATTTACAGGTGGTATTTTCGGATTTGATTCAATAAATTTATCTATCATTTCCAATTTTTTCTTCCTAACAATTTCTGCTTCTGTTGGTGTTTCTTTTCTTTCAATTGGTTTCAATCTTGAAAGTTGTAACCATTCTTGAAACGAATGTTTTTCTTCTTTTGTGAATTCTAAAGGTTTTCCTATTTCTAATTTTTCTTTAATACTTTCCTCATCAGGAGATGCTTTAGCAATAGATGATAATATTGATTGCTCTAAAGAATTTACAGATTCAGCTGTGCTTGAATATTCAACAATTTCACTGCCAACTACATCAATATTTAATAATTCGGCAACTTTTTGATCATATAAACCGTTTTGAACCGTTACAAAATTGTCTGATGTTATAAAATCAAACAGAATAGATCTATCTGTAGTAAATGCTGCTGCTACCTTTAATGCATAATTATATTTAAAACTGTCTTGATTGTACAAATGTTTTAATCTCAAAACTCGAGCACTTTGAAAATAAGGAAATTCCTCAATAATTTTTTCCAAAGCAATATTGTGTCGCTCATTAATGGCGTCGGGTTTATTGATTAAGTAGGTGTAGTCAGTTAAGTTCAATTTTGTCGGTTTTCAAGTTATGTTTTCAGTCTTCAGTTTGTGATTGTAAATTTATAAATTTAACTTCTAACTGTTACTGGATACTGCTAACTATAATTTTACCATTTAGCAAGAGATTCATTAAAAATGTCTTGTGTAATTCTGGTGAAGATTTCATCTAATAGAGTGTTTAATCTTGCGCCTGTTGGGTTTTCTGAGGCATCAAAATCAACAAAGAAAGAAAAAGTCTTTTCAAAATTATCAGCTTCTTTGTTTTTATTTACAAATCTAACATTAACCGTAAGGGAAAGTCTACTTTGAGCTGCTTTTTGATCAGCAGTAGCTGTCATTGGGGTAATATTATATTGTGTAATTTCACCTTCATAAAGTAAATCACCACCAGTATTAGTTAGGTTTAAGTTAGTTTGGTTTTGTAATATTTCTTGTAATTTGATAGTAAAAGTTCTTTCAATTCCTGGCTCGATTAATGGAGCATTATTCTGAAAATAGTTTACTTGAACAGTTTTTGCATCAATTGGCCCAGTACCAGTGAAATTGTAGGGTCCACAACTATTTAAAGTTAGTGCAACAAGAAGGAATACTATGTATTTTAGTTTACTCATCAGAATTTAAAAAGCCAAAGATATATTTTTTTATTTCAATAATTGTTAATCCTTTTATAATGAATTACAAATCATACTGTTTGATTTTTCTATATAAAGTTCGTTCAGAAATTCCCAATTCATCTGCAGCTGCTTTTCTTTTTCCTTTATTTTTTTCTAAAGACTTTTTGATGAGCTCGATTTCTTTTTGTTCCAATTTCAAAATTTCTTCTTCTTCAACAGTTTCTGCAAATAAATAGTTGTTGTCATCTTCGTCATCTTCAAATTCTTCTTGCTCAACTTCTTCTGCTTTTGGAATTATTGTATTTCTTGGTTGATCTTCAAAAAACGTTTCTTCATCAGATTTTCCATATACTTTCTGAATCAAATTTGGATTGATGTCTTGCACTTTTGCACCATTTTTCATCAATTCTAAAGTCAATTTTTTCAAATCATTCAAATCACTTTTCATATCAAAAAGCACTTTGTACAAAATATCTCTTTCGGTAGAAAAATCATTTTCAGCTTTTTTTCCACCAATAACACTCGGTAATTGACTTCCTTCTTGAGGTAAATAAGACATCAAGGTTTGCAGCGAAATATCTCTTTTGGTTTCTAAAACCGATATTTGTTCAGCTGAATTACGCAACTGACGAATATTGCCACCCCAACGATAATTTAGTAAATATTTTACAGCATCATCATCTAGTTTTATGGCTGGCATTTTGTATTTGTGCGCAAAATCGGAAGCAAATTTTCTAAACAATAAATGAATATCATCTTTTCGTTCACGCAATGGTGGAAGTCCAATTTCAACAGTGCTCAAACGATAATATAAATCTTCACGAAATTTTCCTTTTTCGATGGCGTCAAACATATTTACATTCGTCGCAGCTACAATTCGAACATTCGTTTTTTGAACTTGTGATGAACCAACTTTTATAAATTCGCCATTTTCTAGGACACGTAGTAAACGAACTTGAGTGGTTAAAGGTAATTCACCAACTTCATCAAGGAAAATGGTTCCGCCATCAGCAACTTCAAAATAACCTTCACGCGTTCCTGTTGCACCAGTAAACGATCCTTTTTCGTGTCCAAAAAGTTCACTATCAATAGTTCCTTCTGGGATCGCTCCACAGTTTACAGCGATGTATTTTCCATGTTTTCTATGTGAAAGTGAATGGATTATCTTTGGAATACTTTCTTTTCCAACGCCACTTTCTCCAACTACCAACACCGAAATATCAGTAGGAGCAACCTGAATCGCTTTTTCTACCGCACGATTGAGCTTTGGATCATTTCCAATAATTTCAAATCGTTGTTTTATAGATTGTACTGTTTCCATTTATGCTGAATTTATTTCAGTATCTTTTGTTTTTAATTCATTTCACTATAACCAACCGCTTCACCAATCAACGTTCCACTAGTGCAATTCGTTATTTTTACATTTACAAAATCGCCTATTTTATAATGCTCTTTCGGAAAAACAACTGTAATACTTTGTGAATTTCTTCCAGATAAATCATTCTCCGATTTTTTTGAGGTTTTTTCAACCAAAACTTCTACCGTTTGACCTAAAAACTCTTGCGTTCTAAAGGCACTGTGAATTCTTTGCAAATCAACTATTTCTTGTAATCTTCTTGCTTTGGTTTCTTCAGGAACATCATCTTCCATTTTTCTTCCAGCCAAAGTTCCAGGACGTTCTGAATACGAATACATGTATCCAAAACTGTATTTTACATAGTCCATTAATGACAAGGTATCTTGATGATCTTCCTCAGTTTCTGTTGGAAAACCAGCAATCATATCTTGTGTAATACAAACATTCGGGATAATTGATTTTATATTGTCTATCAATTTCATGTATTCTTCACGTGTGTGAAGTCGATTCATTTCCTTCAGTATTCTATTACTTCCAGATTGAACAGGTAAATGAATATGCTTACAAATATTTGGATATTTTGCAATTACATGAAGCACTTCTTCATGCATATCCTGTGGATTTGAAGTCGAAAAACGAATGCGCATTTTAGGAAAACCAATAGCTGCCATTTCTAACAACTGTTCAAATTTAACTGCTGTTGCTTGTTGCATTTCGGTTGCTTTATCAAAGTCTTTTTTCAATCCGCCACCATACCAAAGGTAACTGTCCACATTCTGTCCTAAAAGTGTAATTTCTTTATAACCAGTATCCCAAAGTTGCTGAATTTCTGTCATAATACTCTGTGGTTCGCGACTTCTTTCACGACCGCGAGTAAATGGCACAACACAAAACGTACACATATTATCACAACCACGAGTAATCGAAACAAATGCAGAAACGCCATTAGAATTCAATCTCACAGGCGAAATATCACCATACGTTTCTTCTTTAGATAAAATTACATTAATAGCATCGCGACCATCTTCAATTTCGGCAAGTAAATTTGGCAAATCTTTGTAGGCATCCGGACCAACAACCATATCAACAATTTTCTCTTGTTCTAGAAATTGTTCTTTCAATCGTTCTGCCATACAACCCAAAACGCCGACTTTCATTTTCGGATTAATGTCACGTTTTACAGCATTATACTTCTCTAAACGTTTTCTTACCGTTTGTTCGGCTTTGTCACGAATAGAACATGTGTTTACCAAAACCAAATCGGCTTCTTCTAATATTTGAGTAGTATTATATCCTTCATTTGTAAGTATAGAGGCAACAATTTCACTATCAGAAAAATTCATAGCGCAACCATAACTTTCAATATAAAGTTTCTTTGTGTTTTCGGGTTTATTCTCAAGAACTAAACTTTGTCCTTGTACTTTTTCATCAATTTCTTTTTCCATAAAATAATCTTCGATTAAATCGGACTACAAAGATAATACTAAATTACAAAATCTGACAAGATGGCAGATAATGTTTAACATTCTTTTATTAAGGAGCTATTGGTTTGGCATTTTTCAGCTATCCGTATTCCGCATTTCATTGCAATATTTTCATTTGTTGCCTTCGAGTTTGCCACAGGCAACAAATGAAAAGAATATCCATTCCAAATGTGAAACATTCCCTGAGCTTTGTTAAAAATCAAACATTTTGTGAGGTTATCAGGGCTAAATTTAATTCCATTTTAATGCTTGTAATTTTTAAAAATGATTACAAAAACTAAAAATTTAAAAAAAACCTATACTTTTGCCGAACAAACAAAATACATAATGGCAAAGAATTTAGTTATAGTAGAGTCACCAGCAAAAGCAAAAACCATCGAGAAATTTCTTGGTAGCGACTACCAAGTAGAATCAAGTTATGGTCACATTGCCGACTTGCCTTCCAAAGAAATAGGAGTAGATGTCGAAAACGGATTCAAGCCAAAGTACGAAGTTTCAGCTGATAAAAAAGCACTTGTTTCAAAGCTTAGAGGTTTAGCTAAAAATGCCGATATGGTTTGGTTAGCTTCCGATGAGGACCGCGAAGGAGAAGCAATTTCTTGGCATTTATCAGAAGAATTAAAATTAGATAAAAACAAAACTAAAAGAATTGTTTTTCATGAGATTACCAAAAATGCCATTCTAAAAGCTATCGATAATCCAAGAGAAATTGATTATAATTTAGTAAATGCTCAACAAGCTCGTAGAGTTTTAGATAGATTAGTAGGTTACGAATTATCGCCAGTTTTATGGCGTAAAATTAAAGGTGGATTATCTGCAGGTCGTGTGCAATCAGTTTCTGTGAGATTAATTGTAGAACGCGAAAGAGAAATTCAAAATTTCAAACCAGTTGCAAGTTATTCTGTAGTGGCAGAATTTGTTAACGAAGCAGGAAGAGCTTTTAAAGCCAAACTACCAAAGAACTTTAATACAAAAAAAGAAGCCGAAGATTTTTTAAACAAAAACATCGGTTCCAATTATAAAGTAGGCGATTTAGAAACAAAACCTACTAAAAAATCTCCAACAGGACCATTTACAACTTCAACGTTACAACAAGAAGCAGCTCGTAAATTGTATCTTCCAGTTGGAATCACAATGCAATTAGCTCAGCGTTTATACGAAGCTGGATTGATTACTTATATGAGAACGGATTCGGTTAATCTTTCCAAAGAAGCAATGGATGCTGCTCAAGCCGAAATCATAAAATCTTACGGGAAAGAGTTTTCAAAACCGAGAACGTTTACCAATAAGAGTAAAGGAGTACAAGAAGCTCACGAGGCAATTCGTCCAACGGATATGTCGCGTCATACAGTAAATATTGATAGAGATCAAGCGCGTTTGTATGATTTAATTTGGAAAAGAACATTAGCTTCTCAAATGAGTGATGCTGAATTGGAAAGAACCAATGTGAGAATTGAGGCAAATAATCATTCAGAAGTTTTTACAGCTTCTGGAGAAGTAATCAAGTTTGAAGGTTTCTTGAAAGTATATCTTGAAGGAAATGACGAAGATGAAGAAGAACAAGAAGGAATGTTACCTGCAATGAAAGTCAATGAAAAATTGAGTAACAATTACATTACAGCTACAGAACGCTATTCTCGTCCACCAAGTCGTTATACAGAAGCTTCTTTGGTTAAAAAATTGGAAGAATTAGGAATTGGTCGTCCATCAACTTATGCACCAACTATTTCTACAATCATTAACAGAAGTTATGTGGAAAAAGGAACTCTTGAAGGTCAAGAACGAAAATATACACAATTGACATTGCAATCAGGAAAAGTATCGGATGTAATTCTGAAAGAAAATACAGGTTCAGACAAAGGAAAATTAGTTCCAACCGATATCGGAAATATTGTAACAGACTTCTTGGTTAAGAACTTTGAAAAAATATTAGATTACAATTTCACTGCCAAAGTTGAACAAGATTTTGACGAAATTGCAGAAGGAAACATCAATTGGACAACAATGATGCAAGAGTTTTATGATAAATTCCATCCTAATGTAAAAGATGTCGAAGCTAATGCTGATAGAGAAAGTGGTGAAAGAATTTTAGGAAAACATCCAGAATCAGGTAAAACGGTTTTGGTTCGTTTAGGAAAATTTGGTGCTATGGCTCAAATTGGCGATAGCGATGATGAAGATAAGAAATTTGCTAGTTTGCGTCCAGAGCAAAATATCGGAAACATTACTTTGGAAGAAGCATTGAATTTGTTTTTACTTCCAAAAGTATTAGGAACTTATAAAGGTGAAGAAGTTGAAGTAAGTTTAGGTCGTTTTGGGCCGTTTGTCCGTTTCGGAAAAGTGTTTGTTTCACTTCCAAAAGGAGAAGAACCACTTGATGTAGATTTAGAAAGAGCAAAGGTTTTAATTGATGAAAAAACACAAGCTGATGCACCAATAGCTGTTTACAAAGGCGAAGGTGTTCAGAAAGGAACGGGAAGATTTGGACCATTTATCAAATGGAACGGAATTTTTATTAACGTTTCTAAAAAATATAATTTCGATAATTTGTCTCAAGCTGATATTGAGGAATTAATTGAAGATAAACTTCAAAAGAACATAGATAAAGTAATCCACAATTGGGAAGCTGAAGGGATTTTAGTTCAAAAAGCACGTTGGGGAAGAAGTGAAATTACCAAAGGTAAAATCAAAATTGAATTGAGTAAGGATGTTGATGCTTCAAAATTGACTTTAGCTGAAGTTCAAGAAATGATTGCAAAAAAAACACCTGCTAAAAAACCTGTAGCTAAAAAAGCACCAGCCAAAAAAACAACTACCAAAAAGAAATAATAAATGGAATTTGATTTTCTTGCACCTATAGATAATGATTTGATAATTGATATTATGCAATTGTCATCTCAGCATTTGTCTAGTAAAGTTGTGTTTCATACTGAAGCGGAATTTCCAGATATTTCAAAAGTAAATATTGCTATAATTGGTGTTCTTGAAAATCGTGGAAAAGATTCGAAAGAAGTTGATTTATCTAATGTAAGAAGAGAATTATATAGCTTGTTTCCAGGAAATTGGAGTAAAACTATTGCTGATTTAGGTGATATTTTAGCAGGAAATTCTTCTGATGACACTTATTTTGCATTGCAAAAAGTAGTTTCTAAACTTATTAAAAATAAAGTTATTCCTATTGTTATTGGTGGGTCACAAGATTTAACCTATGCAATGTATCGTGGTTATGATGACTTGGAGCAAATGGTAAATTTGGTTTCTATTGATAATAAATTCGATTTAGGAAAACAGGAAACTTTAATAAGCTCAGAGTCTTATTTGTCTAAAATAATTATTGAAGAGCCAAATAATCTTTTCAATTATAGTAACATTGGCTATCAAACCTATTACAACTCTCAAGAAGAAATAGATTTGATGGAGAAATTATTCTTTGATGCTTATCGTTTAGGAGAAGTTTGTAATAATATAGCAATAGCAGAACCAGTTTTTCGTGATGCCGATTTAGTAAGTTTCGATTTAACTTCAGTAAAATCATCTGATTCAGGAAATTTCACCGATTTTCAGCCAAACGGTTTTAATGGTAAAGAAATATGTTCTTTGTCTAGATATGCCGGAATTAGTGATAAAGTTTCTTGTTTGGGTATTTTTAATCACAATGATAGTAAGCAAGAATCAGTTTTGATTGCTCAAATAATTTGGTATTTTATTGAAGGTATACATTATCGTTCTAATGAGTATCCATTTGGAAGCAAAGAAAATTACATAAAATATACAGTACCTTTTGAAGATGAGGATATTGTGTTTTTTAAAAGTGATAAAACTGAGCGTTGGTGGATTGAAATACCATTTTTTGCAAATACTCACAATAAATTAAAAAAGAATACGTTATTACCATGTTCTCACGAAGATTATTTGGCGGCTTGCAACCAAGAGTTTCCCGAGCGTTGGTGGAAAGCACAACGTAAGAGTTTTTTATAAGTGCTTTTGTAAATAAAAATCTTATAAAATCTTATAAACATAAAATTTGTAAGAAAAATTATATAAAAATAACAAAAAAGCGTAAATAAACGCAATTATTTGCATTTTATCGATTATTTTATTTTGTCAATAAATATATATTTGTATTTTTGGTCAAGAAAATAAAATTTTAAGATATAAATAATTGTTTTTTTCAAAAATAATAGATAGGTTTACGCCCTTAAAATAAGAATACATAATTAACCCAAATTAATATGAAGAAGTTCATTGCATTTGCATCTGTTTTAACACTACTAGTTAGCTGTGGTAAGTCTAACGACAAAGGAGAATTAGTAGGAGTAAAAGGAAAAAAATGGCATCCAGAAAAACCATACGGAATGACTTTAGTTCCAGGTGGTGCTTTTATTATGGGTAAATCAGATGATGATTTAGCTAATGTTCAAGATGCTCCAACTAAAACAGTAACTGTTAGGTCATTCTATATGGATGAAACAGAAATTACTAATAGCGAGTACCGTCAATTCGTTGAATGGGTTAAGGACTCAATTATTAGAGTGCGTTTAGCTATTCTTGCTGATGAAGTTGGTCAAAAACCAGGTTCAGGTAAAGGTGGAAAAAATGCAGGTAGCATTGGTGATTTCGCTTTTGCAGATCAAGATCCAGCTAAAATGACTCCATACGATAAGTATATGTATGAGAATTATTATAGTGTAGGAACTACTGATGACCCTTACGCAGGAAGAAGATTGAATAAAAAAGTTAAATTAATTACTGATACAAAAAAATATCCAGACGAATATTATGTAGAGGTAATGGATACAATGTATTTGCCAGTTGCTGAATCATTCAATGGGTTAAGAACAATTGATGTTGATAAATTGAAATTCCACTATTCATGGATGGATATCCAAGCAGCAGCTAAAGCTAAAGTTGGAAAAAGAAGTAAATTCATCAAAACTGAAAATACTAAAGTTTATCCTGATACAACAACTTGGATTAAGGATTTCTCTTACTCATACAATGAGCCAATGCACAACGATTATTTCTGGCACCAAGCTTATGGAGATTATCCAGTAGTTGGAGTTAACTGGAAACAAGCGAAAGCATTTTGTGCTTGGAGAACGTTGAACAAAAACATTTACGTTAAAAAGAAAAAAGGAAGAGATTTGATTAACTCATTCCGTTTACCAACAGAAGCAGAATGGGAATATGCTGCTCGTGGTGGTCTAGAATCAGGAAATTATCCTTGGGGTGGTCCTTACACTAAAAATGATAGAGGATGTTTCATGGCTAACTTTAAACCTAATCGTGGAGATTATGCAGCAGACCAGTCATTATATACTGTAGAAGCTAAATCTTATGAGCCAAATGGATACAATCTTTACAATATGTCAGGAAACGTATCAGAGTGGACAGATTCTTCTTATGATGCATCAGCTTACGAGTATGTTTCAACAATGAATCCAAATGTTCCAGATACTTCAAACAAACGTAAAGTTGTTAGAGGAGGTTCTTGGAAAGATGTTGCTTACTTCTTACAAGTAGGAACAAGAGATTTCGAATATCAAGACACAGCAAGAAGCTACATTGGTTTCAGAACAGTTCAAGATTACATGGGAACTCAAACAACCGGAAACGGAAAGATTAAAAGATAAATTGTATATTAACTAACTTAATTATATTAAACTTAACTAACTAAATTATTATTATTATGGGATTATTATCACCTAAAGTTATGAATTTCGCCTATGGTATGGGTGCAGCAGTTGTAATTGTTGGAGCATTATTTAAAATTGCTCACTTTGAATTAGGGCCTTTAACAGGTACTGTGATGTTAACAATTGGATTATTAACAGAAGCTGCAATTTTTGCTTTATCGGCTTTTGAAGCTCCACCAGCAGAATTAGATTGGTCATTGGTTTATCCTGAATTAGCAGGTGGTCAAGCTAAAGAAAAATCAGCTAAAAAAGAAGATCCAAAAGAAGCACAAGGTTTGCTTTCTCAAAAATTAGATAATATGTTGAAAGAAGCTAAAATCGATGGTGAGTTGATGGCTAGCTTAGGAAATAGCATTAAAAACTTTGAAGGTGCTGCAAAATCAATTTCTCCAACTGTAGATGCTATGGCTGGTCAAAAGAAATATGCTGAAGAAATGACTAAAGCTGCTGCTCAAATGGAAACATTGAACAGTTTGTATCAAGCGCAGTTACAAAGTGCTGAAAGAAATGCACAAATCAATAACGAAGTTGCTGAAAACAACTTAAAATTAAAAGACCAAATGCAATCATTAACTTCTAACTTATCTACATTAAACAATGTATATGGTGGAATGTTATCTGCAATGAGCAATAAAGGATAATTAGTTTTTTTAACTAAATTTTATTAAATTAACAATTAAAACTAATTAGAAAAAATGGCAGGAGGAAAATTAACCCCTAGACAGAAGATGATTAACCTGATGTATTTGGTTTTCATCGCGATGTTGGCAATGAATATGTCAAAAGAAGTCCTTTCGGCTTTTGGTTTGATGAACGAAAAATTTGATGCAGCTAATGCATCAGCAACAGCTACAAATGAGCAAATGATGCTTGCTCTTGATACCAAAGCAGCTGAGGCTAAAGGAGAGTTTGCTGTTGCTGCAGTTACTGCGCACAAAGTTGAAGCTGCAACAAAAAAATTCTATGATTTTGTTGGAACTCTTAAAGCTGAAGTATTAAAAGGTGTTGAAGCTGAAGGTGGAAAGTTACCTTATGAAGCAATGGATAAAGCTGATAATTTAGATCACAGTTGGTTTACAGGTGATGGTTACACAAAAAGAGGTAATGAAGTTATTGCTGCTATTGAAGCATATAAAGCTGATTTGAATGCAGCTTTAGGAGGAGAAAAAAAATATGCTGCAATCTTGAAAGAGATTACAGGTAAGTTTGATGTAGCTCCAGTTGCAAATAAAGAAGGAGTAAAAATTAAATATTTAGATTACCACTTTAAAGGTTTTCCAGCAATTGCATCTTTAGCTAAATTAACTGCTTGGCAAAATGATGCTAAGAAAGCTGAATCTGATGTTATTAGTGCTGCTTTAGGAAAAGCTGCGGTTCAAGCTGCATCTTACAGTAATTACCAAGCTATTGTTGCACTTGACAAGAATGTATATTTCCAAGGTGAGCCAGTTACTGGTAAAGTTGTTTTAGGACGTTATGATGAAAACACAAAACCAACTTCTTTCCAAGGTCCTGGAAAACTTGTAAATGGACAAGCTATTATCTCAACTACTGCTGGTGCAGTAGGAGAGCAAAATCTTAGTGGTCAATTTACTTTTGTTGAAGAAGGTAAAACTATTCCATTAAAATTCCAAGGTAAATATGTTGTTGTACCACGTCCAAATTCAGCTAACATTTCTGCTGATAAAATGAATGTTGTTTACAGAGGTTTACCAAACCCACTTACAATTTCATTCGCAGGTATTGGTGATAATAATGTAACTGCATCTGGTCCTGGTGTTTCATCTGCTGGCGGAAAAGGAAAATATAATTTAACTCCAGGAGCTGGTACTGAAGTAACCGTTACTGCGTCAGGTAAAATGACTGATGGTAAAGTGGTTTCTGACAAGAAAGTTTTCAGAATTAAAAACATTCCTGCTCCAGCTGGTTCTATTGGAGGTACTCCAGGTTATCAAAAAGGTGCTAAATCTCGTTTAGAGGCTTCTACTATTGGAGCAATGTTACCAGATTTTGTTTATGATTTAAATTTTGAAGTTACTCAATTTGCATTTAAAGTTCCAGGTCAAGCTTCTATTGTTGTTAATGGAAACAAAGTTGACGGAAGATGTAAGGCTGCATTAGCAAGAGCTAAAGCTGGTGATCAAATCACAGTATCTGATATAAAAACAAGAGTTAGTGGTGTAAGTGTTGCCATGAAAACTGCTGCTCCAGCTATTTACGAAATACAATAAAAATTTAAGTTTGTCGTTATAAACCTACTTAGATAACTTAGAATAAAAATTATGAAATTGAAAAACTTTTTGTTAGTTGTTTTTAGTGTTGCAGGAACTTATGTTGCTTCTGCTCAATCTAATTTATTGAATGCTAAAACACCAGATGAGATAGGTAAAAAGACAGCTGCTCAACTTGAGTCTGATAATGACAAACCTCTACCTTATGGTTATGTTCATGACAGAGATGTTTTGATGGGTAAGACTACCTGGGAGTTAATTGATCTTGATGAAAGAATTAACTTTCCTCTATACTATCCTATCGATACTGCTTTTGTTGGTAAAGAAAGAAGATCTCTTTTTCAAGTTCTTTTAAATGGTATTAAAAGTGGAAAAATCACTGAAGTTTATGGTGATGACTATTTTAATTCAAAAAAATCTTTGAAAGATATTGAATCTGTTTTTAAATATAGAGATACTACTCAAGCTGGTATTGACGAATTTAATAACTATTATGATGACTATAAGTCTGGTAAAAAAGTTTTATCTGCAGAGTTTATTAATGAAACAGTTTTAAGTGCAAAAGATGTTTCTGGATACAGAATCAAAGGTTTTTGGTATTTCGATAAGCGTCAAAGTGAATTAAAGTATAGAATGTTAGCTATTTGTCCAATTGCAATTGAAGCAAGAGATAAAGCAAAAGGTAATTCAGATACAATTGATTTGTTTTGGGTTTATTTCCCATCAATAAGAGATATTTTGCACGAAGCTAAAGCATTTAATGACAAAAATTCTGCAATGCCTTTAACATTTGACCATTTGTTAAATTCTAGACGTTTCAACGGTGTCATTTACAAAGAAGAAAATGTTTATGGTGACAGAACTATTCAAGATTACATGAAAGATAATGCACAAATGCAATTATTAGAATCAGAAAGAGTAAAAGAGAAGATTCGTAATTTTGAGCAAGACATGTGGAACTACTAATATTAGTTTTCAAATAATATAAAACTCTTATCGAAAGATAAGAGTTTTTTTATGTCCATTATTTATCTTTACAATCTCTAAGTAACTTTTTATGTTAGATTATATTATTGTTGGTTCTGGTCTTGCGGGTATTGCTTTTTCTGAAATTGCAATTCAAAATAATAAAACTATTTTGGTTGTAAACAATCAGTCTCAAAACTCATCAAGAATTGCTGGAGGTTTGTATAATCCAGTTATTTTAAAACGTTTTAGTGAGGTTTGGCAAGCAGAGGAGCAATTAGAATTGTTGTACAATTTTTACGCAAATCTTGAAAAAAAGCTACAAATTAAGTTGGATTATAAACTATCGCTTTTGCGTAAATTTTATTCTGTAGAAGAACAAAACAATTGGTTCACTGCTTCAGATAAACCCAATCTTTCCAAATTTCTTTCAACTAATTTAATCACCAAGAAATGGAATTCAATTTCTTCGCCATTTAATTTCGGTGAAGTTTTGTATTCTGGTTATGTCGATACAAATTTATTAGTTGATTCATACAAACAGTTTCTTATTAACCAAAATGCCTACTTAGAGGATACCTTTGATTATTCAAATCTAATTATAGATAATGATTTTGTGGTTTATAAAAATTTGAAAGCTAAAGGAATTGTCTTTGCAGAAGGATTTGGAATGCTTTTAAACCCATTTTTTAATAAATTACCATTAGACGGAACTAAAGGCGAATTATTGCTTATTAAAGCTCCTAATTTGAATTTAGATGTTATCATGAAATCCTCTATTTTCGTTCTTCCTATTGGAAATGATTTATATAAGGTTGGAGCTACTTACAATTGGGAAGACAAAACAAATATTCCTACAGAAGCAGCTAAAAAAGAATTAATAGACAATCTGAAAGAATTAATTACATGTGATTTCGAAGTGATAGAACATTATGCAGGTGTTCGTCCCACTGTTAAGGACAGAAGACCTCTAGTTGGAACACATCCAGTTCATAAAAATCTACATGTTTTAAATGGATTGGGAACAAGAGGTGTTATGCTAGCACCGGCTATGGCTACTAGTTTATTCAATCATATTGAAAATCAAATACCTCTTGATAAAAATATTGATATCTTAAGAATTAAGAATTTTGTCTCCAGTTTTTGTCAAAATGAATAAACATATTGATGTAAATATTTCTAGCTAGTCTTGCAGTAACAGGCATTAAAAGTAAAATTCCTATTCCCAAAGAGATAAATGAAACCTTTACAGATAATCCTAATATTAATTTTGTTATCACAAATATTGCTACGCCAATAGCAACTGTTAATCCATAACTTACGTACATTGCGCCATAAAAAAACGAAGGTTCAATTACATATTGAGTTTTGCAATGACTACAAGTTTCATGCATTTTGTATAAAGTATTCAATTTATATGGATTTTTTTCCACATACATACTTTCTTCATGACATTTTGGACAAGTTCCTGTTAAAATACTATTTAATGTGCTTCCTTTTTTTAACATTTGCAAAAATTTTTAACAAAGGTACAGCTTTGTACTTTTCTTAATGTAACATTTGTCACAAATTATATGCTTAATATTCACAATTTATCGGTTTCTTTTGGTGGTTCATATCTTTTTGAAGAAGTAACTTTTCGCTTAGGTTCAGGCGATAGAGTAGGACTTGTTGGAAAAAATGGAGCTGGAAAATCTACAATGCTCAAGATTTTAGCTGGTGATTTCAAACCTGATTCAGGTCAAATAGCTACAGAAAAAGAAATCAAAATGGGGTTCCTTCGTCAAGATATCGATTTTGAACACGGAAGAACAGTTCTTGAAGAAGCCTACGAAGCATTTACTGAAATCAAACATGTTGAAAAAAAGCTTGAGGAAATCAATCATCTTCTAGTTACAAGAACCGATTATGAAAGTGAAGAGTACGGTCAAATAATCGAAGATTTGTCAGATTATACGCATCGTTTTGAATTACTTGGAGGTTATAATTATGTTGGTGATACCGAAAAAATCCTATTAGGATTAGGATTCAAAAGAGAAGTTTTCAACGACCAAACCGATACTTTTTCTGGCGGTTGGAGAATGCGTATTGAACTTGCAAAATTACTGTTGCAATCCAATGATATTTTACTTCTCGATGAGCCAACCAATCACTTAGATATTGAAAGTATCATCTGGTTAGAAGGTTTCTTAAGAAATTTTCCAGGAGTTGTTGTAATCGTTTCTCACGATAAAATGTTTTTAGATAATGTAACCAATAGAACTATAGAAATTTCTTTAGGAAAAGCATACGATTTCAACAAACCTTATTCAGAATATCTAGAATTGCGTCATGAAATTCGTGAAAAACAATTGGCAACTCAAAAAAATCAAGCCAAAAAAATTGAAGAAACAGAGAAACTAATCGAGAAGTTTCGTGCCAAAGCATCCAAAGCTTCGATGGCGCAATCATTGATTAAAAAGCTCGATAAAGTAGAACGTATTGAAGTTGATGAAGACGATAATTCGGTTATGAATATTTCATTTCCAGTTTCAAAAGTTCCAGGAAAAGTTGTGATTGAAGCCGAAAATGTTACCAAAGCTTACGGCGATAAAGTCATTCTAAAAGACATCTCTTTATTAGTAGAAAGAGGAAGTAAAATTGCTTTCGTTGGTCAAAATGGTCAAGGAAAATCTACTTTTATCAAAGCTATTGTAAACGAATTTGAATATCAAGGTGAAATCAAACTTGGACACAACGTGCAAGTAGGTTATTTTGCTCAAAATCAAGCCGAATATCTTGATGGAGAAATCACGTTATTGCAAACGATGGAAGATGCTGCAACCGATACCAATCGTTCTAAAGTTAGAGATATGTTGGGTTCGTTCTTATTTCGAGGTGATGATGTTGAAAAGAAAGTAAAAGTGCTTTCTGGAGGCGAGCGCAACCGATTGGCTTTGTGTAAATTATTGCTTCAACCAATCAATGTTTTGGTAATGGATGAGCCTACAAATCACTTAGATATTAAGTCTAAAAACGTACTAAAAGCGGCACTTCAAAAATATGAAGGAACACTGTTACTAGTTTCTCACGATAGAGATTTCTTGCAAGGAATGTCAAACATCGTTTACGAATTTAAAGACCAAAAAATAAAAGAATATCTTGGTGATATCAACTTTTTCTTAGAACAACGCAACATGGAAAACATGCGCGAAGTAGAGAAAAAAGATGTAGCTAAAAAAGAAGCTCCAAAAGAAAATTCAAAAACTTCTTATGAAGATCAAAAGAAAAATAAGTCACTTCAAAATCGACTTAGCAAGATAGAAAGTCAAATTCAACAACTCGAAAAAGATATTCAAAATGATGATAAAGCTTTGGCTTCTAATTATAACAAACACCTTGAAGACGCTAATTTTTTTATAGCATACAACAAGAAAAAAGCCGAATTAGATAAATTACTAGAAGATTGGGAAGTTGTACAAGGAGAAATTGATAGTTTATAATTCTCATGAACAAATATATAAAACCATCAAATCTGCATTTAAGCATTTCAATTTTTATTGTAGCTAATATTGCATTGATTTATGGATTTAAACCCGACTTATGGTTTGATGTAAAAGTACTAACCATTGATGAGTTTAATATTTACAAGGCAATTATGGGAGTTTACATTGCTTTTTCATCCTTATGGTTTGTCGGAATTACAAAGGAAAAATTCTGGCAAACGGCAACAATTTCAAACTTTCTATTCATGTTTGGTTTAGCTCTCGGAAGAATAGTAAGCATTATCTTCGACGGAATTCCATCAACACTATTTTTATTAGGAACAATAGGTGAACTAATCTTAGGGTTTTACGCTTTTCATCAATTCAAAAAATCAAAAGTATAAGTAGATTCTAAGAAGCTAATCCAACATCCATCCTCCAACATCCATCCTCCAACATCCAACATCTAACATCCAACATCTAACATCTAACATCTAACATCCATCCTCCAACCTCAAACACCCAACTTCCTTAAAAGGATGTCTCATTTGCCATTCCGCTTCTGGTTCTAATTTCTTAAAAATATATTCAATGTATTTGTTTATCAGTTTATTATTATGATAAATAAAACCCGACATATTCACTGGAATTGCACCAATAGAACTCTTTATTTCTAAAGCAGTTCTTCCAAATATTATTTTTTCAAAACCATTTTCAATGCCATATTCCGTCATGTTGTAAAGCATATTCAAATACAGCATATTTTCTTTTTGAACTTGTGAATCATAACCTAAAAAGTAGGTTTCTAACACAGTGCCATTAAGAAGAATTGTATGAAATCCAACTAATTTATCTTTTAGAAAGTAACCAAAAATCAGAAAGTGATTTTGACATTGCTTCTTCATTGTAGAAAAATGATTTTTTGCCAAAAAGAAGGTATTGAAAGGTGCATTTTTAGCTACATAATGGTACAAATCGTAAATAGTTTCTTCATGTAAAACTACTTCTTCAAATGTCAATTCTTTAACAACAATTCCGTCAAATTTCTTGTGAGCTCGTTTGTATTGATCGCGGTATTTTTTAGAAAATGAAGCAATATAATCTTCTTTGTTTTTCCATTTTTTGTCCAAATAGAAAATCATATTTGGTTGCGTATTAAACTCGTATGTATTAGACAGACTAAATTTTTTCAATTCAACTGAGCAATGTTCATAGAAATCTTTAAATGAAACCAAATGAATTTTAATCTTTTTATTCTTGAAATAAGTGGTTATCTCTTTAGCAGATTCCATTAAAATTTCGCTGATGTGCTCAAAATCAATTACTTTAGAAAAAGCATAACCATTTTGACCAGTAATCATATTATTTCCAATAAATAAAGTATGTGAAGCGAAGTTTTTAAAAATAAAGTTTCTAATAAAAGTCTTAAAACACTTATCTCTTTCACCAAAAGATTCTAACTTATTCAAGTCTAAATATTGAGCCAACGAAACACCAATAAGTTCGTGATTTTCAAATATTCCAATATAAAAACATTGCATATTTGTTGGTGCCGATTTTTCTAGAACCTCCAAGTAATGCGTTTGAAGAAAAACATTAGATACAGCCACATCATCCCAGTTATTTGGGAGTTCTTTAATGTGGTTATATATTTTAAAAGTAAGTCCTTTCACAATAAAAAATCGCTCCACAAAAGTAGAGCGATTCGATTATAATTAAATGTTAAATTATTGCATTGCACAGATAATTCCACCCATTATCATGCAAGAAACAACCCAGTATCCTCCAGCAATCAAAACATATTTCCAACTTCTTCTTTCATATAGAGCGCCAACTCCAACTATAGGTAAAGCAAAGAAAAGCCCTGTCATAAAACCATGTAAAGCTCCATGTTTGAAAGTTCTAAAAGCAGTTCCATGAGCTTTCATAAATTCAATATACTGTGGATCTGAAACGTTTCCTTCAACAGTGCCAAATACACCAAACTGATGAATAACTAAGAATTGTAAAATAAATGAAATAAAGAAGGCATAAAGAATAGACATTGCAAAAATGGCTACCATGTTTGTTCCTTCCATTTTTTCCATTGTTGTTCCAGATTCTTTCATCCAAATGTTTCCAAATACTTTTGGATTATACCAAATAAATCCAACTACCAAAGTAGATAATGCAGCAAGAAGTAATGCTAAAAAGTTAATTTCCATATATAATGTTTTATTGGTTAGTATAACAAATATATAAAAAAAGATAAATTAAAAAATAAATATTATTTGTAAGATAAAATTTATAAAATATATTAAAATTATAAAAAATAATGAATTTCGTCGATTTTATTTGCTTATAAACGACGAATGTATTTGTTTTACATCTCAATAAATCAAACCATTATGAAAGCAACAATTACACTTTTAGTTACTTTATTCTTTTCAGCAACGATGTTTGCAGAAGTTACATTGCTTGAAAAAAACGCTTTAGTTAGCTTAAACAAGGCAACTAATGGAGAACAATGGATTACAAAATGGAATCTTAATAATCCAGTGAACACTTGGTTTGGTGTAAAAGTGATTGACGATAAAGTTGTTGCTATTGATTTGTCTAATAATAATTTGTCAGGGACATTACCACAAGAATTGTCAAATTTAAAATCTTTGCAAACTTTAAATTTATTTAAGAATAATATTGAAGGTTCTTTGCCAACAACTATCGGCGAATTGAAGTCACTTCAAGTACTTGATGTTTCTTTCAATAAATTATCTGGATCTTTGCCATCAGAAATAACTTCAATGATTTCTTTAAAGGAAATTCATTTGTTTATGAATAATCTTTCTGGTGAATTGCCAAGTACAATTGGAGCTTTAAAAAATTTACAAATTTTATCTCTATACAACAATGATTTTTCTGGTGTGTTGCCTGAATCTTTATACAACTTAAAATCACTTAGAGTTCTTCAATTGAATAGTAATAAATTTTCAGGTGAATTAAGTAGTTTGGTTTCTAACCTTGTTGCTTTAGAAAGTTTAAGCCTTTTTGATAATAAAATGAATGGTCAAGTGCCATTAAATTTAGAAAAACTATCAAATTTGACAGAAATGAATATTTCTTACAATAATTTTAAAGGACTAGTGTCTAGAAAATTAGCAAAGAAAGACATGTTGAGTTTAACAATGGTTGATCAATATGGAGTAGCTTCTACTTTAAAAGTTGAAATGGATAAAGATAAAGCTGTAGCTTCAGAAGAATAATAATAAAAGTATTTTTTACATAATTAAAACCTTGGTGAATATTCATTGAGGTTTTTTTTGTTAAATTAAAATTTCTATATTTGAATCCATATTGTTTTATTATATCATAAAAAAAAAGAGTTTTATCATGAATTCAGTAATGAGTATTTTGTTGGTAGATGATCATTTAGTTGTTCGAAAGGGAGTTGAACTTGTATTGTTGAGTTCTTTTCCCAAGGCTAATGTTTACAGCGCAGAGAATTATGATGACGCTCTTGATATTATGAAGACCATTAAGTTGGATTTAGTAATATTGGATATAAACATCAATGGTGTTGAGAATATTAAGATAATGAAGGCTATCAAAGAAATTCAAAATAAAGTTAAAATTTTGATCTTTTCATCTCATGAAGAAAAACATTATGGTACAAGATATATTCAAAATGGTGCAGATGGGTATTTAAATAAATTCTGTACTGAAGATAAAATTATTAAAGCAGTAAATCAAATTTTTGAGAAAGGATTTTATTATAGTGATCAAGTTAAAGAAAAAATAAATTCAAAGTCCGGAAAGAAGAGAGGTACAAGCGCAATTGATAGTTTGTCAAATAGAGAATTTGAGATTGCAAAGCTTCTTATTTCTGGTGAAGGAAATCTAGAAATTTCAAACAAACTAAATATTCAAATGTCAACTGTTAGTACTTATAAAAACAGAATTTTTGAAAAACTGAATATTAATAATGTTGTTTCATTATCAGAATTATTTAAAGAAAATGAATAGCAATATAGAACATGTAAAAGAGAATTTGAATATTCTACTTGTAGATGATCATTTTATTGTAAGAAAAGGAATTGAGTTAATAATTAATTCCTTTTTTCCTAAAGCAATAATTCATAATGCCGAAAATTACTCGGAAGCTTCAGTTGTTTTAAGCACTATAAATATAGACCTTGTTGTTTTAGATATCATAATTAATGGTATGGAAAATATCAAAGTCATGAAAGAATTAAAGAACATCCAAAGCACAACAAAAATACTTATTTTTTCATGCCATGAGGAGGAAAATTATGGGTTGAGATACATTAAAAATGGCGCAGATGGGTATCTTCATAAATATTGTTCAGAAGAAAAAATAGTTAAAGCAATTAATGAAGTTTTAAATGCTGGTTATTTTTACAGTGAAGATATTAAAAACAAACTTGATAATAATTCTAAACGTAAGCCTATTTTAAGCCCTATTGATTCGCTTTCCAATAGGGAATTCGAAATTGCCAAAATGCTTATAGCAGGTAGTGGTAATCTTGAAATTGCCAACAAACTTAACATCCAAATGTCAACTGTTAGTACCTACAAAAATAGAGTTTTCGAAAAGTTGGATGTAGGTAATATTATAGCTCTTTCTGATTTCTTCAAAGAAAATATCAATTAATAATTTAATTTATTTTTTTTTGTAAGTTTTTGTTTTCTAATCCCTTGTATTTATTGGTTTCAGATAATGTAGCTTTTATTCTACAAAAAAAGTTAATGTTATAGTAACAACATTTAACATTTTTTAACTAATTTCGCACAAAAATTTTGCGCTTTTAGCAGAGTGTAATTTTTTTTGTGTGTAATTGAAATACAAGTTTTTAACCAAATCATACCTAAGTATGCGAAATTTTACTTTTATGAAAACAAGTGGTAAGAGTTTACTTCTTGTTTTTATTTTTTGCTTTACTATCTTTAAATGTTTTTGCTGAAGGTACACCTACAACTTCTCCAAATGCTGCAAACATTACGGCGCTTTTGAGTGCTCCAGATTTGAATTCTGGACCATACTTCAATGCTCCTGAAGACAATCGTGTAAAGTTTACCATTACTAATAATGCTACCCAAAATCTTTATTTTGGTTTTGATTGGAGGCAATATGCTGCAGGAAGTCCTCCGAGGCTAACTGATATTTATTGGAGAATTAGACGTTCTTCAGATTTAGCTGTAGTTGTTGGTCCAACATTATGGAATTCAACTTTAGGTTCTGCTGGTAGTATAGATACTCATGCTCAAGCTTTAGCTGGTCCAAACATTGCAGGTTCTGTACCTACTGGTTACAATCCAATTATTTTCGATCCAACACAAGACGGTGAATATTTCATCGAGATTTATCGTAGTAGTGATTTGGGTGTGACAGCTAGAACAACGGCTGCAGATAGAGCCGTAGGGGCGTTATTTGACTTAACAGTTGCCAACAATTTTGCTCCTTATACCAAGTTTAATGGTAGAGTAAATTCTGATAAATGGGGTTTTGTTGCTGTTTCTGCAACGTATGGAAATTTAGTTACAGCTAGTGCAGAACCAGTATTATTTGGTTATACAAACGACCAAACAATTGTAAGATTAGATTTTGAAACAGGTTTTCAGCCAATTGCATTTAATGTAGCTCTTAATAGTTACGGAACAACAAACGTTGGTTCTTGGTTAACTACAAGACGATCAAGAAATGATGCAGTTGCTCCTGGATTAAATAACGGTTATAGGGTTTTCTTGAATATCCCAGATGCAACACTATATCCTGTTGGAGCAATTCCTACAAATCCTACTTTTTTATCACCAGCCGTAACAGGTTGTGGACCTTATTTAATAAATTATAATGTTGCGGAACCAGGTGATGTTAAATTATTACTTGATTTAAATGGTGTTCCAGGTTTTCAGAACGCAACTGCCGATAGAATTTTAGAGGCGCTTGATGTTCTTGCAGGAAATAATACAATATCTTGGGATGGATTAAATGGTTTAGGCGTGGCTGTCCCATCTGGAACTAATCTTAATTTAGCACTTACATTTCTTAAAGGAAGGTTCAATTTACCTTTATATGACGCTGAGTTAAATAGAAATGGAATCAGAATTGGTATTATTGCACCTATTCCAATAGCAAATGCTCAGATGTTTTGGGATGATTCTGCTTTAACTAATGTTGGTGCTGATTGTACTCTACAAACAAATAATCAAACTGGAACAGGAATAAACAACTCTATTTTAGGGACAACTTCACCTGCTCACGCATGGAGTGGTGATGGAAATTTAGCTCAAACAATTCCGGCTCCTAATGTTGCTGGTAATGATACAGATGGAAATCAATGTACCGACTTTGGTAACGTTAGAACAATTAATACTTGGGGTTGGGGATATACTTCTGCAGCAACTAACTTAAATATCGTTTTAGGTTGTGCTAACCTAGGTGTTAATAAGACGGTGAGTAATGCTATTCCGTTAGTGGGTAGTAATGTCACTTTTACAATCACTGCTTCAAATGCTGGTCCAACGCAGAGTTCTAATACTATTGTTAATGATTTGCTGTCAGCGTCATGTTACACTTTTGTTAGTGCAACACCTTCTGTTGGTACATACAATAGTGCGACTGGTGTATGGTCTATTGGAACTTTAGCTAGTGGAGCAAACGCTACTTTATCAATTGTTGCAACAGTTATAAGTCAAACAGGATGTGGTAATACAGCTACTATAACAGGTGATCAAGAAGACCCAACACCTACAAATAACACTTCAACTGTAACGCCAACATCTGTTTTAGATTCAGACAATGATGGCATTTCGAACAATGACGATTTAGATGATGATAATGATGGAATAACAGATATTGTTGAAGAATGTACAGGGTTTAGAGCTCAAAATACAAACGGAACTTGGCTAGGTACAACAAATTCAAATGTTACATATACTTATACAGGAACTTCAAGTCAAGCTGCTTCTCAAAATTTTAATGACTCTCAAATAAATTATTACATCAATCAGAATGGAGGTCAACAAAGAGTAGCAAAAGCAGATAATGTTAGTTTTACAATTAATTTTGTTCCAGCAGTACCTTCATCTGAAATTGCACTTTATATTGAAGATCTTGATCCGTCAATTCCAGGAGGAAGTCCTAGTGCTAATTATACATTCCTCGTTAATGGGTTGCCTTCTACTGCATTCAGATCCGTTAATATTGGAGGAGTATCTCCATATTTGAATTATAATAATTTGACTGGAGCATTAACTCTTTCAAGTGCATCTAATGATCATCGAATAATGTTGAAAGGTTTGGGTCCAAATCTTGTTTCAAGTATAACAATAACTAGTACAGGTGTTGGGACTTTAGATTTAGTGGCTTATTCAATATTAGCTAAATTGTCTTGTGATACTGATGGAGATGGATTGCCAAATGAACTTGATATCGATTCAGACAACGATGGATGTTCCGATGCAAATGAATATTACAATTCAGCTTCAGCTGATGGTAATGATAATGCTACTTATGGGGTTGGAACTCCTGCTGTTAATTCTGATGGAACTGTAACAGCAGCTTCTTATTCTGGTTCTTATGCAAATGCAATTAATAATAGTGTAACTACAGCTTGTACAATTGATGCAGTTAATGACCCATCAGTTACATTTGTTTCAGGAGTTACTCCTATTATAGCTTTAAATGTTTTAGGAAACGATACTTTAAGTGGTGTTGCGGTTACTACTACCAATACTAATGTAACACCTTCTTCAAATGGTCCTTTAAGCATTAATGCTAACGGTGATGTTATTCTAGCAGCAAATACTCTGCCAGGAACTTACACAATAACTTATCAATTATGTGAAGCAGATCCAATTTCTGGATTAAATGTAGTTCCAGCTAATTGTGATACAGCTACAGCAACAGTTGTCGTTGTTTCTATAGATGCAATTAATGATACACCAACACCAGTTAATGGAACGCCAGGCGGAACAACGCCAAGTGTACTAGCTAATGATACCTTAAATGGATTGCCATTAAATCCAACTGATGCAAAATTAACACCAGTAAGTGTACCACCAGGATTAACCTTAAATGCAGATGGTACTATTACAGTTGCACCAGGAACATCGGCAGGAACTTATCCAGTAACCTATACAATTTGTCAAGTTGCTAATCCAACAGTTTGTGACACGGCTACATCTAGTGTTGTTGTTACAACAATTGATGCAGTAAATGACACACCATCTGTAGTAAATGGTACAACAGGAGCAACGGTTCCAACTGTATTTACAAATGATACTTTAAACGGAGTTGCGTTTGTACCAACAGATGTTACTTTAACTTCACTACCATTACCAGCTGGTTTAACATTAAATACAAACGGCACTATTACCGTTGCACCAGGAACAGCATCAGGAACTTATCCAGTAACTTACACCATTTGTCAAGTTGCTAATCCAACAGTTTGTGATACAGCAGTGACTACAATTGTAGTTGCAACTATTGATGCAATAAACGATACACCAACGCCAATAAATGGAACACCAGGCGGAACAACGCCAAGTGTACTAGCTAATGATATATTAAATGGATTACCATTAAATCCAACAGATGCAACATTAACACCAACAAGTGTACCAGCAGGACTTACATTAAATCCTGACGGAACAATAACTGTTGCGCCAGGAACGGCAGCAGGAACTTATCCAGTTGTTTATCAAATTTGTCAAGTTGCTCATCCAACAATATGTGATACCGCTACAGCTAGTGTTGTAGTAACAACAATTGATGCGGTAAACGATACACCATCAGTGGTAAATGGTACAACAGGAGCAACAGTTCCAACAATATTTACAAATGATACTTTAAATGGAGTTGCTTTTGTACCAACAGATGTTACTTTAACTTCATTACCATTACCAGCTGGTTTAACATTGAATTCAGATGGTACTATTACTGTTGCACCAGGAACAGCAGCAGGTACTTATCCGGTAACTTGTACAATTTGTCAAGTTGCTAATCCAACAGTTTGCGATACAGCAGTTACTACAATTGTAGTTGCGACTATTGATGCAATAAATGATTCTTCTACACCGATTAATGGAACACCAGGTGGAAGCACACCAAGTGTTTTAGCTAATGATACATTAAATGGTTCGCCATTAAACCCGACAGATGCAACATTAACACCAACAAGTGTTCCAGCAGGATTGACATTAAATCCAGATGGAACAATAACTGTTGCACCAGGAACAACAGCAGGAACTTATCCAGTTGTTTATCAAATTTGTCAAGTTGCTAATCCGTCAATATGTGATACCGCTACAGCTAGTGTTGTAGTAACAACAATTGATGCGGTAAATGATACGCCATCAGTTGTAAATGGTACAACAGGAGCAACAGTTCCAACAATATTTACAAATGATGCTTTAAATGGAGTTGCTTTTGTACCAACAGATGTTATTTTAACTTCATTACCATTACCAGCAGGATTAACCTTGAATGCAGATGGAACAATAACAGTTGCAGCAGGAACAGCAGCAGGAACTTATCCAGTTACCTATACCATTTGTCAAGTTGCTAATCCAACAGTTTGCGATACAGCAGTGACTACAATTGTAGTTGCGACTATTGATGCAATTAATGATTCTTCTACACCAATTAATGGAACACCAGGCGGAAGCACACCAAGCGTTTTAGCTAATGATACTTTAGATGGTTCACCATTAAACCCAACAGATGCAACCTTAACACCAACAAGTGTACCAGCAGGACTTACATTAAATCCTGACGGAACAATAACTGTTGCACCAGGAACAGCAGCAGGAACTTATCCAGTTGTTTATCAAATTTGTCAAGTTACTCATCCAACAATATGTGATACCGCTACAGCTAGTGTTGTAGTAACAATAATTGATGCAGTAAACGATACACCAACACCAATTAATGGTACACCAGGCGGAAGCACACCAAGTGTACTTGCTAATGATACATTAAATGGATCACCATTAGTACCAACAGATGTTACTTTAACACCAACAAGTGTACCAGCAGGACTTACATTAAATCCTGACGGAACAATAACTGTTGATCCAAACACACCAGCAGGAACTTATCCAGTAGTTTACCAAATCTGTCAACTTGCTAATCCAACAGTTTGTGACACGGCTATATCAAGTGTTGTAGTGACAACAATTGATGCGGTAAACGATACACCATCAGTTGTAAATGGTACAACAGGAGCAACAGTTCCAACTGTATTTGCTAATGATACTTTAAATGGAGTTGCATTTGTACCAACAGATGTTACTTTAACTTCATTACCATTAGCAGCAGGATTGACATTGAATTCAGATGGTACTATTACTGTTGCACCAGGAACAGCAGCAGGAACTTATCCAGTTACCTATACCATTTGTCAAGTTGCTAATCCAACAGTTTGCGATACAGCAGTTACTACAATTGTAGTAACTGCTATTGATGCAATAAATGATGCTTCTACACCGATTAATGGTACACCAGGCGGAAGCACACCAAGTGTTTTAGCTAATGATACTTTAGATGGTTCGCCATTAAACCCTACAGATGCAACCTTAACACCAACAAGTGTACCAGCAGGACTGACATTAAATCCTGACGGAACAATAACTGTTGCACCAGGAACCGCAGCAGGTACTTATCCAGTAACCTATACAATTTGTCAAGTTACTCATCCATCAATATGTGATACTGCTACAGCTAGTGTTGTAGTAACAACAATTGATGCAGTAAACGATACACCAACACCTATTAATGGTACACCAGGCGGAAGCACACCAAGTGTTTTAGCTAATGATACTTTAGATGGTTCACCATTAAATCCAACGGATGTTACTTTAACACCAACAAGTGTACCAGCAGGACTTACATTAAATCCTGACGGAACAATAACTGTTGATCCTAACACACCAGCAGGAACTTATCCAGTAGTTTACCAAATCTGTCAAGTTGCTAATCCAACAGTTTGCGATACAGCTACAGCTAATGTTGTAGTGACTACAATTGATGCAGTAAATGACACTCCTGCAACTATACCAAGTGCAACAGGTGGAACAACACCAAGTGTTCTAGCTAATGATACTTTAAATGGATTACCAGTAGTACCAACAGATGTTACTTTAACACCAACAAGTGTTCCAGCCGGATTAACATTAAATCCTGACGGAACTATTACAGTTGCACCAGGAACACCTAATGGTACTTACCCAGTAGTTTATGAAATTTGTCAAGTTGCTAATCCAACAGTTTGTGATACAGCTACGGCTAGTGTTGTAGTTGCAGCAATAGATGCAGTAAACGACACACCAACACCAATAAATGGTAGACCAGGTGGAACTACACCAAGTGTGCTTGCTAATGATACATTAAATGGATCACCATTAGTACCAACGGATGTTACATTAACGCCAACAAGTGTTCCAGCAGGATTAACATTAAACCCTGACGGAACAATAACTGTTGATCCAAATACACCAGCAGGAACTTATCCAGTGGTTTATACTATTTGTGAAATTGCAGTTCCAACAAATTGTGATACAGCTACAGCTAGTGTTGTAGTGACAACAATTGATGCGGTAAACGATACACCATCAGTTGTAAATGGTACAACCGGAGCTACGGTTCCAACAATATTTACTAATGATACTTTAAATGGAGTTGCATTTGTACCAACAGATGTTACTTTAACTTCATTACCATTAGCAGCAGGATTGACATTGAATGCAGATGGTACTATTACTGTTGCACCAGGAACTGCAGCTGGAACTTATCCAGTTACTTATACAATTTGTCAAGTTGCTAATCCAACAGTTTGCGATACAGCAGTTACTACAATTGTAGTTGCTACTATTGATGCAATAAATGATGCTTCTACACCGATTAATGGTACACCAGGCGGAAGCACACCAAGTGTTTTAGCTAATGATACTTTAGATGGTTCACCATTAAATCCAACAGATGCAACCTTAACACCAACAAGTGTACCAGCAGGACTTACATTAAATCCTGACGGAACAGTAACTGTAGCGCCAGGAACAGCAGCAGGAACTTATCCAGTAACCTATACAATTTGTCAAGTTACTCATCCATCAATATGTGATACTGCTACAGCTAGTGTTGTAGTAACAACAATTGATGCAGTAAACGATACACCAACACCTATTAATGGTACACCAGGCGGAAGCACACCAAGTGTTTTAGCTAATGATACTTTAGATGGTTCACCATTAAATCCAACGGATGTTACTTTAACACCAACAAGTGTACCAGCAGGACTTACATTAAATCCTGACGGAACAATAACTGTTGATCCAAACACACCAGCAGGAACTTATCCAGTAGTTTATGAAATCTGTCAAGTTGCTAATCCAACAGTTTGCGATACTGCTACAGCTAGTGTTGTAGTGACAACAATTGATGCAGTAAATGACACTCCTGCAACTATACCAAGTGCAACAGGTGGAACAACACCAAGTGTTCTAGCTAATGATACTTTAAATGGATTACCAGTAGTACCAACAGATGTTACTTTAACACCAACAAGTGTTCCAGCCGGATTAACATTAAATCCTGACGGAACTATTACAGTTGCACCAGGAACACCTAATGGTACTTATCCAGTTGTTTATGAAATTTGTCAAGTTGCTAATCCAACAGTTTGTGATACAGCTACGGCAAGTGTTGTAGTTGCTGCAATAGATGCAGTTGATGACACACCAACACCAATTAATGGAACACCAGGTGGAACTACACCAAGTGTACTAGCTAATGATACCTTAAATGGATCACCATTAGTGCCAACAGATGTTACATTAACACCAACAAGTGTTCCAGCAGGACTTACATTAAATCCTGACGGAACAATAACAGTTGATCCAAATACACCAGCAGGAACTTATCCAGTTGTATATACTATTTGTGAAATTGCAGTTCCAACAAATTGTGATACAGCTACAGCAAATGTTGTAGTGACAACAATTGATGCAGTTGATGATACTCCGGTAGCTATACCAAGTGCAATTGGAGGAACAACTCCAAGTGTACTAGTTAATGATACTTTAAATGGATTACCAGTGGTGCCAACAGATGTTACTTTAACACCAACAAGTGTACCAGCTGGATTAACATTTAATCCTGACGGAACAATAACGGTTGCGCCAGGAACACCTAATGGCACTTATCCAGTTGTTTATCAAATTTGTCAAGTTGCAAATCCATTAGTATGTGATACAGCTACTGCTAATGTATTAATATCTGAAATTGATGCAGTTAATGACAATCCACCAACAATATCAAGTGGAGACAGTACTCCAAGTGTATTAATAAATGATATTTTAAACGGATTGCCAGTAGTTCCATCAGATATAACATTAACACCTGTAAGTGTGCCAGTAGGATTGACTTTAAATCCTGATGGGACAATTACGGTAGCTTCTAACGTGCCATCTGGAACTTACCCAGTTGTATATACTATTTGTGAGACTGCAGTACCAGCGAATTGTGATACTGCTACTGCTACAGTTGTAGTTCTTAATCCAATTGATGCAGTTGTGGATACGTTCCCAACCCAAACACCAAGTACAACAGCTCCAACAACAGTTGGTGATGTAACAGATAATGACACCTTAAATGGAGTTCCAGTAACGGCAGCTAACACAGATGTTACACCGATTACAACAGGACCATTGAGTATTGATTCAGAAGGAGTTTTAACATTAGCACCAAATACTACATCAGGTACTTATTCAATTACGTACCAATTATGTGAAGTAGGAGCTAATCCATCGAATTGTGATACGGCTACCGCTACAGTTGTAGTACTTAATCCAATTGATGCAGTTGATGATAACACTTATCCAGTTCAAACACCAAGTACAACAGCTCCAACAACAGTTGGTGATGTAACTGATAATGACACCTTAAATGGAGTTCCAGTAACGGCAGCTAACACAGATGTTACACCGATTACCACAGGACCATTGAGTATTGATTCAGAAGGAGTTTTAACATTAGCACCAAATACTACATCAGGTACTTACACTATTACGTACCAATTATGTGAAGTAGGAGCTAATCCAGCGAATTGTGATACGGCTACTGCTACAGTTGTGGTACTTAATCCAATTGATGCAGTTGATGATAACACTTATCCAGTTCAAACACCAAGTACAACAGCTCCAACAACAGTTGGTGATGTAACAGATAATGACACCTTAAATGGAGTTCCAGTAACGGCAGCTAACACAGATGTTACACCGATTACAACAGGACCATTGAGTATTGATTCAGAAGGAGTTTTAACATTAGCACCAAATACTACATCAGATACTTACACTATTACGTACCAATTATGTGAAGTAGGAGCTAATCCATCGAATTGTGATACGGCTACCGCTACAGTTGTAGTACTTAATCCAATTGATGCAGTTGTGGATACGTTCCCAACCCAAACACCAAGTACAACAGCTCCAACAACAGTTGGTGATGTAACTGATAATGACACCTTAAATGGAGTTCCAGTAACGGCAGCTAACACAGATGTTACACCGATTACAACAGGACCATTGAGTATTGATTCAGAAGGAGTTTTAACATTAGCACCAAATACTACATCAGGTACTTATTCAATTACGTACCAATTATGTGAAGTAGGAGCTAATCCATCGAATTGTGATACGGCTACCGCTACAGTTGTAGTACTTAATCCAATTGATGCAGTTGATGATAACACTTATCCAGTTCAAACACCAAGTACAACAGCTCCAACAACAGTTGGTGATGTAACTGATAATGACACCTTAAATGGAGTTCCAGTAACGGCAGCTAACACAGATGTTACCCCGATTACCACAGGACCATTGAGTATTGATTCAGAAGGAGTTTTAACATTAGCACCAAATACTACATCAGGTACTTATTCAATTACGTACCAATTATGTGAAGTAGGAGCTAATCCATCGAATTGTGATACTGCTACTGCTACAGTTGTAGTACTTAATCCAATTGATGCAGTTGTGGATACGTTCCCAACCCAAACACCAAGTACAACAGCTCCAACAACAGTTGGTGATGTAACTGATAATGACACCTTAAATGGAGTTCCAGTAACGGCAGCTAACACAGATGTTACACCGATTACCACAGGACCATTGAGTATTGATTCAGAAGGAGTTTTAACATTAGCACCAAATACTACATCAGGTACTTATTCAATTACGTACCAATTATGTGAAGTAGGAGTTAATCCATCGAATTGTGATACGGCTACCGCTACAGTTGTAGTACTTAATCCAATTGATGCAGTTGTGGATACGTTCCCAACCCAAACACCAAGTACAACAGCTCCAACAACAGTTGGTGATGTAACTGATAATGATACTTTAAATGGGGTTCCAGTAACGGCAGCTAACACAGATGTTACCCCGATTACCACAGGACCATTGAGTATTGATTCAGAAGGAGTTTTAACATTAGCACCAAATACTACATCAGGTACTTACACTATTACGTACCAATTATGTGAAGTAGGAGCTAATCCAGCGAATTGTGATACGGCTACTGCTACAGTTGTGGTACTTAATCCAATTGATGCAGTTGATGATAACACTTATCCAGTTCAAACACCAAGTACAACAGCTCCAACAACAGTTGGTGATGTAACAGATAATGATACCTTAAATGGAGTTCCAGTAACGGCAGCTAACACAGATGTTACCCCGATTACCACAGGACCATTGAGTATTGATTCAGAAGGAGTTTTAACATTAGCACCAAATACTACATCAGGTACTTATTCAATTACGTACCAATTATGTGAAGTAGGAGCTAATCCATCGAATTGTGATACTGCTACTGCTACAGTTGTAGTTCTTAATCCTATAGTTGCTAATGATGATACTAATATTATTCCAGTATACGGATATGACGGTGGCTTAGCAATTCCTAATGTATTAGTTAATGATACATTAAATGGTGTACTTGTTAATACTTCTCAAGTAACTATTACTTTAACTAGTACATTGCCGTCAGGAATTACTTTTAATACTTTAACAGGACAAGTTGGTGTTAATCCACAAACAGCCGCAGGAACTTATACTTTTACATATAATTTATGTGAAGTAGGAGCAATTCCAGCAAATTGTGACCCTGCTACTGTTACAGTAGTTGTTAGTGCAGCGCCAATAAATGCTGAGAATGATGATTTATCTTCAAATCCAATTAATGGATATGAAGGTGGTACTCCAGGAAACATATTTGTAAATAATGGTAATGGCCAGGATACTTTGAATAATTCAACTATTATTCCTAATGAAGTTACAATTTCAGTTGTAAACAATGGTGGTATTATTGGTTTGTCAATAGCTAATAATGGTGATATAACTATTCCAAGTGGAACACCTGCTGGAAATTATGTTGTTATTTATAGCATATGTGAAGTATTGAATCCAACGAATTGTGATCAAGCAACAATTACAGTTGTTATTACAGCACCACCTATTGATGCTGTTGATGATTTAGATAATGATATTGTAAACTCTGAAATAGGAGCAACTATTCCTCTTTACACTAATGATACACTAAATCAAGATCCTTTAATCCCAATTGAAGTTACATTTACTTTGGTTGATAATGGTGGTATTAATGGTGCGACAATAGATTCATCAGGTAATTTAATCATGCCTCCAGGAACACCAACAGGTACTTATACTATTGTTTATCAAATTTGCGATATTATTAATCCAAATAATTGTGATACTGCAATTGCTATAATTACAGTGAAAGACCCATGTGATTTTGATGATAGTGCAGATTCTTGCGATATTGTTATATATAACTATTTGTCTCCGGGTAATGATACTAATAATGAATACTTTATTCTTGAAGGTATTGAAAAATATCCTGATAATTCAGTTGAAATATATAATCGTTGGGGAGTGTTAGTATATGATGCTAAAGGATATGATAATAATACTAAAGTATTTAGAGGTATTTCTGAAGGACGTGTTACTATTAAACAATCTGAAGAGTTACCAGAAGGAACTTACTTCTATATCATAAAATACACTAAAACTAGTGGAATTACTAAAGAAAAAGCAGGATACTTATACATTAATAGAAAATAGTTAATCTTACGAGGATAGAAATATCCTCGGAATAAACACCCAAAAAATGAGAACAAGAATAATACTTTTCGCTATGTTGTTAATGAGCCTTGTGAGTTATTCACAGCAAGATGCTCAGTACACTCAATACATGTACAACACGATTAATGTGAATCCTGCTT